>NZ_SCMX01000036.1 GCF_005503625.1 Cupriavidus sp. 2SB | reverse complement strand
GCTGGGGGGCGGGGCCTACATCTGCCTTGCCCAATACTCCCTGAACGCGCGCCGTGGATCGTCCTGTGCCTGTGTGTGCGCGGCATCCTTGTCGAACACGAGCGTGCTCCGCTTTGCCGTCGTATAGGCGGGCCATTGCGGCGTGCGCGCGTTGTTCGGATCGCCGGTTGCAGCGAACTGCACCCATGCGCTGGCGAGTTGATCGGTCATGCGAAGGTTCGTCTCGCTGGGACCGTTCAGGCCCATGCGGATGTCGTGCAGGCTTGGGCCGATATCCACGCCGTGCGGGGCGCCATAGCGGCCGCCGTATGCGGGGCTGGGCGTTTTCCACAGGTAGGTCCACACCGGGGCGCCGCCCTTCGTGGCGAGGGTTGCCTTGCGGTCGGCCTGCAATTGCGCACCGCGTCGGAATGTCATGTCCGTGTCGAGGCGTGCTTGCAGCACGAATGGCGTGGCGTGCGGGTCTTCGTCGCGATACATCTTCAGCAGGCGCGCGGCGTCTTCACCGACGCGGGCTTGCGCGAACTTCAGCAATCCTGCGTCATCGAGATCGAAGTTGATCTGCCGGTATGCGCGCTCATCGAGCGTGGTGCTGATGATCATCGGCACCGACGACGAGATGGCGGGCGCATCGGGATCGAAGGGATGGCGGGGAATGGCCACGCCATCCACCACTGGCGAGAACGCACGCGGGGCTTCACCCTTGGCGCGGTCGGCTTTCTCGAAGAGTATCTGCGCGGCCAGCAACTGCTGGAAGGGCATGGTGTGGAGCCGGTCGAGCGATGACTTGCCAATCTGTAGCACACCGAGATACTTCTCGGCGATGGTGGCAGATTGCGCAGCCGTCATGGTGCGGATGCCCGAGCCGCTCATGACGCCCGCACGATGAAACAGGCCCTGCGCGGAAGGCATGGCCATCAGCGTGCTGGTTTTCAGACCGCCACCTGACTGGCCGAAGACAAGTACGCGCGATGGATCGCCGCCGAACGCGCTGACGTTTTCGCGTATCCAGCGCAGCGCCGCCACGATATCGAGCATGCCCGTTGCACCGGATTGCGCGTAACGCTCGCCGCCCACTTCGGCCAGATTGAGATAGCCGAAGGCGCCGAGGCGATGGTTGGCCGTGATGAAGACTGCATCGCCAAAGCGCGCCATCTTCTCGCCATCGAACTGCGGCGAATTGCCCGACCCCGCATAGAAGCCGCCGCCATGCAGATGCACAAGCACCGGGCGCTTTGCAGATGAGGAAGGCGAGGGCGTCCAGAGATTCAGGACAAGGCAGTCTTCGCCCATGCCACCGGGCTGCAGGTCGTAGGCGATCAGGTCCGCGTAGGCGATCCGACGATCCGCGGGCATTTGCGGGGCGTAGTTGCCGTAAGACGTGGCGTCGCGCACGCCGGTCCACTTTGATACCGGCTGCGGCGGCTGGAAGCGGTTGGCTCCAGACGTATCCGCACCGTATCGCACGCCCTTGAATACGTGGATGCCGCCCGACTTCAGCCCGCGCACCTTGCCGTCGGCGGTCTCGACGATCGAGAACACCGAGCTTTCATCCAACCCCTGTGCGGAGGTAGGAAGAGTCGTGGTAGCGGCGAGTGCGCCTGCAGTGGCGAGCCACTGGCGACGCGTGAAAGTGGGTCCCTGATTGCCCATGTTGTCTCCTTGTTTTTTGTTCTTTGCGATTACCGGCCCAGGAAGTTCGGGCGCCGCTTTTCTTTCCACGCCATGGCACCCTCGCGAATATCCTCCGACTGGGTGGACCTGCGGATGTCGTTGGCCAGTGCCTCCGCATCGAGCGTACCGCAGGCGATGGCATTCAGATGCCGCTTCATGCCTTGGACGGCCAGCGGCGCGAGATCGGCGATGGTGTCGCTCAGCGTATCCACGCGCGCCTGCAGGGCGTCCTGCGCGACCAGCTCGGTCAGGAAGCCGCATGCCAGCATGTCCGAGGCTTGAATGCGCTCGGCGGTCAGGAACAGTCGCTTCGCATGGTTCAGCCCGAGTCGCGTGACGTAGCGGCGCATGCCGCGTTCGTAGAAATGCAAGCCCAGCCGCGCCGCGGGCATGAACATCTCCGTGGCATGTGTGCCGATCCGGAAGTCGCAGGCGAGTGAGAGGTCGGTGCCGCCCCCGTATACGCCGCCCTGGATTTCCGCGATGGTGACGGCGCGGCAGTCTTCGACCGCATTCACCAGCGGTTCGAATCCGACGCCGCGTTGGCCGGCGGCGAGCTTGCCGATATCGAAGCCGCTGCAGAAGTACTTGCCGGTGCTGCGCAGTCGCAGGACGCGCGCTTCGCTTTGATTGACGGTCTGTACGTGCTGGTGCAGCGCCTCAAGATCGTCCGGGCCCAGCCGGTTGGCAACATCGGGACGGCGCAACGTCAGCGTGGCAATGTGGCCTTCGATGTCGAGCGTGGGCAGCGAGCCTTCGTTTTGCATAAGCGGTCTCTGAAAGAAGTTGTCGATCGGGCTTTCTATTGCGCCATCGCGCCGCGCGCCTGCAGGGCAGCGTCAAAGCTGTCGATGCGAGCGAGCGAGAAGGCGGGGCGATGCTGCATCCGTCGCCACCAGTCCGCGACGGCGGGCGCCGTATCGGATGACAGCGCATTCGGCGCAAGTTCGGCAATGCGTGCGATGAACGGCACGGCGGCGATGTCGGCGAGCGAGTAGTCATCGCCCATCAGCCATGGTTGACTGCCCAGTGAAGTCTCCATCTTTGGGATCAATGCGAGAAGGCTTTCCAGTGCCTGGCGCTTCTCGTCGTCGGTGTAGGGCTTGCGGGCGATGCGCAGCCAGGCTTCGCGCCGCGATGCCGTCGGGATTCTCGCCAGCCGCGTGGCCAGCGCATCGTCGCTCCATTGCGAGGCCACCGGTTGCAGCGCCAGGCTCCAGTTGAGGATCAACAGGTGGGGCAGTGCGTGGTCGTCGGTCCAGCGCACGAAGTTGCGCATCTGCGCGCGGACATAAGCGTCTGCGGGACGTAGCGAGGGCGTCGGGAACGTCTCGTCGAGGTATTCGCAGATGGTGGAACTCTCGTAGAGAAAGCGGCCATCGTCGAGGACCAGCGCGGGCACCACGCCATTCGGATTCATGGCGAGAAACGCGGGAGAGTGGTGTTCCTGCGCGGCGAGATCCACCGGCACGCTCTCATAGGCGATGCCCTTTTCTGCGAGACACAACCGTACGCGACGCGAGGCACTGGACAGCCATCCATGGAATAGCTTCATATGTGGCGTCCTGTCGTGATCAAGGAATCAGTACGGTCGAGCCGATGGTGCGGCGGCTCTCCAGCATCTCGTGTGCAATCCGCACATCGTCGAATGCGAATCGTTGGCCCACTTCAAGCCGTAGCGCCCCGGCGGTCACCGCATCGAACAGCACCTGTGCCGCGCGCCTGAGCGATGCCGCATCCGCAATAAAGGTTCGCAGCGTGGGCCGCGCCACGATCAGCGACCTGGCATGCAGGCGTTGCAGATCGAATGCCTCGACATCGCCCGACGCGGTGCCGTAGTTGATGGCCATGCCGCATGGCTGCAGACACTGGAGCGAGGGCAGGAAGACGTCCTTGCCCACAGCGTCGTAGACCACCGCCACGCCCTTGCCATCGGTCAGCTTCAGCACTTCACTGGCGAAGTCCGTATTCCGGTAGTCGATCACGTGATGGCAGCCGTGATCCAAGGCGACCTGGCGTTTGGCCTCGCTGCCCACCGTGCCGATCACCGTGGCGCCCAACGAGCGCGCCCATTGCGAGAGCAGAACACCCATGCCACCGGCTGCGGCATGCACCAGCACGACATCGCCGGGCTTCACCACGTAGAGCCGCCGCAGCAGGTATTCGGCGGTGAGGCCGCGCAGCAGCGTGGCACCCGCTACGTCGAGCGGAATATCGTCAGGCAGTGCGACGACACGATCCGCCGGCACATTGCGGACGACCTGATACGCGCCGGGATACATGTAGGCCACGCGCTGCCCCACCTGAAATCCGTCAACCCCTGACCCGATTGCCGTGACCGTTCCCGCGCCAACCGAACCCAGCGTGACCGGAAAAGGCGTGGCGCTGTGCGGCCCGTGCGCGCCCCGGCGCTGATAGATATCGGCGAAATTCAGGCCGATAGCGGCCTGCGCGATCTGGATTTCACCGGGGCCAGGGGCATCGACGGTGACCGTGCAGCGTTCCAGTACGTCAGGTTCGCCGTGTTTCGCTATACGGAATGCCAGTGTCTGCATACGGAGAATCCATGCTTGGACTTGTTCTTGGGGCGGCCGGAAACATGCGGAACGGTGCGGATATATCGATGCATGGAACCGGGAAAGCGCTGCCATCGTAGAGCAAAGGCGGCGAATTCGCATCATGGTAAGTCCGTATACGTATTCATATGAGTGTTATCCGTATACTTTTGCGTCGATTGTCACAGGATGAGTTCCACCGATGCGCACAGAACTTCCATTAGCCGGCACCACGGTCCTCGACCTTTCCATCGCCCGAGCCGGTCCGGTCGCCGTCCGTCTGCTGGCGGATTGGGGCGCCGATGTCATACGTATCGAACCGCCGCCGCTGCGCGATCGCGGTTCGGTGACTGGACGCAGGCGCGGGTCGGATGAGCAGAACCTTCACCGCAACAAGCGCAGCCTCTGCCTGGACCTCAAGACGCCGGAAGGGCGCGAGATCTTCCAGTCGCTCGTGGCGAAGGCCGACATCGTGGTGGAGAACTTCCGCGCCGTGGTGAAGGAGCGGCTGGGGCTGACGTACGAGGCGCTCAGCGCGATCAATCCGCGCATCATCCTGGCGAGCATCTCGGGGTTCGGGCAGGACGGCCCGTATTGCGAACGGCCCGGACTGGATCAGATCGTCCAGGGCATGTGTGGACTGAGTTCGGTCACGGGCATGCCGGGGCAGGGACCGGTGCGCGTGGGGATTGCGATATCGGATACCACGGCGGGCATGTTTCTGGGGCAGGGCATCCTGCTGGCGCTGCTGCATCGCGAGCGTACCGGACGCGGGCAATGGGTGCATACCTCGCTGATCGAAGCCATGCTGAACAAGCTGGATTTCCAGGGTGCGCGCTATACGGTGGAGGGCGTGGTCCCGACGCAGCAGGGCAACGCGCATCCCACGCTTGTCCCCATGGGCACTTATCGTTGCCAGGATGGCGTGGTGAACATCGCGGCCAGCACGGATCGGATGTGGAGCAACTTCTGTGAGGCGCTGAATGCCGACTGGCTGCTTGCCGATACCGCGCTGCATACGGCGACGGGGCGCATCGAACATCGGGAGCGCGTGGAGGCGGGCATCGAGCGATGCATCGCCGGGTTCTCCGTGAACGAACTCACCACGCGGTTGAATGCGGCCGGTGTGCCGTGCGGGCCGGTGCTGGATATCGGTGAGGCATTCGAAGATCCGCAGGTGCGGCATCTGGGCATGACGCGCCCTGCAGAGCATCCGTTATTGGGATCGCTGTCCTTGCTGCGTTCTCCGATCAACCTGTCGGCAGCGCCGCATCCCGAGCAGTTCGACAGTGCCGCGCCGGATCCTGGCCAGCACACGCACGACATATTGCGATCGCTGGGTTTGGACGACACGACCATCGAACGGCTGCGCGAGAGCAACGTCGCGGTCTGACGCGGACCGATCCGCGAACCGAGGAGGCAACAACACATGACAAGAAGACTGTTGAAGATGCGCGCTGCGCTGGTGGTATCGGCCAGCATCGCCGCAGGGATGGCGCCGCTTGCCGCGCGTGCCGATGACTACCCGAACCGGCCGATCCGGTTGCTGGTCGGCTATACGCCCGCAGGCGCGGCGGATGTTGTGGCACGCGTGCTGGGCGAGGCGCTGTCGAAGGAACTGGGCCAGCCCATTGTCGTCGAGAACAAGCCGGGCGCCAGCAGTACGCTGGCCTCCGTTGCGCTGGCAAGCGCCGCGCCGGACGGCTATACGCTTGGCCTGGCGACTGCCACGCTGTATGGCATCGACCAGCATCTCTTCAATGCTCGCTACAAGAGCGATGCCTTCACGCCCATCACCCGGCTGACGGTTTCGCCGCTAATCCTCGCGGTCAATCGGAATCTTGGCGTCTCGGACCTGAAGGGACTCATTGCCAAGGCGCGCACCAAGCCCGGCGCGTTCAACTATTCGTCGTCGGGCATCGGTGGATCTCCCCATGTGGCAGGCTTGCAGTTCGAGAAAGCCACCGGCGTGCCGATGACACACGTGCCATACAAGGGCGGCGCGCCGGCGCTGCAAGCGGTTGCTGCAGGAGAGGTTCAGTTGTCGTTTGGCACTGCGGCCTCGGTCCTGCCGATGGGCACGCAAGGCATGATCAAGATGATTGGCGTGACCACGCCCAAGCCGTCGGAGGTAGCGCCCGGATTGCCGTCGCTGGCGGAGTCAGGCTTGCCCGGTTTCAACTTCACGTTCTGGTTCGGGCTCTATGGCCCGGCGGGTTTGCCTCCGGCGATCCGGGACCGGATCTTTGCCGCGACGACGAAGGTGATGGCCGATCCGCAGATCCGCGCGAAGCTGGCTGGCAATGGTAGCGAGGTGTCGTTGTCCCCGTCGCCGGCAGAGTTCGGCAAATGGGCCGCCGCCGATGGCAAGAACGCGCTGGAGCGGATCGTTCAGGCTGGCGTGAAGCTCAACTGAGCTATTCGATGTCGGATAGGCCGCGCGTGCGCTTGCGCGTGTCGGCCTCGGCGGGCATCGAGGCGATCATGTCCGCATAGACGTCGCCGCCCGTGGCGATGTGCCGGATCATCGCGTCGCCTGCTGCATCCTCGCTGCCTTCGAGAATGGCGCGCATCACGTGTCCGTGTTCCTCAAGCGATGCCAGGATACGCGCAGGCTTCTGGAAACGCAGATCGCGCATGCCGCGCATGCGTGCGCGCATCGTGCGGATCTGGCGCGACAGGATGTCGTTGCAACTGGCTTCGTAGATCACGCGATGAAACAGGTCGTTTGCGGTGCGATAGGCATCCGAATCCGCAGTTTCCGCCGCGCGCTTGCAGGCTTCGTAGGCATCCTGCATCTGTTGACGCTGCGCCGCAGACATACGCCGCGCAGCGAGCCTCGCCGCGAGGGCTTCGAGTTGCACGAGGATCTCGCTCATGGCAACGTACTCGCGCAACGAGATCGACTTGACGATTGCGCCCTGGCGCGGCACCAGATCGACCAGCCCAGCAGACTCCAACTGGATCAGCGCCTCGCGCACGGGCGTGCGCGAGACATTGAAACGTGCCAGAAGCTGTTGTTCTTCCAGCTGACTGCCGCTGGGCAGCTTGCCCGAGAGAATGTCCTGCTCGATGGCGGTGCGGATGGTTTCGGACAGGCTCTTCTTTTCTTCTGGCATGTGGGCGGGGAAGGACACAGGATGCAATGCCGAGCATATTACTACGGGCGTTTCGCTTTGTATGCGCGACGCGTCGCTATGTGTACGCCAACGCCGTCCACGGCCTTCATCCACCGCGCGCAGTTTCCTACGCGCTCGGCGCCTTGCCCGCCTTCGCACGCGTCCTCTTCTCAGGCACGAGCGAGATCGTGTGCATACCTTCCAGCCATGCCAGGGCATCCACGTACGACAGGAACTGTTCGAGATAGCCGGGCGAGACTTCCTGCATCAGCGAGAGCGCGCGATGCACGAGTTGGTTCGTGTTCAGCGGTCCTGCGTTTTCCGGTACGACGGCCTGTGATTCGCGCAACTGGCGGTCGACACTGACGCGCGCGAGTGTGTCGCGGAAGTAGTCGGCCAGCGCCGGTTCTGCGGCGTGGAGGCGATGCGGTGCGTTGGCGGCAGGTGCTGCCATCGGATGCGTGCGCGCACCGAGTCGTCTCGTGAGTGCTGCGAGGTCGGCGAGTGCGGGGGATGATGGCGTGGAGGATTCGGTTGGTGATGTCTCGGTCGAGGCGCGCGTCAATGCTTCACGATACTCGGCAACCAATTGCGCGATACGCGATTGCAGCAGCCGTCCCGTTTCGCCGTTGTGGTCGCGTGCACGTCTCGCCATTGCTTCGATCAGGCGAAAGCGTACCGGGTCCAAACGATCGGCGCCGCTGTCGCGCCAGTCGTCGAGCAGGGTGTCGTGATCGCTTGCGGCTTCGCTATGCATGCGGTTTTGCATCACCCGACACTCTCGGCACCGGCGCGATTTCCACGCGACGATTCTTCGCGCGGCTCTCTTCGGTGGCGTTCGATGCCACCGGCTGCTGCGCGCCAAATGCCGCCGAGAAGATCGAGGCAGCGGGCACGCCTGCATCGATCAGCGCACGGGTCACGGTGAGTGCGCGCTGGGCCGACAGCTCGAGGTTATCGGCAAAGCGACGGTTGCCTTCGCGCACCTGCTGATCGTCGGTGAAGCCGCTCACCATCAGGATTTCATCGCGTGCGCCAAGATAGGCCGATAGCGGCTCGGCCAGGCTCTTGAGCAGGGTGCGGCCTTCCGGCTGCAACTGGTCCGAGTTCAGCGCGAACAGCACATTGCCGCTGATGCCGATACGCCCATCCTTGAGCGTGACGCGGCCAGCCGACAGCGGTCCGGCAAGCGCCTCTTCCAGCGTCTGGCGCCGTTTCAGTTCTTCCTGCCGATGCTTGACCTCGTTTTCCAGGCGCGCTGACAGCTCCATCTGCACGCCGATGACACCCAGCAGCACCAGAACGAAGGCGCCCAGCATGACCGACATCAGGTCACCGAACACAGCCCAGACCGGAACGGTCGGCTCTACGCCAGCATCGAAATCGTCCGTCATGCTGCCTCGGCGCCCGCCTGCTGCGCGGAGAATTGCTGCAGGTTCTCCAGGATCTGCTTCTGCGACAGCATGCTGAGATCCACCACTTCACGCGCTTGCGCCACGTAGTAAGCCAGTTGTTCGTCGCTACGCGCCATCGACTTGTCGAGCGCGCCTTCGATACGGATCAGGTGCTCCGCGAGTTTGTCGTTCGATGCGCTGAACTGTTGCACGGCTGCGCCGAATGCCTCGCCCAGGCTCGCCACCTCTACCGCACTGCCGGTGACCTGCGCGGCGATGTCATCGAGCTTGCCCGTCTCCTGCGCCACCTGTTCGGTGAAGCGCGTGCCCACGCGTTCCAGCAGGTCGGCGGTGGTGGTGACGAGTCCGTCAACAACGGTGCGTTGTTCGGTGGAAGCGTGGTTCACGGCGTCGAGCAGGGTGCCGAGAGTCTCCAGCAGGCGACCACGTTCCTCCAGCATGACGTTGTCACGCGCCATGCCGTCAGTGAGTTTCTGGCGCAGTTCGGCGATGACATCGGCGGCGGCCTTCGGCGCCTCGGTGGCAATCTGCGCAAGACGCGCGACCTCGGCAATGGTGCCGCTGGCTTGCTGCTGCGTGTGCGTGGCAATATCGGCGGCGGTCTGGGTGAGGGCGTCGCGGATCTCGCGCTGGTGATCGGCCGATTGCGTGCTGGCCTGCTGCCATTGCTCGCGCATCGTGGCGGCCATGGCAGCGAGCGTTTCGTGCCAGGCGGTGAGGCGTTGTTCGTCGCGCGTGGCGAGGGCCGTCTGGCGTGCAGTTTCCTGCGCGGCCAGTTGCGATTGCAGATTCGCGTGCCCTTGGCTGACCGTATCGGCGATACCTGCCGTGTGTTGCGCGAAGACCGTGGAGGCTTCGGTCATGGCCTCGCGGTTGGCGCTGGCGAGTGCTTCGCCCGTCTGTTCGAGGCGCGACAGGGCGGTGTCCCACGTCTGCGCTGCACGTGTGGTTGCCGCATCAAGACGTGTGCCGATGCCATCGACCAGTGCTGCCGAGCGCTGCGCGAAGGTCTCGGTGTAGCCGTCGAGCGACGTGCGCAGGTCGGAGGTCAGCGCAATGTTCGCTTGCTGTTGATCGGCTAGTGCGCTGCGCAAGGTCTCGGCAACGGTGGTTGTGGTGGTGTCGAAACGCGTGGAGACACCGTCGAGATGCTGCTGAACGGTTTGCATCAACGTCACCTGAATCGACTCATGCAGCGTATCGCGCACGGTGTCGCGCAGTGCGGTGGCTTCGCGCGCAAGGCCCGCCATCGTCGTGTCCACGGCTGGCTGGATCGCTGCGCTGGCCGCACGGGCACTGTCGGCAATGCCTTCCTTCAACGATTGCCCCACGGTATCGGCGAGCTGCGCATAGGCGATGTCGGTACGCGCATGGAAGGCGTCCTGGCTGGCCGACAGGCGCTCGCCGAGTGCTTCGCTCTGTCGGGTCATCGTCGCGGCCATGGTATCGAGCCGATCCACAAGTGCGGGCATCAGTTCGGCCTGTCGTTGCAGCAGCGCGAAGACCGTCTCGTTCTGGTGATGGCGGGAATGCACGCGCAGCGTGGTGGCGATGCGCGCGTCCAGCCGCTGGGCTGCCTGCATGCGTTCGCGGCGGGCAAGTGTCGAGAGCAAGCCCAGCATGGCCGAGGTGGCCACGCCTGCCACCGATGTGCCGAACGCAAAGCCAAGGCTCTTTACCGGTGCCGCCAGCGAGGCGCGGATGGCCTGCAGGTCGGCGGCACTCTCCAGCGCCACGCCGGTGGTGCGCAGCGTGCCCACCATGCCCAGGAAGGTGCCGAGCATGCCCAGCAGCACCAGCAGCCCTACGATATAGGGCGTCATCGACGGCCCGGGCAGCGCAACGCGCTCGCCTTCCACGCGCAGACGCACGGCATTGCGCAGGCTCGGATGCAGACGATCCAGCCACGCGCCAAGGTTGGCCGGTGGCGTAGTGAGATCGGCCAGTGCAGCGGTCAGCGTGGGCGTGGCCTTCCGATAGCGGTGCAGTTCCAGCGCGCCGCCGACGTAGAAGCCGCCGATCAACAGCGTGACGGCCAGCGCCAGCGCATTCGTCCCGGCATAACCGAAGCCGACCCAACCCACGACGGCCAGGCCTGCCAGAAAGACTACGGGTGCGACGAGTGGTGTGAGTTGTCTGTTCATATCTTTCCAATCGTCAATCGATCAGTTCTCGCGCAAGGCAGCGAGCAGTGCATCCACGGGCTGGAAGCGGATCTCCAGCTCGGCCAGCAGCACGCTCTGCATATCCGTGCGAAACACGTTCAGCCACGCGCCTTCCGCGCCGCGCAGCCTGGTGAAATGCGGTTCCAACATGCCGGGCACGGCGGCCAGCACGGCCTGTTCGCGTGCGCCGAGCACCTGTTCCATGACCGAATCCAGCATCGCCAGCCTTGCAGCCTGCGGCGATTTCGATGCCAGCGCCGTGCGCAGTCGCGCGCGCAGGCCAGCAATCTCGCGCTCCATCTGCATTTGCAGCGTGACGTAGCGCTGGCGATGGACGGCGAAATCCACGTCGACCGGATCGGGCGCAATCTGACGCGCCGGCATGCGGCGACGGCTGTCTGACGAGGCGCCTTGTCCGGTAATCGCCACGGTCAGCATGTTGCGCACGTGTGTGCCGGCGGCGTCCAGGTTCACGCTGGCATTTCCGCGCACCGGTGCGCGGGACGGCACATCGGCCGAATGGCTGCCCGGCGGGGTCGACAGGGCGGTTGACAGCGCAATGGCGTCGGTCCAGCCCAGCCACCGGCTCATCACGGCGGACAGCGATGGCGCGGCGCCGGAGGTTCCGGCGTCGGTCAGGCGCGCCAGCAGGCGGAGCAGTTTCGGGCCGCTGAAACCCGTGCGCTGTGGCACTTGCGTCATGTCGGCAGGATGAAAAAAGGGGGGAGTTTACACGGTCGCGGACGCGGGGCACAGCAATGAAAAAAGGGGGGAGCGCGATGCTCTCCCCTTCAGGACTACAGGTGATGCGGGTGAATGCCGGTATTTACGGCTGGAAGAACGACACCGGCGTCATCAACTTGTTCTCCTGGCTGATCAGGTAGCCCGCTTCGGCGCTCATCTTCAGGTAAGTTGCCCAGGCCGGGTCCTTCTGCAGCGCCTGGCGCTTGGCTTCGCGATCGGCGGCGCTGTCATAGACCCAGATGTGCATGTAGCTGTTGACGTTGCCGGTCTCGGTCTGCAGGTAAGCCAGCGGCTTGCCAAGGTGCTGGCTCTGGACCGCGAACCCATGTTCGGCGTACAGCGCCAGGTGTTTCTTGATCGTGCCGGGATGGCAGGTGTAGGTGCGGACGTCGAACAGCATGGGTTACCTCGGATTAAAAGTCATTCAGTAAATTCAGTCGACGGTGGCGCCGGACTGTTTGACAAGCACGGCCCAGCGCGTCACTTCCTGGTTCACGTACTTCTGGAATGCTGCCTGGTCGTCGCCCACGGGGTCGGCGCCAAGACCTTTGAGTCGATCCTTGACGGCGGGGTCCGCCACGCTCTGGACGATGGCGTGGGAGAGTTTCTCCACGGCCGCCGGTGGCGTGCCAGCCGGTGCGAACAGGCCGAACCACGAGCGCGCGGTCATGTTGGGGAACGGCGTCTCCGAGAAGGCTGGTACGTCCGGCAGCGCGGCGTGGCGCTTGTTGCCGGTCACGGCCAGTGCCTTGAGCTTGCCGCCCTGCACCTGCGAGAGCACCTCGGGCAGGTTGGCGAACATGACCTGGACCTGACCGCCCATCACGTCATTGAGCGCCTGCGAGCCGCCCTTGTAGGCGACGTGTGTCATCTTGGCGCCCGCCAGCGTGCTGAACTGCTCGCCGGCCAGGTGGGATGCGGTGCCGGTGCCGCCCGATGCATAGTTGACGCTGCCTGCATTCTTCTTCGCATAGGCGGCGAGTTCGCTGGCGGACTTGACCGGTACCGAGGGGTTGACCACCAGCAGCAGCGGGACCGAGGCCAGGTTGGACAGGCCCACGAAGTCCTTCGTGAGACTGTAGTTGAGCTTTTGATAGAGCGAGGCGTTGATGGCGTGGCTCGACGTGGCCATCAGCAGCGTATAGCCATCGGCATCCGAACGCGCAGCCGCAACGGCGCCGATATTACCGTTGGCGCCGGCCTTGTTTTCCACCACGACTGACTGGCCGAGCCGGGCGGACATGGCCTGTGCCACGGTGCGCGCGATCACATCGGTGGCGCCGCCAGCGGCGAACGGCACGATGATGCGCAAGGGGCGATCCGGATAGTCCGCCATGGCGTTGAAGGTCGTGATCGCCAATGCGGCGGCCACGGCAAGGCCCCGCAACCGGGCGGTTGCTTTGAACATGTCTGTCTCCTGTGCCTCTGGTTTTCTTATGACATGCCGATGCGGGAGTGATCCCCGGCGTTCGGCTGCACCATGAGCACAGACTGTACGCAATCGCGTGGCAGCGGCGTTAGGACGGATCAGACGTTGTATTGGACTTTTTTGCGCGTCAGTCCAGATCACTCCAGCGGGCGGCAATATTTCTTGCGGAAATCGCCCGGTGTCAGGCCGGTCTGCTTCTTGAAGAAGCGGGCGAAATAGGCGGGGTCCTCGATATTCAGGCGGAAGGCAATCTCGGCGATGCCCGTTTCGGTATTGCTGAGCCAGCGCTTGGCTTCCAGCACCACGCGCTCCTGCACCACCTGGCTGGCCGTGCGCGCCACGGTTCGCTTGACCGCATCGTTCAATTGGCGCTCGCTCACGCTGAGCGCCTCGGCGTACTGGCCGATGGTATCGAAGCGCAGGTAGTGCGTTTCCACCAGCACGGTGAAGCGCCGCGTCAATGCCTGGTGCGGTCCGATATCGGTGGCGTGATCGTCGTCGGGAATCAGGCGGCGCAGGCGTGTGAGCAGAATCAGCAGGCAGGCCTGCACCACATCGGTAAAGCCAGCGTGCCGATCGCGCGCCTCGCGGTCCATCTCGTCGAGCAGTGGCAACATGCTGTCATGCTCGGCCTGCGAGAGATACAGGGCGCTATTGCCGCGCGTGGGATGGAAGAACGGAAAGCGGGCCACGTCGTCGGCACGCGGGAACATGCGGGCGAAGAAGTCCGTGCTGAAGTTCAGCACGTAGCCGTAAGGCTTTACCGATGACATCCACGCATGGACCTGCCCCGGGGACAGAAAGAAGACCGAGTGGTCGCGCACATCAAAATGCGCGAAGTCCAGCATGTGCGTACCGCTGGCCCGGGTCATCCAGAGCAGGTGGTAGTAGTTGTGCCGGTGCAGGAAGCCGCGCGGAATATCGTCCCGATCCTCCAGTTTCACGAGATCGAAATAGAACGATCCGTCGCCCGCGAAATCGGAGGTCTCGAAGGTGGGAAACTCGCCGGTGGGGCTGGAGGGTTTGGTGCCCGCCGGAAGCAGCGGCTCGACGGACGGGCGTCGTTGCCCCGCTGTCACGCCGATGTGGACGGTTTGTCGAA
This sequence comes from Cupriavidus sp. 2SB, assembly GCF_005503625.1. Classification (GTDB taxonomy): domain Bacteria; phylum Pseudomonadota; class Gammaproteobacteria; order Burkholderiales; family Burkholderiaceae; genus Cupriavidus. The sequence goes on along the minus strand of NZ_SCMX01000036.1, from coordinate 52,508 downwards.
CGCCGCCGACACGCGGGCCTGGACGCGGTCCATGACTTCCAGCATCGCCGCGTCTGCCTCACCGCTCGCCGTCACGCCGGTGGCGTCCTTCGGCTTGGCGCCAACGGGATGAAACACGAAAGTCGCGCCGAACTCCTTGCCAGCTTCCTCGCGCAGGCTCTGGTTCAGTGCTTTCAGGTACTTCTTCTTGGTGGCCTTTCTCATCGCCTGGTTTCCTGTGATGGGTAATCACCTCGTGGTTGAGGTATCAACGTTGTTGGCAGGAGCCGGATCTGACCCGCGAAGAGATAGTAAACGCCGGTTTGCCCGGGCGGCAACCCGACGTGTAGCTGGTACGCCCAAAGCCCTAGAACTTGTAGTTCACCGACACCTCGAAGCGCCGGCCCGTGCCTTGCAGCCATTGCGTTGGGTTGTAGTAAGCCGTGGTGGCGTACTGGCGGTCGAAGATGTTGAAGCCGCGCAGTGACAGCGTGGTGTCGCGGCGGGGGCGCCATTGCAGCAGCACGTCGGTGGTGGTGTAGCCCGGCATCTCCAGCGTGTTGGCGCGATCCGCGAAGCGGCGGCCCACGTAGCGGATACCGGTGCCGGCCGTCCAGCCCGGCAGGAAGCGCCAGGTCAGCCAGACATTGGCCAGGCGTTCCGGCACGTCGGTAGGCACGTTGCCCGCGCGCGAGACGGGGGTGCCGCCCACCGATTCCGTGAAGTCGTCATAGCGCGCCTGCAGCAGCGCCGCGTTGGCATCGACACGCCAGCCCGGCAGGAATTCCACGCCCACCGTGGCCTCGATGCCCTTGGTGGACTGCTCGCCCACCTGCACGCTGAGCGAGGGGTTCAGCACGTCGCGCGTGACCAGGTTCTTCTTGACGATGTGGTACGCGGCGAACGTCCACTCGCCCTTGTTGTCGAGGAAGTTCTGCTTGACCCCGGCCTCGACCTGCCGGCCCGTGGCCAGCCCGAAGTTGCTGTTGGCCGGCGAGAGCATCAGCAGTGCGCTGACCGGATCGGCCGCTTCGGAATACTGTGCATAGATCGCGAGGTTGCGCGTCAGGTTGTAGACCGTGCCAGCACGCCAGCCTACGTTGGAGAAGCTCTTGTCGTATGCCTGCTGGTTCGTCACCAGGTCATGGCGCCGGATATCGGCATGGTCGTAGCGCAGGCCGGCCAGCACCGACCATTTCGGCGTGATCTCCAGCCGGTCTTCGGCGAAGAACGCATATTGCGTGGCCTCGTTGTTGTACTTCGGCGCCGTGCCCGCCACGTTGATGAACGTGCCGCGGTCGAACGCATAGGGGTCTACCGTGGACGTGCCCGAGTAGGGCGAGTTGTTGGTGTGGCGGAACGATGCGCGGTTGACGTCGAAGCCGGCCGAGATCGTGTTCTTCATGCCGCCCACGTCGTGGCGGTACGTGGCGCTGGTGGTGTTGCCCACCTGCCACTGGTCGTGCAGGATTTCGGTATAGCTGGAGCGCTCGATCAATCCGCTGGCGGGCAGGTAGTTGTAGTACTCGGCGTTGCGCCAGTGTCGTTTGCTGTCGATGTAGTAGAGCCGCGACTGCACGGTGAGGTTGGCGCTGGGCGTCCACTTGGCCGCGAGCTCCGTCCACTGGTCGTCGAACTTGATCTGGCTGTCGGCCACGTTGTAGTTCTTGCGACGCAGGCTGTCGTCCTGCTGGCCGTTGACGAGCGGCACGCCGAAGTACCGCTCGGGTTCCTGCCATCCCTTGGCGTAACTGAGTTTCAGGCTCAGCTCGGGCGTGGGATCCCATTGCAGCGCGCCCGAGAGCGTGAGGTCGCGCGAGTTGCCGAAATCGACCCAGCCGTCCGAGCGGTTGCCGCTGACGTCCAGCCGGTACGACCATTTTTCGTTGATCGCGCCGCCGCTGCCGATGCCCAGCCGCTGCGTGTTGTTGCTGCCCACCGTCGCCTGGATCTCGTTCTCGATGGGGCCGCGCGTAGGCTTCTTCGGCACCACGTTGACCACGCCGCCGATGGCGCCTTCGCCATAGATGACCGAGGCCGGGCCGCGTAGCACTTCAATGCGTTCCACGGACCAGGTATCGAACGGAAAGGTCACGCCGATGCCGCCGTACTGGCGCGTGCCGTCGTACAGGCGCATCACCGACGACGCATCGGTGAAGCCGCGCGCCGAGAGCGCGGAGCCGCCGTTGCCCGGGTGGCCGAGGTTCGACAGGCCGGGCGCGCGGCTGACAGCATCGACCACCGATGCGTCCCCGCGCTCCTCGATCTGTTCGCGCGTGATGACATCCACGCTGGCCGGCGTCTGCATCGGCGTGAGACCGAGGTTGGAGCCGACCGAGGCAGGTTCCTGCAGCACGGTGGGCGCTGTGGCGGCGGTCACCGTGACGGGCGTCAGCTCATGCACCGGGGCTTCCGTGCCTTGAGCATAGGCGGGACTGAAAGCGGGAACGCCGAGCATCGCCACGGCGGCGGCGATAGCAGTTTTTCGGATAACGATCATTGGCCTGCGGCATTGCGTGCCGCGCGTGGTGCGGGCACGTTCATGAGAGAGCAGGCATTGTATGAATGCGCTGACAGGCGGCCTATGTGACACGACGCCGCACTGTGGAACGCGGCGCGCCGCGCATGGTCTTTCAGCGGCGCAGTCTGCGCCAGCCCACCACGACACCGCTGACCGACATCACAAGGCCCACGATCGACAGCAGCCACACCACGATGTCCCATGCCGGACGGTGCTGCGTCAGCGAGACGAAATCCCAGCTATGCGCCGCGTGATGCCACGCGCAGGACCGGAAACTTGCGTGTCTGGTGATGGCTGTTCCGCACGATCGGTGTCGCGCATGATCTCGCCGGGGCGCGGCACGTTGCCGCATGGCCCCCGGCGGCCACTGGCAAATCAGAACAGCACTTCGGCGACGTCGATCGACTCACGCGGGAAGATGTTCTGCCACACGCCGTTCTTCTTTTCGGCGGTCAGCGGCAGGGCGCCTTGCCACGCTTGCGTCAACGGGGCGTTCTCATAGCCCACGCGCAGCTTGTCGATGGCTTCGCGGTATTGCGCGGTGTTCCAGCTGCTCTTCGAGGCGCGCTGCAGGAAACCCGAGATCTTCTCCGGCGGGCTTACCACCTTGCAGTCGAACGCCACGCTGACGGCCAGCATGTTCTTCGGTACGTCTTGGGTGATCGGCTCGGACTTGCCGACCGTGCATACCGAACGCTTCTGCGCATCGCGCACGCTTTGCATCAGCTTTTCCACTGCCGGCACGAGCGCAGCCTTGTCTTTGTCGGAGAGCTTCACCTGCTCCAGCATCACCGGCGCCAGATCCTTGGCGTAGTCCTTGTCGGCCTGCACCGTGTCCGGGATGTTGATGAAGTCGCCATCGGCCTTGTTGGCCTTGCGCACCGGGCGCGTGTAGTCGTTAAGCGACTGCATGGCTGCCGTGTCCGAAAGAACCAGGGTTCGGAGGAACAGGTCCGTGACGGCCTCGGGCGTGGGCTTGGTGGCGGCGTGCGCGGTGCTGGCCACGGCCAGCGCGGCCACGGCGAGGGTGCGGAGGGACTTCGCTTTCATTGCTGCTTCCTGATGTGATGGCGCCTTGTGACGCCTTTGCTACGAGCGGACGGCGGGCCGTCCGGGCAGGGCGTCACGCATTGGCTGGCAACGCACCATGCGTGTGCATCATAGTTATCTTTATGCGCCACGTCTACGCTACAATATGGCGAAAACGCCATATTTATCACGGCTCTTCGGCGCTTTGGTTTTGGCGAATCAGCGTTAGGCTGCGGGGCTTTCCGTGGGCCGGGGCGATTCGCTCGGGCGCCAGGCCGTCTCCTCCGTTATGCCAATCAAGACCTTCACGCTTCCTCTCATTGCCGCCACATTCGCCGTGGCAGCCACGTTCGGCAATGCCGCACCGGCGCAGGCCAACCCGGCCACAGCCGCAGCAGCGGAGTATCTGCCCGCCAAGGCCGATTTCATCGGCAAGTGGAAAATCTACGGCGCAACGGTGCGTCCGCCATCCGATCTCGGTGCTCCCGCCACGCCGGAGCAGACGGCCGCCGCGTACACCGGGCAGCGGATGCTATTGAGTTTCTATCGGGCCTTCGACTACCTGGAGATCGACGCGGATGGCCGTTTCAACTTCCATCAGCCCGGAGACCAGACAGGGGACCGTTGCGTGTGGTGCGGCACGTGGTCGTTCCACAACGATTCGCTGTGGCTGGACCTGCCGAACGCGCCGCGCCTCGATATCTATGCGAAGGGCGGCAAGATGCAGATGACCTATACCTCGGAAATCGGCGAATCGTCGCGGTTCAAGTGGCAGGTCGTGGGCTGGGAGAAGGTCGGTCAGTAATGTTCAGACGCCTTGATAACGCGTATGCACCGCGAGCCGGTTGCTGATGGCCTGCAACCGCTCGCGCAGCGCCGCGTGCAGGTAGCGCACGGCGGGCGAGAACTGCCGCCGGTGCGGGCAGATCAGGTTTAGCGGCACCGGCTCTCCGGGCTGGTCCGGCAGCAGGAGTTCCAGCCGGCCCTGTTCCACGTCGTCGCAGACATCGATCCACGATTTGTAGGCGACGCCCCGTCCATCGATGGCCCAGCGGCGCGCAATTTCCGCGTCGTCGCATAGCAGCACACCTTTGACCGTGATCTGCCGGCGCATGCCGGCGGCCGGAAACGTCCATCGGTCGTAGACGCGGCCACCCAGCACGAATGGCAGGCACTGGTGCATCAGCAAGTCGTCCAGCGCGGCCGGCCGGCCATGCCGCTGCAGGTAGTCGGGCGAGGCCACCAGCACGCGCCGGTTGTGCTCGGCCAGCGGCAGGGCCACATAGGTCGCTCCCTCGTTCACGCCGTAGCGGATGGCGATGTCCACGGGATCGCGGAACACGTCGGTCACCTGGTCGGAGACCGACAACCGCAGCACCAGCTTAGGATGCGCCTCGCGGAACGCCGTGAGCATCGGCAACAGGACATTGCGGCCAAGGTCAGAGGGCGCGGCGATCTTGAGCGTGCCCTGCAGCGCCTTCTGCTCGCCATGCAGGCGGTCGCGGCCTTCTCTCAGCGTGGATAGCACTTCATCGGCATAAGGCAGGTACTGCTCGCCCTCGGCAGTCAGCCGCAGGCTGCGCGTGGAGCGCGCGAACAGCCGGATATCGAGTTCCTTCTCCAGCCGCTGGATGGCTGCACTGACCTGCCCAGGCAGCAGATCAGCCTCGCGCGCCGCATTGGAAAAACTGCCCAGCGCGGCGGTGCGCACGAAAAGCTGCAAGTCTTCGAGTCGGATCATTTTCACGCCAGAAGAGAAAGTCCTGCCCGATTCTCCCAGTTTTTAAATAACTCCGCAGTGGCGAAGATGCTGTCCATGCCTCGCATCCCATCTACCCGGCCCGGAGAATTTCAATGAAAGCCATTGTCTACAGCCAGCACGGCCTGCCCATTGCAGATCCCAAATCGCTTTACGAAGCCGAGATTGCCCGGCCCGAGCCCGGTTTGCGCGACTTGCTCGTGAAGATCCAGGCCATTTCCGTGAACCCGGTGGACACCAAGGTTCGTGCCGGTTCTCCCACCGATACCCCGCGCATCCTCGGCTGGGATGCCGTGGGTATCGTGGAAGCCATCGGTCCGGATGTCACACTGTTCCAGCCCGGCGACACCGTCTACTACGCCGGTTCGATCACGCGCCCCGGAGCCTATGCCGAGTATGGGCTGGTCGATGAGCGGATCGCCGGACGTAAACCGACGACGCTGTCGGATGCCGATGCCGCCGCGCTGCCGCTGACATCGCTTACCGCCTGGGAGCTGTTGTTCGATCGCCTCGGCGTGCCGGAAGGCGGCGGCGAGGGGGCTTCGCTGCTGATCGTCGGTGCGGCCGGTGGCGTGGGATCGATCCTGACGCAGCTTGCGCGCAAGCTGACCAAGTTGCGCGTGATCGGCACGGCCTCGCGTCCGGAGACCGAAGCATGGATCCGCGAACTCGGCGCGCATGACGTGATCGACCACACCCGGCCATTGCTCGAAGGGCTGCGTGCAATGGGCGCGCCGCAAGTGGAATACGTGGCCAGCCTGACCCATACCGACGACCACTATCCCCAGATCGTCGAGGCGCTGGCGCCGCAAGGCCGGCTTGGCGTGATCGATGACCCGAAGACGCTCGATGTGGTGCCGCTCAAGCGCAAGGCCGCCTCGCTGCATTGGGAACTGATGTTCACGCGCTCGCTGTTCGAGACGCCCGACATGGTGCGCCAGCACGAGATCCTGAATCGCGTGGCTGCGCTGGTGGACGAGGGCGTGCTGCGCACCACCATCGGCGAGCACTTCGGCACGATCAACGCCGAGAACCTGCGACGCGCCCATGCGTTGATCGAAAGCAGCCGCGCTCGCGGCAAGATCGTGCTCGAAGGCTTCTGAGCCGCCGCGCCAATCCGGTAATCTCCCGCTTTTTTAGTTTCCATCCAGACAGGACGATCCATGGACTTCAACGACGCCGTACTTTCCCGCCATACCGTCAAGGCTTACGAAGGTGGCCGCAGCCTGCCGCAGGAGCAGGTGGACAAACTGCTGAACTGGCTGCATTTCAGCCCGTCCTCGGTGAATTCGCAGCCGTGGCATTTCGTGGTGGCATCGACGCCGGAAGGCCGCGAGCAGATCGCGAAGGCCACGACGGGTGGCTTTGCCTACAACCATCCGAAGGTCACCGATGCCTCGCACGTGATTGCGCTGTGCATGCGTGCCGACCTCGATGAAGCGCACCTGAATGCGGTACTGGCGCAAGAGGCCGCTGATGGCCGCTTCAAGGACGACGCCGCGCGTGCCGGCCAGGACAAGAGCCGCCGCGGCTATGTGGACCTGCACCGCTACGCGCTGCGCGACGTACCGCAGTGGATGGAGAAGCAGGTCTACCTTGCACTGGGCGGGTTGCTGCTGGGCGCGGGCATGCTCGGCATCGATGCCACGCCGATGGAAGGCTTCGATGCTGCCGCGCTCGACGAGTCGCTGAAGCTGCGCGAACGCGGCCTCACCAGCGTGGTGCTGGTCTCGCTGGGCTATCGCAGCGAGAAGGACTTCAACGCCGGACTGCCGAAATCGCGCCTGCCGAAGGAAGCGGTCTTCACGCATATCTGAGGCGCCAGCCAAAGACGCTTCCCGCACAGAACTTGTGCGGGGCACGCCTCTTGGTAAGCCCACCCTATCCGAAAGGATAGGGGTGGATACGCAGGCGGTTGGGGTGGCTCTTCCTCATGTACAGCAGTCAGGAAGCGGCGCGGCGGATACGATGTTTCCCTGTTGTCGGGGCCGTCTTCGGGCGGTTTCAAGCCCGACTGAAACGTCCATCGATTCCTCGTGAGGAGCAGGCATGAGTCTCTGCGCAACGACCAAGTCCACATTCCTGGAAACCAGCCGCCGCTATCTGCTGACCGGCGCGATTGCCGGCACCATCGGCGGTGCCTTGACCGGCGCCCTGATGCTTGCCACGCCGCTCGGCGATGTGCTGCCTGGCAATATGGTTCAGGACGTGGCGTCGCGCGCCATCGATGCGATGTCCGGAGGCATTCTCGCCCGGCTATGATGGCGGTCTCCCACCCAGGCCGACCAGGAAACCATCGTGGCAAACCGCGAACATCACTACCGTGTCAACGTGCAGTGGACCGGCAACACCGGCTCGGGCACCTCTTCATACCGCAGCTATCGTCGTGACTATGTGATCCGGGCTGGTGCCAAGCCGCCGATCGACGGTTCGTCCGATCCCGCTTTCCTTGGCGATCCCGCGCGCTGGAACCCCGAAGACCTGCTGGTGGCCTCCGCATCGGCCTGCCACAAGCTCTGGTATCTGCATCTCTGCGCGGAAGCCGGCATCGTCGTGCTGTCCTACGAGGACGAGGCGCACGGCACCATGCGCGAAGGCGAACGCGGCGCGTTCACCGGCATCGTGCTTCACCCGCGCGTGGTGATCCGTGCAGGCGACGACGTGGCACTGGCGACGCGCCTGCATCATGATGCGCACGACAAGTGCTACATCGCCAATTCGTTCAACTTCCCGGTCGACTGCGAGCCGACCATCGAGACGGCCTGACGTTCGTAGCCTGCCGCAGGGCGGCCCCGACACGTGCATCGTGCCGGGGCCGCCCTTGCCGTCGCCACGCCGGATCAGCAGCGATAGTCGCCGCCATCCCGGTCCAGCAGCCGCAGCAACGCTGTCCATTCGCGGTCCAGGTGGACCGTGTCGAGATAGGCGTAGTCATCGTGCTGCTTTGCCGCGTGCTCGCAGACTTCGGGTGAAGGGATCGTGACCTTCTGGCCCATGGACAGCGTCTGCACCTGGATCTCGCAGGCACGGTTCAGGTAGAACATGCGCGTGAACGCCTCGGCTACCGAGCGTCCCGTGGTCAGCAGGCCATGGTTGCGCAGGATCAGGTAGTTGGCATCGCGCATCGACGCCACGATGCGCGAGCGCTCGTCGAGATCCAGTGAAATCCCCTCGTAATCGTGATAGTTCACGCGGTTGTAGAACTGCATGCTGATCTGGTTCAGCGGCAGCAGTCCGCATTCCAGCGCGGCAACGGCCATGCCCGCATCGGTGTGCAGGTGGACCACGCACTCCACATCGTGACGGCTCTGGTGCAGGGCGCTATGGATCGTGAAGCCCGCGGCGTTGACCTCGAAGCGGTTGTCGCCGATGGGCCGGCCTTCCGTGTCGATCTTGACCAGGGCCGAGGCCGTGATCTCGTCGAAGAACCAGCCGTGGGGGTTGATCAGGAACTGGTCGGTCGTGCCCGGCACGCGCACCGAGATGTGCGTGTAGATCAGGTCCGTCAACTTGAACTTGGCGGCCAGCCGGTACGCGGCGGCCAGTTGCACGCGTACCGCCCATTCCTCGTCGCCGATATTGAGCGGCTTGCGGTTGCGATGCGGATCGGTCGTGGAAATCATGATTTGGGTCCCTTCGTTATGCCAGCAGGGCAGTGATGACGATCTCGACGCGGTAGGCGGGGTCGGCCAGTTCCACCTTGCCGCAGCAGCGCGTGGGCGTTTCGCCAGGAGCCACCCAGGCGTCCCAGACCGCATTGAATCCGTCGAAATCGGCCATGTCGGCCAGCCAGATCTGCGCAGTCAGCGCGTGGCGTTTGGCCGTACCTGCCTCGGCCAGCAGGGCGTCCACCTTGGCCAGCGCCTGGCGCGCCTGCACGGCGATGTCGCCAGTCTTGTCGTCGGCTACCTGACCGGCCAGGAAGACCATGCCGTTGGCGATCACGGCGCGGCTGCGGCGATGGTTCTGGTCCAGGCGCGTGATGGGTGCGGTCGATGCGGAAGTATGGGTCATGGCGGGTTCAGGCTTGCGTCTTGACGATGCGGCGGCAGTGGTCCAGCGCGGCGCCGATCAGGTTGTTGTTGGCTTCGGGCGTCCGGAATGCCGAATGGGCGGACAGCGTGACATTGGGCAGGGTGGTCAGGACGTGGCCGGCGGGCATCGGTTCCACCGTGAAGACGTCGAGCCCGGCATGGGCAAGCTTGCCGCTTTCCAGCGCCGCGATCATGGCGGCCTCATCCACCAGCGCACCGCGCGCCGTGTTGACGAGGATGGCGCCATCGCGCATCGACGCGATCCGCTCCGCGGTGATCAGGCCACGCGTTTCGTCCGTCAGCAGCAGGTGCAGCGAGACCACATCGCTCTGCGCCAGCAGGGAATCCAGCTCGACAAACTCCACGCCGTCGTGGGTCTTCGGCGTGCGGTTCCATGCGATGACACGCATGCCGATGCCGCGCGCCAGCCGCGCCAGTTCCTGCGCGATACCCCCGAAGCCCACCAGACCCAGCGTCTTGCCCGTCAGTTGCAGGGCGTCCGAGCGCAACCAGTTGCCGGCGCGCATCTCGCGATCCATGCGCCCGAAATTTCGCGCCGCAGCCCACATCAGCCCGAACGCGCACTCGGCCACGGCCGTGTCGCCATAGCCCTTGATCGTATGCACGGTGATGCCGATGTCCGCGAGCTCCTCGGGGTTCATGTAGCTGCGCGGGCCGGTGCCCAGGAACACCACGTGCTTCAGTCCCTCGCACTGCCGGGCAATGTCGGTGGGCAGGTGCGTGTGATCGACGATGGCGATGGGCGCGCCGGCCAGCGCTGCGGGCAGCTCGGCAGGGGTGATGTTGGGCTGGCGGTTGATGGTCAGCGGCAGATCATCGGCCCGGTGCAGGCGTGAAGACACTTCCGCCAGTGTGGGATTGGCGTCGACGAATACGGCGCGCCATGCACCAGTATCGGTCGAGGGATTTTCGGAAACAGTGCGGGAAGCGACGGCGGAAAGGGTGGAAGTCATTGTTTCTGCTCGGCAATGAATGGTTGGCAGGGCGGCGATATCCGGGTGTACCCGGGGTGTGCGATTTTTGCGCTGATTCGGTGCCGATGACCCAGAACAGGGATTCATTCTCGGTGCAACGGTGAAGCGCAGCATAACGCTTTACAGAATACAGATCAATAATTAAAGTCTGTATACAGGACGGAGTGCAGGGCCGGAGCGATTGCCCCGGTCTCCACCGTGCCCCCCACCACCTGCCTTGGAGCGTTACCATGACGTTGCACCGACTTGCCTCGATTCCCGCCTCCCTGCTTGCTTTCCCGCTCATTTTTCCGCTCGGATTGCCACTGATGCTCGGGTCTGCCGCTGCTTCCGCGCAAGACACCGCTGCGTGGCCGCAGAGCACCATCGCCATCGTCAGCGGCTTCCCTGGCGGTGCCGCCACAGACATCTACGCGCGCAAGCTGGGTGCCGAACTGACCCGGGAGTACAACGTGCCGGTGATTTCGGATAATCGACCGGGTGCCGGAGGGAATATCGCCTCCAGCCTGGTCGCGCAAGCAAAGCCGGATGGTTATACCTTCCTGTTGGGAACGGCCGGCACGCACGCCATTAATCCAGCCCTATATTCGAAGTTGCAATTCGATGTGGTGAATGATTTTTCGCGGATTGCATTATTGGGAACGCTGCCCAATATCCTGTTGGTGAATCCGGAAAAGCATCCCGAGATCAAGACCTGCCAGGATCTGCTCAATGCGGCGCGCAAGGAGCCGGGCAAGCTGAACTACGCGTCTACCGGCAACGGCGCTTCGGGCCATCTGGCCGGCACCCAGTTCGCCACAGCCTCCAAGACCAGCTACATGCACATTCCGTACAAGGGGCAGGGGCCGGCGATGACAGCGCTGCTGTCCGGCGAGGTCGATTTCTTCTTCAACCAGAGTTCGCCCAGCCTGGGCGCGATCCAGTCGGGCAAGGTCCGGGCGCTGGCGGTGACGTCGGCCCAGCGCGTCAGCGTGCTGCCGAATGTGCCGACTGTGGCGGAAGCCTGCAACCTGCCGGGCTTCGAGAGCACCACGTGGTACGGGCTGCTGGGGCCGGCCAAACTGCCTGCCGATATCCAGAGCCGCATGTCCAAGTCCGTGTTGCGGATCATCAACGAGGATAGCTTCCGGCAATGGCTGGTCAGCCAGGCAATCCAGCCGATTGCGGACGGCGGCCCCGTCAATTTCAAGCGCGTGCAGGTGGCCGATATGAAATCGTGGGCCCGCATCGTCAAGGATTCCGGCGCCCATGTCGATTAATGGTTGTTGCACCGGCACGATTTGTATTCAGGCCGGTGCACAGCTGCGGATGCAGGGGCGGGATTCAGGTATATTCCAGCCTTTCTCCGGCCGCCCGACGGGCGCCGGAGCGCTGGAAAACCAGATACAGGAATCGATAACGTGGCAACCGTGGCAACCGACAGCATCGTCGAGCAGGTGTATGACAAGCTCAAGCTGATGAGCGTGGGCTATGAGTTCAAGCCCGGCGAGCGCCTCAACGAAGGCGTGCTGGCCAGTGCCCTGGGCGTCAGCCGCACGCCGCTGCGCGAGGCGCTGACCCGCCTGACCATGGAAGGACTGCTGCGGTTCTCGCCCGGCAAGGGGTTCTTCTGCCGCGACCTCGACGCGCAGGAAGTGTTCTCGCTCTACGAGATGCGCAAGATCGTGGAGACCGAGGCGCTCCGGCTGGCCATCGAGCGTGCAAAGGACGAGGAAATCGATGCGCTGCTGGCCTTCCTTGAAAGCACCGGCCCGGAGCCGGGGGATCGCAGCGTGGAAGAACTCGTCAGGCTCGACGAGACCTTCCACGAGGGGCTGATGGCGATGTCAGGCAACCAGGAGATGCTCCGGGTGCTCAAGAATATCAACGCTCGCATCCGCTTCGTGCGTTGGATCGACATGGAACGCTGCGACCGGCGCGTGAGCCAGAACGACCACCGCGACATCCTGCTCGGTCTCAAGGCTCGCGACCCCGAGCGCTGCATCCCGATCCTCACGCGCCATATCAGCCGGCGCTATGACGAAATCTCCGCTGCGCTCAAGGAAGGGCTGGCACAGATCTACATGGGCTGATCTGGCCGGGCGGCTGACGCTTACCCCTGCCGCAGCAGGTCGGCAGCCCGCTCCGCGATCATGATGGTCGGCGCATTGGTGTTGCCGCCGATCAGCGTGGGCATCACCGATGCATCCACCACACGCAGTCCCGCCACGCCGTGCACGCGTAGTTGCGGATCGACCACTGCCATCGCATCGACCCCCATCTTGCAGGTGCCCACCGGGTGATAGATCGTGTCGGCATTCCCGCGCACGAAATCGCGAATCGCCTGGTCGTCGCCTTCTCCGGGGCCGAGCACTGCGTCAAGCGGATCGGCGCCTGATCGATCCCCCAGCGCGGCCTGCGCAAAGATGCGCCGCATCAGCTTCACGCCCGCCACCATGCCGTCGAGGTCCGATGGCGCGGAGAGGAATCGCGGATCGATCAGCGGGGTCTCGCGCATGTCCGCCGATTGCAGCCGCACCGTGCCCCGGCTCTCGGGGCGCAGCACGCAGGCATGGCACGAGTAGCCGTGACCCGGCCGGCCATTGCCCTTGCCGTTACGGAAGACTTCCGAATTGCCGAGCAGCGCTGGCGCGAAGTGAAGCTGCAGGTCGGGCGCGGCAAGCTCCGGACGCGTCTTGACGAACGCGCCAGCCTCTGCCACCGGCGAGGCCAGCATGCCCGTGCGGCGCCAGCGGTAGCGCATCACCTCTCCCGCCATGCGCGCCACGCCGCGCAGCGAATAGCCGTACAGGTGCCACGACGCCACGGGTTTTCCGATGATCACATCGAGGTGGTCCTGCAGGTTCTCGCCCACGCCGGGCAGGTCGTGCACCACGTCGATGCCGAGGCTGCGTAGGTGATCTCCCGGCCCGATGCCCGAGGCCATCAGCAACTGCGGCGAATGGAACGCACCGGCGCTCACGATGACCTCGCGCCGCGCCCGCAGCGTCTGCCGCAGGCCGTCACGCACGATCTCCACGCCCACCGCGCGCTTGCCCTCGAACACGATGCGCAGCGCCTGGGTATCCACCATCACGTCGAGATTCGCGCGCCCCGCGTTGTAGCCGGCGTCGGCACGATTGCCACGATGCAGATAGGCGCGCGCCGCATTCCATCGCTCGCCGTTGTATTGCGTGGCCTGATACAGCCCCACGCCTTCCTGTTCGGCGCCATTGAAATCGTTGTTGAGCGGCAGCCCGGCCTGCGCGGCAGCCTGCACGAAGCGGCGCGAAAATGGATTCGGCGTGCGCAAGTCGCTCACGTGCAGCGGTCCGCTGCCGCCGTGCCAGGCATCGTCGCGCCCCGCGTTGCGCTGGTTGCATTCGCTGCGGCGGAAGTAGGGCAGCACTGCGTCATAGCCCCAGCCTTCCGCCCCCAGTTCGGCCCAGCGGTCGTAGTCGCTGCGATGCCCACGCACGTAGAGCATCGCGTTGATCGAGGAACTACCGCCCAGCCCGCGCCCGCGCGGCTGGTACGAAGGCCGGCCGTTGAGTCCCGCCTGCGGCACGGTGCGCAGGCCATAGTTGCGCGGTCCGGCATTGGGAACGGTGCGGGCAATGGCCAGCGGCGTCCAGACACTGGGATGATGATCGTGCGGCCCGGTTTCGAGCAAGGCCACGGTCTGGCCGGGTTGGTCAGCCAACCGGCCCGCCAGCGCGCAGCCCGCCGAACCGGCGCCGATGACGATGTAGTCGAACGTTGTCTCGCGCATGAGTTCTGTCTCCTCCCGCTGTTCTTATTTCTGATAGCCGTGCGGCGTCACCAGGTTGAAGCTGCTGTCGAACGTGTCGAGCATGCCGAACAAGCCTGCCACGGCCTGCGGGTTGCCGTCGATCCGGATTGCGCCCGACTGGATGGCCTGCGGCAGCGTCAGTTGCTTCAGGCTGATCTGATCGAGCGTGACCTTGGTGAGCGTGACCGTGGCGGTAGGCTGCGTGTGCTGGGCTTCGGACACATAGGTCAGGGCGCTGTTGCGCAGCGTCATCGCATAGCGCTGGCCCAGATCCGTGAATTGCCAGTTCAGCGTCATCGTCTTGCCGGGGGCCTTGTCTGCATTGAGCCGGACGGCGAGGAAATCGAAGAAGTTCTGCACCGTCAGTGCGCGCACCAGATCGGACGAACTTGTGGCACCTTGCGTGGACTTGCGCACGCCGTCGCGCAGTTCCTGCGCGCCGCTCAGATAGATGTTGCGCCACGTGGCGTTCTCGCTCTGGTAGCCGAGCTGTTCGAGCGCATCGGCCTGCAGCGCGCGCGCGGCCTCGTTCGATGGATCGGCAAACACAAGTTCGTTGCCGATCTGCGCCACCCAGCGGTACTCGCCGCGCGCGAAGGCATCGCGCAGCTTGCCCAGCACGGCATCGGCACCGCCCATCCACTCGATGGTCTTCTTCGCGGCGGATTCGGGCGGCAGCGGGTTCAGGTGCGCCGGGTTGCCATCGTAGAAGCCCAGGTAGCGCTGGTACACGGCGCGGACGTTGTGGCTCACCGAGCCGTAGTAGTCCCGCGCATACCACTTGCTGGCGAGCGGCTGCGGCAGGGTCTTCAGTTGATCCGCGATCTCAAGGGGCGAGTAGCCGAGATTCATCAACCGCAATGTCTGATCGTTCAGATACGCGTACATGTCGCGCTGGTCGGACAGCAACTCGACGATATTTGCACGGCCCCAGGTTGGCCAATGGTGCTGGCCGATCAGCACATCGGTGCGGTCGCCGTAGCGCAGCAGCGACTGCGCCAGGAAGTACGACCAGCCCTTGGCGTCGCGCACCTGTGCGCCACGCAGCGTCAGCAGGTTGTGCTGGGTGCGCACGGCGTTCTCGGCGATGCACAGGGTGCGGAACTGCGGCAGGTAGATGTTCATCTCTGCCGGCGCCTCGGTGCCCGGTGTCAGCTGAAACTCGATGTCCACGCCGTCGATGCGGCGCGTCTCGATCGGTTTCTCCACCAGCGACGTGGGCGCCAGCAGCGTCATGGTGCCGCGCGCCAGCGCCTTCCCCAGACCGGTATCCACCTGGCCGGTGGCACGCTTTGGCAGGTTGGTGCCGTACATGTACTGCGCGCGGCGGCTCATGGCCGTACCGGCCAGCACGTTCTCGCTGACCGCTTCATCCATGAAGCCGTGCGGCGCAATGATCGCAACCTTGCCAGATTTGACATCGGCATCGCTGACGATGCCGCGCACGCCGCCGAAGTGATCGGCGTGGCTGTGGGTGTAGATCACCGCGACGATGGGCTTGCGCGGGCGGTGCGCATAGTAGAGATCAAGCGCGGCGCGGGCCGTCTCGGCGGTCAGCAGCGTGTCGATGACGATCAGTCCCGTGTCGCCTTCGATGATGTTCATGTTGGCCAGGTCGTTGCCACGGATCTGATAAACGCGATCGGTGACTTTGAACAGGCCCGCTTCATTGTTCAGTTGTGCCAGTCGCCAGAGGCTGGGATTGACCGTGTCTGGTGCATCGGCGGCGGACTCGAAGGCATAGGCGTCGAAATCCCATGCGACGCTGCCATCTGCGGCCTTGATCGTGCGTTCGGGAAAGCGCGCCACCAGCCCGCGCCTGGCATCTTCATAGTCGGCCCGGTCCGAGAACGGCAGCTTGCGCAGCCATTCGGCATTCGACTGTGCGGTCAGGGGAGTGGCCGGCTTGGGCGCGGCGGAGACACTCATCGCGGTAAGCAAGGCGGTAACCAGCAGGGCGGGGCGAGCGAAGCGCATGGAAAATCAGTCTCGGATTGGACGAAGCGTCTATTGGAAGCGTGTCACACCTATAATTCAATTGCAAAGTTTGTATTGCAGTGATGCATGGAGTGCATACGTGAATCTGAAGAGGCTCGAACATCTGGTGGCGGTGGCCGAGGAGGGCTCACTCGCGGCGGCAGCGCGGCGCGTGCATCTGAGCCAGCCGGCGCTCACCCGCAGCATCCAGGCACTGGAGGAGGAGGCTGGCGCCGTGCTGCTCGACCGCGGCGCGCGCGGGGTCACGCTGACCACGGTGGGACGTATGGTGACCGAACGCGCGCGGCGCATCCTGTTTGAATCGGGCTGCCTGGCCCGTGACCTTGCTTTGGTGCGCCAGCACGAGATCGGCAGCGTGCAAATCGGCCTGGGCGCCTTCCCAGCCGCCATTCTGTTGCCCGAACTGCTCGGTGCCCTGCATCGGCAATGGCCGAAACTGCGTATCGCCACCGAGGTCAGCCACCCGCGTGCGTTGCTGGATGCGCTCTACGCGGAGCAGGTCGATTTCGTCGTGATCGAGCACAGCACGATCCCGACCGCCGCCGAGCTGGAAGTGGTGCGCCTGCCAGCCGGCCCCGGCGGCGTCTTCGTCCGCGCCGGCCATCCGCTGGCCAGCGCGCCTGTGGATCTTGCGACGGTACGCGCCTCGGCGCTCGTCTCCGTCGTCTTTCCGCCGGAAACCCATGAACGCCTGCGCAAGCTACTGCGCTGCAAGCCCGGCGAAGACCTCCCGTTCCAGGTGGAAAGCAACGACTTCCGCGCGCTGACCCACCTCGTGCGCGATGCCGACGCGCTGCTGCTCGCCCCCGCCCGCGCGGTACGTGAAGAACTGGAGGCAGGGCGCCTCGTGCCGCTCGATATTGCCGAACTCCGTGACATCCCGATGCAGTTCGCTGTCGTCTGGCTGACCCAGCGGACGCTGTCGCCAGCGGCGGAAAGGGCGGTGGGGGTGATTTTGGAGGTGGCGGGGGATGGTGTTTCGCAGTGAACGGGTTGACGAGTTCCCAATCTATATTCGGGGTCAACTACTAACCGGAGCCGATTGTGCCCGCAGAGCTAGACCCTGACAGCGACTGGCAAACGTCCTCATTGCTGAGGATTCTCGCCCTTGGACAACTGCAGATCAATCGGCGCCAGTTTTCCGAAATTCAGGACGTGTTCGCAGAATTGGATGAATTGGATCGCCGGGACAAGTCCAATAGTTTGTCGAATACACATCCTGCCAAATGAAGAAGCGCCCAAACGGGGCGCTTCTTCATTCGGCAAACAAACTACCAAACCGCTTACTCTTCCACCGCCGTACCGACGATGTTGTAGCCGCCATCGACATACGTGATCTCGCCGGTCACGCCGCTGGCCAGGTCCGACAGCAGGAAGGCGGCCACGTTGCCGACTTCCTCGATCGTGACGTTACGGCGCATCGGGGCCACGTCTTCGAAGTGCTTCAGCAGCTTGCCGAAATCCTTGATGCCCGAGGCGGCCAGCGTCTTGATCGGGCCGGCCGAGATGCCGTTGGCGCGCATGCCCTTGGGACCCACGGCCGATGCCAGGTAGCGGACGCTGGCTTCCAGCGATGCCTTGGCCAGGCCCATCGTGTTGTAGTTGGGAACCACGCGCTCGGCGCCGAGGTACGTCAGCGTGAGCAGCGATGCCTTGTCGTTCAGCAGCGGCATGGCGGCCTTGGCCATGGCCGGGAAGCTGTAGGCCGAGATGTCATGGGCGATGCGGAAGCCTTCGCGCGACAGGCCGTCGAGGAAGTCGCCGGCGATGGCTTCGCGCGGCGCGAAGCCGATCGAATGCACCAAACCGTCGAATTTATCCCAGCGTTGCCCCAATGCGGCGAACGTGGCGGCGATCTGCTCGTCGCTGCCGACGTCGCAGTCATAGATCATGTCGGAACCGAATTCCTTGGCGAAGTCCGTGATGCGGTCCTTGAACCGTTCGCCCACGTACGTGAAGGCCAGTTCGGCGCCTTCGCGCTTGCATGCCGAGGCGATGCCGTAGGCAATCGAACGGTTGGAAAGCAAGCCCGTGATCAGGATCCGCTTACCTGCCAGAAATCCCATAGAAACTCCATGATTGGTTGTGTGGACGGGCATGTTTTGTGCACCGGGCCGTGGCCTGGTGCATCGGCGGGAATCATTGCCCGCATTTTGTTGCGCCGCGTAGAGGGAATGTCCGGATGGCTGGTCGCCAACCGAACGCATGTAAAATTGTCGCACAACTTCGCCCGGCCACAAGCCGTCGGGCTGTCTCGGGCACTGTGGAGGTCTGCAACCGGATGCTGATTCATGCACGTTGGCCGCGTTGGGCGGCAGGGCGGTGCTTCCGTCGACGCGCGGCGATGCAGTGGGGTCTGGCGCTTTCGATCATGGCTACGGGTTTTCCCGTATCGGTTCATGCCGGTCATGGCTTCGCGCTGCATGGCGACCTCAAGTATCAAGCCGATTTCTCGCATTTCGACTACGTCAACCCGACGGCGCCCCAGGGCGGCACGCTGACGCTTGCCAATCCGGACCGCCGCACCAGTTTCGACAAGTTCAACCCGTTTACACTCAAGGGCACTGCCGCGCCGGGCCTGACCTCGCTGATGTTCGAAACGCTGCTGATCAGCAGCGCGGATGAATCGGCCAGCGCCTATGGCCTGCTGGCCAACGACGTGACGGTGGCGCCAGACCAGCTTTCGGTCACGTTCCAGATCCGTCCCGAGGCGCGCTTCAATAATGGCGATCCCGTGCTGGCCGCCGACGTCAAGTATTCCTACGACATGCTGATGAGCAAGTCCGCCAGCCCGGGCTACCGCAGCATGTGCTCGGACGTGAAAGCCGTGGTGGTAACCGGCGAGCGTTCCGTACGGTTTGACTTCAAGCAGCGGAATGCCGAGTTGCCGCTGATCGTGGGGCAATTGCCGATCTTCTCGAAGAAATGGACGGCCAAGGTACCGTTCGAGAAGGTCACGTTCGAAGAGCCTGTGGCCAGCGGCCCGTACCGGATCGAGCGATTCGACGCCGGGCGCGGCATCATTTTCCAGCGCAATCCGGCCTATTGGGGCGCAAAGCTGGCCGTGCGCAAAGGCACGTTCAACTTCAATCGCGTGGTCTACCGGCTCTACAAGGACGAGACCGCCCGGCTCGAGGCATTCAAGGCCGGCGAGTTCGATGCGATCGTCGAATATCGCTCCAAGAACTGGGCCAAGAGCTATGTCGGCAAGCGGTTCCGTGACGGCAGCCTGATCAAGACCGAGTTTCCGCACCGGAACGGCGCCGGGATGCAGGGCTTCGTCATGAATATGCGCAAGCCGATTTTCCAGGACGTGAACGTACGCCGGGCGCTGATCCTCGCGCTCGACTTCGAATGGCTGAACCGCCAGTTGTTCTATGGCGCCTATCGGCGGCTCGACAGCTGGTTCTCCAACAGCGACCTGGCCGCGAGCATCACGTTCGACGGCAAGCCGGGCCCCGGCGAGCTGAAGCTGCTGGAACCACTGCGTCACGAACTGCCGCCGGAAGTGTTTGGCGTGGATGTGGTGCAGCCCACCACCAACCCGCCACGCTCGTTGCGTGACAACCTTCGCGACGCCCGGCGTCTGCTGGCGCAGGCCGGCTGGACCTACGCCGACGGCGCGCTGCGCAACGCCAAGGGCGAACCACTCGTCTTCGAATTCCTTGACGATGGCGGCGCGATGAGCCGCGTGATTACCGCCTACGTGCGGAACCTGGAAAAGCTCGGCATCCAGGTGCATCAGCGCACCACGGACTTCGCGCTGTACCAGAAGCGGCTGGAAGATTTCGATTTCGACATGGTGTCGATTCGCTTCCCGGACTCCCAAAGCCCGGGCAACGAACTGCGCGACCGCTTTACGGCCGAGGCGGCCGGCACGCCGGGCTCGGACAACCTGTTCGGGCTCAAGTCCCCGGCGGTGGACAAGCTGGTGGACGCCGTGCTGCACGCCGAATCGCGCGATGACCTGATCGTGGCGGGCCGGGCACTCGACCGTGTGCTGATGCATGGGTACTACATCGTGCCGAACTGGTACAGTGCGTCCCACCGTGTGTCGTACCGCAAGGAGCTGTCGTACCCGACGCGCCTGCCGTATTTCTACACCGCGGAGGGCTGGATTCTCTCCAACTGGTGGCGCAGCGACCTCGCGCCCAAGACGCAGTAAGGATACCGAAGGCCAATGCTTGCCTATCTGCTGAAGCGAATCCTGCTGATGATCCCCACGCTGGTAGGGGTCATCACGCTGACGTTCATCGTGATCCAGTTCGTGCCGGGCGGTCCGGTCGAACAGATGATGATGGAGATGAAGGGCCGTGGCGGCGCCGCGGAAGCCAGCGGCGGCGGGGCGGAGTACCGCGGCCGGCGTGGCGTGGACCCCGAGAAGATCAAGGAAATCCAGGCGCTCTACGGCTTCGACAAGCCGCCGCTCGAACGTTATTTCATGATGCTCAAGCGCTTTGCCCAGTTCGACCTGGGCCAGAGCTATTTCCAGCACCGCAGCGTCTGGGAACTGGTGAAGTCGAAAATGCCGGTATCCATCAGCCTGGGGCTGTGGACTTTTTTCCTGACCTACCTGATATCGGTGCCGCTCGGCATCTCGAAAGCGATCCGGGCGGGCACGCGCTTCGATGTCATCAGTACGATGATCGTGCTGGTGGGCTACGCGATTCCCGGCTTCGTGCTGGGTGTGCTGCTGCTGGTGCTGTTCGGTGGCGGCACGTTCCTGCAATGGTTCCCGTTGCGCGGCCTGACCTCGGACAACTGGGAACAGCTTTCGCTGATGGGCAAGGTCATGGACTACCTGTGGCACCTGGTCATGCCGATCACGGCGTCGGTGGTCGGCAGCTTCGCGGTGGTGACGATGCTGACCAAGAACGCGTTTCTCGAGGAAATCCGCAAGCAGTACGTGCTGACGGCACGGGCCAAGGGCCTGTCCGAACGGCGCGTACTGTGGAAGCACGTGTTCCGCAATGCACTGATTCCGCTGGTCACCGGATTTCCTGCGGCGTTCATTGGCGCCTTTTTCACGGGTTCGCTGCTGATCGAGACGCTGTTCTCGCTCGATGGCCTGGGCCTGCTCTCCTATGAAGCCGTGCTGCGCCGCGATTATCCGGTGGTACTCGGCACGTTGTACCTGTTCACGCTGATCGGCCTGGTGACGCGCCTGATTTCCGATGTCTGCTACGTGATGGTGGACCCCCGCATTCATTTCGAGGGGATGCACCGATGAGATTCCGCGCCAAAGCCGCGGCAGGTGTCCCGAACCTGCCGCACTCGCTCTCGCCACGCCAGCGCGCCTGGCAGCGGTTTCGCCGTAACCGGCTGGGGTACTGGAGTTTGGTGCTATTCGTGATCCTGTTCGTTCTGAGCATGGGCGCCGAACTGCTGTCGAGCGATCGTCCGCTGATGGTTCGCTACAAGGGCGAGTACTACTTTCCGATCGTCAAGGTCTACTCCGAAACCACGTTCGACGGTGACTTTCCCACGCCCGCCGACTACCTCGATCCGTTCATCCGCGACCGGATCACGAGCAACGGCAACTTCGCGATCTTCCCGCCGAACCGGTATTCCTACGACTCGCTGAACTACTTCGCCAAGGAGCCAAACCCGGCGCCCCCGTCGGCAGAGAACTGGCTCGGCACCGACGACCGGGGCCGGGACGTGCTGGCCCGGCTGCTGTATGGCTTCCGCGTCTCGGTACTGTTCGGGCTGGCATTGACGGTCATCGGCGTGCTGGTCGGCACGCTCACGGGCGCCTTGATGGGTTTCTTCGGGGGCCGCTTCGACCTGGTTTCCCAGCGTGCCATCGAGATCTGGAGCTCCATGCCGGAGCTCTACCTGCTGATCATCTTCGCCTCGATTTTCGAACCAAGCCTGGCGCTGCTGGTCATCCTGCTTTCGCTGTTCGGATGGATGGGCCTGTCGGATTACGTGCGTGCCGAGTTCTACCGCAACCGCTCGCTGGACTACGTCAAGGCGGCCCGCGCGCTGGGACTCTCCAACGTACAGATCATGTGGCGCCATATCCTGCCCAACAGCCTGACGCCCGTGATCACGTTCCTGCCGTTCCGCATGAGCGCGGCCATCCTGGCGCTGACCAGTCTCGACTTCCTCGGCCTGGGCGTGCCGCCAACCACGCCGAGCCTGGGCGAACTCCTGGCGCAGGGCAAGGCCAATCTCGATGCGTGGTGGATCTCGCTGTCGACCTTCGCAGTGCTGGTCGTGACGCTGCTGCTGCTGACCTTCATGGGAGATGCCCTGCGCGATGCGTTCGACACCCGCCTGGGCCTGGCGCAATTGCGGGGTCGCGTGGATCCCAAGGTGCCGGCCGGCAGTCCCGCTGCGGAGGCCACGCCATGAGTGCCGTGACGCCGCTGTTCGATGAATCCGTGGCGCCCCCGGCGCCCGGTACGCAACTGATGTGCGTGGATCGCCTGTCCGTGACGTTCGGCGAAGGTGAGCACGCCACGCGCGCCGTGCGCGAGGTGAGTTTCGATCTGCGCGCCGGCGAGCGCTATGCACTGGTTGGCGAATCGGGCTCGGGCAAGACCGTGACCGCGCTGGCCATGCTGCGGCTGGTTGGCGATGCGCAGTACCACGGAGCGATCCGCTTCGAAGGCAAGGACCTGCTCCAGGTGTCCGATCGCGAGATGCGCGGCATCCGTGGGTCGGAAATCGCGATGATCTTCCAGGAGCCGATGACGGCGCTAAACCCGCTCTATACGATCGGCAACCAGATCGTGGAAACGCTGGCGCTGCATGAGGGGCTGGACCGGCGTGCTGCGCGTGCCCGGGCCATCGCGTTGCTGGAGCGCACAGGCATCAGCGACGCTGCGAATCGCTTCAACAGTTTTCCGCACCAGCTTTCGGGCGGGCAGCGGCAGCGCGCGATGATTGCCATGGCACTGGCCTGCCGCCCCAAGCTGCTGCTGGCCGATGAGCCGACGACCGCGCTCGACGTGACCATCCGCGCCCAGATCCTCGACCTGCTGCGCAGCCTGCAGGCGGAGTTCGGCATGGCCGTGATGTTGATCACCCATGACCTCAACATGGTGCGGGCATTTGCCCAGCGCGTGGGCGTGATGGAGAAAGGCGTGCTTGTGGAAACTGGCGAAACCGCCGAGGTCTTCGCCAATCCACGCCATCCGTACACACGCAAGCTGATCGATAGCCGGCCGAAGCGCGAAGTCTTGCCGCTCGTGCCGCTCGCTCCCGTGCTGCTGGAAACCGACGCGCTGTGTGTCAACTACCAGAAGAAGAAGCCCGGATTTGCCGGCTGGTTCGGCAAGGAAGCCTTTGCGGCGGTCAAAGACGTCACGCTGCAACTGCGTGAAGGCGAGACTGTGGGCATCGTCGGCGAATCGGGTTCGGGAAAGACCACGCTGGCCCATGCGGTGCTGGCGTTGCAGCGCAAGAGCGGCGGGGCGATCCAGTTTCTGGGGCGCAGCTTCGACGCCTGCTCCACGAAGGAGCGCAGCGCGTTGCGTTCGCGCATGCAGGTGGTCTTTCAAGATCCGTTCGGATCGCTCTCGCCGCGCATGACGATCGAGCAGATCGTGGGCGAGGGCCTGGCCCTGCATCAGCCGGGACTGTCGCCGGAAGCCACGCGAGAACGTGTGATCGAAGCGTTGCGCGAAGTCGGTCTCGACCGAACGGCGCTGGGACGCTACCCGCATGAGTTCTCGGGCGGCCAGCGCCAGCGCATCGCCATCGCACGTGTGCTGATTCTGAAACCGCAGGTTCTGGTGCTCGATGAGCCGACTTCGGCACTGGACGTATCGATCCAGCAGCAGGTGCTGGCGCTGCTTTCTCAACTCCAGCACAAGTACAACCTCAGCTATCTGTTCATCAGCCACGACCTGGCCGTGATTCGTGCGATGGCGCACCGAGTCATCGTGATGAAAAACGGTGAAGTGGTGGAATCCGGTGAAACGGATACGGTGCTTGGTGCGCCGCAGCATCCGTATACGCGCAAGCTGATGGCTGCAGCACAACTTGGCGCACCGGGATGATGTGATCGCAGGGTCTTGTTTAACGGTCGTGTCACATGGATTCTTTATAGCGAATCCGAGAAACAAGATGACTTTTTTGCGCTAGTTCGTTGATTTGCTAGTCTTTTGCGGGGAATTTGTAACCAACTTTGACACGTCAAGGTGGGTACTTTAGTATCCTGCGATAAGTTTTGTCGGGGGTGGTTCGTCCGCCGCATGCAGGCCTTGGGGAAGGCCGGAGTTGCACGCGGCTGGTGCAGTCCAGTTGGCGTACTTCTTGCGTACGTTCCGCCCTGATGTTTTCACGCTGTCCGGCTATGTCTGACAAGCCGGTCAGATTTGTCCGATCATCAGGAGAGCCAATGCAAACGGTACTTCATTCGCTGGCGCGTGCCGCTATCGGAATTGCCATTGCCTGCGGCGCGACTGTGTCGAATGGAGTGCTGGCGGATACGGTCTTCAAGGACCCCGACTCCCGGATCGAAGCGCGTGCCGACCAGGCCGCCGATCATCCGGAACACAAGCGTGGCTTGTTGTCGTCGGTCATGAATTCCACCAGCAACGTTGCCAGCAAGGCTGGCGACCTGGTTGTGAACGCGCTGGGCCTGATTGGTGTGCGTTACCGCTTCGGCGGCAACAGCCCCGAATCGGGCCTGGATTGCAGCGGCTTCGTCCGCTACGTGTTCAACGACACCTTCGGCTTCATGTTGCCGCGCCGATCCGTTGAAATGAGCCAGGTGGGCACCACCGTGGTGGCCAACGAACTGCGTCCGGGCGATCTCGTGTTCTTCAACACGATGCGCCACACCTTCTCGCACGTCGGCATCTATATTGGCGACAACAAGTTCGTGCATGCGCCGTCCACCGGCAGCAAGATCCGCGTGGATGACATGCGGGCCTCGTACTGGGTGACGCGTTACAACGGCGCCCGCCGCATCGACGATTCGGCACGTGGCTCGGTGGACAACACGGGCAGCATGATCGAGACGCTCAAACGTTTCGATCCAAATGCCCAGGGCCGCTCGATGCTTGTGGGTGGCTGACCGGATCCCCGATCTGGTTCCAACAAAAAGGACTGCCTTGGCAGTCCTTTTTGTTTGTCGCGCTAACTGCTGCCCGCCGCTACCGTCAGGAGGGTGACACTGGCTGTCGGCTCGGTTGACGCTTTTTGTCGGCGTTGTGGTCGAGGTGACAACAATCGCGAGACGTCCCAGGCAGTCAGGGGGCGGCGCCGATTGTCGCCACGGGGCGGTTGCGCGCCTGTGCGAGCTTGTCTTTCAGCGTGGCCAGCACTGCTGCCGTGGCCTGTTCGCCAGCAAGGATCGCCCGGTTGCGCGATGCAAAGTCGCTGCCACCCATATCGGGCAGGTCGGGGCGGATCACCACGTCAGCGCGTGCCAAAGACATCTTGTTGATCGAGTTGCCCATGATGGCGGTGGTCTGCAGCAGCACGCCGCTCTGACCATTGTTCTTCTGGCTCGACGGATCGGCCGAGATGTTGACGGCGATAATGAAGTCAGCGCCCATCTCGCGGGCCGAATCTACCGGCACGGGCTCCACCAGGCCGCCATCGACATAGTCCTGACCACCAATGGAAACCGGCTGGAATACACCGGGGACGCTGCTCGATGCGCGCACGGCCTGCCCGGTATTGCCGCGCCGGAACAGGATGCGCTCGCCGGTCTTGAGGTTGGTTGCCACGATGCCCAGCGGCAACTTCATCGACTCGATCGGCCGATTCTTGACCAGCCGGTTGACGTAGTTCTGCAGCGCCTCTCCCTTGAGCCAGCCGCCGAACTTGGTGCCAAACGGCAGCGCCCAGTCGGCAATCGCCGCCTCGTCCATCGTCAGCGCCAGCTTGTTGAGTTCGAAGCCATTCATGCCCGTGGCATACAGGGCGGCGACCACGGACCCGGCACTCGTGCCCGTGACGATCTCGGGATGGATGCCCTGGGCCTCCAGCGCCTTGATGACACCGATATGGGCAAAGCCGCGCGCGGCGCCGCCGCCCAGTGCCAGGCCGATGCGAATCGGGCGCGGCGGGGCGACGGGCGGTACTGTTGCGATAGGCGGGACCGTCGGTGCGGGTTTGGGGCCGAACGAGCAGGCCGCCAGTAGCAAGGCCGCCGAGGCGCCCAGGAAGTTTCGTCGTTGCATCTGGAATGGGAGGCTGGGAAGTGACGCGTCGGGCATTGCGGATGCCGACGAGTCTGAGACCGGTGGCAGGATAAATGATTCCAGGGCCGATGGGTGGGTGCGCTGCGCGCGGATGGCGGTAGGGGAGGCGTATAATGCGGCATCCAGCGAAATCCGGCCTGCGCGCACCCGTGCGCGGGCCTTTTTGTTTCTCCCCGACCATGACACAACGCGTCCGCACCCGCTTTGCGCCGAGCCCGACCGGCTTCATCCACCTCGGCAATATCCGCTCCGCGCTCTATCCGTGGGCTTTCGCCCGCCGCATGAAAGGCGACTTCATCCTGCGCATCGAAGACACCGATGTGGAGCGCTCCTCCGAGGAAGCGGTTGACGTGATCCTGGAAGGCATGGCCTGGCTCGACCTCGATATCGATGAAGGCCCGTTCTACCAGATGCAGCGCATGGATCGGTACCGCGCCGTCGTGCAGCAGATGGTGGACAGCGACATGGCCTACCGCTGCTACATGAGTACCGAGGAACTCGACGCCCTGCGCGAAGCCCAGCGTGCCGCGGGCGAGAAGCCGCGCTACAACGGTTTCTGGCGTCCGGAACCAGGCAAGACGCTGCCCGAGCCGCCCGCCGGCGTGCAGCCCGTGATCCGCTTCAAGAACCCGATCGGTGGCAGCGTGGTGTGGGACGACGCCGTGAAGGGCCGCATCGAGATTTCGAACGACGAACTCGATGACCTGGTGATCGCGCGCCCGGATGGCACGCCCACCTACAACTTCTGTGTCGTCGTCGATGACCTCGATATGAAGATCACGCACGTGATCCGGGGCGACGACCACGTCAATAACACGCCGCGCCAGATCAACATCATCCGTGCGCTCGGCGGCGAGGTGCCCGTCTATGCCCACCTGCCTACGGTGCTGAACGAGCAGGGCGAGAAGATGAGCAAGCGTCATGGCGCGATGCCGGTGACCGGTTACCGTGATGAAGGGTTTTTGCCCGAGGCCGTGCTGAACTACCTGGCACGCTTGGGCTGGGCACACGGCGATGCCGAGATTTTCTCGCGCGAGCAATTCGTCGAGTGGTTCGACCTGGAGCATCTCGGCAAGTCGCCAGCGCAGTACAACCCGGAAAAGCTCGCCTGGTTGAACAACCACTACATCAAGACGGGCGACAACGCGCGTCTGGCGGACCTGACGCGCCCGTTTATCGAGGCCGAGGGTGGCAAGGTGGAAGGCGCCGATCTGGTCGGTGTGATCGCACTGGTCAAGGACCGCGCCAATACGCTCAAGGAGGTGGCTCAGGCCGCGATGCTGTTCTATCGTGGCGAGCCCCAACCCGACGCCGCTCTTAAGGCCGAGCACCTCGCAGACGAGATCCGGCCCGCGGTGCAGGCACTGGCGACGCAGTTGGGTGCGCTGACCGAGTGGAAGCGCGAGGCCATCAGCGCCACGTTCAAGGCCGTACTCGCGGAGTTCGGTCTCAAGATGCCCAAGCTTGCAATGCCTGTGCGTCTGCTGGTGGTGGGGCAGTTGCAGACCCCGGCCATTGATGCTGTGCTGGAACTGATCGGTCGCGATACGGTGCTGCGCCGGCTGGCCGCTGGATAAAAAGTGCGGAAAAGTCTCGGCGGGGGCTTGCGCTCAGGCCGGGACTTCAGCATAATCTCGTTCTCCCTGCTGCACGGCGCAAGTCAAGCAGCCCGGTTGAAAAACAGGAAAAAGGGACTTGCAAAATGCGGTGACTGATTTATAATCGCCGCTTCGCTGAAACGCAGTTAGTAAGTAACAAAGCGGTCGGCGGCAAGCAGTAGCAAGGCAGTAACTATTGGGGCTATAGCTCAGCTGGGAGAGCGCTTGCATGGCATGCAAGAGGTCAGCGGTTCGATCCCGCTTAGCTCCACCAAAGTTTCTGTCCCCTTCGTCTAGAGGCCTAGGACATCACCCTTTCACGGTGAGTACAGGGGTTCGAATCCCCTAGGGGACGCCAAACATTGGACGTAATCACTCGTCCAGTTGGCTGTCCGGAGCGAAGCTCCAGATAGCAACCAACAACGGAGCGGTAGTTCAGTTGGTTAGAATACCGGCCTGTCACGCCGGGGGTCGCGGGTTCGAGCCCCGTCCGCTCCGCCAGACTGAGCCCGCTTGGGTGAAACCAAGCGGGTTTTTATTTGGGTGAGAAGTGAGTATTTGATAATCACTTTTCGATTTACCCTGGACTGGTTTTGAAGTCCTGAAAAATCAAAAACATAATCATGACGTTCGCAAGAAATCGTGATTATGTATTCCAGCAGTATATGGGGCTATAGCTCAGCTGGGAGAGCGCTTGCATGGCATGCAAGAGGTCAGCGGTTCGATCCCGCTTAGCTCCACCAGGATTAAACAGGCGCTGAAGTAGTAAAAAAAGTTGCCTGAAATTGTGAAAGTTCTGCTAGAATAGCGGACTTCGCAGCAGTAGACGGAAACGTTGCTTGCAATCGATTTCTGTCCCCTTCGTCTAGAGGCCTAGGACATCACCCTTTCACGGTGAGTACAGGGGTTCGAATCCCCTAGGGGACGCCAAACATTGGACGTAATCATTCGTCCAGTTGGCTGTCCGGAGCGAAGCTCCAGATAGCAACCAACAACGGAGCGGTAGTTCAGTTGGTTAGAATACCGGCCTGTCACGCCGGGGGTCGCGGGTTCGAGCCCCGTCCGCTCCGCCAACTTTTAAAAAAGCCTGCGCAAGCAGGCTTTTTTTTCGTCTGTAGGAAATACAAGCAAGCCCCGACGGTCTGCGCCCCTCTCCGGGAGAGGGGCGGGGGAGAGGGGAACTGAAACGGTAGGGGTCCCTCAACCCACTCGACTCACCCTCATGAAATACCTCACCAACAACGTTCCTGCGATTGCCAGGCTCACGCTGTTGGCAATCCAGAATCCGGACGCGCCGCGCGTGAAGGCTGGCATCCAGTCGATCAGACCGAATCCCAGGACGTAGCCGCCGCCGAGACCGACGCCCCATAGTGAGCCGGCGTAGATCAGCGTGGGAATCAACGCAATCTTGTAGGCACGCAGGATGAAGCCGGTCATGACCTGCACGGCATCGAACGCCTGGTAGAACGCCACGAACAGCACCAGCGGCAGAGCCTTCGCAATCACGGCAGGGTCTTTCACGTAAGCGTGTAGCAGTGGTTCGCGCAGCAGCCAGAGCAGAACCCCGACGACAACGGCCATGCCTGCGCCAAAGCGGATGCCTCGCCAGCCCAGGCGACGCGCACCGGCCATGTCGCGAGCGCCGATGAGCTGAGCCACCAACGTGGAAGTGGCAATCGATAGCGACAGCGGCATCATGTACGCCACGGCGCCAAGATTGGCGATGATCTGGTGACCGGCCAGCGTCTCGGTACCAAGCCGCGTGATGAAGATCGACATCAGCGTGAACGACGTAATCTCTATCAGATAGGTCAGGCCCATTGGCACGCCCAGCCGTAAAAGCGGCATGATCCGGTCCCGACGTGGCCATTCCCATCGTGTGAAAATACCCAGCGGATGGTAGGCGCTGCCGAGCCGCAGGATGCACAGGCCCACGATGCACCAGACCCAGCTGATGATCGTCGATGCCAGGGCGCAGCCCGGGCCGCCCATGGCCTCGATGCCATAGCCGCCGTGGATGAACCACGCGTTGAGAGGCACTTTCAGAACCAGCCCGCCGATCTGCAGCACGGTGACCATGATCGGCCGGGACAGCGCATTGTTGAGCGCCATGTAGATACGAAAGCCCAGTGCAGCCGGCAGCCCGAAAGCAACGATGTGGAGGTATCGTGCCGCCTTGTCGACAAGTTCGGGGGGTGCCTTGGCGAAGGCCAGTAGCGGCTCCGGAAACAGCAGCACCAGCATGCCCGGAACGGCCAGGGCCACGCCGAGCCATGCCGCTTGTCGGACTTCGACGCCGATTTCTGCAGTGCGTCCCGCGCCGTAGAGCTGCCCGGCAATCGGCGAGAGGGCCTGCAATACGCCCATCAGGCTGATATAGACGGTGACATAGATCGAGCCACCCAGGCCAACGGCTGCGAGGTCGGCCGCGGAAGCGCGACCGGCCATGATGGTATCGATGACACCGAAAGCGATCACGGCGAGCTGGCCGACCAGTACCGGCGCGGCCAGATGGATGATGCGACGAAGGTCCTGCAGCGCGCTGCTCATTGTTATTGTCGATTGGAGGATGTCAACGCGTGATGCCTGCACGGCCAGGAAGACCATGCAGGTTGCGTCAGGGGCGCCGAACTGCCGCCTACCGCATTACTGCGGTGGGAGGCGTCGCTGCGACGAGGGGCGGGCCGGCTTGACGGTCGACAGATCGACCAGTCGATACATGCGGAACCGCTCATCGCGGTCGGCGGGGCGTCGGCCTTCCCAGATCAGGCGCCATTCAAAATGCGAGAGGTTGCCCGGGGCGCCATAGTCGACGGCATCGTGCCGCAACAGGATGTCACAACCGTCCTCGGGACCGCCGAAGCGGATATGCCCGAAGTAGGCGAACGAGGCCAGTTGCGCATTGCCCATCCGGATCGGCTGCACGCAGCGGTAGGTCGACGGCAGCGCCAGGGAAGCGGCCTGGGCCACATCCCGATACGTCTTGCCGTAGTTGATCGAAGGGAGCCACAGCGTCATGGCGATCACCCACATCAGCGTGGTGCCAGCGGCCGAAATGACCACGGGGCGCCAGATCTGCTTGGGTGCGCGCGACAGGCGCCAGCGCACGACCAATACCCACGCGAGCGTGACAATCAACGCGATAACCACGGCCGTGGCCGTGAACGTGTGCTGGAAACCGGGAATCTGGCGGAACACGTTGGCCGCAATCTTGGGTGGCCAGCCAGTGGTCTTGGCGATCCACATGAACCAGACGGTGCCGCCGAAGATCGTGAAGAAGAGCAGGGCGAACCAGTCGATCGCATTGATTGCCGCGCGCGGTAACGTGGGCAGTGCGAACGCCGCCAGGATGGCCATGGGCGGCAGCAGAAGAATGAACTGTACGTCGCCGGGGCTGCGCTGCAGCACGAGCAGCAGGAACAGCATCGCCAGTACCGTCAGCGGTAGCGCCACGTGAGCGGCCCGGCGCATGCCGCGCCATGACAGCCACGCGAAGGCCGTGATCGGCCAGACCGGCCAGGTGTAGAGGAAGAAATTCCGGGCGATAAAGCCGCCGGTTTGCCAACTGGGCGCGCCGTATGTACGGCGGTCGTAGCGTGCCCATTCGCGGATAAAGGTTACGGCGTCATCGGTGACCGTGGCGCCGAAATAGGTCGCGGCCATCCACGCCAGCACCATCGCCAGCGCTATGCCCACGCCGATAGGCAGCAGACGTCGCAGCGGCAACGGCTGACACACCACGCCCGCAATGATTGTGGCCGCCAGCAGCGAAGTCGCCAGCAACGGTCCGCTGGCCAGGCAGAGCGCGCCCAGGCCCACGCCGAACCAAAGGCTGCCCTGGATCGGCATGTCGAGGCTGCGCACCATGCCATACAGCATGAACGCGATAAAGCAGACCTGACCGACCTGCGCCGTGGTTTCATGGCCGCGCATGGCCAGGCCCACGCAGGCCAGGAAGATCAGCAACGCACCGTCGGCCAGCGCCCGGCCGTAAGAGCGGGCATCGGGCTGGCCACCGAACGCGAACGCGAACGGCTGCACTTCGTCGCGCCGGCCCAGTAGATAGGTGGAATACCAGATGAAAGCGCAGGTGCCGAAATAGAACAGCGCCGTGGACAGGCGCGCGGCATCGGGCGCACCAAGCCAGCCGCCGAACAGCCGGATCATCAGGCCGCCGATCCAGAACACCAGCGGGCCATCCTCACTGTAGGGACGCCCGACGATGTTCGGCATCAGCCAGTCCTGCAGGCCGCCCGTGCCCAGTTGCCACATCACGCCGAAGCCAGCTGCGTCCTCGTTCTTCCATGGATCGCGACCGAACAGGCCGGTCAATCCATAGATGATGCAGATCGCCAGCAGCAGGTAGCGCGGCAGGGCCCCTGTGGCGGCGGCGGTCAGATGGACGGGAGTGGTCTTGGCTTGAGACATCGGCAGAGGTTCGTGGCGGCTACCCACAGCTATGCACAAGCCGCTATTGTGGGCCACAAATGCAAAGAGGCAGCTGATGCTGCCTCTTTGTCAGGTCGCGCGCTGCAGGAGCATCTGTCCCGGCAGGCGCGGCATTCGCTCGGTAGAGCGGCGCGCTTACTTCTTGGCGGCCAGCTTCGAACCGAACTTCTGGCGGAACTTCTCGACGCGGCCAGCCGTGTCCATGATCTTCTGTTGACCGGTGTAGAACGGATGCGATTCCGACGACACTTCGATCTTGGCCAGCGGGTAGGTCTTGCCTTCGAACTCGATCGTGTCCTTGGTCTGGATCGTCGAACGGGTCACGAACTTGAAGTCGCAGGACATGTCCTGGAACACGACTTCGCGATAATTCGGGTGAATGCCTTCTTTCATGGTGCTTCCTTTCTGGTTGGGTAGCCAGCCCGCTCTACGATGCACAACCTGTTGGGTTGCGCGAGCGAACCACTTGCCTGTAACGGGCAAACCGGGATTATGGCAGAAAAACAAGCACTTGGGCAATCTCCTTGGACATTGGCAACACGACTATGGGGTCGGTGCTAAAGCGCCTCAAGCCGCATATTTTGCGGGATCTTGTCGATAGAACCTTGCCAGCGTGTCGTAAAGGACTGGCCAATGCTTCTGCAATCCGCCTGGCTCGACAAAAAATGTCTCTGACGCCACCGCGAAAAACTCGCTGGCAGCCTCGCATCCGTAGGGGTCGATGACGAGGAGTGCTGGTGGGAGGCGTTCGGGGTGGTCCCAGTCGGCGTCGGGCACCTGTTCGCAGGCATCCGCAAAGCGATCGTACTCGGCGAGTAGCGATTCCGCCCACGCTTCGGCGTCGATGCCGGGGTGAAGCACGCGCGAAAAGGGCGGCACCCCGTCGGGTTCGCCGTCCAGCATGTCGAGTTTGTGGGCGAACTCGTGGATGACCACGTTGTAGGTGTCGGCAGGTAGCGCGTGGTCGCCGTCGAGTCCGGCGCCCGGCGAATGGACATCGGGCCATGACAGGATGACCGGGCCATGCTCCCAGGCCTCGCCGCTCGCTTCTTCCTCCACCCCATGCACGAGGCCGATGTCGTCCTCCACGGTCTTGCGGATCAGGAATTCCCCTGGATACAGCACGATCCCGTGCCAGCCGCGATACCACTCGATACCCAGCTTGAGGATGGGCACGCAGGCTTGCACGGCCACGCTGACCACCATCTCGTCGGTCAGTTCGAGTTCGTGCGTCGTCGAGTATTCCTTGCTGGCGATGAACAGCGTGGCCAGCTCGCGCAGCGCGGTCAGATCCTCTGCCACATAGCGTTGCACGAACGGTAGCGCCGCCACTGTCTGCGCCCAAAGTTCGTCGGGGATGGCATAGTGGGCGAGCTTGCGTTCGCGGGAGCGGGTCCGCAGAAAGCTGGACAGTTTGCCGAGCATCGTTTTCCGGAAGGGTTGGCGAGCGCCGAAAATGAAAAAGGCGCACCCGAAGGGTACGCCTTTCCGCATGCATCGCAAGGGACAGCTACGGCATCAGCCGCAATCAGCCGCCACGACGCATCATGTCGAAGAACTCTGCGTTGTTCTTCGTCGGCTTCATCTTGTCGAGGATGAATTCCATGGCCTGGACTTCGTCCATGTCCGAAATGAACTTGCGCAGGATCCAGATCTTCTGGAGGATTTCCGGCTTGATCAGCAGTTCCTCGCGGCGCGTGCCCGACTTGTTCAGGTTGATGGCCGGATAGACACGCTTTTCCGCCAGACGGCGTTCCAGGTGCACTTCCATGTTGCCCGTGCCCTTGAACTCTTCGTAGATCACGTCGTCCATGCGGCTGCCGGTTTCGATCAGCGCCGTGGCGATGATCGTCAGCGAACCGCCTTCTTCCAGGTTACGCGCGGCACCGAAGAAACGCTTCGGACGTTGCAGCGCGTTGGCGTCCACACCACCCGTCAGCACCTTGCCCGATGCCGGGACCACGGTGTTGTAGGCGCGGGCCAGACGCGTGATCGAGTCCAGCAGGATCACCACGTCGCGCTTCAGTTCCACCAGACGCTTGGCTTTCTCGATGACCATTTCTGCCACCTGTACGTGGCGGATGGCAGGTTCGTCGAAGGTCGACGCCACGACTTCGCCGCGCACCGAGCGCATCATCTCGGTCACTTCTTCCGGACGCTCGTCGATCAGCAGCACGAACAGATCCGCTTCGGGATGGTTGTTCGCGATCGCGTGGGCAATGTGCTGCAGCATCACGGTCTTGCCGGATTTCGGCGATGCCACCAGCAGGGCGCGCTGACCACGGCCGATCGGGGCGATCATGTCGACGATACGGCCGGTGATGTTTTCTTCGGCGCGGATATCGCGTTCGAGCTGGAGCGGCCGGTTCGGATGCAGCGGCGTCAGGTTCTCGAACATGATGCGGTTTTTCACCGCTTCGGGCGGCTGCCCGTTGACCTTGTCCACCTTGACCAGCGCGAAATATCGCTCGCCGTCCTTGGGCGTGCGCACTTCGCCTTCGATCGAATCGCCGGTATGCAGGTTGAAGCGGCGGATCTGGGAGGGACTGATGTAGATATCGTCCGTGCTCGCGAGGTACGAGGTTTCCGGCGAGCGCAGGAAACCGAAGCCATCGGGCAGTACTTCCAGCGTGCCGTCTCCGTAGATGGTTTCGCCCATCTTGGCGCGCTTCTTGAGGATCGCAAACATCAGTTCTTGTTTGCGCATCCGTTGTGCGTTGTCGATCTCGAGCGTAGCCGCCATTTCGAGAAGCGCAGACACGTGAAGCGATTTGAGTTCTGTCAGGTGCATAGACAAAGGGTACAGGGGGTACAGAAGGGCCCGAACGGGCAAGACCTTGGAGAAGGGGGAGGAATGAGCGAACGCTCGGGGAAGTTGTTGGGTGGCATCTTAGCACAATCCGGCCGGCGCGCCAGGGCAGGCGCACGCGAAGCCGGATCATGCATGGCGAGGGCGCGGACGCCCCGGCCGGTTTGTGGATTAGACCTGTGCGTCCAGGAACGCGGTCAGTTGCGACTTCGACAGTGCGCCAACCTTCTGGGCGGCCACTTCGCCGTTCTTGAACAGGATCAGCGTCGGGATGCCGCGGATGCCGAACTTGGCCGGCACCTGCTGGTTTTCATCGACATTGATCTTGGCGATCTGGACCTTGCCGGCGTAGTCGCGGGCGACTTCGTCCAGGATCGGGGCAATCATCTTGCAGGGGCCGCACCATTCCGCCCAGAAGTCGAGCAGGACGGGCTTGTCGGACTTGAGAACGTCGTCTTCGAACGATGCGTCGCTCACATACTTGATTTGATCGCTCATGGCGGGAAACCTCTGGGTTTGCTTTTACGCTGTATTGGTGATGGCGGAATTGCGCAAGACCTGACCGCTACCTTACACGACATCGGACTGCTCCGCCGGTGAGGCTCGGCGTGCATGCACGCGGCCCTTGGCGCCGATATGTTACCAGCTTGCCGGAATTCAAGCGCACTGCAGCGCTCCCTGCCGATAATAGTTTCAATGGGCCCGAGAGATGCACGCTATCGGCATCCCCTATTGGAGTTATTGTGTGCTGCGCAGCAGCAGGGCGGGTTCGCTGGCATGATCTAGAATGCACCTCAGGGGGCATTCCGGCACGCGTAGAATGACTGACGCGGACTTTCCACACACTCCGACCAAGGCCATCATCATGACGCCCGAACCCAGCAAGCCCGAAACACCAGACACCCAGGCCAGCCCGCAGCAGGCTCCGGACGCTGATCAGTTGAGCGACGCGCTGGCGCATCTTTCCACCGCCGTCGAATCCGACAGCATCGCCACCGGCGCCGCCAAGGGGCTGGTCTACAGCGTAATGGAAACGCTCGGCACGCTGATCGGCGACCCCGACCTGCCCGAACATGCCCGCTCGGGCTACGAGGGGTTGTTGGAGACCGCTCGCGAGCTCCGTGCCCGCCTGGAGCACGGCGGAGACGACAACTAATATTCGCTGCATGGCCGTGGGGCGCCGGGTCGCCCCGCGGTCGCGCAGCCGCGCCCCCTTCATCCATGACCCGGCTTTCGTTTCCCCCCGGCCCTTCGTTCCTGGAACAGGCCGCCACGGCTGCGTGGTATTTCCTTGACCGCTGCGGGCCGTCCGCGGCGGATGGGCACGTGGTCGTACCCACCGCCGCCCAGATTCCCGGCGTGCGCCAGGCCCTGGACGCCGCCGCGCGCGCCGCCGGGCAGCCCCGGCTGCTACCGCGCGTGCTGACGCTTGGCCATTGGCTCCTCGACCTGCCTCCCGATCTCGAAAGCGAACCGGTGCCGGCACGCAGCCACGCAGCCAGGCTGCTGGCCGTGCAGCAGGCCATCCGCGCGCAAGATTGGTTGCGCGAAGCGTTCGGCGCGCAGACCGAGGGTGCGGCCTGGGGGTTGGCGCAGACGCTGCTGTCGATCAGCGACGAATTGAGCGCACGCTGGCTGGAGGACGCCGCGATTCGCGAGGATGACGATATCGACGGCGATGACC
The DNA here is from genome assembly GCF_005503625.1 of Cupriavidus sp. 2SB. Classification (GTDB taxonomy): domain Bacteria; phylum Pseudomonadota; class Gammaproteobacteria; order Burkholderiales; family Burkholderiaceae; genus Cupriavidus. The sequence continues at coordinate 15,712 of NZ_SCMX01000036.1, read as the reverse complement.
GTGCAGCTCTGCTGCAAGGCGCGCTGCAACGTACCTACGCGCACCTGACCGAGCGGTTTCTCGGCCAGGAAGCACAGATCGTGCTGGCGTTCTGGCAGATGCTGTCCGGTCCGGAGGATCCACTGCCTGCACGCCGTCGCGCGCTGCAGCGTCTTGCGATGATGGTGCCCGGGCCGGTACTGTGGATCGGTCCGACGCCACCGGAGCCTATCGAAGCCGCGTTCCTGCGTCAGGCGGGCGAACTCGTGCCGACCATCGAGATCGGCTATGACTGGACCGGTGCGGCGACTGAGGTCGACGACCCGGATAGCGAAGACGATGGGGCCTGGTATCGCACGCTGCTGGCGCTGTGGCCCGAGGCATGCCGCACGCTTGATTCCCACGAGGATAGGGAGGCCGACGAGGAGGCCAGCGCCGCGCCGCCCCCCGTCTTGCCGCAAAGCCTGCCTGCGAAGCGACCGCGCGTGCGCGTCATCGGCAGCGCACGGTTCGAGGACGAGGCGGCGGCGGCGGCCGACCAGCTCGTTCAATGGCTCAACGAAGGCCGCAAGCACGTGGCGCTGGTGGCGCACGACCGGGTCGTGGCGCGGCGCACGCGCGCGCTGCTGACGCGTGCCGGCGCGCCTGTGCGCGACGAGACCGGCTGGAAACTCTCGACCACGCGTGCGGCGGCTGCGCTGATGCGCTGGTTCGACGTGCTTGTACGCGATGGCGACACGGCCGCGCTGCTCGATCTGCTCAAAAGCCCGTTTTGCCTGCCGGATGCTGCCCACCGTGGCGCCGCTATCGCGCTGCTGGAGCGCCAGATTCGCCGGGATGTGATCACTGGCGGCTGGTCACGTCTGCGGCATCTGTTTGCGGAGCGCCAGCGCACCGAGGAGTCCGGTTCCCAGACCGTTGTCGATATCGAGACCATGGAGGCCAGCGACGCCATGCTCGACATTCGCGCCGCCGCCAGAGCGCTGATCGCCACGCTGGCGGACGAAGCCTCGCAGTGGCCGAGCGGCCACGCCCAGCAGCCGTTGTCGGTCTGGCTGGAACGGCTCGATGCGATGCTCGACACGCTCGGCATGCGTGCGGCCTTGTCCGCCGATGATGCGGGGCAGCAGTTGCTCGACGCGCTGGCCCGGCTCGGTGAACTGGGAGAGGACGAGACCAGCGGCCACGCTACCCTGAACCAGCAGGAGTTCCGCGCGATGCTGTCGGCGCTGCTCGAATCGGTGGCCTACAAGGAGCCCGGCGCGCAGAGCCAGGCGCGCATCACGATCCTGCCGCTGAACGGCGCACGTATGCGGCGCTTCGAGGGCGTGGTAGTGGTGGGCTGCGACGATGCGCAACTGCCCTCGCGTGCCGCCGAGCTGATGTTCTTTTCGAACCAGATGCGTCGCGAACTCGGCCTGGAAGACCGCGAGGCGCGCTTCGCGCAGCAGGCGCGGGATCTGGCCGAGGTGCTGCTCAACAACGATGACGTGGTGCTGACGTGGCAGCGTTTCGGCGGCCGGGGCGAGCCGCACCACGTTTCGGGCTGGATCGAGCGGTTGTCGGCCTGCTGTGCGCGGGCCGGGGCGCCGATCGAAGCCAGTGCCGTGCCGCAGTGGCTCGACACCTTCGCGCAGCCGGGCTACATGCCAGCGCCATCGGCCCCCGAGCGCGTGCCTGCACGCTGGAGCGCGGCCGCGTACAACATGCTGCGGCGCTGTCCGTACCAGTTCTTCGCCGGCCGCATGCTGGGGCTGGCTGGGCTGGACACGCTCAATGATGATCTTGAGAAGCGCGACATCGGCAACCTGTTGCACCGCGTGCTGCTGCAGTACCACGAGGAAGTCCACGCCAGCGGTGAACGCGACGATGCGCGCCGGCTGACGCGGTTGCGCGAGATCTCGGATACCGTGTTCGGCAAGCAAATGGCCGAGGACGGCAACGCCATCAGCTATTACCGTCGCTGGTGCGAGGTGCTGCCTTCCTATGTCGCGTGGCAGTCTGCTCGCGAGGAAATGGGCTGGTACTGGCGCGCTGGCGAACTCGATGCCGGCGTGGACATGGCGATGCCCGATGGCATGCCGCTGCGGCTCGGCGGACGGATCGACCGTGTGGACAAGGGGCCGGACGGCGCCCATGCCGTGCTCGACTACAAGACACAGCCGGCCAGCCGCCTGCGGCGCAAGGTGGGCGATGCCGAGGAAGACTGCCAGCTCGCGTTCTATGGGCTGTTGCGTGCGGATGCCGTGGCCGGCAGTTGGGTGTCGCTCGAAGGCGTGAAGCAGGGCGGTAGGGATAGCACGCCGGGCGCGCAACGCGAAATCGACCTGCCCGAGTTCCAGGCCGCCGTGACCTGGCTCGAACGCCAGTTGCGGCAGGACGTGGGCCGTCTGCGGCAGGGCGCCAAACTACCCGCCTTCGGCGATGCCGCCGCCTGTACGCATTGCGAAGCCCGCGGCCTGTGCCGCAAGGGCTTCTGGGAATCCACCGCCTTGCCGGACCTGCAGTCATGACCGCCAGCCCATCGATCCATGCCTATCTGCGCGACGGTGAACCCGTTGGCGAGGCCGATTTCACGCGCGCGGCCTGCGATCCGGCGCGATCCGTCGTGGTCGAAGCCTGCGCGGGCAGCGGCAAGACCTGGCTGCTGGTGGCGCGACTCGTGCGCCTGCTGCTGGCCGGCGCCGCGCCGCACGAGATCCTGGCGATCACGTTCACGCGCAAGGCTGCCGAGGAAATGCGTGAGCGTCTGCTGGAGGTGCTGTCGCAACTCGCCAGCGGCACCGACGAGGCTGTGCTGGGCCAACTTGAAATGCGGGGACTGACCGCCGACGCCGCGCGTGCTGCCTTGCCACGCGCGCGTCAACTGCATGCGCAGGTGCTGGCATCGCCGGGCCGCATGGCCATTGACACGTTCCACGGATGGTTTGGCACGCTGCTGCGTGGCGCGCCGCTCTCGTCGGGCATCGTGCCCGGAGCGTCGCTGCGCGAGGATGCGCTGCGCATGAAGCGCGAGGCGTGGGCGCCGTTCTGGCGCGCGCTGGCGCATCCGCAGCATGCCGAACTGCGCGAAGCGTACGAGCAACTGGTCGATGCCATCGGCGATTTCCAGGCGCGTGGGCTGCTCGACCGCATGTTCCACGCCCGCAACGAGTGGATGGCGTTCCGCGAGGCTGGCGATCCCGCACGGCTTCTGGCGGACGATCTGGGTGAGGATGCCACGTCCGATGTCCTGGTCGAGGCATTGGCCGACGACGAATGGCTCGACGAATGTGCGCAGTTGGCGCAGACGCTGGGGCGGGGCGGCAAAACCGAGCAGGGCCATGCCGGCCGGCTCGCGGAGGGCATTGCAGCCATCCGCGCGTGGCGCGAGGCAGGCGCCGGAGCCGGTGACGCGGCCACGCAAGCCTTCAACGTGCTGCGCAGCGCCTTTTTCACCGATGCCGGCAAGCCGCGTTCGATGAAACGTACGAGTGCGCTGGTCAAGGCGTGCGGCAGCGAGGGCAGCGCCGATGAACTGGTGGCCTGCATGACGGTGCACTGCGAGCGGCTCGAGGAGATCGCGGCGCGACGCTGCGAGGCGGCAGTGCTCGCCATCAACCTCGCGTTGTACCGGCTTGGCGACGCGCTGCTGGATCGCTACCAGCGCTATAAGGGCGAGCAGCGGGCGATGGATTTCGCGGACCTCGAATGGCTGGCCGCAAAGCTGATGGCCAGCGAGGAAACCGCCACCTATCTGCAGGTGCGGCTCGATGCGCGCTATCGGCACCTGTTGCTCGACGAATTCCAGGACACCAATCCGCTGCAGTGGCGCATCCTGCAGGGGTGGCTGGTGGGCTATCAGGGACTGGGCGACAAGCCGACCGTGTTTCTCGTCGGCGATCCCAAGCAGTCGATCTATCGCTTCCGTCGTGCCGACGCGCGCCTGTTCGACGCGGCGCGCGACATGCTGCAAGCGGAGTTTCACGCGGGCGTGCTGCGCACGAACCGTACGCGCCGCAATCGGCCCGAGGTGCTGGATTGGGTCAACGCCGTGTTCGACCACGCCCGCAACGAGGGCCGCTATCCGCTCTACGAGACGCAGACCACGGCGCTGACGCAGCCGGGCGGACCGGTGTGGCTGTTGCCATTGGTCGAGGCTGGTGACGCTGCGGAAGACGATGCTGACAAGGAAGATGCTGCCGAAGACGGCCATCGCGATACGCTGACGCAGCCGCGTCGCCAGCAGGGGGATTCGCTGCGTCTGGAGGAAGGCCGCCGCGTGGCTGCGTGGCTGCATTACCTGCGTGATCAAGTGCCCGTGCGCGAGGGCGACAAGGAGCGTCGCGCCGGCTGGTGTGACATGCATCTGCTGGTGCGCCGCAAGACCTATCTGCCCGACTATGAAAGGGCGCTGCGCGAGGCCGGCATCCCGTGCCTGAGCCCTCGGCGCGGCGGGCTGCTGACCACGCTGGAAGCGCTCGACATCTCGGCCTTGCTGGCATTCCTGATGACGCCGGAGTCAGATCTCGATCTCGCTCACGTGCTCAAGAGTCCGATTGTCGGCGCTACCGACGACGACCTGATGATGCTGGCCGCGCAGGAAGGCGAGGGCGGCTGGTGGGCGCGCATCGAGGCGCTGGGGCTGCCCGCGTTGGTGTCGGATGCACTGCGCGATGGGGTAGAGCGGTTGCGCGCCTGGCTAGCGCTGGCGCCGCACAAGCCGGTCCATGACCTGATCGACCGGATCTATCACCAGGGCGAGGTGCGCCGCCGCTATGCGGAAGCCGCGCCGTCGGCCATCCGCGAGCAGGTGCTGGCCAATCTCGACGCGTTCCTGAAGCTGTCGCTCGACCTCGACGGCGGCCGATATCCGAGCCTGCCGAAGTTCATCGACGAATTGCAGGAAATTCGCCGGGGAGAGGAAGACGAGAGCCCCGACGAGGGCGGGATGGGCGAAGGCACCGAAGACACCGACGCCGAACCCGACGATAGCGGGGACAGCCAGCTCGATGCCGTGCATATCCTCACCGTCCACGCGGCCAAGGGGCTCGAAGCGCCGTTCGTGGTGCTGCTCGACGCCAATCACAGTAATCCGGCCGCGGATCGGGGCGGCATCCTCGTCGACTGGCCGCCAGCCTCGGCCGTGCCCCAGCATTTTTCGGCCTACGGCAAGCGCAGCGAACGCGGGCTGGCGCGCGCGCCGATGTTCGAAGCGGAAGCCGCATTGGCCGAGCGCGAGAACTGGAATTTGCTCTACGTGGCGATGACTCGCGCGCAACAGGGGCTGCTGGTCAGCGGCGTGAAAGGGCGCGTGAGCAAGGCTGCACAGGAGGAGGCGGGCGCCGAAATCGCGGGCAGTTGGTATGTGCGGCTCGCGGCGGCAGGGGTGGGCGCTGAGGTGGGCGCCTGGCCCGAGGCCGATATCGCTGCCGTGGATACACTCGCCCCGGTCAGCGAACGCATTCGCTATGCGGACTTCCGGCTGCGGTATCGCGGTGCGGGAGAGGAGGTTCTCGACGATGCCCTCGAGGAGGATGCCGAAGAGACCGTATTCGATGCCGCTGCCGCAGCGCATGGCGAACTCGTCCACGCTTTGCTGGAGCGCCTGACGCGCTATCCGGACGCCCACGCGGCAGTGCCTGATGTAGAAACGATCATGCGCTGGTTCCCGCTGGCCGGTGCCGGTGCGCCGAAGGCGCGCGAGCGCTGGCAGCAACAGGCAGAGGCGGCGCTGGCGGACCTGCGCACGATGCTGGCGGCGCCGGGCTTGCGGCCGTTGCTGTTCCCGAGTGACGCGGTGTCGGCGCGCAACGAAGTGGAGCTGTACGACGGCCGTGGCCGCTTGCTGCGTATCGACCGGCTCGTGGAATTCAACGACCGCGTAGTGATCATCGACTACAAGCTGCGGCTCTTGCCCCAGGAGCACGCTGCCTACGGCGCCCAGTTGGCCCGCTACGTGGCCGCTGTGCAGCCAATGTTCCCGGACAGGCGGATCGAGGCAGGCGTGGCAACCGCTGCCGGCGAGTGGATCGATGCCGGGCAACTACGCATGGCACCGCGTTCTCCGGCCCCGATTTCCACGTCGCAGCAAGGGAGTTTGTTCTGAGGGGGATTGGGCGCAGAATAGGTTCAACTGTCCTGCTGCTGGTTTTCTCCCCTCTCCCGCGAGCGGGAGAGGGGCTGGGGGAGAGGGCCAGCAGTTCAAATTGCGACAAGTTGGCAAGCAGAACCGCATTGCCCTCTCCCCCGACCCCTCTCCCACGTAGTGGGAGAGGGGAGCAAACAGCGGGAGAAAAGAAGGGCTCGCGCTTCATCAATGCGATGGCGCGAAGATTCTGAATGAGCAGGAAGGCGCGGAGAAGTCCGCAAGAACAACAAGAAAAACAAGAAGGGGGACGAGCCTGACCCTCGGCACTGGTGGAAAACGGCTGTGGCTGCTTCGTTCCCGACCTGACCAGGTTGACCGCGCCACCATGCGAGGAGGCCCGTCCGACCGGCATTCTAACTCAATCTGAAGCGGCGGTCTGAATTTCGTTGTTATGCGATGTTTTCTTGAGCGGCTTTTGATCTGACACCGGGGTGGTGTGTGGCCATGCTGGCAGCATGGCGGACGGCGAATTTCAGCCGGTACATTCTCATCGACACAGGTTGGGCATGAACGCAAACGACCAGATCCTCCGCGGCGCACTCGTGCCGCAAGAAATCTCCATCGAAGTGCTGCAGGAAAAGTACGCCAAGGGCGAGGAGCGGACGATCGACGATGTCCGTCGACGCGTGGCGCGGGCGCTGGCCGAGGTGGAACCTGCCGATCGCCGCGAAGCGTGGGCAGCGCGATTCCTTTGGGCGCAAGACAACGGCTTCGTACCTGCGGGGCGAATCAACTCGGCGGCCGGCACCGGCATTCAGGCCACGCTGATCAACTGCTTTGTACAGCCCGTGGGCGATTCGGTTTCCGAATCCAGGGGCGGCAAGCCCAGCATCTATACGGCCGTGGCCCAGGCGGCCGAGACAATGCGACGCGGAGGCGGTGTCGGTTATGACTTCTCCTCGATCCGGCCGGGTGGCGCGCTGGTGCGTGCCACGCATTCGCGTGCATCGGGTCCGGTCTCGTTCATGAAAGTCTTTGACGCGTCTTGCGCCACGGTGGAGTCCGCCGGCGCGCGGCGCGGTGCACAGATGGGCGTGCTGCGCTGCGACCACCCGGACATCGAGAGCTTCATCCATGCCAAGGACCGTGGGGACCTGAGCAACTTCAATATCTCGATTGGTGTGACGGACGCATTCATGCAGGCGGTGGAAGCCGACGCGGAAGTGGAGCTCGTGCATGAAGCCGAACCAGGCATGGACGCCATCGACGCCGGCGCATACCGGCGCGACGATGGCATGTGGGTGTATCGTCGCGTGCCGGCCCGCCGGCTGTGGGATCAGGTCATGCAGGCCACCTACGATCATGCCGAGCCGGGCATCTTGTTTCTGTCGCGCATCAATGCCGACAACAACCTCTATTACTGCGAACAGATCGAGGCCACCAATCCGTGCGCCGAACAGCCGCTGCCGTCGTATGGCTGCTGCTGTCTGGGATCGATCAATCTGACGCGCTTCGTTCGCCAGCCGCTCACGGGCGAAGCACATTTCGATTTCGAGGCGTTTGCCGAGGTGGTGCGGGTATCGACGCGCATGCTCGACAACGTGCTCGACATCACGTACTGGCCGTTGGCCGAGCAAGAGGCGGAGGCGCAGGCCAAACGCCGCATCGGGCTCGGTTTCCTGGGGCTGGGCAGCGCCCTGGTCATGCTGGGCCTGCGCTACGACACCAATGCCGCGCGCGACATGGCAGGGCGGATCTCGGAGACGATGCGCGACAACGCCTACCTTGCCTCGGCGGAACTGGCCGACGAGAAGGGGCGATTCCCCCTGTTCGATGCAAACCAGTACCTGCGCGGAGGCTTCGTCAGCCGGTTGCCCGAAGCGGTGCGCGATGCCATCGGTGAACACGGGTTGCGCAACTCGCATCTGTTGTCGATTGCGCCGACGGGCACGATCACGCTGGCGTTCGCGGACAACGCGTCGAATGGCATCGAACCGGCGTTTTCGTGGACCTACAACCGCCGCAAGCGCATGCCCGATGACAGCTTCCGGACGTTCGAAGTGGCCGATCACGCATGGCGGCTGTATCGGCACATGGGCGGCGATGTCGAGCAACTGCCGGAGAGCTTCGTCACAGCGCTGCAGATGTCGGCACTCGATCATATGCGTATGCTGGAGGCCGTGCAGCCTTATATCGATACGAGTATCAGCAAGACGGTGAACGTGCCGGAAGACTATCCCTACGAGGCTTTCCGCAATCTGTACCTCGAAGCATGGAAGGCAGGTCTCAAGGGGCTGGCCACGTACCGGCCGAACCAGGTGCTGGGTGCCGTGCTCTCGGTGACGCCCGTTGCGCCGGTCACGCCAGCCGCTCCGGCCACGGACGATGACCCGCTGTTGCGGCCGTTCGGCAGTCGTCCGCTGGGTGACCTTGAAGGCGTGACATCCAAGGTCGAATACCTCACATACGAAGGGCACAAGACCGTCTATCTGACTGTGAACTTCATGCGCGTCGCGGGCATCGTCGATGGACAGGCCGTGACGATCGAGCGGCCGATCGAGTTCTTCATGCCGGCGGGACAGCGGTCCGAAGGCCAGCAGTGGATTACCTCGACGATGCGCCTGCTCTCGATGGTAGCCCGTTCGGGTGGCCCGATTGCCAAGGCATTGGCCGATATGCGAAACGTGGTGTGGGACAAGGGCACGGTTCGCTACGGGTCGCTTGTGCGCCAGGACGGCACCGAGGTGCCGCGCTTCCACGATTCCGAAGTGGCTGCCTTGAGCTACGCGCTGCAGCGCATCCTGATCAAGCGTGGATTCCTGGACGATGAAGGCGGTCAGGTGCCGGCTCAGGCGCTGGCCGCAAGGCTGGCGCGGCGTGACGGTGGGGAGACTGCCGTGACCTTGGCGCGGCCAACGCAATCATCTCCCGCCACATCCGCTACGGGACTGGGTACCGGCAAGCGTTGCCCGGAGTGTGGTGCGCATGCATTGCACAAGGTGGATGGCTGCGCGAAGTGCGCGAATTGTGGGTATGTGGGGGAGTGTGGGTAAGCGGAGCCGCGTAACTTCGCCGTCGCTTTTCTCCCCTCTCCCGCTCGCGGAAGAGGGGAGCAAGCAGCATCCTTCCGCGCCTCGAACACCCGTTTGAAGGAGTACCCTCCCGCGATGGTTGTAAGGAGGTACTTAAGCCTGCTCCCAGCAAAAACCCTGATCCCTGAATCCGATTCATCACTTTGGTGACTGAATTTAGGGATCGTTGCCGGGAACCTCGTACTTACAATCTCCTTTCTGTTGTCTGCGTGCGGCGTTTGCGTCGCCTGCAGGGCAGTATCGGCCGCCAAGCCCGTCAGAGGCGTATGGCCGTTTCAACCAGAGGAGGATTCAATCGTGTGGAGTCAAGTCTACGACCCGCTCGGCAGTATGGCGCTGTCCACTATTGCCGCGGGTGTGCCGGTTGCTGTGTTGCTTGCAGCGCTGGCGTTTTTCCATATGCAGGCGCACCTGGCGGCCGGGCTGGCGCTGGTGGTCGGCGTCGTGGTCGCGTCGTTCGTGTTCGGCATGCCGGCCGCGATGGCGGGCAAGGCGGCCGGGTTCGGCATCGTGTCCGGTCTGTTCCCCATCGGTTGGATCGTTCTCAATATTATTTTCCTGCACCGGCTGACCACGTTGAACGGGTCATTCAAGGTCTTGCAGAACTCGATCTCCGGTGTGACCGAGGATCGCCGCCTGCAACTGCTGCTGGTGGCGTTCAGCTTCGGCGCGTTCTTCGAGGGCGCGGCGGGCTTCGGTACGCCGGTGGCCGTGACCGGTGCCATCCTGATCGGCCTCGGCTTCTCGCCGCTGGCGGCGTCGGGTCTGGCGCTGATCGCCAATACGGCGCCCGTGGCCTTTGGCGCGCTGGGTGCGCCGATCATCGGGCTGTCGTCGGTGACCGGTATCGATCAGGTGCAGTTGTCCGCAATGATCGGTCGCCAACTGCCGTTCTTCTCCGTGCTGGTGCCGTTCTGGCTGATCTGGGCGTTCGCGGGCTTCCGCGGCATGCTCGCGATCTGGCCCGCGATTCTCGTGGCGGGCGTCAGCTTCGCAGTGCCGCAGTTCCTGGTGTCGAACTTCCACGGCCCGTGGCTGGTGGACGTCATCTCGGCGCTGATCTCGATGGGCTGCCTGACGATGTTCCTGAAGGTATGGCGCCCGAAGGAAATCTGGACCTCGACGCGGATCCTGGGTCGCCATGACGACTCCAAGATCGACCATCCCGAAGCGCTCGAAGCGGACGCCAAGGCCAACGCGGCATCGGCCAGCATCTCGGTGGTCAAGGCATGGGTGCCGTGGGTAATTCTGACGGTCTTCGTGTTTGTCTGGGGCGTGCCGGAATTCAAGAAGCTGATGGATGGGATCTGGCTCTGGAAGTATCCGATTCCGGGTCTGGACAAGGCCATTCTCAAGGGCCCGCCCGTGGTGCCGAAGGAAATCGCCGAAGGTGCGGTCTTCAACTTCAATGTGCTGTCGATGGCTGGCACCGGCATTCTGGTGTCGGCGGTGGTTGGCGGGCTGCTGATGGGCTATTCCATCCCTCGCCTGTTCAAGGAGTATTGGGAGACCATCAAGCTGGTGCGTTACTCGCTGCTGACGATCTGCGCGATGTTCGGTATCGGCTACCTGACCCGCTATTCGGGCCTGGACGCCACGTTGGGGCTGGCGTTTGCACAGACCGGCGTGTTCTATCCGCTATTCGGTACGATGCTGGGCTGGCTGGGTGTGGCGCTGACAGGTTCCGACACGGCGTCGAACGTGCTGTTCGGCGGATTGCAGAAGACCACAGCCGAGCAATTGGGCCTGTCTCCCACGCTGATGGCAGCGGCCAACAGTTCGGGTGGCGTGATGGGCAAGATGATCGATGCGCAGTCCATCGTGGTGGCATCCACCGCGACCAAGTGGTACGGGCACGAGGGCGAGATCCTGCGCTACGTGTTCTTCCACTCGGTTGTGCTGGCGATCATGGTGGGCCTGTTCGTGACGCTGCAGGCGTATGTGTATCCGTTCACGCTGATGGTGATCCACTGATCGCCGGATCGCTGCAGCAGCCTGAAGCCCCGCCCGTATGGCGGGGCTTTTTCGTTGGGGCGCGCCCGGTCGCCCGGGTCTGCGTTTTGCTACAATCGCCGCCATGAGTTATCAAGTTCTAGCGCGCAAATGGCGCCCACGGGATTTCACCACGCTGGTCGGCCAGGAGCACGTGGTCCGCGCGCTCACGCACGCGCTGGAACAGCAACGGCTGCATCACGCCTACCTGTTTACCGGTACGCGCGGGGTGGGCAAGACCACTTTGTCCCGGATTCTGGCCAAGGCGCTCAACTGTACCGGCCCTGACGGCAACGGCGGCATCACCGCCCAGCCGTGCGGCCAGTGCCAGGCGTGTACGGAAATCGACAGCGGGCGGTTCGTCGATTACATCGAGATGGACGCGGCTTCGAACCGCGGCGTCGATGAAATGGCGCAACTGCTGGACAAGGCGGTCTATGCGCCGTCGGTCGGCCGTTTCAAGGTCTACATGATCGACGAAGTCCACATGCTGACCAACCACGCCTTCAACGCCATGCTGAAGACGCTGGAAGAGCCGCCCGGACACGTCAAGTTCATCCTGGCCACGACCGATCCGCAGAAGATCCCGGTTACCGTTCTGTCGCGCTGCCTGCAGTTCAACCTCAAGCAGATGCCGCCAGGGCATATCGTCTCGCACCTCGACCACATCCTGGGGCAGGAAGGCATCCAGCACGATGGCAGCGCACTGCGGCTGCTGGCGCAGGCTGCCCATGGTTCGATGCGCGATGCATTGTCGCTGACCGATCAGGCCATCGCCTACAGTGCCGGCCAGGTATCCGAGGATGCCGTGCGTGGCATGCTCGGCGCCATCGACCAGAGCTACCTCGTGCAACTGCTCGATGCGCTGGCCGCAGAGGATGGCGCCGCGATGATCGGAATTGCCGATGCGATGGCGGATCGCAGTCTGTCGTTTGCCGGCGCGCTGCAGGACCTGGGTTCGCTGCTGCACAAGATCGCGCTGGCGCAGGCGGTGCCGGCATCGGTACAGGACGAATGGCCCGAGGCCGAGGACGTGCGTCGGCTGGCTGGTCAGTTCGACTCACAGGAAATCCAGCTTTTCTATCAGATTGCCAACCTGGGCCGAAGCGAGCTTGCGCTGGCGCCGGACGAATACGCCGGCTTCACGATGACGCTGTTGCGCATGCTGGCATTCCGTCCCTCGGCTGCGCCGGCCACGCCGGCAGGCGGGCAGGGCGGCGGCCAGCAGGTGGCGCGTCCGCGTCCGGCCAGCGCGCCGGGCGGTGCTGCGCCGCGTGCGATGGCGGTGGCGCCGGTTGCTGCAGTGGCAGCGCCAATGCCATCGGCCCCGCCGAAGATCGAAGCTGCCCCGGTGCGAGCCGTGCCACCGCAGCCGATGGTGCAGGAAGCCCGGCCGGTGGCGGCACCGGCTGCTGCTGTCCCGCCAGCCCCTGCCGCCCCGAACACGGCATCCGCGCCTGCTGCGCCATCCGCCAGCCGCGCGCCGATGTCTCCGGCCCGTGCAGCACTCGACGCGGCGCGTCAGGCATCGGCAGGCAAGGGTGGTGCGCGTCCGGCAGGGATGGGCGCACCGCCGATGGCGGGTGCGACGGCCGCCGCCGCGCAGCGCCAGTCCGCCCAGCCGCTGCGTCCGCCTTCGGCTTCGCGTCCGGCCACCGCTGCTACGGCGGCGCCTGACGCGCCCGTCGCGCCAGCGCCTTCCGTTGCACCGGCTGTGCGTCCTGCAGTAATGCCTGAATCCGCTGCACGGCCCGCCCCGGCGGCACCCGCTGCGCGGACCAGCGACGTGCCGCCGTGGGAAGAGATGCCGCCCGACTTGCCGATGATCGGCCCGTACGACGCTGACCCCGGTGTGTCGCAGGATTACGATCCGGGCTTCGATCCGAACTTCGGCGGTTTCGACAACGGTTTCGAAGCGGAAACCGTAGACCGCGCGCCGCGCGGCCATCGTGCCCCGACCTCCCCATCCGCCCCGCCGATGCAGGCCAGCAAGCCGGCACCCGAGCCGGAACCCGCTGTGGCGCTGGCACCGGCCGTGCCGCCGGTGGCCCCAAGTGCTGCCGACGATGGCACGCCGCCCGTGCTCACCAGCGACTGGCCGGAACTTGCCGCTCGTCTGCCGCTCAAGGGTCTGGCACAGCAACTGGCGTTGCAGAGCGAGATGCACCGTGTGGTGGGCCGCGCGCTGCATCTGCGCGTCCCCGTGGCGGCGCTGGCGGAAGCGAATGTTGCCGAACGCCTTCAGGCCGCCCTGAGCGAAGAATTCGGCGTGGAAGTGCGGCTGCAATGCGAGGTTGGCGCGGTCACGCACACCGCAGCGGCGGTGGATGCCGCTGCGCGCGCCGAACGGCAGCGCGAAGCCGAGGCCGAGATCGACCGCGATCCGTTTGTGCAGGGTTTGCTGCGCGAGTTTGGCGGACAGATCGTGCCGGGCTCGGTGCAGCCGCGCGCCGCCTGATATTCCAGAGGCGGCCGCCTGGAGCCAGGGAGCGCCGCCCGTATATAACTACCTATTTCGCATATTTCCAAGGAGTGATCCCATGATGAAAGGTCAACTGGCGGGGCTGATGAAGCAAGCCCAGCAGATGCAGGAAAACATGAAGAAGATGCAGGACCAGTTGGCACAGATCGAGGTCGAGGGCCAGTCCGGCGCCGGTCTCGTCAAAGTGCTGATGACCTGCAAGAACGACGTGAAGCGCGTCACCATCGATCCGAGCCTGCTGGCTGATGACAAGGACCTGCTCGAAGACCTCGTGGCTGCCGCGTTCAACGACGCCGTGCGCAAGGCCGAGGCCACCACGCAGGAAAAGATGGGCTCGATGACGTCGGGCCTGCCGCTGCCCCCGGGCTTCAAGCTGCCGTTCTGATCGATATATCGATGCCAGTATTTCCGCAGGCGGCGCCGCGATGAAAGCGGCTCCGCCCACCTCGCTGCAGGCGCTGGTCGAGGCCCTGAAAGTGCTACCCGGCGTGGGGCCGAAATCGGCCCAGCGCATGGCGTATCACCTGCTCCAGCACGACCGCGACGGCGCGCGCAAGCTCGGTGACGCCTTGCGCGGTGCGGCCGACGGCATTCGCCATTGCGAGCGCTGCAATACGTTCACCGAGCAGGACATCTGCGAGACCTGCCGCGATGCGGAGCGCGACGCGTCGCTGCTGTGCGTGGTGGAGACACCAGCCGATCAGATCATGATCGAGCAGACGCTGACATACCGGGGCCAGTACTTCGTGCTGATGGGGCGGTTGTCGCCGCTCGATGGTATTGGCCCGAAGGAAATCCACCTTGACCGCTTGCTGGCGCGGGCCACGGACCCCGAGTTTGGCGGGCCGGCCACCGAGGTGATCGTGGCCACCAATTTCACGAGCGAGGGCGAGGCCACTGCGCACTACATCGGCGAGATGCTGAAGGCGCGTGGCCTCAAGGTGTCGCGGTTGGCCCGTGGCGTGCCCGTGGGCGGCGAACTCGAATACGTGGATGCGGGCACCATCGCCCGCGCCGTGATGGACCGGCGCACGCTGTAACGGCATGAATCTCGCGCGCTTCGATCTCGTCACGCTCGGTCTGTTCGTGGCCGTGGCCCGGCAGGGCAGTATCTCGGCCGGAGCGCGGCAATCGCACCTGGCCGTGGCGGCTGCCAGCAAGCGGATCTCGGATCTGGAGACCGCGGTTGGCGCACCGCTGTTCTTTCGACATGCTGCCGGCGTGCAACTGACCGAGGCCGGCCAGGCGTGCTTTCACCATGCGCTGACCATCCTGCAGGACGTGGAACGCATGGCCGGCGTGATGTCGGACTATGCGTCAGGCGTGCGCGGACAGGTGCGCGTCTGCGCCAATACCTCGGCGATCACGCAGTTCCTGCCCGACGATCTGGCGCAGTTCATGCGCCAGCATCCCACCATCCGCATCGAACTCGAGGAACACAACAGCAGCGACATCGTGGCCGCGCTGATGGAGAATCGTGCCGATGTCGGTATCTTTGCCGATCGCACACCCTGCACGGGGCTGGTGACGGTGGAGTACCGGCAGGACGAACTGGTCATCATCACGCCGCCGGGCCATCCGCTGGCTCAGCAGGGCGCCGTCCACTATGCCGATGCGCTCGAATACGATTTCGTCAGCCTGCCGCAGGTGACATCGCTGGCGGCACGCCTGCTCGAAGAGAGTAGCCGGCTGGAGCGCCAGTTCCGGTTGCGCATCCAGGTGCGCAGCTTTGACGCCATGTGCCGCATGGTCATGGCCGGACTGGGCGTTGGCGTGCTGCCAAGAATCGCGGCGGAACCGCACGTCAAGTCGATGGGCCTGGCGCTGGTGGGGCTGCAGGACGCGTGGGCGCGACGATCGCTACTGATTGGCATGCGCGACCCGGCGGGGCTGACGGTGTCGGCCAGGTTGTTGATTACGCATTTGTGCGGGGATCGGGCGCCGTTTTGAGGCTGTATCTGCCGTGGTTTGCTCCCCTCTCCCACTTGTATAGCCCGGACACATAGGTAACACCTGTTCGGAGACATGGGTAACACATCTAGACTGGCTGGCAGTGTCTTTTGGGAGACCTGCCATGCCGTGGAAGGAAGTGTCACT
>NZ_SCMX01000035.1 GCF_005503625.1 Cupriavidus sp. 2SB | reverse complement strand
GTACAATTCGTGACATTGTTACAACCGCTCAAAGTCACGGTCTGCCATGCGTATCCTGCTGATCGAAGATGATCGTCAAATCGCCAGCGGCGTGGAGGCTGGCCTGTCGCGGGCTGGGCACCAGGTTCGCGTGGTGCATGACGGCGTCTATGCCACTGACCATCTGCTCAAGGAGCAGCATGACCTCGTTATCCTGGATCTGGGCCTGCCCGGTATCGATGGGATGACGCTTCTTGCGCGCTATCGGGCGCGCAACCGCACCACGCCGGTGATCATTCTCACCGCGCGGGACGAGCTCGAAGACAAGCTCTCCGGCCTCAATGCCGGTGCGGACGACTATCTGGTGAAGCCTTTCGCGCTGCCCGAGCTGGAAGCGCGCGTGCGCGTGCTGCTGCGTCGCAGCCAGCATGGCGAGGCGGCGCCGGAGCGCGATGTGCGTCTGGGTCGACTGCGGCTGTCGGGCAATGATCGGCGGATGTTCGTCGATGGCCGGCCGCTGGAGTTGTCGCCGCGCGAGTTCGCGGTGCTGGAGTTGCTGCTGCAGCGCCAGGGTCGTGTGGTGAGCAAGGCACAGTTGCAGGATCACCTCGCCACGTTTGCGCACCCTGCCGGTGAAGGCGGCGATACGGTTGGCGATACGGCGATCGAGGTCTACGTGCACCGGGTTCGCAAGAAGCTGGAAGATGCGGACGTGGAGATCGTCACCGTGCGCGGCTTTGGTTATCTGCTGCAGATCCGTGCCGGACACTGAGCCCTGCCCTGCAGAGCGCTCGCCCGCGCACCCTTCGACGTCCTGAATCGCCATGTGGCCGCGTTCGCAATCCTCCTCCGCTCAGCCAGGCGAACCCACCGCGCGGGTGAAGAACCGGCGCGGCAGCACGATGCTCCGCACGTCGAACCAGAGTCTGCGGATTCACCTGCTGCGCGCGCTGGCCACGCCGCTGTTCGCGCTGGTGCTGACCAGCGGGTCGCTGTCGTACTGGCTGGCCGCCCACTACACCACGCAGGTATTTGACCGCGCCTTGTATGGCGTGGCCAACAACATCGCGCAGCAGATCCGCATTGCCGGCCCGCGGCTGGAACAGGACATTCCGACGATTGCGCAGACGCTGGTCGAAGCCGAAGGCTCGGATCGCATCTACTGGCGCATCCATGGCCCGGACGGCCTGATCGGTGGCATGGACACCTGGCTCGGCTATGGCACGGGCCAGACGTCGCTGCACGACGCGCGACTGTTCTATGCGTGGTTCAGCGGCAAACAGGTGCGTGCGGTGCGGCTGCCAGTGAGCCTGCCGAGCGCAGCCAACGATGAACTGGGTACGACGGCGGAGCCGCAACTGCCGCGCGGGCCCATTGTCGTGGAAGTGGCGGAGTTGCTGGATCGACGGGAAACGGCGGCCAACGAGATCCTGCTGTCGGTGTCGGTGCCGCTGATCCTGTTGCTGCTGGTGGGTAGCCTAATCCTGTCGCACGTGCTCAAGGAAGAGCTGGTGCCGCTGCAGATCCTGACCGACAAGCTGAATCGCCAGACGGCCAGGTCGATGGCCCCGCTCGACGAGACCCAGGTGCCGGCCGAGGTGGAGCCGCTGATCCGGGGCCTCAATGCGCTGCTGTCGCGACTGCGCGATGCGCTCGATGCGCAGCGCAAGTTCATCGCGGATGCCGCGCACCAGTTGCGCACGCCGCTGACCGCCGTGAAGCTTCATGCCGACCGGGCGATGGAAGCCGATACGCTGGAGGTGGCCCGCCAGGCGTTGCGTGAAGTACAGACCGCATCGGACCGGGCCGTGCGCTTGTCGAATCAGTTGCTGTCGCTGGCACGTGCCGAACCGGGCCTGTCGCTGGAGCGGCTCGGGCCCGTCGAACATTTCGACCTGGCGGAACTGGCGTTCGAAGTGGGGGCGGAATGGGTGCCGCAGGCACTGGCGCGGCGCGTGGATCTCGGCTTCGAAGTCCTGCCCGGCCCAACGTTCACGGGCAGCGCGCCAGCCGTGGTGCGCGGCAATCGGCTGCTGATGCGCGAAGCGCTATCGAATCTCGTGGATAACGCCGTGAAGTACGTGCCGGCTGGCGGCCGCATCACCGTGCGCGCCGGTGGCGAGACGATGGGGCATCGCGGCATGGCCGTGGTGATGGTGGAGGACAACGGTCCCGGCATCGCACCCGCGCGCCGCGAGGAAGTGTTCAAGCGCTTCTTCCGCGGCGATCACACGCCGGGTACGCAACCGGCGCAAGCGGCACCGAGTGGCGCCGGCCTGGGCCTGGCCATCGTCAACGAGATCGTGTTGCTGCATCAGGGCACGATCCGTATCGAGGACGCTCCCGCGCCTCAGCCCACCGCATCGGCAAGTTTTGCCCCCGCTATCGCAGGCGCCGAGGATGGTGCGGCGCCCGAGATCCAGGAGCGCCGTGCGTCGATGCGCTTCGTGATCCGGATTCCGTGCGAAGCGCCGGGCACGACGCAGGGCTGATTCCCGCTTACTTCTTGTCCTTCGGGGCCAGCATGGTGTGGCGGCACTTCGGGCTGCCGCAACGGCACTCGTATTCCTTCTTCAGCTTCTTGGTATAGCGCGCGTCAATCACCAGACCGTAGTCATAGAACAGCTCTTCACCTGCGGCGATATCGCGCAGCGCGTGGATAAAGACCTGTCCCTTCTTCTCGCGCGCCTCGCAGTTCGGTTCGCAGGCGTGGTTGATCCAGCGCGCCCGGTTGCCGCCGTACTTGGCGTCGATCACGTTGCCGTCTTCCAGACTGAAATAGAACGTGTGATTGGGATCGGTCGGATCGTGCGGATGGCGGTTGAGCGCCTCCTTCCACGAGATGTGCTCGCCCTTGTACTCGATCACCCGCTCGCCCTCGCCAATGGCGCCAATCGCGTATACGCCCTTGCCATGCACGCCAGACTGTCGCACTTCGATGCGATCGCTGGCGGTTTTCTTCTTGCCTGCCTTCTTCTCTTTGGCGTCCTTGGGCTTGTCCGACATGTGCTGAGGTTCCTGGGGGTGGGGAAATGGGCCGCCGGTCCAGTCCGGCGCGAACCGGATGATACCTGCGCGCCATGCGCAGGTATACGCTCGCCCGACGTATACCGATGTGGATAACCGCGCCATTTTCTGTGGATAAGCGCGCGTGTTTCGTGTGGGCTGCCTGGGGTTGGCCTGGGGAAGGTATACGAACAAGTCAGCACGTATACGTGACCCCCTTCCATCGAACGGATGAGTCATCCACGGCGGCCAACATTTCCTCCCTACGGTTTCGGTATACGTAAACGCTTGATCCTATTCACGTATACGTACTTATCCACAGAAACGGGCGGTGCTTATCTATCACTACTATTTGTATACATGAAAGAAAGATGTAAACCGTACGGTTGAGATACGAAGGAGGGGCGTATACGGCGGCCCTCTGGAATTTCCCTCTTTTTTTGCTGCGATGAAAAAATGAGCAGTCAGAACGCTGCCAGCAGGGGGGCGATGAATCTGCAGGTCCGGTATACCGCGTATACCGGCGTGACTTGACCACTGTAAGTCCCGATGTGCCTTCCGCGGTCCTCAGAAGCTCTTGGAGGCGT
Organism: Cupriavidus sp. 2SB; assembly: GCF_005503625.1. Taxonomy (GTDB): domain Bacteria; phylum Pseudomonadota; class Gammaproteobacteria; order Burkholderiales; family Burkholderiaceae; genus Cupriavidus. The sequence continues at coordinate 63,256 of NZ_SCMX01000035.1, read as the reverse complement.
TTTGCCGACGTATACGTCCCCGAGCCGCTCTTGGCGCCCAAAACGCCGTATACGCCTTCTGAGCGCCTCTGACGCATTAGATGACGTATACGCAGGGGTATACGTCGCGGCGGCGAGCTGCGAAACGGCTGCTCGAAAGACCCCCGGCCAGTACTCCAAATCCCCGCGAACCGTGTCCTGAGGCGGGTTGGCGGCGACTCTCCGTAACAAACCTTTCCCGGTGCGGCGTGTCCGACACGGTATGATGTGGCCCGCGGCGTCTTTGCCAGGGCGGCTTTCCCGAGGAAAGTCCCAGGGCCGGACGTCAGTTTTTCCAACTCGATACGGAGTGAAGCATGACGAAAACCGAACTGATCGACGCAATCGCAGCTGGCGTGGACGGTCTGACCAAGGCCAAGGCCGAGCAAGCCCTGAACGTGACGCTGGGCGCCATCATGGACGCCGTTGCCAAGGGTGACACCCTGAGCCTGATCGGCTTTGGCACGTTCAGCAAGGGCGAGCGCGGCGAGCGCATGGCCCGCAACCCGCGCACCGGCGAAGAAATCAAGGTCGAAGCTGCGAAGACCGTGAAGTTCAAGGCAGGCCAGAAGTTCAAGGACGCCGTGAATCAGTAATGCCGACGGGCACGTTGCTGGCCCGGTCCGCATGACCCCGCCGTGCCGCCGCCGGAGCCCTTCAGCGGCACAGGCGCGCAGCGCGCGGGGACGTTATCCACAAAGCATTCCCCTCGGATTCACGTGCAGAATTGCACAGTTGGCAGCACCGTTACGGACGCTGTCTGCATGAGTCAGAAATCCCCGTTCGCGCTTGTCTGAACAAGGCTTTGCGCGAAATCAGGAATCCCGGGTCGGCATGACCGCCCTGCTTGTCGATGCGCAATTCTCCACAGCGTTATGCACAACGCTTTCCACACAAGGTTCCACAGCGTTCTCCACAGGCCGTGAAGCGCGCCTGGCGAACTGTTGCGAGCGTTCTGGCCGTCGCCCTGGTCTGCGGTTGCACCACGGCGCCACCGCGCACCGCGCGTCCGCAGGCGGTGCCATTGCCTGACTATGAGCGGGTGAGTACGCCACCCGGCGCGACGCCGCGCGAACGCATCGTCGATATCGCGCTGCAGGAGTGGCGCAAATGGGGCAGCCAGGTCGTACACATCGCACGTGACGATACGGCTTGCGTGACGCATAGCCCGCTGCCCGCCCCGAACCTCACAGCCGCCGCAGAGACGGGTGCGCAGAATTCCCGGAATGGTGCCGCTTCCGGCGCGTCGGCGGATGTCGATGCCGAAGAGCATGGCGATAACGCCAGTTGCCTGCGCTTTCCCGATGGCACGGGCATGGAAGCCACGCCGCAAGGGTGCCGCATGGCGCAACGCTATTGGGGCATCGTGGGCGAGGCGCCCGACTGCCGGCAGGTCACGCAAGGTGCGTGGGCGTGGTCGGCGGTGTTCATTTCCTGGGTCATGCGTCGCGCGGGACTCGACAATGACCAGTTCCTGACCGGCCAGTCGCATTCGATGTACGTGGTGGACGCGCGCGACGGCATCCTGCCGCGTCCGGCCTTCCACGTCGAACCGCTGCCGGCGCTACCCCGCCCCGGCGACATGATCTGCGCCGGCCGGGGACGCGACAAATACATCGACGATCCCGCCGATATCGGTTTTGGCACGACACCCATGCATTGCGATATCGTGGTCGAGGTCGATCGCGCGGCGAAGGTGGTCAAGGCGATCGGCGGCAATGTCCAGCAGTCGGTATCGATGGACGTGATCGACCTGAACGACGCTGGCCAGCTCGACGGCTTCACGAACTCGCACCTGCCGTGGCTGCTGATCCTGCGTAACGACCTGCAGTAAGGCGCGAGCAACGGGCAGCGACCTGATTCGATACCGGTAGTCGCTTCACACCGTCGCCCCGCTGCATTGACGCAAATGTGGGTGGCGCGGAACACTGCGCGTTCGGTTTTTCGCCTTTCGCCTGCATGTCCACGCCTTCGCTTTCCAATCCGCTGGTCTCCCCCACCCTCGCCCGCCGACTCCTTGCCGAAGCACTGGGGACGGCCCTGCTTGTTGCCATCGTCGTTGGGTCGGGCATCCGCGCCGAACAACTGGCGGCCGGCAACACGGCCCTCGCCCTGCTGTGCAATGCCTTGGCCACCGGCGCAGGACTCGTCGCGTTGCTGATATCGCTCGGGCCGGTCTCGGGTGGGCACTTCAACCCGGCCGTCACGTTGGCACATCTATTGTCCAGACGGATTTCAATGACCACCGCATCGGGGTATATATTCGTCCAAGTGATAGGTGCGATGGCGGGAGTGGTTGCTGCGCATGCAATGTTCGGCCTGCCCTGGATATCGATGTCGATGCAGGCGCGTACCGGTGCGCCGATGTGGTGGAGCGAATCCCTGGCCACGTTTGGCCTGATCGGGCTTGGGATTGCCACCGGTCGTCATCGACCTGCCATGCTGCCATTTGTCGTGGGCGGCTACATCATGGCGGGATACTGGTTCACCTCATCCACCTCGTTCGCCAACCCCGCCCTGACTATCGCCTGTGCCTTCACCAATACTTTTACAGGTATTCGTTTTATGGATGTGATGGCTTTTATTTTTTCTCAGATATTTGGTGCGACGAATGCAGTGGCGTTATTTGATTGGTTGAGTGGATATCAGTCACCCAGAAATCCCATCCAATCATCCATCATGGAGCGGGGATCACAAGCCCCGCTTACCAGCGTCGATTGAGCTGGACGCCAAAGATCGAGCCGCTGGCCTGAGTGGCCCAGGCGTCAGCCGGCGCGGCGAAGGTGATGCCGTCCACATCGTTGGCGCGGCTATACGTGTAGAAGGCCCGCAGATTTGCGTTGCCGGTGGCCTTGCCGAGCGTCAGCGTCGGTGCCACGGTGAACGCCGTACGCTGGCCGCCCACCCCAAACCCGGACGAAATCTGGTCGTGCGCCACCTCGAAGGTCAGCTTGAACTGGTCGCTGGCCACAAAGGCCGGACGCACGCGCGTGGCAGCCCATTGCAGGGTGCCCATATGGGAGCGGTCCAGTTGCAGGCTCGATTCCACCGATCCGGCCAGGCCGGATTTGCCCTTCCACTCCATGGATTCCGCTACGCGTACCCGCGAGAGGTCCGTCCCCATGCCGGTGTATCCGGTCATGGCGGTGCGGGAACCCTGCCCGTACTGCACGCCCAGCCGATTGGTGCCGAACAGCACGCCTTTTTGCTCGTGCATGGCGGAAGCCCACCAGGCGCTGCCGGTATCGGCGATTTCCTGCAGGGGTTCTACACGCGTGAAGCCAAGTTGGACAGAACCCTGGTCATTGGTGCCGATCGGGGACGTCCGCACGGTGTGATAGCTGGGCAGCTTGGCGCCATTTAGATCGTTACGCGCGGTGTATTGATAACTCAGCCCGTAATTGCCCACTTTGGCGTTGTCGATGCCGAACCGCATGGACGATGAGTTCGGCGGCAACAGGCCCGACGACATCAGGAAGGCGTTGCTGTCCCGGCGCCCGGCCCAGACGCTGGCCTCGTTAAGAACCGAGATGCCGGACAAGCCGCTGACCGAGGTGTAGAAGTTAGGCAGCAGCGCGTAGGGATCCACGGCAGCGGCCGTGCCGTTGACCGAGGTGGTGTTGGTCCCCTTGGCCTGCGCCACGAGCTGCACCTGCGTGCCGCCGCCCATGTCCACGAGCGATTCGCGGATCTTCACTTCCCCCGAACTGGTACAGGCCAGGCCCTGGCCGAAGCCAGCCGAGGGTGTACCACCGCCGGGGCAGGCTCGTTGGGTACCAGCGCGGTCTTCCACCGCCGCGCGTCCGCTATAGCCGAGTCGCCACACGGAGTCGCCCGCCGGGTCATCGGCAGGTAACTGGGAGCGGAGAACTGGCGGAGCATCGGATGGCGTTTCTGAAGTGGAAGATTCGCCACCCTCCTGCGCAGCCACGGGTGCCTGGCGCGGTGCGGCGGCCAAGGCGGGAAACTCGCCCAACCGGTTCGGAAACAGCACCAAAGGTGGCGGAGGCGGAGGCGGCGGTGCCAGCGCATCGGGCGGCCCGACGAAGTCGGGATTGGCATCTGCAACGGTGGTCTCGGCAGGCGGCGCGGCTTCCGTGGCGGTGGGTTCCGTATTTGACGCAGCCTGAATCAGCGCCGCCAGCGGATCGGCCGCCGCCGGTGCAGCAGGCGCTGCGGATGTCGTCGCAGCCACGGGTACGGCACCCGCAGCCACTGCGGAGTTGGGCTGCGCCGTACCGCGTTCCGCGATCATCGGCGGCGGAGCCAGACTGGTGCTGGCCGATGTGTTTCCCGTCAGGCTCCCCGATTGCGCACATGCCGTCATCCCCCACGCGGCCAGCACGGCAAATGCCAGGCGACGGCGGGCGAAATATCGGAACGGAGGCGAAACGGATGGCGGCATGGATACAACGGAACCGAACAGAACCGGCAGAGCCAGCACCGATGGAAGCTTGGGGAGTGAGGGCTCTGGTTTTAACAGTCGGACTTTTTGACCGCAAGCCGGGTTACAAAATCCATCAATCGTGCCGAAAAGCGTGCGAAATCCCACATCGCGAAACCTTTTTGAAACCTTTTCAGCCGTCGACCGGCTGCCTTCCAGGCACCGTTTTCGAGCATGCGGGAAAACCGTTGCAGAACTGCTACCGACTAGCGAAAACCCCCATCCTGCCGGCACTCCGTGCCCAAAACGCCACAGCTATAATCGTCCGACCTGTCTTCCAGGCCACGCCTTGGGGTCAAGGCAGTCTGCATACATATCAATATAAAAGAGGAGATATTCATGGAACGCCGTTCCTTCCTGTTGAAAGCATCGGCTGTCGCCGCCACTGGCGCGCTCGCCGCCTGCGGCAAGGAAGACAAGCCCGCCGCCCCCGCCGCCTCGGCCAGCGCGCCGGCGGCCCCGGCCGTGGTGGGTAGCAACCCGGCGGTGGAATGGCGCCTGGCGTCGAGCTTCCCGAAGTCGCTGGACACCATCTATGGCGGCGCCGAACTGCTGAGCCAACGGGTGAAGGAACTGACCGACGGCAAGTTCAACATCAAGGTGTTTGCCGCCGGTGAAATCGTGCCGGGCTTGCAGGTGCTGGATGCGGTGCAGAACCAGACCGTGCAGATTGGCCACACGGCCGGCTACTACTATTTCGGCAAGAACCCGACGCTGTGCTTCGACACGACGATCCCGTTTGGCCTGACCGCGCGCCAGCAGAACGCATGGATGATGCAAGGCAACGGCATGAAGCTGATGCGCGAGTTCTTCAAGGAATACAACGTCGTCAACTTCATGGGCGGCAACACCTGCGCCCAGATGGGCGGCTGGTTCCGCAAGGAAATCAAGACCGTGGCGGACCTGCAGGGCCTGAAGTACCGCGTGGCCGGGTTTGCCGGCGTGGTGCTGGCGCGCCTGGGCGTGGTGCCGCAGCAGATTGCCGGTGGCGACATCTACCCGGCGCTGGAAAAAGGCACCATCGACGCGGCCGAATGGGTGGGTCCGTACGATGACGAGAAGCTCGGCTTCTACAAGGTGGCACCGTACTACTACTACCCGGGCTGGTGGGAAGGCAGCGCGCAGCTGTCGTTCTACGCTTCGCAACCGGAGTTCGACAAGCTGCCGCCGCTGTACAAGCGCGCACTGGAAACGGCCACGATCGAGGCGCACACGAACATGATGGCGAAGTACGACACCGTGAACCCGCAGGCGCTGGCCCGTCTGCTGGAAAATGGTGTGAAGCTGCGTCCGTTCTCGAAGGAGATCATGGAGGCATGCTTCAAGGCCACGCAGGAAGCGTACGCCGACGAAAGCGCCAAGAACCCGTCGTTCAAGAAGATCTTCGAAGACTGGCGCGTGTTCCGCAACAACGAAGCCGCCTGGTTCAACGTGGCCGAGCAGTCGTTCTCGCAGTTCAGCTTCACGCGCAAGCTGTAACCCGTTTCGGACGATGCAGCGAAACCCGGCTCCGGCCGGGTTTTTTTCATGGCGCACAGCATGGGGGCAGGTTCATACGCAACCGGGCCACCGCGGGTAGAATCCGCCGCACCACAGGATATCTCCCATGCAACTCGGCATTCTCTACGCCTTGCTGGCGTACATCATCTGGGGCCTGCTGCCCCTCTATATCAAATCGCTGCACGGCGTGGCGCCCCTCGAAATCCTGCTGCACCGGATGGTCTGGTCGCTGGTGTTCCTCGGCGCGATCCTGTTGTGGCGCCGTCACTTCGGCTGGCTGCGCGAGGTGGCGGCCAACCCAAAGCTGATCCTCAACTTCGCGGCCAGTGCGGGACTGCTCTGTTGCAACTGGTTCCTCTATATCTGGGCGGTGTCCGCGGATCGTGTGGTGGATGCCAGCCTCGGCTACTTCATCAATCCGCTGGTCAGCGTGCTGCTGGGTGTGTTGCTGCTGCACGAACGCCTGCGCTGGGGTCAGTGGCTGGCTATTGCCGTCGCCGGGGCCGGAGTGCTGTGGCTGACGTGGTCGGCGGGACATTTGCCGTGGATCGCGCTCGGCCTGGCGGCATCGTTCGGCGGCTACGGCCTGCTGCGCAAGACGGGTGCGCTGGGTGCGCTCGAAGGCTTGTCGCTGGAGACGCTGCTGTTATTTCCGGTGGCCGCCGTCGCGCTGGGTTCTCTTTTCATCACCGGGCACGACACCACGCGTGCGGCCACGCCGCTCACGCAGATGCTGTTGCTGCTGGCCGGGCCGGTGACGGCGGTGCCCTTGCTATTCTTCGCTGCGGGCGCCCGCCGGATTCCGCTCTCGATGCTCGGCATCCTGCAATACGCGGGACCGACGATCCAGCTCGCGCTGGGTATCTGGCTGTGGCACGAGCCCTTCCCGCAGACGAAGCAGATCGGCTATGCCCTGATCTGGATCTCGCTGGCGATCTACGCTGTGGAAGGATTGGTCGTCAGTCGCTGGAAATCGCGAGAGGCGATTGATACGAAAAATAAAGCTCATAAAATTTAGCCATTAAAATTCGTGTGATAGATATAAAGATGGGCGTGTGATCGCCGTTTCCTTAAATTGGCGACCACACTATACTGTACATCCATACAGTAATCCAACGTCTCCTCTGACTCATGGCCTCCGTACCCCGGCGAATTGCTCATCTCGACATGGATGCGTTCTACGCATCGGTCGAACTGCTGCGGTACCCGGATCTGCGCGGCCAGGCCGTGGTGATCGGTGGGGGCCGCAACGCGATACCGGAGACGTTGCCGGATGGCAGCCGCCGCTACGCGCGGCTGCGCGACTACGTGGGGCGCGGCGTCGTCACCACATCCACCTACGAGGCGCGGGCGCTGGGCGTGTTTTCGGCGATGGGCATGATGAAGGCGGCCAAGCTCGCGCCCGACGCCATCCTGCTGCCGACCGACTTCGACGCTTACCGCCGCTACTCGGGACTGTTCAAGGCCGCTGTACGAACATTCACGGAACAAATAGAGGATCGCGGGATCGATGAGATATATATCGATCTTACGAATATTGAGGGTGAGGCCAGGCAGGTGGCTGCGGATATCAAGGCTGCGGTGAACGATGCCACCGGCCTGACCTGCTCGATCTGCGTGGCGCCGAACAAGCTGCTGGCCAAGATCGGTTCGGAACTCGACAAGCCCAACGGCCTGACCATTCTGACGCCTGCCGATATTCCGCTGCGGATCTGGCCGCTGCCGGCCCGCAAGGTCAATGGGATTGGTCCGAAGGCGGCGGAGAAGCTGGCGGCCATTGGCATCGAGACCGTGGCGCAGCTGGCCGAGGCGGATCTGGCGCTGCTGCAGACCCATTTCGGACGCAACTATGCGGCGTGGCTCGTGGAAGTGGCCCATGGCCGCGACGAGCGCCAGGTGGTGGTCAGTTCCGAGCCCAAATCCATGAGCCGCGAGACCACCTTCGAGCGCGACCTTCATCCGCGCGGGGACCGTCCCGTGCTATCCGAGCAGTTCACGAAGCTGTGCATGCGGGTGGGCGAAGATCTGCGGCGCAAGGGCTACGTGGGGCGCACCGTCGGCATCAAGCTGCGCTTCGACGATTTCCATACGGTCACACGCGATCTGACGATGACCGCGCACACCGCCGATGGTGGCGACATCCGGCGCGGCGCCACGGAATGCCTGAAGCGCATTCCGCTGGAACGCCGCATCCGGCTGCTTGGCGTGCGCGTGAGTGCCTTGATGCCAGCCGCCGAGCAGGGCGACAACCCCGCGCCGGTACAGGAGGCATTCCGGTTCGACGAGGACGGTTCCGAAGACTCACAAGTCGACGCACACGACGAAAGACAGGAGGAGGGCGACCGCGCCGAGCCACCGGCCTAAGCCCTCCGCCCTGCACGCCTATCTATCTCCCGGTAGAATCGGCGGCTTCCCCCGGTACGCCGAAACAGGTGCGGGGAGCTCTCCACAAGCCGCCCCATGACCTCCACCACCGCACAACGCGCGGCCGCGCCCGCTGCATGGATCACGCCGCTGCTGGCCGTGGCCTGCGGCATGATCGTCGCGAATCTCTACTATGCCCAGCCGCTGGTGGGGCCGATTGCGCAGGCGCTTCACCTCTCGCCGGAGGTGGCGGGCCTGATCGTGACGCTGATCCAGATTGGCTACTGCGTAGGCCTGCTGCTGCTGGTGCCACTCGGCGATATCGTCGAGAACCGCAAGCTCGTGCTGACGCTGGTAGCCGGGTGCGCGGTGGCGCTACTGGCTGCATCGCTGTCCACCCATGCTGGCGTGTTCCTGGTGGCGGGATGCGCGATCGGACTGTGCTCCGTGGCCGTGCAGGTGCTGGTGCCATTTGCCGCACACCTCGCGCCCGAACACATGCGCGGCCGGGCCGTCGGCAATGTCACCAGCGGCCTGCTGATGGGGATCATGCTGGCGCGCCCGGTGGCGGGCCTGGTCTCGGACGCATTCGGCTGGCACGCCATCTTCGCGGCATCGGCCGTTGCCATGGTGCTGCTCGCCGTGGTGCTGGCGCGCAAGCTGCCGCAGCGCCGCCCCGCGCCAGGCGTTCACTACATCGCGCTGCTCGGTTCGATGATTCACCTGCTGCGCACCGAGCCGGTGCTGCGTCGCCGTGCGGCGTACCAGGCCAGCATGTTCGGCGTGTTCAGCCTGTTCTGGACCACCACGCCGCTGTACCTGGCCGGGCCGGCCTTCCGGATGTCGCAGACCGGTATTGCGATCTTTGCGCTGGTGGGCGTGGCGGGTGCCGTCGCCGCACCGATGGCAGGCCGCTATGCGGATCGCGGTCACAGCCGCCAGATGACCGCGCTCGCCCTGGCGCTGGGGGCGGGATCGTTCCTGCTGAGCCGACTCGGCGTGGAAGGATCGACGCTCTCGTTGTTGTCGCTCACGGCTGCGGCCATCCTGCTGGACTTCGCCGTCTCCACGAATCTGGTGATCGGCCAACGCGCCATCTTTGCATTGTCCGAGGCGCACCGCAGCCGCCTCAATGGTCTCTACATGGCGATCTTCTTCGTGGGCGGCGCCATCGGGTCATCGGTAGGCGCGTGGGCATTTGCGCGGGCCGGCTGGCCGCTGGCAAGCTGGATCGGGTTTGCGCTGCCCGCGCTCGCCCTGCTCTACTTCCGCACAGAACGTCGTTGATCCCGTAGACCGGTCTGCCGCGCGACGCCGGGCGTCGCGCGGCACCTGCCGTCCTTCCTCCCCTTCCCCCCTTCTCCTTCTCCTTGCGCCACCGCAATTCCCTGCGATAGCCGCCGCCAGGCGCCTGCACTACACTGTGCCGGTTGCGCCGCAGGACACGCCTGCGCGCCATCATTGCCGCACGCTGCATTTCTCATTGCCACCGCCTGCCGAATGCCGACGTTGTCGACGGCGCGAAACGCGGGCCTTGCCGGGAGAGACGTTCCGATGAGTTGGCGCAAATTGCTACCGAGCCCGCGATGGCTGCCTCGCGAGGTGCTGATGCATCCGCATCGCGTGGTGGTAGTGGGTTTCGGTATTGCCATGGTGTTGATGATCAGCGTGGGTGCGCGCGATCTCTACCTGTTGCGTGAACGCGTACTGGGCGCGCGCCAGCATGACCTGACCCTGCGCGCGCTCGGCATCGATGCGGTGATCTCTGCCGAACGTTTCAAGCTCGAATTCGTACGCGACTACGCGCAGCAGCTGATCTCTATCCAGCAAGGTCCCGACGCATTGCCGACCGATACGGTGATCGAGGAAGCCTACGCCGCCCGCAACCACGCCGAATGGACCATGGCGGTCCCCGAGGGCGATGCTTCCGTGGTGGGCGTCTCTGCGGACAGGCTGCATGGCCTGGAGGGATTCGAGCGTCGCGACGCGGATCTGCGTTCGGATCTCTACGCCGCGCGCCAACTCAGCCATGTGCTAGGCATCAGCCAGCGCAGCAACGACGATACCGAGAGCGTCGTCACGTTTATCTCGAGCAACGGCTTCTATGTCACCTATCCGCCGCTGTCCGAGGCCAAGGCCGGCGAGCTGATGCAACGTTTCAGCCAGATGCCCTACTACCGCAATCTGCTGCCCGACCGGAATCCCGAGCGCATCATGCGGCTCGCGCCGATCTACACGCAGTTCGAGAGTACCCGGCAACGCACCACGACGCTGAGCATCCCGGTCTACGTGGGCAATCGTTTTCGTGGCGTGGCGGCGCTCGATGTGGACCTGCCGAAGTTGCGCACGCTGATCGGCGAACCCGAACAGCATGGCGCCGTGCGCTATCTCATGGATCGCAACGGCGCGATCTTCGCAACGAGCGACAGCAGGGAGCGGATCGACCTGCGCTGGCCCGCCGATGTGGGCGCGCGGTGGCGCCACACGTCGCTGGCCGACTTGTTTGCCAAGGGCAACGGCATACTGCATGTCGATGGGCAATATCTGCTGTTCCAGCAGGCCGGCGGGCGCGGCAACTGGCTGATCTTCGAGACCTTCGATGACGCCGATGTCTATCGCGCGGTGTTCCAGCGGACCAGCCTGCCGCTGCTGGCGATCTGGCTGGCGTTGCCGCTGCTGATGCTGGTCACGCTGCGCGTGGTCAACCACCTGTTCAGCCACTACCTTGCCGTCGGTGAAAAGCTGCAGGCGATGGCGGAGACCGACCCGCTCACGGAACTGGCGAATCGTCGATCGTTCAGCAACCGGTTCGCCGTCGAATCCGCGCGGCGGCACCGCGACGGCGAGCCACTGGCCATGCTGATGCTCGATATCGACTTCTTCAAACGCGTGAACGACAGATGGGGCCACGCCAGCGGCGACCAAGTGCTGCAGGCGTTGTCGCACGCGCTGCGCGACAACCTGCGTGAAATGGATGTGCCCGCACGAATCGGTGGCGAGGAATTCGCAGTGCTGCTGCCGGGCGACACGCTGGCGGAAGCCACCGCTACCGCCGAGCGCCTGCGCGCAATCGTGGAGACGCTCGGCGTTGTACCGGCGCCCGATGCGCCGCCAGCCGGGATGGCCGACGGACGCATCCGCTTCACCGTATCGATTGGCGTCGCAGAAGCCGGGATCGACGGGTGCCAGACACTCGATGCCATGCTGGCGACGGTCGACCGCCGTCTTTATGCCGCCAAGGCAGCGGGACGCAATCAGGTGTGCGCGGCGGATGGGCAGGACGGCAATGCAGCGGCGCCGCCAATCCAGGCATGAGGCAGTTCATGGTCGTCTCCCCAGAAACCAGTGACAGGTCACGCGTACGGTCAGCGCAGCAGGAATGCGATGTCGTCGGCCGTGATGACCGAGACAGGAATACCTTTGCGACGCTGGAACAGGATGTGCTGCTGCACGCGGCTGCGCTGGTCCGCGAACGTGGCCGGATCGATCGGCGTACCAGCGCGCACGTAGTGCTGTACCAGCAGCTTGTAGGCGCGATGGCGGATCTGCAGCGTCTCGTTGTCCGCGCGTAGCCTCTGCCATTCGGAGGGACTCAGATCCAGCGTGTGATTCAGTTCATCGACCGTGCGCGTATGCAGGTCGCGATACAGATCGCGCTCGGCCTCGGCGCGATGCAGCTCGTCGCGCAGCGCCATGATCTTGTGCTGCAGCTTCAGCGTCTGCCCGACCGCTGCCTGCATGCCCTTGGCGGCTTCCAGCGCCTGGTTGGCGGCGGCAACCGTGCTTTTCCACAGGCCGCGATCGGCCCCCACGTCGAGCTCCGGCGGCCAGCCGTCCGACGTCTTGATCGATGTATCCATGCGTGTTGACCCCTTAGACACTCTGCTTCTTTTTTAAAACACCCGACCTACCCGAAACCTGCATTTCCGGATACCCGAGATCCGGAGTGGCCGTCGCCTCGTCGTGCGGCGGTCCTTGTCTGCATGCGGAGGTGTTCCGCATCGTCGTCTGCGCCCGTGTCGGTGCGGCAGATGACCGAAGTCAATCGTAGAGAGATGTCGGACGTCCGCCAAGTCAAAGATGTGCAGATCAGATATGGGACACCCGACGATGCCAAAAAACGACAAGGGCCATGCAGACGGACACCGGCACGGGCCCGCGACACCCACGTAAACCCCGAGCATAAAGCTGTCGTTTTGACAGGAATTTGACAGTTCGGCGCTCCTAGAATCCGGCCCAGGATGCCAATAAAACCCAGGAGACTCACCATGCCCCGCTCGCTTGCCCGATTTACCCACGCCTTCGTTGCCACGGCCACGCTTGCGGCCGCCGTGGTGGCAGCGCCCGCCTACGCGGTGGACAACCTCAAGGTGATGATCGGCGCCAATCCCGGCGGTGGCTACGACCAGACCGGCCGCACCATCGGCGCGGCCATGATTGCGGCGGGCACGGCCAAGAGCGCGTCCTATGACAACAAGGGCGGCGCGGGCGGCACCATCGGCCTGACCCAGTTCGTGAACACGGACAAGGGCAACCCCAATGCGCTGATCGTGACCGGCGCGGTGATGGTGGGTGCGATCGAGACCAACAAGCCACCCGTGACGCTGAAGAACGCCACGCCGATCGCGCGACTGTTCGCCGACACGATGGTGCTGACGGTGGCGGCCAATTCGCCGATCAAGTCGCTCAAGGACCTGACCACGCAACTGAAGGCCAACCCCGGCAGCGTGAGCTGGGGCGGCGGCTCGAAGGGTTCGATCGACCACATCCTGGCCGGCCTGATTGCCAAGGAAGTGGGCGTGGATCCGAAGAAGGTCAACTACGTGCCGTTTGCCGGCGGTGGCGAGGCATCGGCATCGATCCTGGGCGGCCACGTGACCGTGGGCATCGCTGGCGTTTCCGAATTCCTGCCGTTCATCAAGACGGGCAAGATGCGCGCGCTGGCCGTGACGTCGAAGGACCGCACCGCCGAGATCCCCACGCTCAAGGAGCAAGGCGTGAACGTGGAGATCTACAACTGGCGCGGCGTCTACGGCGCGCCCGGCACCACGCCCGAACAGCGCAAGGCCATGATCGATGCCGTGGTCAAGGGCACCGAGAACAAGGTCTGGAAGGACGCGCTGCAGAAGAACGACTGGACGCCGTTCCTGCTGACCGGCGACGAGTTCGGCAAGTTCGTGGATGCGGAATCCGCGCGCCTGGGTAGCACGCTGCGCGAACTGGGCGTGGCGAAGTAATTCGCGCAAGCACGTCCCGCGCGATTCGCATCACAAGAACGATCCAAGAGATCGGCATGACCGGACGCACCGCGTGGTGCGTCCCCTCGCCTTACCCCACCACATCCCCCGCACAGCGCGGATGGCTCGTTCATCCGGGAGCGCCATCATGAAACCGTCCCACGTCTGCATCGGTGTCGCCGTCCTGGCGCTGTCCGTATTTTTCTTTGCCGGCCTGCCGGGCATTTCGGGCGAGGAAGGCTACGCCGGCCTGTCGCCGCGATTCGTGCCCACACTCGTCGCCATCGGCCTCGCCGTATGCGGTGCGTTGCTGACATGGCAAGGCGTGCGCGGCGGCTTCCGCAACATGCCGGAGGAAGATGCCGAGCTGCCCGCGGCGCCGCACAATTTCAAGGGCTTCCTGTGGGTGGCAGCCGGCCTCGTGGCCAACATGGCACTGATCGGCATGCTGGGTTTCGTGTTCTCGTCGACGCTGATGATGGTGTGCGTGGCACGCGGTTACGGCAGCCGTCGCATCGTGCGCGATGCGCTGATTGGCTTGCTGCTCACGGTGCCGATGTGGGCACTGTTCGATTTCCTGCTCGGCATCAACCTGCCGCTGCTGCCGGTGGCGGGCTTCTGAGTCCGCACCTGACTGCCAACAACGGGAGGCTTCTGACATGGATACCCTGAACCAACTCATGCACGGCTTTGCCGTGGCCATCACGCCCATCAATCTGCTGTGGGCACTGGTGGGCTGCTTCCTCGGCACCGCCATCGGCGTGCTGCCCGGCATCGGCCCGGCACTGACCGTGGCCATGCTGCTGCCGCTGACCACCAAGGTGGAACCGACTGCCGCGCTGATCATGTTCGCGGGCATCTACTACGGCGCGATGTACGGCGGATCGACGACATCGATCCTGATGAACACGCCGGGCGAATCGTCGACCATGGTCACGGCGATGGAAGGCAACCTGATGGCCAAGAACGGCCGTGCGGGTCCGGCACTCGCCACCGCGGCGATTGGCTCGTTCGTGGCGGGCACGATCGCCACCGTGCTGCTGTCGATGTTCGCGCCGGTGGCGGCGGACGTGGCGCTGCAGTTCGGCCCGGGCGAATACTTCATGATCATGCTGCTGGCCTTCACGACGGTCTCTGCCGTGCTGGGCTCGTCGCTGCTGCGCGGTATGACTGCATTGTTCCTGGGTCTGGGCATCGGCCTGATCGGCATGGACTCGTTGTCGGGCCAGACGCGCTATTCGATGAACGTGCAGGAGTTGTACGACGGTGTGGATATCGTCGTGGTGGCCGTGGGCCTGTTCGCCGTGGGCGAGGCACTGTTCAACGCGTTCTTCCCGCAACCTGATGGCAGCTTCAACAAGCTGAGTTCGGTGCATATGAATCGCTCGGACTGGAAGCGCTCGGTGCCCGCGTGGATTCGCGGCACGCTGATCGGCTTTCCGTTCGGCCTGATTCCCGCAGGCGGCGCAGAGATTCCCACGTTCCTGTCGTACGCCACCGAGAAGAAGCTGTCCAATCACAAGGAAGAGTTCGGCAAGGTGGGCGCCATCGAAGGCGTGGCGGGTCCCGAGGCAGCCAACAATGCCGCAGTGACGGCCACGCTGGCCCCGCTGCTGACGCTGGGCATTCCTACCTCGAACACGACGGCCATCCTGCTGGCCGCATTCCAGAACTACAACCTGCAGCCGGGTCCGATGCTGTTCCAGACATCGGGCGATCTGGTCTGGGGCCTGCTCGCATCGCTCTACATCGGCAACGTGATGCTGCTGGTGCTGAACCTGCCGGCCATCGGCCTGTGGGTGCGCATGCTGCGCGTGCCCACGCCGCTGCTCTATGGTGGCATTCTGATTTTCGCGGGACTCGGTGCCTATGGCATCCGCCAGTCGTGGTTCGACCTGCTGCTGCTGTTCGTGATCGGACTGCTCGGCATGGCAATGCGCCGTTTCGATTTTCCGACCGCACCAGTCATCGTCGGCCTGATCCTCGGCCCGATGGCCGAGAAGCAGCTGCGCAATGCACTGTCGATTGGCCAGGGCGACTGGAGCCTGTTCGTGAAGCAGCCGATCTCCGCCACGATCCTGGCCATGACGGTGGCCGTGGTGGTGGTGCCGCGCGTGCTGCGCTGGCATGCCACCCGCTCGACGTCGCGTGCGGAGGCCGACAACGCCGCATAAGCGCCGCATGAGCGGTAAGTCCGGCCGGCTGCAGCGCGGCGGGCGCGATTCTGTATCATTGGCGCAAACAACACCTCTGCGCGCCGAGGAGACCGGAACGTGCCTGCCGCCACTTTCACACTTGCCGATATCGAGGCCACGCTTGAGCGCGTGCTTGCGCCCTGGGTGCGCGAGTTGGGCTTGCGCGCCGAAGCCGTGGATGCCAGCGGCGTAACGCTGCGCCTGCCATTTCGCGAGCATTTCCGCCATGCAGGCGGCGTGGTGTGCGGCCAGGTGCTGATGTCGGCCGCCGACACCGCGATGATCGTCGCCATCTCCGCTGCGCTCGGCGAGTTCCGTCCAATGACGACGGTGACCCTCACCACCAACTTCATGCGTCCCGTGATCGACGGCGATGTGCTGGTCCGCGCCAACGTGCTGCGGCTCGGCAAGACGGTCGTGTTCGGCGAGATCGAACTGACCGGCCAGGATGGCAAGCTCGCGGTGCAGGCGACAACGACCTACGCGCTGCTCTGACCGACATGGCATCTTCTTCCTCTTCCCAGATATTCGACCAGGTCGTCTTTGCCGGCGGCGGCAACCGCTGCTGGTGGCAGGCCGGATGGTGGGACACGGTAGCGCCTGAACTGCAACTGCGTCCGCGCGTGATCGCCGGGATCTCGGCTGGGGCCGCCACGGCGTGCATGATCTACGCGCACGATTCGCACCAGACCATGGCGTACTACCGCGATGTGCTGGCCGACAATTCGCGTAATGCCTATTGGGGCAACCTGCTGCGCCGCGAGCGCGTGTTTCCACACTACGGCATCTATCGCAATGCGCTGCTCTCGCTGTTTTCCGACAATCGGCTGGAGCGGCTGAAGGGTGCGCCCGAGATTCGCATCGGTGTGGCGCATATCCCGCGCTGGAGCGGTCCGCGTCTGGCAGTGGCGGCCGGGCTGCTCGCGTACAACATCGACAAGCACCTGCTGAAAACGCTGCATCCGCGGCTGGGCCGCTCGCTTGGGTTTCGCCCCGAGTTCGTGCGCGCGCAGGATTGCCGTTCGCCCGAGGACCTTGCCGATCTATTGCTGCAATCGGCATCGACGCCGCCCTTCACGCCCGTGCTGCGACGCAATGGCCGCGCGGTGCTCGATGGTGGCCTGGTGGACAACGTACCCGTGGATGCGCTCGACGATGCACCGGGCAATGTGCTGGTGCTGGTGACGCGTCTCTATCCGCGTCCGCGCCGCTTCATCGTCGAGACGGGCGGCCAGCGCCGCCTTTATCTGCAACCTTCGCAACGCGTGCCGATTTCAAGCTGGGACTATACGAAGCCCCAGGCGATGACACACGCATACGACCTGGGCCGGCGTGACGCCGAGACATTCCTGCGCGAATGGCCCGATATCAGGAAGGATTTACTGCCGGCGCAATAAGCCCGTTGTCTTCGGGGAACGCGCTGCCATGGCGCCGGTCGATCGTTTGGTAGGCGGCAACTGCCGCGAGAGCCAAGGAGGCATGAATGACAAAGCGTCAGGCATCACCCGAGATCGTCTTGCAGACAACTACGCAGACAACTACCCAGGCATCCACCCGTCCCCGCAGGCGGGCCAGCGAGGTCAGCGCCGAACCCGTCGTGGAGCGCGTACCGCGCAAACGCGATGCCCGCTCGAAGATGCGCGAGGCCGACCTTGTCGTGATCGGCGCGGGTTCGGGCGGCGTGGCTGCCGCGCGGCGTGCTGCATCGCATGGCGCGCGCGTGATCCTTGTGGAGCGTGACGCCATCGGCGGCACCTGTGTCAACCGGGGATGCGTGCCGAAGAAGATGCTGTCGTACGGTGCAGGCTGGGCGTCGATTCTCTCCACGTGCCTGTCGCACACAGGCGGCAAGGAAGACTGGCGCGATGCCATCGTGCGCGTGAATGCCGAGGTGGCGCGCCTCAATGCGTCGTACAAGCAGCGCCTCAATGAAGCAGGCGTCGAGATCTGGCACGGTGAAGCGCAATTCAACGATCGCGGCGATATCGTCGTCGGCAACGAAGTCATCCGCGCAAAGAAGACGCTGATCGCCACGGGCGCGCGTCCCGTGCCATTGCCTGTACCCGGTGGCGAACTCGTGACGTCGTCCGATGACGTGTTCACGTGGCAGACCGTGCCGGCTTCCATCGTCGTGATCGGCGGCGGATATATCGCAGTGGAGATGGCGTCGATTCTCTCGCGCTATGGCGTGAAAGTGGACCTGCTCGTGCGCGAGGACAGGCTGCTGAAACGCTTCGATCACGATATCGCGGCGGCACTGGCCGATGCGTTGGTGGCCAAGGGCGTGCGCATCCACTTCCGCGCGGAAGTCACGATGGTCTCGCAATCGAACGGCGCCATGGACGTCTGCTACAAGCAGGAAAACAATCCGGGCCGCATGCAAACGGTTCGCGCGCAAGCGGCGCTGGCCGCCATTGGACGCAAGGCGAATGTGGACGGACTCGGTCTGGAAGCGCTGGGCGTCAAGCTCGACGAGCACGGCGGTGTGCGCGTGGATCGGCAGTTCCGCAGCTCGGTGCGCGCAATTCACGCCATCGGTGATTGCATGGCCGGCAACATCCACCTGACACCGGTTGCCGTGGCACAGGGTCGCTGGCTGGCGGATCGACTCTTCGACAAGCGCGGCGATATTGCTGATTTCGATGCCGTGCCCACCGCGGTGTTTTGCGAACCAGCCATCGGTGCGGTGGGCCTGACAGAGGCCGAAGCCATTGAAGCCGCCGGCGGCAAGGCCGATCGCGTGCGGACCGAAATCAAGCGATTTGTCTCGCTCGAAAGCCGCTTCGGCGGCGTGCCGCAACAATCGGTCTTCAAGCTCGTGTTCAATGCACGCAGTGGCCGCGTCCTTGGCGCGCATTTGATGGATGGCGCGGCGCCGGAGATCATCCAGGTCTTTGCCGTGGCGCTGCGGCTCGGCGTGAAAGCCTCGCATCTGAAGACGACGATGCCGCTGCATCCTACGGTGGCGGAAGAACTGTTCGGCTAGGCAGGCAGGCCCATGCAAAAAGGCCACGCGATATGCCGCGTGGCCTTTTTGCCTAACACCAATCCTTCAGCGTGCCGACACACGCTCGACGTCAGGCAGTTTCCACTCCTTGTCGAAGAACGGCTTCTCCGGACCATAGAGACGGAACAGCAATTCGAAGCTTCCCTTCGGATCGGTGGACACCCAGTTGGCTTCCTTGCCCTTGGGCGCCTTCGGGCCGAAGTAGACTTCGACCACGCCATCGTTTTCCTTCTGCACACCCGTCGTCGTCGATGCCACGCTCGCGCGCGGCACATTGCGAATCAGCGCGTGCGTATTGCGGTCGTAGGCCGTGACCGACCAATACTGCTTGACCGGCGGATTCGCGGGCACGCGCAGGCGATACGTCTGCTTGCCATCCAGCGCCTTGCCGTCCTTGTCCTTGTTCACCATGAGATAGAACTGCGCGGTGCCGATGCGCTTGATGCCCGTGAAGCCCAGCGTGTAGGTCACGCCGCGCGCATCGACCGGATACTCGTCGACGTTGCCGTAACCGGTGGACACGGCACGAATCACCTCCGGCATCGCCGCAGGGAACCAGCGGTACTCGGGCACCATGCGATAGAAGCCCAGGTCATAGCGTGCGGATAGCTCCTTGTTAGCTTGTCGCGCAGCGGCATCGAGCGCCTTCTGCATATTGGCGTCGGGCTGATACGGCTTGCCCTTTTCGATGCCAAGCGTCTTGAGCTGATCGATCATCACGCGGTCGCGCTGGATCCACGGCTCCTTCTGCACCACGTCGTTGAGCGTCTTGAAGAACGATGCGTCATAACGAATCGTCGAATCGAATGGTACGTCGTAGGCATCGGTGAAGCGCGTCGGCGTCGGCGCACTGGCCTGCGACAGCGGATAGATCTTGACGCGCTTTCCGTACGCCACCGCTTTCGCCACATCGGCTTCACTGTGGCTAGCCAGGTTCGAGCGCATCAGCGCGAAGCCACCATAGGTGTCCGAACGCAGCACGACATAACCTTCAGGCGGCGTGTCACGATAATCCGGCGGCAGAATCAGATACTTGCCACCCTTCCCCTTGTCCGCGCCATCGGGACCGGCATCTTCGAGCGGCATCTGCCACGTCGTCACGATATTGGCTGCCAGTGAGCCGCCCTCGGCCGGCGGAATGTCGATCACGAGCGGCCCCGAGACCTTCGTGTTCACGAATGACATGAAGTAGATCGAATCCGGATTCGGCGTCAGCGTCTGGTTCTTCCAGTTCACAGGCTCCGACCAGTAAACGATTTCGTTCTCTTTGGCCGACGTACTACGCAACATTGCCTGCACCATCAACTCGGTGTTGACCGCCGGCATCCCCCAGATCACTGCCTCCACGGCACGGCGCTGTACCGGGTCATTCGAGGTGCCCGGCGAAGCAGCCCCCGCATGGGTTGCCGCCACACCGGCAAGTATCAGGATGGAAGTAAGCGCTTTCCGCATGGTGATCTCGCATCGTATGAATGCGGATGAGCGTAACGCAGCCAAGTGCCTGCGCAGCAGCGTGGCGATGTGAATGTTTTCGGGGGCGGTGTTAAGTGGAATCCCCAAACGGAATCCCCAAACGCAAAAACGGACGCCGAAGCGTCCGTTTTCATGTTCTGGTGGCCTGGGACGGAATCGAACCGCCGACACAAGGATTTTCAATCCTCTGCTCTACCGACTGAGCTACCGGGCCAAAGAAGCGAAACTATAACTGCCAGTATCGCCCTCGTCAAGCGTTTTGTGGCCGGGTCACTGTTCCGGCGGTTCAGGCTTGTTGCGGCCCAGTTCCACGCCGAGCTGCTTGAGCTTGCGGTAGAGGTGGGTGCGTTCGAGGCCGGTCTTTTCGGCGACGCGCGTCATGCTGCCGTGTTCGCGCACCAGGTGGTATTCGAAGTACGCGCGTTCGAACAGGTCGCGTGCTTCGCGCAGCGGCATGTCGAACGAGAAGTGCATTTCGCCTTCCGGGACGCCGCGTGACGGATTGCCATTGACCGTGGCTTCGGCCGGGAGCGTCTCCACGGGGAGGGTATCCGCACTGGCCGCGTCGGGCACGCTTTCGGGAGGTGCGGTCGTGGCGGGCGCGGACGGTGCGCTGCGCGGACGCTCCACGCCCTTCGCCAGGCCTGCTTCCACGGCCGATAGCAGCTTCTGCAGCGCAATCGGCTTTTCCAGGAAATTCAGTGCGCCGATCTTGGTGGCTTCGACGGCCGTATCGATCGTGGCATGTCCGGACATCATGATGACCGGCATCGACAGGTAGCCCTGTGCGGACCATTCCTTGAGCAGCGTGACGCCATCGGTATCCGGCATCCAGATATCGAGCAGCACCAGGTCAGGCGTGGCGGACGCGCGGAACTCGCGGGCCTGCTGGGCGTTTTCGGCCAGCTCCACCACATGTCCTTCGTCACTGAGGATTTCCGAGAGCAACTCCCGGATACCCATTTCATCATCGACTACGAGGATCGTTGCCATACTTCCCCTCTTAACCCCACCGCAGCGCGACCGGAGGCACCGGCGCGCAAGATTGACTAAGGCAGCTTAACGAACAGGATCGAGATCTGCGCTCCCGCGATCTCGGTGCCGTTCATGCGGTTGCGCAGTTCGATCCGCGCACCATGTTCGTCAATGATCTTTTTCACCATCGCAAGCCCCAGACCCGTACCCTTGGCTTTCGTGGTCACGTACGGCTCGAACGCACGGCTCAGGATGCGTGGTGCGAATCCGGGACCATTGTCCGTAATGGACAACTTGACGGCTCTCCGGTCTTCGCCGGCAGAATCTTTGTATTCTACAGTCTCGGTGTGCAGAGTGATATGGGGCGCCGCCCTACCGGCCGCCACGTTGTCTGCCGCCGCATCCTGCGCATTCTGCAACAGGTTGTGGATCACCTGCCGCAGTTGCGTCGGATCGCCCTTTATTTCAGGCAAATCACGGGCCAGCGTCGGATGAATCACCGGATGCTCATGCACGTTCGGATCGTCGATGCCATACAGATGCAAGACTTCTGCCACCAGGCTGTTCAGCGCCAGTGACTGCATCACCGCCGGCGGCGTCCGCGCGTAATCGCGGAAGTCGTCCACCATGCGTTTCATCGCCGCCACCTGGTTAACGATCGTTGCAGCCCCGCGCTTTAGCACTTCGGCGTCGGAGACCTCCAGTTTCGGCGACAGCTTCATCTGCAACCGCTCGGCGGAAAGCTGGATCGGGGTCAGCGGATTCTTGATTTCATGGGCCAGGCGCCGCGCTACCTCGCCCCATGCCACGGAGCGCTGGGCCGAGATCACGTCGGAAATATCGTCGAACACCACCACGTAGCCCGGCTCGTCGCGGCTGGCGCCCGGCAGGTGGGCGCCGCGCACCAGTAGCGTGAGCGGTTGTTCCTCACCCTGGGGCAGTTCGATCTGTTTCTGCCAATGCTGCGCGCCGCCGAGCACCTCGCTGGTGGTCTGCTCGGAAAACGCCTGGCGCACGATGTCGGCAAAATCGCCCATGCCCGGAATCTGCTCCACGGGCTGGCCCAGCACACCGGCAAACGGCTGCCGGAAGATTCGCTCGGCGCCGGGGTTGGCCGTGATCAGCGTGAAGCGCCGATCGAACACGAGCACGCCGGCTGTCAGATTCTGCAGCACGCTTTCGAGATAGGCTTTCGATTGCTCCAGCGCCACGCGGTTATCTTCTACCGCGATGCGCGCTTCGGACAACTGCCGTGTCATCTGGTTGAACTGCTGTGTGAGTTGTCCGAGTTCGTCGCGGCTTTTCAGTTCACGCTTGGGAGAGAGATCGCCCTCGGCGACCTCCTTCGTTCCCTGCAGCAGCATCAGCAACGGACGCGCAAGCTGCCCGCCCAGCAGCAGCGCCAGCATCACGGCAATGAACACGGCCAGGAACAGCGTCAGCGTCAGCGTGCCGATGTACATCTTGCGCAGGCCAGTGCGGCCAAGCGCCTTCTCCTGGTATTCCTGGTAGGCACGCTGGACTTCGTCCGCATTGCGCGCCAGCACTGCCGGCACGGGGTGCAGTACCTGCAGGTAACGTTCCTCGCGTACCGTGTCGCCGATCAGTCCGAAGCCTGTAGCCGGCGCATCCTCGGGACGCCGTTCGACGGAGAGTCCAGAGCCTGCCCAGCGGCTGCCTATCGACGACTGGGGCCGTGGCCTTGCAGCCGTTGCCGCACTGGCCTGCGGCGGTTCGTCCGACGCGGCTGGCGCCGGCCCAAGCGGAATGATGACGCGGATGCGGTACAGGTGGCTGCTGTCGATATTGACGGGCTTCTCGCCAGCGGACGGGTCGGTGCCGCCTTCCACAGCCGCGTAGCCGCCGGCCATGCGCGCCTGCTCGGCGAGTACACCCGACGGAATATCGGGTACGAGCGAAGCATAGCTGCTCGATGCCGTGGCCAACACGCGCCCGCTGCCCGTGAAGATCGCGGCTTCCTGCACGCCATACTGCTCGCGCAGTCGATTCAGTTGCAGTGAGGTGGCCATGCCCGAGGCGCCGGTGAGCTGGTCCGCCATGAGCCGTGCCTTGCCCTGCAGATCGGCCAGTTGGCTGTCGATCGTCGAGCGGCCCAGGTTCAGGCCCGCTTCCAGGGCTGTCTCTACACGCACGTCGAACCACGATTCGATACTGCGCGAGACGAACTGCAGCGACACCAGGTAAATCAGCACGCCTGGCAGCACGCCCACCACGCCGAAGAACACGGCGAGCTTGCTCATCAGCCGCGTGCCGAACTTGCCGCGCCGGTAGCGGATATAGAGCGTCAGCGCGAGCGCGCCCACCGTCAGGACCAGCAAGACCCCGACGACGAGGTTGATCTTGAAAAGCAGCGTGAAATAGCGGTCGAAGAACTCGGTATTGGCGGAAGCCCCGGCGAGCAGGCCCACAAGCACCAGGGCGAGGAAGACGATGATCCCCACCACCACGCGATACAGCATGCGGCGGAACCTGCTGTCCCACGGATTTCCGTTCATGGCTGGCTGGCCGGCTGCACCAGCTGATTCGGGGACAGTGCGTTCGACAAGGTCTGCGCGAACGGTGTACGTGCGTCAGCCGATGGGGCAGGTGCAGGAGCGGTGGAAGACGCGCCCGGCATCGCGGGCGGTGCGGGTGGCGCCACGGGCGGCGGCGCTGGCGCGGGCACCGGCTGCGGGGTGTCGAAGTTCGTCGGCACGGTGTAGTTGAAGCGCTTCCATTCGGAAGACAGGTTCCAGTCGCGTGTATTCACCGCGTTGACCTGGAACGGCTTGGGGAGCTGGCTCAGGTCGAGCCGCATGCGTGTCTCCACGTGATACGTCTCGCCCGGCTTGACGTCGCGGCGCTCGAAGACTCGCCATCCGCGCACTTGCTGGATGAACTGCAGTGCGCCCTTGAGCCGATTGAACGGCAGTTGCAGGCCGCCCGTGGAAACGCGGTACTGGCGCGTCAGCGGCTGGTACGAAAGCCGCACCGAGCGCGTGATGTTGACCGGCTTCTCGTCGAACCAGTACCAGCGGGGCCGCGACAGCTGGAAATCGACCACGAAATAGAGCGAGATACCTTTATGCAGCGCGTCTTCCAAAGCCGGGGGGAGATCGAAGTCGAACGACGTGGCGAGCTCGAACGCGCCGTCCGTGTACTCGATGCGTGCGTCATTGGTTTCGATCAATTGCGCGCGGGCCGGAAGCATCTGCACGCCGAGTATCAGCACCAGCAGCACGGCCAGTGCCCATGCGCGTACCGCGCGGCCTGGGGCACATAGGTCGGACAGGCGCTGCAGGCTGGGCATCGGTGGAAGTATCAGGCGCGTTTCTGGAAGCGGGCGTAGTAGAAGCCATCGTGATCCGACGGCAGGCTTGCCTTGCCGGCGATGTCGCTGCCAGCCGTTTCAGGCGCCTCGATACCGGGCAGGAGCTGGCCCGGCGCCTGCAATCGTATCGCATCTGGCAGCTGCGCACCAAACCAGCGCGCCTGCTCTTCGCCTTCCGTTGGGAAAATAGAACAGGTGACATATACGAGGATGCCGCCCGGTTTCAGCAGCGGCCAGAGCTGCGAGACGATGCGACGCTGCTCGGTCATCAGCTTGGCGATATCGGTCTCGCGGCGCAGCCAGCGGATGTCCGGATGGCGGCGCACGATGCCCGATGCGGAGCATGGTACATCGGCCAGGATGCGGTCGAACT
This sequence comes from Cupriavidus sp. 2SB, assembly GCF_005503625.1. Lineage (GTDB taxonomy): Bacteria > Pseudomonadota > Gammaproteobacteria > Burkholderiales > Burkholderiaceae > Cupriavidus. The sequence goes on along the minus strand of NZ_SCMX01000035.1, from coordinate 38,339 downwards.
GCTGCCCGTCCCACCAGTCCTTTGGGCGGCTGGCATCGCCGACGATGACCTCGGCACGCTGCTCCAGGCGAGCGAGGTTGTCGTGGATGCGCGCGGCGCGCTGTGCATCGCTTTCCACGGCGGTCACGTGGATATCGGCCAGTTCGAGCAGATGGCCCGTCTTGCCGCCCGGTGCCGCGCAGGCGTCGAGCACGCGCATGCCGTCGGCGACTTCGCACAGCGGAGCCGCCAGTTGCGCGCCGGCATCCTGCACCGAAACGTCGCCCTCGGCAAAGCCGGGAATCTGCGATACCGGAAACGCACGCACCAGGCGCACGGCCTGGTCGCCCACGGCGGTGCCGGCCATGCCCGCGTTGGCCAGTGCTTGCAGATAGTCCTTCACCGAAATACGGCGCGTGTTGACGCGCAACGTCATCGGGGGCCGCGCGTTGACGGTGTCGGCCAATGTGCTCCATTGATCGGGGTAAGCCTGGCGCAGCATCTTCAGCCACCAGTGCGGCAGGTTCCAGCGCGCTTCATCGTCCTTGAGGGCGGCGGCCAGCAGCAGTTTCTGCTCGCGCAGGAATCGGCGCAGCACGGCGTTGACCAGGCCGCGCGCATGCGCAGTCTTGGGTTCGGATGCCGCAGCGCTCACGGCCTGGTCCACCACCGTGAACGACGAATAGCCGCCCCGGCCCACCTTGGTGCCGTCACCGTCCTCACCTTCAAGCAGCAGCGCCAGCGCCACGGCCAACAGGGAGTCGACCAGCGCGCCGGGCGGCCGCGTCACCAGTTGCGTGACAAGTGCGCGCGTGGTGCCGAACTGGCGCACCGACCGATAGGCCAGGTCCTGGATGGCGCCGCGTGTGGCGGCGTCGCGCACGCGGTCCAGCCGCAAGTGCGTGGCAACATCCTCGATGGCCTGCGGCAAGGCCGTGCCTTCGTGTACGCCGCGAACAGCCGCGGCGGCACCGAGCATCTGGAAGGCAAGGGAATCGTGTTGCAGGCGCATGGGGAAATACCGAAAAGACCGAAAAGCGGTGAAAAAACGACGTGAGAAGATCGGCGGATACAAAAATGCCCGCCGGTCCCTGAGGGAACCCAGCGGGCAGTTTACCCGTTGTCGCCGGATAGACCGGCAAACCCGTCGATCAGGCGGGGTACGTGCCCGTCTGCGCCATGTGCATCAGGCGCGCAATGCGCTCTTCCGTGGCCGGGTGGGTCGAGAAGAGATTGGCGATGCCGCCACCGGACAGCGGGTTCATGATCATCATCTGCGCGGTGGCGGGGTGTTCCTCCGCTGCCTGGAACGGAATGCCCTGTGCATAGCGATGGATCTTGTCCAGCGCGCTGGCCAGCGCCTGCGGATCGCCACTGATCTCGGCACCGCCCCGGTCTGCCTCGAACTCGCGGGCGCGCGAAATCGCCATCTGGATCAGCGATGCGGCCAGCGGCGCCAGCAGGGCCACCGCGATGCCCGCGATGGGGTTGGTACGGTTGCCGTTCTGGTCGCGCCCGCCGAAGAACATCGCCATGTTGGCCAGCGCCGAAATGGCACCGGCCATCGTCGCGGCGATCGTCGAAGTCAGGATGTCACGGTGGCGTACATGCGCCAGTTCGTGCGCCATCACGCCGCGCAATTCGCGGTCGGACAGTACGCGCAGGATGCCGGTGGTGGCCGCCACGGCAGCGTGCTCGGGATTGCGGCCCGTGGCAAACGCGTTCGGCGCGTCCTCGTTGATCAAATACACGCGCGGCATGGGCAGGCCGGCGCGCTGGGCCAGGTCCTGCACCATGTTGTAGAACTGCGGCGCGGTGCTGGCGTCCACTTCCTGCGCGTTGTACATGCGCAGCACCATCTTGTCCGAGAACCAGTAGGAAAAGAAATTCATCCCGAGTGCTATCAGCAGCGCGAACATCATGCCGCTACGGCCACCGATCATGCCGCCGATGACGATGAACAGCGCGGTGATCGCTGCCATCAGCATGAAGGTCTTGACCCAGTTGAACATGGCTTTGGTCTCCAGATCCAAATCGTCCAGTACGCGTACCCGCCCCTGCGGACGCGATGACGGTTAGATAGGGCCAGGACTCCAGAAATTCAATGTCGTTCGCAGGGTTTCAGGCGCGGCATGTGGCATGTCAGGCGCTCAGGCCGCACCCGGCACCAGGCAGCGCGTGCCGGCGGGCAGCGGCATGCCTTGCAGGAACTGCTGCGCGGGCTGGCGCCGACCGCCCGGCTTCTGCAACTCGGTCACCTGCAACGCACTTCCGTCGCCGCACGCGATGATCACGCCGGCGGCGTCGGCAGCCAGCACGGTGCCCGGCGGCTGGGACTGCCCTGCCGGCGCGGCCAGCGGCAGGACCTGCCAGCACTTGATGACGGTGTCGCCCACCTGGATCGTGGCGCCCGGGAACGGATTGAATGCGCGCACCTGGTTCGCCAACTGCGCCGCCGGGCGTGTGAGATCGAGCGGTGCCTCTTCCTTGGCGATCTTCTCGGCATACGTCACGCCGGCTTCGGGCTGCGGCGTGGCGGTCAGCGGCTGGCCGGCAGCGAGCTGGCGCAACGCATCGACGATCATCCGGCCCCCCATTTCGGCCAGCGTGTCATGCAGGCTGCCCGTGGTGTCCTGCTGACCGATGGCCACGGCTTCGCGCGTGAGCATGTCACCGGTATCCAGGCCCTCGTCCATCTGCATCAGCGTGATGCCCGTCTCGGCGTCCCCGGCCTCGATCGCGCGATGGATGGGTGCCGCGCCGCGCCAGCGTGGCAGCAGCGAGCCGTGGATATTCAGGCAGCCCAGGCGCGGCAGTTCCAGGACTTCCTTCGGCAGGATCAGGCCATACGCGGCCACCACCATCACATCGGGCGCAATCTGCGCGAGCGTGTCCACGGCGGCCCCGGCCTCTTCGGGGTACTTGCCGTGGCGGCGTAGCGAGCGGGGTTGCAGCACGGGGCCGAATCCCGTTTCCACGGCAAACTGCTTGACCGGGCTGGCCTGCAGTTGCATGCCGCGGCCGGCGGGACGGTCGGGCTGGGTCAGCACGGCCACCACCGGAAACCCGGCAGCGTGGATGGCTTCCAGGGCGACACGCGCGAATTCGGGCGTGCCGGCAAACGCGACGCGCAGTGGCTGGACTTGGGTCATGGCAACAATACGGAGTCAAAACGACACCGGCCGCATAGCGGCCGGTACGTGATCGGGATTCGGATCGTGTAACGATAGCAGAGGCCGCACGCGTGCGGCCCCACTGTTACATCCGCGAGCGCACGCGTTTCTGGAGCTTGCTCTTGATCCGGTTGACCTTGAGCGGCGACAGATATTCGACGAATACCTTGCCATCGAGGTGGTCGATCTCGTGCTGTATACATACGGCCAGCAGATCGTCGGCGTCGATTTCCCAGGTCTCGCCGCGCTCGTTGAGCGCACGCACCTTGACGCGGTCCGGGCGCTCCACGCGGTCGTAGACCTCGGGCACGGAGAGGCAGCCCTCTTCCCACACCTTGCGGTTGTCGCTGGCCCAGACGATCTCGGGGTTGATGAACACCATCAGCCCATCGCGCGACTCGGATACGTCGATCACGATCACGCGCTCGTGGACGTCCACCTGGGTGGCCGCCAGGCCGATGCCGGGGGCTTCGTACATGGTTTCTGCCATGTCGGCGACGAGCTGGCGGATGCGGTCGTCCACCACCGCCACGGGCGTTGCCACCTTGTGCAGGCGAGGATCGGGATAGGTGAGGATATCGAGTTTGGCCATGATGCTGGAGCGCAACGCCGGGTGCTGTCCACTGCCCGGCCAGCGTTGCGGCGTGCGGTGTTTACATGCAGAATCGGGGCGCTAGTACAAAAATTCAAGGCGCGCCGCAGCAGGCACGCTCTACCTAGGGTCAATCCGGTTGGTCTCCCGACCGGTTCAGGAAAATGCGCGATATTACCAAACAACAGGCGGCGTCGGGCCGCAGGCTGCACGCGTTCACCCTCGCCATGCTGAGTGCTGCATGCGTCACAGCAGGGGCGGCAGCGGCTGTCCAGGCTGCTGAGCTTGCCATCTCCCCAGCGCAGCGCGCCGAGGCGGACATCACCGCCCAGCAGGGTATCCCAATTTCGGAACTCGCTACCGATGCCCCCGGGCAGTACACGGTGCGCTCGGGCGACACCCTGTGGGGGATCTCGGGCAAGTACCTGCGTCAGCCATGGCGCTGGCCGGCGCTGTGGGGCATGAACCGGCAGCAGATCGGCAATCCGCACCTGATCTATCCGGGCCAGATCCTGTACCTGGTCCAGCGCGATGGCCGCGCCTATCTGTCCACCACCGCACCAGGCGGCGCGAGCGGTGGCGATATCTGCCTGTCGCCGCGCGTGCGGGGCGAGGGCGATAGCAACAACGCCATCCCCAGCATTCCCTCTTCCGATATCGAACCGTTCCTGAAGCGTCCCCTCGTGGTGGACCAGCAGACGGTGGCCACGTCGGCCCGCATCGTGGCCCTGACGGATGCCCGCGTGTACATGGGCCGTGGCGACACCGGCTACGTGCGCGGCATCGCGCCGACGGACTCCGTAGGCAGCGACTGGCAGGCATTCAAGCCGGCCCAGCCCGTCTACGATCCGATCACGCAGGCCGTGCTCGGCTACGAGGCCCAGTACCAGGGCAATGTGCGCCTGACGCGCGGCCCGGAGGGTCCCGATGCCGTGGCGACGGTGCAGGTCACCCAGTCGCCGCAGGAAATGGGAGCGGGCTCGCTGCTGTTGCCGCAACCCGCGCGTGAGCTGGTGAGATACGTCCCGCACGCGCCGGACACCAATATCGAAGCCCGCATCGCGGCGGTCTATGGCGGCGTCGAGTACGGTGGCGCCAAGCAGGTGGTGGTGCTTAACCTGGGCACCAACGCCGGGCTGGAGCCGGGCCATGTGCTGGCGCTGTCCCGCACGGGCGGCCAGGTCAAGGATGCCACCGACGGCAATCGCACGATCACGCTGCCCGACGACCGGTACGGACTGGCCTATGTCTACCGTGTGTTCCCGGGCATCGCCTACGCGCTGGTGACAGACGCCACCAACGTGATGAAGGTCGGCGACCTCGCCAAGACGCCGCAGTGACCAGTGGGGGCGGCGCCGAGGCGCCGTCCCGCTGCGCTTCCCGATGACCGTATCGACTCGCAATCCCACTGAAGTTGCCGCCTGGGTCCGCCTGACCACCACCCCCGGCGTTTCGGCCCGCACCGCTCGCAACCTGCTGGCCGCATTCGGCTTGCCGGAAGCCGTGCTGTCCCAGGAGCCTGCACGACTGGGCGAAGTGGCCGAACCCGCGGCCGTCCGGGCGCTGGTGGCGCGGCCCGACGAAGCCATGGCCGCACGCATCGACCGGATATGCCGATGGCTTGACGCGCCGGACCATGCCGTCGTGACCATGGCCGATGCCGGCTATCCCGCGCGCCTGCTCGATCTGGCCGATCCGCCGCTGGTGCTCTATATCAATGGCAATGCAGCGCGGCTGCAGGCGCCGTCGCTGGGTATTGTCGGCGCGCGGCACGCCACGGCTCAGGGCGAGCGCAATGCACAGTTGTTCGCGCAGGCGTTTTCCGAGAAGGGGCTGACCGTGGTGTCGGGGCTGGCGCTGGGGATCGACGCCGCAGCGCACGCGGCAGCGATCGAGGGGCCGGGCAACACCGTGGCTGTGGTCGGCACCGGTGTCGATATCGTCTATCCGGCGCGACACCATGGGCTGGCGCACCGCATCGTGGACGCAGGCGGGGCGATTGTCAGCGAGTTTCCGCTGGGTACGCCGGGCCGGGCGAATCACTTTCCGCGGCGCAACCGAATCATCGCCGCGCTGGCGCGCGGCGTGCTGGTGGTGGAGGCTGCCGAGCGGTCGGGATCGCTGATCACGGCGCGGCTGGCATCCGAGATTGGCCGGGAGGTCTTTGCCATTCCCGGCTCGATCCACGCGGAGCTCTCGCGCGGTTGTCACAAGCTGATTCGTCAGGGGGCGAAGCTGGTGGAATCCCCGGAAGATGTTTTTGAGGAATTTGCTGATCTGGGTACGCCGCAGCGGGTGGCGGGGCAGGCGGCTGTCGCCGTTTCTCGCGAGGCTGGCACCATGACGGGGGACGTGTTCGGTGGCGCCCTGTCCTATGATCCTGTCAGCTTCGACGCCTTGTGCGAACGGGCGGGGATGGTGGCGGAAGCGGCGTCTGCGGCCCTTTTGCAGCTTGAGTTGGCCGGGGCGGCGGAACGGCTGCCGGGCAATCGCTTCCGGCGTCTGGCATGATCCGCGGTATCGCGTTCGCCTCATACTTCGCTTGCAATGGCCGTTTACTACCCCGAGCAGGACCCTGGCGCCGTCAGCCGGGCCTTGGCCAACCGTCCCGCCGGACGGCTCGTGGCCTGCCTGTGTGCCGACTGGTGCGGCACCTGCAAGCAGTATGTGGCTGGGTTTGCCGCGCTGGCCGAGCGTTATCCGAACGATTGTTTTGTGTGGATCGACGTCGAAACCCACTCCGACTACCTCGGTGAGGACATCGACATCGAAAACTTTCCTACTGTATTGATTCAGCCCATCGCAGGCGGCGCGCCACATTTCTACGGAACGGTGCTGCCCCACCTCGACGTGCTGGAGCGGATGCTGATAAAAGGCGCCGCCATGCCTGCGGCAGCATCGGAGATTCCTCAAGTGCTGCCGTGGCTACTTGGCCTGGATGCCCGGGATAGCTGACGCGCGCTCGGTGTGGTGACGGCAGTGGCTTGCAAGCCCGTCGAAACCGCGCTTATTATTGGCGCCTCAAAGCCCAGGCGTGCTGTTTACATAGTTTGCCGTGAATTTCAAGAGGCGCAGGCTGCTCATTTTGGGGCGCCGCGTCACAAGGACCCGTTGAATGTCTAAAGCCCTCATCATCGCGGAAAAGCCATCGGTTGCCGCCGATATCGCGCGCGCCCTCGGGGGCTTTACCAAGCACGACGAATACTTCGAGAGCGACAACTACGTGTTGTCCTCGGCCGTGGGCCATCTCGTGGAGATCGCGGCACCCGACGATTACGAAGTCAAACGGGGCAAGTGGAGCTTCGCCAACCTGCCCGTGATTCCACCGCATTTCGATTTGCGGCCCATCGCCAAGACCGAGTCGCGCCTCAAGGTGCTGAACCGCCTGATCAAGCGCAAGGATGTGACCGCGCTGGTCAACGCATGCGACGCGGGGCGCGAAGGGGAACTGATCTTCCGCCTGATCGCGCAGCAGGCCAAGGCCAAGCAGCCGGTGAGCCGGCTGTGGCTGCAGTCGATGACCCCGCAGGCAATCCGCGACGGCTTTGCCGCGCTGCGTGCCGACGAGGAAATGCTGCCGCTGGCCGATGCCGCGCGCTGCCGCTCCGAAGCCGACTGGCTCGTGGGCATCAACGGCACGCGTGCGATGACCGCGTTCAACAGCAAGGGCGGCGGCTTCTTCCTGACCACCGTGGGCCGGGTGCAGACGCCGACGCTGTCGATCGTCGTGGAGCGCGAAGAGAAGATCAAACACTTCGTGCCGCGCGATTACTGGGAAGTGCGCGCCGAGTTCATCGCGGCGGCTGGCCTCTATGAAGGCCGCTGGTTCGATCCCAAGTTCAAGAAGAACGAATTCGATCCCGAGGCGCGCGAGTCGCGCCTGTGGAGCGAGGCCGAAGCCAAGAGCATCGTGGCCGCGTGCCGCGACAAGCCGGGCACGGTCAGCGAGGAGTCGAAGCCGTCCACGCAGCAGTCGCCGGCACTGTTCGACCTGACCACCCTGCAGCGCGAGGCCAACTCCCGCTTCGGGTTCTCGGCCAAGAACACGCTGGGTCTGGCCCAGGCGCTGTACGAGAAGCACAAGGTGCTGACCTACCCGCGTACCGATGCGCGCGCGCTGCCGGAGGACTACCTGGACACGGTCAAGCAGACCATGGACATGCTGGCCGACAGCTCGCCGAACTACCTGCCGCACGCCAAGAAGATCCTGTCGAGCGGCTGGGTGAAGCCGAACAAGAAGATCTTCGACAACAGCAAGATCAGCGATCACTTCGCTATCATCCCGACGCTGCAGGCACCCAAGAACCTGTCCGAGCCCGAGCAGAAGCTGTACGACCTGGTCGTGCGCCGCTTCCTGGCCGTGTTCTTCCCGGTGGCCGAGTTCCAGGTGACCACGCGCATTACCGAGGTTGCCGGACACCACTTCAAGACCGAAGGCAAGGTGCTGGTCAATCCGGGCTGGCTCGTGATCTACGGCCGCGAGGCGCAGGGCAAGGACGACAAGGACGCCAACCTGGTGCCCGTGCAGAAAGGCGAGAAGGTCAAGACCGACAAGGTCGATGCGGTGGGCCTGACCACGCGGCCGCCGGCTCGCTACAACGAAGCCACGCTGCTCTCGGCCATGGAAGGTGCTGGCAAGCTCGTCGACGACGACGCGCTGCGCGAGGCGATGGCCGGCAAGGGCCTGGGTACGCCAGCTACGCGCGCGGCCATCATCGAAGGGCTGCTGACCGAGAAGTACCTGGTGCGCGAGGGGCGTGAACTGATCCCTACGGCCAAGGCGTTCCAGCTGATGACGCTGCTGCGCGGGTTGGGCGTGCAGGAACTGACGCAGGCCGAGCTGACAGGCGAGTGGGAGCACAAGCTGTCGCAGATCGAGCGCGGCCGGCTCAAGCGGGACGAGTTCATGCGCGAGATCGCGCAGATGACGCAGCAGATCGTGAAGCGCGCCAAGGAATACGACAGCGACACGATTCCCGGAGACTACGCCACGCTGGACACGCCATGTCCGCAATGCGCGGGGCAGGTCAAGGAGAACTATCGCCGGTTTGCCTGCACGGCCTGCGATTTCTCGATCAGCAAGATCCCGGGTGGTCGCCAGTTCGAGATCAACGAGGTTGAGGAACTGCTGCTGAAGAAGGAAATCGGTCCGCTGCAGGGCTTCCGCAGCAAGATGGGACGTCCGTTTGCCGCCATCCTGAAGCTCGCCCACGACGACGAAGGCCATTGGAAGATGGAGTTCGACTTCGGCCAGAACGACGATGATGGCGACGGCGAGCCGGTGGATTTCAGTGAGCAGACGGCGCTGGGCCACTGCCCGAAGTGCAATGGCTCGGTGTATGAGCACGGCATGAAGTACGTGTGCGAGAACGCCGTGGGTCCGGAAAAGTCCTGCGATTTCACGACCGGCAAGATCATCCTGCAGCAGGAAGTGTCGCCAGAGCAGATCGGCAAGCTGCTGTCGGCCGGCAAGACGGATCTGCTGACCGGCTTCAAGTCGTCTCGGACAGGACGCAATTTCAAGGCGTTCCTGGTCAAGCAGCCTGACGGCAAGATCGGCTTCGAGTTCGAGGCGCGCGAGCCGAAGGCCGGCAAGGCCGGCGCGAAGCCTGCAGCCAAGACGGCCGCCAAGGATGATGATGCGGAAGCGGCGCCAGCCAAGACCGCTGCGGCAAAGAAGGCACCGGCCAAGAAGGTAGCTGCGAAGAAGGCGCCGGCCAAGAAGGCGGCGACGAAGACTGCAGCCGCCAAGACACCGGCAGCCAAGAAGCCGCGTGCTACGGCCAAGCAGACGGCTGACGCGGAAGAGTAACCGCTCACCATTCCCGGTGACGGCAAACAAAACGGCGAGGTGAAAACCTCGCCGTTTTGCTTGGTGCTCTTGCTGCCACAGGTTTCAGCTTTGGCTGTGCGCCTTGGCAACCGTCTCGCCGCCCCGCTGTTTGCCTTCCTCGAGCAGGAAGTCGATGAAGGCGCGTACCTTGGTGGGCAGGAATTTCCGGCTCGGGTACACCACGCTGACGTCGCGGCGCGGCAGCTGGTATTGCGGCAGGACGTGCATCAGGCGCCCCGCCTCGATATTCGGACGTGCGAGGTAGGACGACAGCATGGCGATGCCCATGTCGGCCAGCGCAGCCTGATGCGCGAGTTCCGCATTGCTGCACAGCAATCCCGGACGGATGGGCACCGTGACTTCGCCCTCGGGGCCGGACAGCGTCCATTCGTGCTCGGCAGTTGGCAACCGCATCGCGATGGCGCGGTGGCTGGTCAGATCGTGGGCGGTACGCAGCGGCGGATGGTCGCGCAGGTATCCCGGCGATGCGCAGAGCACGATCTCGGCCGAAATCAGGGGGCGTGCCACAAGGTGCGAGCCGAGGCCCAGGTCCGACAGCATGACCCCCACGTCGCGCCCTTCCTCGACGATATCGACCATCCGGTCGGACAGTTGCACGTCGAAGACGATATCGGGATAGATGCGATGAAACCGTTCCAGGGTTTGCGGTAAAAGGTGCAAACCGAACATGACAGGCGTGATCAGCCGCAGCGTGCCTGATAAAGACTGGCTGCGCGCCGTAACGATCGACTCCGCTTCCTCCACGTCTTCAAGAATCTGCGCGCAGCGCTGGAGATAGGTTTCGCCGGCATCGGTCAGCGAGAGGCTGCGCGTGGTGCGGTTCAGCAACCGCGTACCAAGATGGCTTTCCAGATCGGCGACGTAGCGGGTGACCACGGCGTTCGACATTTCGAGTTGCTGCGCCGCACGGGCAAAGCTGCCCAGTTCGACCACCTTGGCGAACACGCGCATCGATTGCAGTCGATCCATGACATATTCCCCTGGCTGCTGCCTGAATTTTTCCCTATGGAGGGTAATTTATTGTTGAAACCACAATCAATCATTGTGGATCGAGCTATTTATGCATATCAGGGAAATGCCTAATATCGAGTCACTCGATGCCGCAACGCAGCAAACTCCCGACTCAGCCGGCATCCGCATGAAAGTGAAGAGATCGTCATGAAGCGCCAAATTGCCCTGATTGTTGCCCTGACCGCAGCCCTGTCCGCCGCCCCCGCCTTCGCCAAGGCCGGCAAGTTCGATCCCTACACCGATGGCGCCAAGGCCACGAAGTTCGACCCGTACACGGACGGTGCCAAGATGGGCAAGTTCGATACCTTCACGGACGGCGCTAAGATTGGCAAGTTCGACCCGTACACCGACGGCGCCAAGGCCCCGTTCGACGTGTTCACGGACGGCGCCAAGCTGTAAGCTTTCCCGCACATCGCAAAAAGCCCGTACCTGGTTGGTACGGGCTTTTTTGTTTTGGGGATCGCGGATGATAGACCCAAACAAAAAATGGGCTTCAAGGGCCCATTTTTTGTTCCACCTCACAACCTATCAGTCGTGGTAATGGCGATGATGCTTCTTGTGCTTGCTGCGCTTGTAGTAGCGGCGGTCATCGTCGTACGAGTTGCTGCGCGAGACATTGCCACCCAGTGCGGCACCTGCTGCACCACCCAGGCCGGCGCCGACCAGGCCGCCGGTGCGGCCGCCCATGGCGTTGCCGGCTGCGGTGCCTGCGCCGCCGCCCAGGGCGCCGCCGATGATGGCGCCCGTGCGTTCGCGGCGGTTCGAGGTCAGTGCACCACCTGCGCCGCCGCCTACGGCACCGCCGAGCACGGCGCCGGTGCTGCCACCGAGCGCGCCGCCGACTGCGGCACCTGCCACGCCACCCAGGCCACCGCCGAGGGCATTGTTCAAATCACCGCCTGCAAACGCCGGCAGGGCTGCTGCCGAGAGAGCAAGGGCCAGAGTCAGGGTGCGGAGATGGCGAGACATTCGAATTTCCTTTAATTGTTGTATCTGGGAACGGAGTGTAGAGAAGGAGCCCTGCCCTTGCTGTAACTAGATGTGAAGCCCTGTAACCCGCCGGAGAAACGGTATCGGCGCGTTAAAAACTGATGTTCTGGCGCCACATCGTGCAATTTGCCGTCACAAATGGGCAAGCGGCCTTCCCATGAAAAGCGGCTCCATGAAGGAGCCGTTTTCCGTACTGCCGGGCTGCGATGGTTCAGCAGCACTTGCCCTGGCCGCCGCCGTACCGTGCTTCCTGGCGTTCGCGAAAGAATTCCTCGTACGTCATGGGTGCGCGGTCGGGGTGGGTGGCTTCCATGTGGGCCACGTAGGTCTGGTAGTCGGGCAGGCCAACCATCAGCCGCAACGACTGTCCCAGGTAACGTCCCATGGTTCCGATCTGTTCGAGCATGATGGCGGCCTCCTCAATTCAGATAGCCAGTGATCAGGACTGCACCGATGCCTGGGCCGGCAGCGGTTCGAACGGCGTCTCGCTGTCCGTGCGCTTCGTGATACCGCGTGCCTGCATCGCGGTCTTGAAACCGTAGAACACGATCGACAGCACCACGAACATGAACAGCGCGCACAGGCCGGCGTCCAGATAGTCGTTGAAAACGATGCGGTGCATCTGCTCCATCGACTTGGCCGGGGCCAGCACCTTGCCTTCGGCAATGGCGGCGCTGAACTTCTCGGCGTGGGTCAGGAAGCTGACCTTGGGGTCCGAGTGGAACAGCTTCTGCCAGCCCGCGGTCAGCGTGCAGATCAGCAGCCAGCAGGTGGGCACCAGCGTGACCCAGGCGTACTGGCCGCGCTTCATCTTGACCAGCACGCACGTACCCAGCACCAGCGCCACGGCAGCCAGCATCTGGTTGGAGATGCCGAACAGCGGCCACAGCGTGTTGATGCCGCCCAGCGGATCGACCACGCCCTGGTACAGGAAGTAGCCCCAGGCCGCCACGGTCAATCCGGTGGCGATCAGGTTGGCGGTCAGCGACTCGGTCTTCTTGAGGGCCGGCACAAAGCTGCCCAGCAGATCCTGCAGCATGAAGCGGCCGGCACGGGTGCCTGCGTCGACAGCGGTCAGGATGAACAGGGCTTCGAACAGGATGGCGAAGTGGTACCAGAAGGCCATCATGGCCTGGCCGCCCACCACCTGGTGCAGGATGTGTGCGATACCCACGGCCAGCGTCGGAGCGCCACCGGCGCGCGAAATGATCGTGTTCTCGCCAACGTCCTTGGCAGTCTGGATCAGCACGTCAGGCGTGATGACGAAGCCCCAAGTGGATACCGTGGCAGCCACGGCTTCCGGCGAGGTGCCGATCACGGCCGCCGGGCTGTTCATCGCGAAGTACACGCCGGGCTCGATCACCGAGGCGGCAACCAGGGCCATGATGGCGACGAACGACTCGGCCAGCATCGCGCCGTAGCCGATGAAGCGCGCGTGCGATTCGTTCTCCAGCAGCTTGGGCGTGGTGCCCGACGAGATCAGCGCATGGAAGCCCGACACGGCGCCGCACGCGATGGTGATGAAGAGGAACGGGAACAGGTTGCCCGACCACACCGGACCGCCGCCTGCCGCAAACTGCGTCAGCGCCGGCATCTTCAGTTCGGGCGCGACGATCAGGATACCGATGGCCAGCGCGATGATCGTGCCGATCTTCAGGAACGTGGAGAGATAATCGCGCGGCGCCAGCAGCAGCCACACGGGCAGCACGGCGGCCACGAAGCCGTAGCCGATCAGCATCCACGTCAGGGCCTTGCCGTCGTACGTGAACAGCGGCGCGAGCGTGGCGCTTTCATGCACGTACTGGCCACCGATGATGGCAAGCATCAGCAGCACGAAGCCAATCACCGACACCTCGCCGATACGGCCCGGGCGGATATAGCGCGTGTAGATACCCATGAAGATGGCGATGGGAATCGTCACCGCCACGGTGAACGTGCCCCACGGGGAATCGGCCAGTGCCTTCACCACGATCAGCGCCAGCACCGCCAGGATGATGATCATGATCATGAAGCAGCCGAACAGCGCGATCATGCCGGGGATGGTGCCCATCTCCGACTTGACCAGGTCGCCCAGGCTGCGGCCATCGCGGCGCGTGGAGATGAACAGGACCATGAAGTCCTGTACCGCACCGGCAAACACCACGCCGGCCAGCAGCCACAGCATGCCGGGCAGGTAGCCCATCTGCGCGGCCAGCACGGGACCGACGAGCGGTCCGGCACCGGCAATCGCGGCGAAGTGGTGGCCGAACAGCACCGCCTTGTTGGTCGGCACGTAGTCCAGGCCGTCGTTGTGCCGCCACGCGGGCGTCATGCGTTTGGGGTCGAGCTGCATCACCTTTTCGGCGATGAACTTGCTGTAGTAGCGATAGGCGATCAGGTAGATGCAGAGCGCGGCAACCACGATCCACAGTGCGCTGACGGCTTCACCGCGCGACAGCGCGACGGTGGCGAAGGCAAATGCGCCGAGTACGGCGACGGCCAGCCACAACAGGTGTTGTCCGATGCGATTCATGTTGAAGGGTCTCCTCAGACCGGCTGAAAGTACCTGCGTCGACAGAAAAATCGGGTAGAGGGGGCGGTGCCGGATAGCGGACGCTGACAATCGCGCGGAAAGCGGGTCTCCTCGATGTCTGCGGCGCCCGGTCTGTACTCGTCTGGTCCCGGATCTGATCGTGCAGGCAGGCAGTGCATCCCGGACCAGCGATAAAAGCCAGGGCCGCGGTGCACCTACTGCGTCGATTTGTGCCGGGGCCATGCCCGGGCGCGAACCGGCGTGTAGTATTGACACCCGCCCATGTCGGCACAAGCGCGAAACTACGCAACAAGCATGCGTAGTAGTACGTATGCCGACGAAGTCAAGCGGCCTCCCCGTCATCGGTGTTTACCCCCGGTACAGATGAAACTCCGTCAAAAGATACTTTTGCTCGCCGTGGCGCCGCTCGCCGTCGCGATGATGGGCATTGCGCTGGCCGTCAAATTCCAGGCCACTGCCCTTGCCCGCCACGAGCGTGCGCTGGTGGAATCCGCCTATCTGCAGAGCAAGGAAACCGAGCTGCGCCACTACGTTGACCTGGCGCAGAGCGCCATCGCGCCGATGGTGGAATCGGGTCGCACCGACATGGCCACGCGGCAGGCGGCCATGGCGGCGCTGGCGCGGCTCGACTACGGTCCCGATGGCTATTTCTTCCTCTACGACCTGCAGGGCCGCAACCTGATGCATCCGCGCCAGCCCGAACTGGTTGGCCAGGATTTGTGGCTGATGCGCGACCCCGAAGGGGCGCTGACGATCCAGAAGCTGATCGCGGCGGCCAAGGAAGGGGGTGGCTCGGTGCGCTACATGTGGCAGAAGCCATCGTCGAAGCAGCTCGCGCCCAAGCTCGGCTACGTGGTGGCTGTGCCGGGCTGGAACTGGATGCTTGGCACTGGCATCTACCTTGACGATGTGGAGCAGACGCTGCGCAGGCTCGATGCGCGCGCGGAGACCGATATCCGCGAGACCATGGCGTGGATCGGCGTGATCGCGGGGATCAGCATCCTGCTGGTGGCGGCCAGCGGCCTGGCACTCAATATCAGCGAGCACCGCGAGGCCGATGCCAAGCTGCGTCAACTGGCGCAGCGCGTGGTGCAGTCGCAGGAAGACGAGCGCGCGCGGCTGTCGCGCGAGCTGCACGATGGCATCAGCCAGTTGCTGGTCTCCGTGAAGCTGGTGCTCGAAGCCGCTACCAATCGCATCCGGATCGCGCCGACGGAAGGCGCTTCAGTGGCGCCGATCCTCGGCATGGCGCTGGACCGGCTGGACTCCGCTTTCAATGAAGTGCGACGCGTGGCGCGCAACCTGCGCCCTGCCTTGCTCGATGACCTGGGCCTGTTCGCTGCGCTGGAGCATCTGGCGCGCGAGATGCAGGCGGGCAGCACGCTGACCGTGGCGGTCTCGCAGGCGGGGCCACCGCGCACGCTGACCGACGAGCAGGCGACTGCGCTGTTCCGCATCGCCCAGGAAGCGCTGACCAATGTCGAGCGCCATGCGCATGCCACGCATGTCGATGTGCAGCTCGACTTCGGGCCATCGGCCACGCGGCTCACCGTGCGCGACAACGGCACGGGTTTCGATGTGGCCCGCATGCAGCGCGATCCGCAGCGTGGCATTGGCCTGCGCAACCTGCGCGAACGCATGGCGGCGCTGGGCGGCCAGTTCGACGTGGTATCGACACCCACCGGCACACGGCTCGTGGCCGCGCTGCCTGTGAACTCCCGCATTCCCGAAATATCGCTGTCATGACCGTTCTGCACGAAGACGACCTCCATCCTCCTTCCGGCGCGCCGGCCCGCGTGTTGCTGATCGACGATCACGCGCTGGTGCGCGATGGCATGCGCATGCACCTGTCCCTGCAGCCCGACCTGGAGGTAGTGGGCGAGGCCGACGATGGCGAAGGCGCACTGGCATGGCTGGCCAATGCCGCGCCGGGCAACCTGCCAGAACTCGTGATTACCGATATCGGGATGCGCGGCATGGGCGGTATCGCACTGGCCGGCGCGTTGCACGACCGGTATCCCGAACTCGCGGTGCTGATCGTGTCGATGCACGACAACCTCGAATATGTGCGACAGGCGATCCGGGCCGGTGCGCGCGGCTACGTACTCAAGGATGCGCCCGCCGACGAACTGATGGCAGCCATCCAGGCCGTGCTGGCGGGCCGCGTGTTCTACAGCGCGCGCATCGCCCGTGGCATGGCCGAGCATGCGGTCAGCCCACTCGATGCGCTGACACCGCGCGAGCGGGACATCCTGCAGGGCATCGGCAAGGGAATGGCCAACAAGGAAATCGCCGCGCAGCTCGGGGTATCGGTGCGCACGGTTGAGACCCACCGGCTCAACCTCAAGCGCAAGCTGGCCATCGAAGGGCGCGCCGGGCTGGTCAAGTATGCGGTGCAGCAAGTGGGTGACGGCGGCGATACCAAGCCGTCTGCGTAGCGAATACGGGTTCGCGTCAGGGTTTGAATCGGGTATTCCCTACATTGTTCGCGTGATCCGCACTGCCTAAGATCAATTCAACCCAAGGCCCGATGCTTGTCTGCATTGCCAGACTTGTTTGCGTAGTCCGTACCGGTTCCAGAAAAAATACGACGCGTCCTGGCCTCGCACTGAATCTTCCAGTTCCTTTTCGTCCCGCTTTTCCGCGTTGGCCACTGCCTGCGCGGAGGGAGGGACAGCCGTGCAGTGGTTGTTCGTTCAACACACAAGGGGAGACGGTCATGGCAGCAAGGCGCAAGGACGGCACGGACGGTGCCGCGGAGACGGTTTCACGGCGGGGATTCATTGGCGGCGCCACAGTGGCGGCCGCAGGCGCGGCAACCATGGGCTTTCCAGCCATCGTCAAGGCGCAGGGGCCGGTGACGATGCGGTGGCAGAGCACATGGCCAACCAAGGACATCTTCCACGAGTTCGCCGGTGACTTCGTCAAGAAGGTCAACGACATGTCCGGCGGCGATCTCAAGATCGAGTTGCTGCCGGCGGGCGCAGTGGTCAAGGCATTCGACCTGATCGATGCGGTCAGCAAGGGCACGCTCGACGGTGGCCATGGCGTGATTGCCTACTGGTACGGCAAGAATTCGGCGCTGGCGCTGTGGGGATCGGGCCCCGGCTATGGCATGGACCCGAACATGCTGCTGGCCTGGCACAAGTACGGCGGCGGCAAGGAGCTGCAGGAAGAGATCTACCGCAGCCTGAATCTCGACGTGGTGTCGTTCCTCTACGGCCCGATGCCCACGCAGCCGCTCGGCTGGTTCAAGAAGCCGATCACGAAACCCGAGGATTTCAAGGGACTCAAGTTCCGCACCGTGGGCTTGTCGATCGATATCTTCACGGGACTCGGCGCCGCAGTGAATGCGCTGCCGGGCGCGGAGATCGTACCGGCGCTGGACCGCGGCCTGCTGGATGCCGCCGAGTTCAACAATGCGAGTTCGGATCGCGCGCTGGGTTTCCCGGATGTGTCGAAGGTCTGCATGCTGCGCAGCTTCCACCAGTGCTCCGAGCAGTTCGAGATCGTGTTCAACAAGAAGCGGTACGACGCGCTGTCGCCCAAGCTGCGCGCGCTGATCGCCAATGCCGTGGACGCAAGTTCCGCGGAGATGTCGATCAAGGCGATCGATCGCTATTCAAAGGATTACCTGGCGCTGCAGCAGCAGGGCGTGAAGTTCTACGCCACGCCGAACAGCGTGCTCCAGGCGCAGCTCAAGATCTGGGATGAGATCGTGGCGCGCAAGGAGAAAGAGAATCCGATGTTCAAGAAGGTCAACGATTCGATGCGGGCGTTTGCACAGCGCACCACGCGCTGGCAGAACGACACCAATGTCGAGTACCGCATGGCCTCCCAGCATTATTTCGGCGCAAAGAAGGCGTAGCGCGCGAGCCGTACTCCGACGGAGCCACCTGTGCAAAAACTGCTGCTCGGCATCGACCGCATCAGCACGTTCGTGGGACAGGCCGGTGCGTGGCTGATCATCGCGTTGACGCTGATGATCAGCTACGAGGTCTTCTCGCGCTACGCGCTCGACGCGCCGCACGCCTGGGTGTTCGACGCCAGCAACATGCTCTATGGCGCCCTGTTCATGCTGGGTGGGGCATACACGCTGGCCAAGCGTGGACACGTGCGCGGCGACATCCTCTACGGCTTTCTCGCGCCCCGTGCGCAGGCCACCATCGACCTGGTGCTGTACCTGGTGTTCTTCTTTCCGGGCGTGATCGCGCTGGCCTGGGCGGGCGTGGATTTTTTCGAGGTGTCGCTCGCGCAGAACGAGCATTCGTCGATTGCCGCCGACGGGCCGCCTATCTATCCGTTCAAGGCCGTGATTCCGGTGGCGGGCGCGTTGCTGTTGCTGCAGGGCGTGGCGGAGACCGCGCGCTGCGTGCTGTGCCTGATGCAGGGACACTGGCCCACGCGCGAGGATGACGTGGAAGAAGTGGACGTCGACAAACTCAAGCAGATGGTGGGACAGGACAGCGTGCTGACAAGCGCAGACGCCACCGCTGATGCCGCGCGCAGGAACAGGACCGAGGGGACGGTGCGATGAGAAAGGAACTGTGGTTCGGCGTGTCGCTGATGATCCTGATCGTCGGCGCGGTGGCGTTTTTCATGCCCTCGCCTGCCGACTGGACCAACGGTCATCTCGGCTTGCTGATGCTCGCGCTGATCGTGGTGGCGATCATGCTCGGCTTTCCCACGGCATTCACGCTGATGGGCATGGGCGTGTTGTTCGCGTGGCTCGCATATCGGCATGCGAACCCCGAGATCGCGGTGGCGCAGACGCTGGACCTGATGGTGCAGCGGACCTATGCCGTGATGACCAACGACGTGCTGATCTCGATCCCGTTGTTCGTGTTCATGGGCTATCTCGTGGAGCGCGCCAACCTGATCGAGAAGCTGTTCCGCAGCCTGCATCTGGCACTGGCGTGGCTGCCTGGTTCGCTGGCGGTGGCAACGCTGATTACTTGCGCGGTGTTTGCCACGGCCACTGGTATCGTGGGCGCAGTGGTGACGCTGATGGGACTGCTCGCGTTTCCGGCGATGCTGCGCGCGGGTTACAGCACGCAGCTATCGGCGGGTGCGGTGACCGCAGGCGGATGCCTGGGCATTCTGATTCCACCATCGGTGCTGCTGATCGTCTATGGCGCCACGGCTGGCGTATCGGTCGTACAGCTTTATGCAGGCGCGTTTTTTCCGGGGCTGATGCTCGCGGGACTCTACATTCTCTACGCCGTCATCATCGCCAAACTGAAGCCATCGATGGCGCCCCCGCTCTCGGCAGAGGAACGACGGATTCCGCTGTCGGGTTTCGCTACGACGTTGCGCGATCACTTCAGCGAACGTGCGCTGCCTGCACTGCTCATGGCCGTGAAGGGGCGTCGCAATGCCAGCGTGCCGGCTGGCTACATCGTCCGCCAACTTGGCGTGGTGCTGATGCCGGCGATCTTCGTCGCGCTGATGATGAGCCTGATGTATGCGGTGGTAACGGCGCCGCGTGCCGCGCAGGGACCGGCCATTTCCGAAATGGGCGCCATGGTGGAGAGCACCGAATCGACGGGCTTCGATGATCTGCAGGCGCCGCCCGCCGATGCCACGACCAGCACCGACAGCCTGCAGCCACCACCGACGACGGAGAGCGTCACGCCCAAGCCCGCTGCGCCATTGGATGCGGCACCTGCTGCGCAGACCAGCGCACCTGTTGCGCAGGAGATTGCCGAAGCCGGATCACGGCCCGCGCCGATGTGGTTCTGGATCACGCTGGCAGTGCTCGTTGCCGTGCTCGCGGTCTTCTACTGGTTCTTCAACTTCGCGCGGCTCGAAGTGTTCAAGATGCTGCTGGCATCGTTCTTTCCGCTGGCCGTGATGATTCTCGCAGTGCTTGGGTCGATCGTGTTCGGCCTCGCCACACCTACCGAGGCCGCAGCGGTGGGTTCGCTCGGCGGCGCGCTGCTGGCCGCCGCGTATGGGCAGCTCAACTACACCGTGGTGCGTGACTCGGTGTTCCTGACGGTGAAGACCAGTGCGATGGTCTGCTGGCTGTTCGTCGGCTCGTCGATTTTCTCGGCGGCGTTCGCGTTGCTGGGGGGGCAGGCACTGGTCGAACAATGGGTGCTGTCGATGGACCTGTCGCCCGTGCAGTTCATGATCCTCGCGCAGATCATCATCTTCCTGCTCGGCTGGCCGCTGGAATGGACGGAGATCATCATCATCTTCATGCCGATCTTCATTCCACTGCTCGACAACTTCGGCATCGACCCGCTGTTCTTCGGTTTGCTGGTGGCACTGAACCTGCAGACCGCGTTCCTCTCTCCGCCCGTGGCGATGGCCGCGTTCTACCTCAAGGGCGTGGCGCCACCCCACGTCACGCTGAACCAGATCTTCGCCGGCATGCTGCCCTTCATGGCCATCCAGATCGTGGCGCTGGCGCTGCTGTATATCTTTCCGGGGATTGGGTTGTGGTTGCCGCAGGTTTTGTATCGGTGAGTTGCTTGATCGGCAGTTGACCCGCTCGCCCTCACCCCCAGCCCCTCTCCCGCAACGCGGGAGAGGGGAGCAAGCCAAGGGCTTTTGAAACGCTGTCGGTTAGCTCCCCTCTCCCATGAAATGGGAGAGGGGTTGGGGGTGAGGGCCGGAGGTTCTGCTTGCCGACTGCGTCGCAACTTGCACCCCTAGCCCTCTCCCCCGCCCCTCTCCCGCAACGCGGGAGAGGGGAGCAAACCCACAGCACTTGCGAGCGCCAACCAACAAAAAAGCCGACCAGCTTTCACCAGTCGGCTTTTCCTCAAAGCAAAAAACGAAACTCAGCCCAGGCGCTTGGCCAGTGCGTCCTTCGTTTCCACCAGTGCCTGCGGCAGGTTGTGCTTGAGCTGCGTGAACAGTTCGTCGTGCAGCGCCAGTTCCTGTTGCCAGGCGGCGTGGTCGATCGACGTGACTTGTTCGAACTGCTCGGCCGTGAACGGCAGGCCGTTCCAGTTCAGGTCGGTGTAGCGCGGCGACGTGCCGAAGACGTGGTCAACGCCTTCGCCACGGCCTTCCACGCGGTCGATCATCCACGACAGGACGCGCATGTTCTCGCCGAAGCCCGGCCAGACGAAGTTGCCGTCGGCGTCCTTGCGGAACCAGTTCACGCAGTAGAACTTCGGCAGCTTGGCGCCAGAGGCTTCCAGCTTCTTGCCGAGTGCGAGCCAGTGGCCGAAGTAGTCGCTCATGTTGTAGCCGCAGAACGGCAGCATCGCGAACGGGTCGCGGCGTACCACGCCTTGCTGGCCAGCAGCGGCGGCGGTGGTTTCCGAGCCCATCGTGGCGGCCATGTAGACGCCTTCGGTCCAGTTGCGCGCTTCGGTCACCAGCGGCACCGTGGTGCTGCGGCGGCCACCGAAGATGAAGGCGTCGATGGGCACGCCAGCCGGGTTGTCCCAGTTGTCGTCGATCGACGGGCACTGCGAGGCCGGGGCGGTGAAGCGGGCGTTCGGGTGCGCGGCCTTGGCGCCGGTCTCCTTGGCGATAGCAGGCGTCCAATCCTTGCCCTGCCAGTCCACCAGGTGCGCCGGGGCTTCGCGGGTCATGCCTTCCCACCACACGTCGCCGTCATCGGTCAGCGCCACGTTGGTGAAGATGACGTTTTCCTTGAGGGTCGCCATCGCGTTGTAGTTGGTCTTCTCGCTCGTGCCCGGGGCCACGCCGAAGTAGCCGGCTTCCGGGTTGATGGCGTAGAGACGGCCGTCCTGGCCCGGCTTGATCCACGCGATGTCGTCGCCGATCGTCGTGATCTTCCAGCCTTCGTAGCCCTTGGGCGGGATCAGCATCGCGAAGTTGGTCTTGCCGCAGGCCGACGGGAATGCAGCGGCCACGTGGTACTTCTTGCCCTCGGGCGAGGTTACGCCCAGGATCAGCATGTGTTCGGCCAGCCAGCCTTCGTCGCGGCCCATGGTCGAGGCGATCCGCAGTGCGAAGCACTTCTTGCCCAGCAGCGCATTGCCGCCGTAGCCCGAACCGAACGACCAGATCTCGCGCGATTCCGGGAAGTGGACGATGTACTTGGTCTTGTTGCACGGCCATGCCACGTCCTGCTCGCCAGCAGCCAGCGGCTTGCCCACGGTGTGCACGCACGGCACGAACTCGCCGTCGGTGCCCAGCACATCGTACACGGCGCGACCCATGCGCGTCATGATGCGCATGTTCACGGCCACGTACGGCGAATCGGACAGTTCCACGCCGATGTGCGCGATCGGCGAACCCAGCGGGCCCATCGAGAACGGCACCACGTACATGGTGCGGCCGCGCATGCAGCCGTCGAACAGGCCAGACAGCGTCTGGCGCATTTCTGCCGGTGCAGTCCAGTTGTTGGTGGGGCCGGCGTCTTCCTTCTTCTCGGAGCAGATGAAGGTGCGGTCTTCCACACGTGCCACGTCGGAAGGGTCCGACAGCGCCAGGAACGAATTCTTGCGCTTGGCCGGGTTCAGGCGGCGCATGGTGCCCGCAGCGACCATCAGTTCGCACAGGCGGTCATATTCTTCCTGCGAGCCATCGCACCAGTAGATCTGGTCCGGCTTGGTCAGGGAAGCGATCTCGGCAACCCAGGCGACCAGTTTCTGGTTCTTTACCCAGGCCGGCACGTTCAGGGCCGGTGTGCCTTGCATTGTGGGGTGGTTCATATCTACTGCTCCAAAGCGAAAAAGAAACCTTGCAATGTCCAACCGGCGCGAGGGGCCGGGTGCGGAGTGAGCGGGGAAGACCGGCTACCGGGCCGGGCGCCTGCCGGGAAAGAAGGCAAAACGCTCGCATACGGTGTGGTCACATCCCGTTACAACTCGGCGGCGACCAATTGAGGGCAAAGGGTCGCGGGGGTCCCTGCGGCTGCGATACAGTTGCGCTTCGTCCGTTTCTGACGGACGGCAGGGGCCGGTCGGGCATTGTCCGGCGGCGAACAGGGAGTGGGAGCTTGGCTCGACCAACCTGTCGCGTCGCGGAAGCGGGCAAGAATACCACTCTACGGGCCCCCTGTTTTTTGCTGCGCAGCATTGTCGCCCCTGTCAAAATGGCTGTTCGAATTCCTGCGCTTGTCTGTCGTGGATGTTGCGTCAGGGAAGCCAACAATACTGTCCGGCGCGCGCTGATTCTGTGGCCGCGCGCACCAAGCCCCCGTTCAAAGAGTCACCAATGAAGATTGCCGTTCTCGACGATTACCAGGACGCCGTGCGCAAGCTGCCCTGCTTTTCCCTGCTGGAAGGGCATGACGTGAAGGTTTTCAACAATACCGTCAAAGGTGTGGGCCAGTTGGCCGCGCGCCTCTCCGATGTGGAGGCGCTGGTGTTGATCCGCGAACGGACGCGAGTGACGCGTCAGTTGCTCGAGAAGCTGCCCAAGCTGCGCATCATCAGCCAGACGGGCCGGGCCGGTAGTCATGTGGATATCGAAGCCTGCACCGACCGTGGCATCGTGGTGCTGGAAGGCGTGGGATCGCCCGTGGCACCCGCCGAACTCACGTGGGCGTTGATCATGGCGGCCCAGCGCCGCATTCCGCAGTACGTGGCCAGCCTCAAGCATGGCGCCTGGCAGCAGTCGGGCCTGAAGTCGACCACGATGCCGCCGAATTTCGGGCTGGGCCAGGTGTTGCGTGGCCAGACGCTGGGGATCTGGGGCTACGGCAAGATCGGCAAGCTGCTGGCTGGCTTCGGGCGTGCGTTCGGCATGAACGTGCTGGTCTGGGGCCGCGAGGCGTCGCAACAGGCGGCGCGCGACGACGGCCTGAACGTGGCGGAATCCGTCGAGCAACTGTTCGCCGACAGCGACGTGCTGTCGCTGCACCTGCGCCTGAACGACGAGACGCGCGGCATCGTCAAGCTGTCTGACCTGCAACGCATGAAGCCCACGGCGCTTTTCGTGAATACCAGCCGTGCCGAGCTGATCGAGGAAAACGCGCTCGTGGCCGCGCTGAACCGGGGCCGCCCCGGCATGGCGGCCATCGACGTCTTCGAATCCGAGCCGATCCTGCAGGGCCACGCGCTGCTGCGCATGGAGAACTGCATCTGCACGCCGCACCTGGGCTATGTGGAGCGTGACAGCTACGAGCTGTACTTCCGCACCGCGTTCCAGAACATCCTCGACGTGCTGGGCGGCAAGCACGACAGCATCGCCAATCCCAAGGCGCTGACGCCTGCGCTTTCGCGCTGAGTTTCGTCCCTGCCTCACCCCTGCCCCGGCGCGCGCTTGGCGCGTGTGCCGGGAGCGTCTGTTTCCCCACATTACCCATCCTCAAACGCGTGGACGAGCCGGTACACTCGGTTCACAAAGTCAGCGCGTGGCACCAGCGAAAAGCTGGGCACCCGCGCGGGCCCCGCACACGCAAGGAGGGCGTACCGTGGCCGAATCCGATCCGCGTCCCAATCCAATGGGCACCGGCGGCCCTGCCGTCCGGCGCGTACTGGCTGTCAATGTGGGGACGGCGCTGCCGCTGGTCGTGGCGGGTGCCGGAACCGAGGCCGTGGTCATGTCGGCCATTCGCAAGCACCCCCTCAGCACCCAGCATCACCCTATCGCGGTGGGCGTGCATCGGCTCGGCATGGCGGGCGATGAACAGGTGGACCGCACTGTCCACGGTGGCCCGGATCGCGCCGTCTATGCCTATCCGATCGAGCATTACACCTGGTGGAACACCCGGCGGCGCGAAGCCGGCGTGGAAGAAGCCGAGCGTCCGCTGGCGTTTGGTGCGATGGGCGAGAACCTGACCACGCAAGGATTGCTCGAAACCGCACTGTGGGTGGGAGACCACCTCTACATCGGCGATGTCGAGTTTGTGGTGAAATCGACACGTCGCCCCTGCTTCAAACTGAATGCCGCCCTGGGCTATGCGCATGCCGTGCGCGACATGACCCGCAGTGGCTTTTCGGGCGTGTACCTGGGCGTGGCGCGCCCAGGTGTCATACGGGCTGGCGATGGCGTGGTGCTGGTTCCAGGGCCACGTGAAGTGTCGCTCGAAAGCCTCAATCGGCGGGAAAACGCCTGAGTTTTCCGCCGAAACCTCCCCTTTCCCGCGTTATTCCCCAGTGGCCCGAACCGGCTTTTCTGCTAATGTTTTAGGTCTGATACAAGCATTTTGGCCACCGCCGGGGGCTGCCATCCCGCCGGCCCTCCATCCGTCCCCATCGATGCTGTAATGGCTTGTAATACAACGCGCTTTGCCTGGATGGGCGAGGCGCGGTACTAGTAGCGGTTCGCGCGGGCAAAATCCGGTGCCAAGACGCCGGGTGCCACGTTTTGGGGAGCGCGCCATGCGGCAATTGAGGGTCCTCACATGAAATCAGATGGGATCGACCAGCCGAAAGGCTTTGTCGATGGGAACTGGAGCGCGGCCGCCAGCACGGGCCGTGGCCGTACATCGCCATGGGTAGTGGTGATCGCGGTACTGGTCGTGGCAATTGCCGGGTGGTTCGGCTGGAAGACGTGGCTCGCCCCGAAGCCTGTAGCCAAGGGCCCCAGCGCTGCGGCTGTGGCTACTGCCCTCGTGCAGCAGGGCGACGTGCCCGTGGAAGTCAACGCCAACGGCACCGTGACGGCCATGCAGAGCGTGGACGTGCGCCCACAGGTATCGAGCACCGTGCGCACCGTGCATATCAAGGAAGGCCAGACCGTGAAGCCGGGCGATCTGCTGTTCTCGCTCGATTCGCGCATGGACGAAGCCAATCTGGCAAAGGCCCGCGCCCAGCTCATGCGCGATCAGGCAGATCTCTCCGATGCCCGCCGCACGCTGGCGCGCAGCCAGGAACTGCTGCAGCGCAATTTCATTTCGCGCAGCGCCGTGGATACGGCCCAGGCGAAGGTGGATGGATTCGAAGCCACGATCCGCGCTGACCAGGCTGCCATCGAGGCCAGCCAGGTGGCCATCAGCTACGGCACCATCCGCGCGACCATCGGCGGACGCACCGGCATCATCAATGTCTTCCCCGGTTCGCTGGTGACGCCGACCAATGCCTTGCCGATGGTGACCGTGGCCCAGATCGCGCCGATCACGGTCACGTTCACGCTGCCGGAGCGGCAACTGGCTGCGCTGCGCGATGCGCTGCGTGCCGGCCCGGTGGCCGTGACGGCCCAGCCCAACGACGGCAACAAGAACCCGGTCACCGGCAAGATCACGTTCGTCGACAACACGGTGGACCCGCAATACGGCAGCATCCGCGTCAAGGCGATGTTCGACAACGCGGAAAGCCGGCTCTGGCCCGGCACCTATGCCAACGTCAGCGCCACGGTGCAGACGCTGAAGGATGCGCTGAGCGTGCCGCCGCAAGCCGTGGTGACAGGTCCCGAGGGCCGCTTTGTCTACGTGGTGCAGCCGGACAGCAAGGTGGCGCGCGTGCCGGTGAAGGTCATCGTCACCACCGCCGCAGCCGCCGTGGTCGAAGGCGTGCAGCCCAAGGCCCGCGTGGTGATCGAGGGCGCGCAGAACCTGCGTCCGGGCACGCTGGTGCGCGAAGTGCCGGCGCGTGGTGCCGCAGCATCGGCTCCAGCGGCAGCACCCAACGGCAACGGACACTGACATCATGAGTTTGTCCGAGCTTTGTATCCGCCGGCCCGTGATGACGGTGCTGCTGTGCCTGGCCGTCATCGTCACCGGCATCGTGTTGTATCCGACGATTCCGATTGCCGCGCTGCCCAGCTTCAACTCGCCGGTGATCCAGGTCACCGCCACGCTGCCCGGGGCGAGTCCCGAGACCATGGCGGCTTCGGTGGCCACGCAACTGGAAAAGCAGTTCGCGACGATTCCGGGCGTGACCGTGATCAGTTCGTCGAACACGCTCGGCAACTCCAGCATCACCATCGAATTCAACAGCGACCGCAGTATCGACGATGCGGCCGTTGACGTGCAGGCCGCGCTGTTCCGCGCGCAACGTTCGTTGCCGATCGAGATGACGGTGCCGCCGTCGTACCGCAAGGTGAACCCGGCGGACGCACCGGTGATCTTGCTGGCCATCAATTCGCCATCAATGAGCCTGGGCGAACTGAATGCATTCGGCGACAACCTGATCTCGCCCACGCTGGCCACATTGCCCGGCGTGGCGCAGGTGCAGGTCTACGGTCAGAAACGTTTCTCGGTGCGCGTGCGTGCGCACCCCGATGCACTCGCCGCGCGCGGTCTCACGCTCGACGAGCTCGCCACGGCATTGAATCGCGCCAATGCCAACACGCCGGTCGGTACGCTCGATGGCGCGCGACAGACGCTGACCATCCAGGCCAATCGCCAGATGACGAGTGCGGAAGCGTTCCGCAACATCATCGTGGCGAGCCAGCCTAGCGGCGCCGTGGTGCGACTCTCTGACGTGGCCGATGTGGAAGACAGCGTCGAGACCATCAAGACCGGTAGCTGGCTCAACAACGAACGCTCCATCGTATTGGCCGTGCAGCGCCAGCCTGATGCCAACACGGTGGCCGTGGTCGATGCCGTCAGGAATGCGCTGCCGCGCCTGAAGCAGCAGATGCCGGAATCGGTCAACGTGGCCGTGGTGAACGACCGCTCGGTATCGATCCGCGAATCGATCCATGACGTACAGTTCACGCTGGCGCTGACCGTGGCGCTGGTGGTGCTGGTCATCTTCCTGTTCCTGCGCCGCGCGGCGGCCACGCTGATTCCCACGGTCTCGCTGCCCATCTCGCTGATCGGCACCGTGGCGCTGATGAAGGCGTTCGGCTACAGCCTCGACAACGTGTCGCTGCTGGCCATCACGCTGGCCGTGGGTCTGGTGGTGGACGACGCCATCGTGATGCTCGAGAACATCGTGCGCCATATCGAGGAAGGCGTGCCGCCGCTCAAGGCCGCGCTGGTGGGTTCGCGCGAGATGGGCTTCACCATCCTGTCGATCTCGATTTCGCTGGTGGCCGTGTTCATCCCGATCTTCTTCATGCCGGGGGTGATCGGCCTGCTGTTCCACGAATTCGCGGCGGTGGTGTCGCTGTCGATCCTGGTCTCGGCGCTGGTCTCGCTGACGCTGATCCCGATGTTGTGCGCGCGCTTCCTGTCGGCGGAGAACGTACCTGTCGATGAATCGCAGCATGCCTATGGCGATCACGCAGCGGGCGCGCCCGTGCATCGCGTGGTGCAGAAGCAGACCATCGGCATGCGCTCCACGCAGTGGTTCGAAGACCTGTTCGAATGGACGTTGCACAACTATGCGCGCGGGCTGGACTGGTGCCTGGCGCATCGCCGCTTCGTGCTCGGTATCGCGGGTCTCACGTTCGTGATTACCGCCGTGATGTTCGTGAAGATTCCGAAGGGCTTCTTCCCCGAGGAAGACATCGGCCAGATCCAGGTAAATGCCGAAGGGCCGCAGGACATTTCGTTCGAAGCGATGTCCGAGCGCCTGCGCGATGCTGCCGAGCGTATCCGCGCGAATCCGTCGGTGAAGAGCGTGGTGGCATCGATTGGCGGCGGGCCGTCGCCGGCCATCAACACGGGCCGCATGTTCGTGGAACTGAAGCCGCTTGGCGAGCGCGTGAAGATGCCGCAGGTGGTGGAGTCGCTGCGAAAGGATGTCTCGGGCGTGCCGGGGCTGCAGGTGTATTTCTCGCCCGTGCAGAACCTGCGCCTGGGCGGACGCCAGAGCAAGAGCCGCTACCAGTACACGCTGCAGAGCGTGAAGGCCGGGCAGTTGCAGGAGTTCAGCGACAAGCTCATGGCCAAGATGCGCGCCGAGCCGATGTTCCGCGACGTGACGAGCGATTCGCAGCAGTCGGGCCTTGAGGCGCACCTGACCATCGACCGCGACAAGGCCAATGCGCTGGGCGTGCAGATCCAGGACGTTCGCACGGCGCTGTACACCGCATTCGGCGAGCGGCAGGTCTCCACGATCTATACGCCCATCGACAACTACTACGTGATCCTGACCGCCGCCGATGTGGATCGCGTGGATGAGACTGCGTTCTCCAAGCTCTACGTGCGCAGCAAGACCGGCCAGATGGTGCCGGTGTCGGCCTTTGCCACCACCGAGCGCCGCGTGGGACCGATTGCGGTGAATCACCAGGGGCAGTTGCCCTCGGTGACCGTGTCGTTCAACCTCGCGCCGGGTGCGCCGCTGGGCGACGCGTCGAAGCTGATGGATCGCTACAAGCAGGAACTGGAAGTGCCCGCGTCGATCTTCACGAGCTGGGGCGGCGATGCGGCCGTGTTCCAGTCCTCGCAGGCCACGCAGGTGGTGCTGCTTGTGGCGGCGCTGGCGGTGATCTACACGCTGCTGGGCGTGCTGTATGAGAGCTACATTCACCCGCTGACGATTCTCGCCGGTCTGCCCTCGGCGGCGATTGGCGCTTTGGCTACGTTGTACCTGTTCAACGTGGAGCTATCGCTGATTGCGACGATTGGCGTGCTGATGCTGATCGGCATCGTGAAGAAGAACGCGATCATGATGATCGACTTCGCGCTGGCTGCGCAGCGCGAACAGGGCATGCATCCGGCGAAGGCGATCCGGCAGGCGTGCCTGCTGCGCTTCCGTCCGATCATGATGACCACGTTCGCCGCCGTGATGGGCGCCCTGCCGCTCGCCCTGGGTCTGGGTGCGGGCGCCGAACTGCGTCAGCCGCTGGGCCTGGCGGTGGTGGGCGGCCTGCTGTTCTCGCAAGTCATCACGCTGTTCATCACGCCGGTGATCTACCTGGCGCTGGACAAGTACTCCGGCACCGGCCCGCTGCAGATCGACGCCGAGGGCAACCCGCTCGACGTGAAGCAGCCCGAGGCCGTCTCGCACTGATGTTCCCTGCTCCCCTCCCGCGCAGGCGGGAGCGGGAGTCAGTCTTTTCCGATCGTTCCCCGTCGCGCCTCGTCGTTCTCCAACAACAACAGGGCACCTTGCACAACGGCTCTTGTCGATTCGGAAATAAACGAGAATAATTCTCGTTTCCGGCGAGACACCCACACACCAACCACAGGGCCCGCCGTGCACGCATGCCAGCCATCCGCCCCCTGACGCGAGGACCTCATCGGCCACGCGGCATTTCAGCCAGCCAGCGTTATCGCTTTCCATCAGGGGGAAAAACCGATGACATGCCGTTGGCTGGCGCGCTCATGCGCCAATTTCAGGACGACACCTGTCGCCACACTTTGCGCCATGCTGAGCGCACCGCTATGTGCCGAGGAGGTGCGGCAACTCGGGGAGGTGGTGGTCACCGCCACGCGCACCGAGGAACGCGCCGATGCGGTGGCGTCCACCATCACGGTGGAAGACGCGCGCAGGATCGGGCAGGCCATGCCCGTTGACGAGACCGGCCTCTTTGCCGACGAACCCGACATCGACGTGCCGCGCGACCGTCGCCGCTTTGGCGCGGGCAGCGTGAACATCCGGGGCATCGAAGACAACCGGGTGCTACAGATGGTCGATGGCGTACGCCTGCCCGACTACTACAGCGGGGGCGGGCCGTCGAATATCTCGACATCCACGCGCGAGGCGCCGGAGTTCTCGTTCCTGAAACGCGTCGAAGTACTACGTGGTCCCGCATCGAGCCTCTATGGTTCCGATGCCATCGGCGGCGTGGTGTCGTATGCGACGAAAGATCCCGTGGATCTGATGCGCGGTAAGAAAGCTGGTGCCGAAGCGGGGCTCGAATGGAATGGCATCGATGACGGCTTCCGCCAGACCGTGGGCGTGGCCGGCGGCAACGACACGGTGCAGGGCCTGTTCATGTACGCGCACCGCACGTCGCACGAGATGCAGAACATGGGTGCGAACGATTCGACCTCGATCTACCGCACCACACCGAATCCGCAGCGCGGCGAGACCAATGCCTATCTTGGCAAGGTGGTGCTGAACGCCACGCCCCGGCAACGTTTCCGCCTGACCTATGAGCGGCGCGATGCGCACAGCAGCACGAACATGCTGCGCCTCACGCCCGCGCTGCCTCGCGTGACGCAGGCCGATGGCACGGAGGAGATGAAACGCGACCGTATCTCGCTCGATTACGAATGGCGTCCTGCCAATGCGGTGCTCGATCGGCTCACGGCATCGGTGTACTACCAGCAGAGCGATTCGGGCACGCATACCGATCAGGTGCGCAGCGGCACCAGCGCGGGATGTTCGGGCACGCGGCCTGGCAGAAACCTCTGCAATGTGGGACTCGATTTCGGCTTCGAACAAGCGCAGACCGGCTTCAACGTGCAGGCCGACAAGGGTTTTCGCACGGGTAGTGTCGAGCATCGGCTGATCGGCGGCGTGGATTTTCTTCAGACGACATCCGAGGAAATGCGCGACGCGACCGTGGTCAACACCACGACCGGTACCACTGTGAAATCGCTGGCTGGCGAGAACTTCCCGCTGCACGATTTCCCCAAGGGCGAGACGCGTCAGATCGGTGTGTTCGTGCAGGACGAACTGCGTTTCTTCGATGGCCGTTTCACGCTGACGCCGGGCCTGCGCTTTGACCAGTACTCGCTCGGTCCCGATGACGATTCGCTGTATCACAGCGCAAACGGCAAGGCGCCTATCGACAAGAGCGATTCGAACCTGTCGCCGAAGCTGTCCGCACTGTGGCAGGCGACGGATCGCATCAACGTGTGGGCGCAATACGTGTTTGGCTATCGCGCGCCGAGCTATCGCGAGATCAACGGCAGCTTCCGCAATCCGGTGCAGGGCTACGGCGCAGCGCCGAATGGCGATCTTGACCCCGAGAAAAGCCGCTCGTTCGAAGTGGGCGTGCGCTACACCAGCGACACCGTGCAGAGCAGCGTGGCCATGTACGACAATCGCTACACGGACTTCATCGAACAGGTGATGCTCCGTTGTCCGTCCGATCCGTCGTGCCTGTCTGGCATGCGCGCTACCTACCAGTACCGCAATCAATCGAAGGTGCGCATCTATGGTGCAGAGTGGCGTGGATCGTGGCGCTTCCTGCCGCAGTGGCGCGTGGATGGCGCGGTAGCGTATGCGCATGGCACGAACCAGCAGAAGGATCAGCCGCTCAATACGGTGTCGCCATTGCGCGCATCGGCAGGGCTGACATGGGAGCCGCAGCGTGAGGATGGTCCCGGTGCCGCACTGCGCTGGCGCGGTGCGAAGGCCGTGACGCGCACGGACGATTCGCGCACGCAGTACTTCAAGCCTGGTGGCTATGGCGTGGTCGATCTGCAGGCATGGTGGCGCTTCGGCAAGCGCGCCACGCTGACGCTCGCGATCAACAACCTGTTCGACAAGAAGTACTGGCTCTGGGGCGATGTGCGCCAGACCGGCGTGACCGCGACAGACCCTGGCCTCGATTTCTATACACAACCAGGCCGGACGGTGGCGGCCAGCGTCAAGGTCGCGTTCTGACGCACGCATGACGCACAAGCCATCAGGAGGAGACACGATGTTTCAACAATTGTTATCGGCAAAGGCGCGGTGGTTGGCGTTCCTGGGGTGGCTGCTGGCCGCGATGATGGCGATGTCCGCGCATGCCGCCGCGCCGGGCATCCACATCCTGACCGCATCGCCGGTGCCCGCCGGTAAGTTCGAACCCCTGCGCGAGATGGCCGCGCAGCACGGCATGACGCTGGAGGCGCGCTATATCGAGAAGCTCTCCGCGCAGGAACTCGGTAGCTTTGCGACGAAGACGGACCTGCTGATCGTCGATGCGCCGCGCGACCATATCGTCACGGCGATGCTCGCGCAACTCGGTCCGTTGTGGACCACATCGACCACGCCGCGCGTCTTGCTGGCGACGGATCGATACGAGGCACACGGTGTCGACGATGCCTTGGCAAAGCGCATGCAGACCTACTACGCGAACGGTGGCCGCGCCAACTTCGATGCGATGCTGCGCACCGTGGCGTCCGCGCAGTTTCGCTTGCGCGCGGATGCATCGATCCCGCCGCCGGTGATATTTCCGAAGGCGGCGTACTACCATCCCCGCTTGCCAGACGTCATCACGACCACGCCTGCGGAAGCGTTGAAAGCATCGGGTGCAGACGGTATGCCGGTGATCGGCATCGCCATCCACCAAGCCTATGTGTCGGGCCTCGACAGCGCGTTCATCGATGACCTGATCGCGCGCATCGAATCGCGTCACGCACGCGCCCTCGTCTTCTATGGCCCGATCATGGAAGCCGATGCCATCACGCGCATGGTGGCGCCGGATGGCAAGCGCCTCGTCGATGTGCTGATCAATGGGCAGATCATGCTCAATCCGCAGGGACGCAAGGCCGAGTTCGAAACACTCGGTGTGCCGGTGTTGCAGGTGATGCCCTATCGCAAGGGCGATGCCGCCGATTGGGCTGCCGATCCACATGGCATCAGCCTGACGGATACGCCCTTCTATCTCGTGCAGCCCGAACTAGCAGGCGTGATGGACCCGATGCTCGCCGCCGCCACGTCGAAGCGCGATGGCGCAATCGTCGGCATTCCGGAGCAGGTCGATGCCGTGGCAGGCAAGGCGGTCGCGCTCGCGCGGTTGCAGTCCACGCCAAATGCCGGGAAGCGCGTGGCCATCCTGTTCTACAACTACCCGTCCGGCGAGAAGAATCTGTCTGCATCGTTTCTTAATCTGCCGCGCAGCCTTGCGAGTACGCTTGCTGCATTGCAGGCGACGGGCTATCGCACAGACACGCTCGATGAAACGACGTTGCAACGCGAACTCGGTGCACTGCTGGCGCCGTTCTATCGCACCGGCACACTGCAACCGCTGCTCGCATCCGACCACGCGGTGTGGATGCCGATGTCGCGCTATCG
This sequence comes from Cupriavidus sp. 2SB, assembly GCF_005503625.1. Lineage (GTDB taxonomy): Bacteria > Pseudomonadota > Gammaproteobacteria > Burkholderiales > Burkholderiaceae > Cupriavidus. Next base: position 4,537 of record NZ_SCMX01000035.1, on the reverse strand, counting down.
CGCATGGTTCGATGCGCAGCCCGCCGCGTTGCGTGACAGCGTGACGCAGCGCTGGGGACAGCCCGAGCAATCGTCGATGGCCACCACGCGCAATGGCGAGCCGGGTTTCGTGATTCCACGTCTTCAGGTTGGCAACGTGGCGCTGATGCCGGTGCCGCCGCGCGGCGAACGCAGCGCCACCGACGAGAAAGCGCTGTATCACTCGACGAAGACGCCGTTGAACCATTTCTACATGGCTGCCTACCTGTGGGCCCGGCAGGACCGCGACGCGCTGGTGCACTACGGCACGCATGGCACGCAGGAGTGGACGCCGGGCAAGGAGCGCGCGCTGGCCGTGACCGATGCGCCCTACCTCGTGCTCGGCGATGTCCCGGTCATCTATCCCTATATCGTCGATGACGTGGGCGAGGCGATCCAGGCCAAGCGACGTGGCCGCGCGGTGATCGTCAGCCATCAGACGCCACCGTTCCGGCCCGCAGGGCTGCACACCGACCTGACGCATCTTCACGATCAACTGCACGCGTACCTCGCACAGGACGAGGGCGCGGTGAAGGACACGCTCGCAGCCGACATCCTCGCACGCAGCAAGTCGATGCATGTGTTCGAAGACATGGGCTGGACCGAGGCGCGTGCGCGCAAGGATTTCGTCGTGTATCTCGATGCGCTGCACACGCACCTGCACGATCTCGGCGGCACGCTGCAACCTTATGGGCTGCACACGTTGGGACACTCGCAGGACGAGGGCTTGAGACTGTTCACGACGATGGCGATGCTCGGCAGGGACTGGCTCAAGCGCGTGTTCCCCGAGGAGCCCGAAGAACTGTTCGCGGTGGACTTCGCGCAACTGACGAAGACCGCACCCTATGCAATGGTGCATCGCTATGTCATCGGGAACACGCCGCTCGACACACTGTCCGATCCGAAGCAGCGCGAGGACATGCAGCGCGCGCGGCAACTGTATGTGAGCCTCGACGCGCAGCCGGAGGCCGAAGCATTGTTGACCGCGCTCTCGGGACAGTACGTGAAGACCGGTACGGGTGGCGATCCCGTACGCAATCCCGATGCGTTGCCCACGGGCCGCAATCTCTATGGCTTTGATCCTTCAAAAGTGCCGAGCCGCGAAGCGTGGAAGGCTGGACAGGCCGCTGCGGAAGCGATGATCGCGGACTGGCGCAAGCGTCATGGCCAGTGGCCGAAGAAGCTCGCGTTTTCGCTGTGGAGTGTGGAGACCATGCGCCATCAGGGCATGCTCGAAGCGCAGGCGATGGCCGTGCTCGGCATTCGTCCGAAATGGGATGACGGTGGCCGCGTGACCGGTGTGGAGGCGATACCGTCGAGCGAACTCGGACGTCCTCGTGTGGATGTGGTGTTGTCGGCGACGGGCCTCTATCGCGATCATTTCCCCAACCTCATGAAGTGGCTCGCGGAAGCGGTGAAGCTGGCGGCGGCGCAGCCGGAAGCGGACAACAACGTAGCCGCGAATACGCGTGCGATGCGCGCGCAGTTGGTGAAGGCGGGCGTGCCGCAGGATCGGCTCGACGGGCTGGCCGTCACGCGCATCTTCGCGAGCGAATCGGGCAACTACGGCACGGGTCTCGACGATGCCACGCAAGCGACCGATTCGTTTGGCAGTGGCAAGGCCGCCGATGCAAAGCTCGCCAATGTCTACCTCGCGCGCATGCAATACGCCTACGGTCCCGACGAGAAGCATTGGGGCGAGGAGCTGCCGCAGACCAATCTCTATGCGGAGAATCTCAAGGGCGTGGACGGTGCGCTGCTGGCGCGCAGTTCCAATCTCTACGGCATGCTGACCACGGACGATCCCTTCCAGTATCTCGGCGGCATCGGTCTCGCGGTGCGGCACCTGACAGGCAGGGCGCCCGAGCTGCTGATCTCGAATCTGCGCGATGCCAATCATGCGAAGACCGAGACGGCGGCGGGCTTTCTCGCTACGGAACTGCGCACGCGTTACTTCCATCCGGGCTGGATCGAAGGCATGAAGGCCGAGGGCTATAGCGGCGCGTTGAACGTGCTCGATACCGTGAATAACTTCTGGGGGTGGACGGCGACCTCGCCCGAGATCGTGCGCGACGACCAGTGGACCGAGTTCGCGGAGGTCTACGTCAATGACAAGCACAAGCTCGGGTTGAACGAATGGTTCGCGCAGCACGCGCCGCAGGCACAGGCCCAGGTCATCGAACGCATGATGGAGGCCGCGCGCAAGGGCTACTGGCGCGCCGACGCCGCGATGTTGAAGACCTTGGCGCAACGATATGACGCGCTCGCAAAGGATCACGATATCCGCAGCGGCAATCGGCAATTCAATGCGTATCGGAAGACAGTGGCGACGGCGCAGGCCGGGTATGGCATGCAGACGCCTGCTGCACCGGTGCCCCCGCGCGCTGCGCCGCCCGCAGCGAAGGCAGGGGAACCGACACCTCCGGCTCCCGCTGCGTCGGCCCAGCCTCAACCGCAGCCCGTCCAAGGCATGCGGCTCGAAGTGCGCAAACCGCCTGCTGCGGCGCTTGTGCCAGTGCTATCTTGGCTGGCGGGTGGCATCGCGCTGGCCGCAGCGCTGATCGGCGGAGCCCTCAGCGCACGACGGCGACTGACGGATTGAGATGTGTCGAATATCCAAATTAAGAATTTTTAATCGTATAAATTAGCATCAAGTATTACTCGCATAGATATCATGACTCCTACTTTGCTTGAAACCCTGATGTATGACGTCGGCCAGATGTTTCTGTACCCGACGCTGGCGCTGATCGGCCTGCTGTTCCTCTATGCGTTCTGGGCGCTCGGCGATTTTGCGATGCAGGCGTGGCTGCGTGGCCGCCATCCGATGGAGTCGGGGCGTGGCTACGTGCTGGTGGCCTGGGCGCGCCGGCACAAGGTGAGCCACTCTGACGCGCTCGACGTGGCGGCGCACAAGCTGCTGGAGCGTCCGCGCATCGCCACGCGCGTGGCGCCAATGCTGGGGCTGGTGGCCACGATGATCCCGATGGGGCCCGCACTGAAGAGTCTGTCGGGTGGCAACCTCGCCAATGTGGGCGAGAACCTGACGATTGCGTTTTCAGCGGTGATCCTGGCGCTCATCGCTGCCAGCATCACGTTCTGGGTGGTCAACGTGCGTCGCCGCTGGCTGGCCGAGGAACTGGTCTGGCTCGGCCAGTCGCGCCCGACGTGGGAGGCCGACGAATGAAGTTCCTCGAAGAAAGCGAGGGCGACGATCCGATCCTGTCGGTGGTGAACCTGATCGATGTGTTCTTGGTGGTGATTGCCGCGCTGCTGGTGACCATCGCGCAGAATCCGCTGAATCCGTTCACCCATGAAGATGTGACGATCATCACGAACCCGGGCAAGCCGAACATGGAAATCGTGTCGCGCCAGGGCGAGAAAATTGTCCGCTATCAGGCGAGCGGGCAAGTGGGATCGGGCGACGGCATCAAGGCCGGCGTCGCGTATCGCATGAAGGATGGGTCGATGGTGTATGTGCCGGAGACTCACGCTGTGCAATCGTCGTCATCGCAACAACCTGAAGCCCCCAAACCATGATTCGTACTTTCATCTGCCTTGCCGCGGCTGTTGTTGTTGGTGCGTGCGCCACCACCGCCCCCACGCCCGACACCATCGGCCAGCGCTTTGCGGGCAAGTCCTATGTGCTGCTGGGCGAAGTGCATGACAGCGCCGCCGCGCAGCAACAGCGCCTGCAGGCCCTGACGCGCGCGGTGGAAGCGGGCTGGCGCCCGGCCATCGCGATGGAGCAGTTCGACCGCGAGCGCCAGGCCGACATCGATCGTGCGCGCCGTGAGCGTCCGCGCGATGTGGACTACGTGATCGCGCAGGCATCGGGCAAGAGTGGTTGGGATTGGGCGCTCTACAAGCCGGTGATCGCGCTGGCACTGCAATACGATTTGCCGCTATTGGCCGCGAATTTGTCGCGCGCCGATGCGGCGAAGATCGTGCGCGGTGGATTCGGTGATGTGTTCGCTACGTCGCAGCAGAAAGCGCTTGGATTGGATCGTGCATTGCCTGCGGACTTGGTTGCGGCGCAGACCGCGACGCTTGATGCGGGGCACTGTGGTCACTTTCCGAAGACGATGCTGCCTGGCATGCTGAACGCGCAGGCCGCGCGCGATGCGGTGATGGCGGAAACGCTGCGCCCTTATGCGAGCCGTGGTGCGGTGTTGATCGCGGGGAATGGTCATGTGCGCCGCGATGTGGGTGTGCCGCGCTGGCTGGGTGACGATGCGCGCGTAATCAGCGTTGGGTATCTGGAGATGGACTCGCCGGATGCGGGGTATGACACGGTGGTGCGCGTGCCGACGAAGGATCGGGAAGATCCATGCAAGGGTGCGGTGATGGCGAAGTAGTTTTCTCGCTCTCGGTTTTCTCCCCTCTCCCGCTTGCGGGGGGCCTGTCAGTTTTTTTGTGTGCAGGACAGCTAGAGGCTTGCCGGTCGAATGGATTGGCAAGCCTGCATTCTCTCAGAGGTGCGGGTGGGTAAATCGGTCTTCGTACAACACTGCGAACTGAT
>NZ_SCMX01000034.1 GCF_005503625.1 Cupriavidus sp. 2SB | reverse complement strand
CACCTGTACCGTCACCCGTCCCGGCTCCGGCTCCGGCTCCGGTTCCCGTACCCGTTCCGGTCCCGGTGCCTGCGCAGGTGCCGCCGCCCCCGCCTGCCCCGGTCGCCTACGAGCCCCCTGTGGTCGAGGAACTGGAACTGGTGCCGCCACCAGCGCCCACGGCCGAGGCCAAGCGCGGCTGGATGACGCGCCTGAAGGCCGGACTGTCGAAGACGAGCCGCAACATCGGCGTGCTGTTCGTCGGCGTGAAGGTCGACGAGGCGCTGTTCGAGGAACTGGAAACCGCGCTGCTGATGTCCGATGCCGGCGTGGAAGCCACCGAGTACCTGCTCGACCAACTGCGCCGCCGCATCAAGAATGACCGCATCGAGACCGCCGAGGGCGTCAAGGCGGCGCTCAAGGACCTGCTCGTCCAGGTGCTCAAGCCGCTCGAGAAGACCATGGCGCTGGGCCGCGAGCAGCCGCTGGTGATGATGATTGCCGGCGTCAACGGCGCGGGTAAGACCACCAGCATCGGCAAGCTCTGCAAGCACTTCCAGTCGTACCACCAGTCCGTGCTGCTGGCCGCCGGCGACACGTTCCGCGCCGCTGCGCGCGAGCAACTGACGATCTGGGGCGAGCGCAACAACGTCACCGTGGTGGCGCAGGAAAGCGGCGACCCCGCCGCCGTGATCTTCGACGCCGTGAACGCCGCCCGCGCCCGCAAGATCGACATCGTGATGGCCGACACCGCCGGCCGCCTGCCCACGCAGCTCCACCTGATGGAAGAACTCAAGAAGGTCAAGCGCGTGGTCGGCAAGGCAATGCCCACGGCCCCGCACGAATGCCTGCTCGTGATCGATGCCAACACCGGGCAGAACGCCCTCGCCCAGACCCGCGCCTTCGACGACGCCCTGGGCCTGACCGGCCTGATCGTCACCAAGCTCGACGGCACCGCCAAGGGCGGCATCCTGGTAGCCATCGCCCGCCAGCGCCCCGTGCCGGTGTACTTCATCGGCGTGGGTGAAAAGGTCGAAGACCTGCAGCCGTTCCGGGCGGAGGAATTTGCAGAGGCGTTGCTGGGGTAGGCCAGCGGCCGTTCATGCGCTCCGTTTGACGACAAAGCCCCGCAATTGCGGGGCTTTGTCGTTTCGGCTCTTCTGGTTCCCCTCTCCCATGCAATGGGAGAGGGGTCAGGGGAGAGGGCTGGCGGCTCTGCTTGCCGACTTGCCGCAATTTGAACTGCTGGCCCTCTCCCCCGCCCCTCTCCCGCGCGCGGGAGAGGGGCGCAAACCGACGGTATTACGTCTGCTGCCGTCGTGCTCCCCTCTCTTATGAAATGGGAGAGGGGCTGGGGGTGAGGGCTGGAGGCTCTGCTTGCCAACCACATCGCAATTTGCACCGCTGACCCTCACCCCCGCCCCTCTCCCGCTCGCGGGAGAGGGGAGCAAACCACCAGGACTACGATACGTCCCTACTCACTATCCGGCTGCACTCCCGGTGCCGCCTTCTGAAACGCATCAAGATCCATGCACGCGGCATGGATCTTTGCGATCGTCGGGAACGGGGTCAGGTCTACGTTGAACCGTTGCGCGTTGAATACCTGGGGCACCAGACAGAGGTCGACCAGCGTCGGAGAATCGCCAAACGCGTAGCGGCCGACGTGGCCGAGTTGCGAGAGGTTGATTTCCAGCGAAGCAAAGCCCTGTTCGATCCAGTGGCGATACCAGGCGTCCTTGGCTTCCTCTGTCACCTTCAGTTCGTGCTTGAGATACTTCAGCACGCGCAGGTTGTTGAGCGGATGGATCTCGCAGGCGATCTCCTGCGCCAGGCCGCGTACGACCGCGCGGTCGTACGGGTCCTTCGGCAGCAGGGCCGGTTCCGGATGGATCTCGTCGAGGTACTCGATGATCGCCATCGACTGGATCAGCGGGCGGCCGTCTGCCACGAGTGTCGGCACCACGCCATCGGCGTTGAGCGCGCGATACTCGGGCTTCAGTTGCATGCCGCCTTCCTTGAGCAGATGCACGCCCTTGTAGTCATAGGGCAGCCCTTTCAGGTTCAGGGCGATGCGCACGCGGAACGAAGCCGAGCTACGGAAGTAGCTGTATAGCTCGAGCATGGCGTCAGACGACCTTGACGGTCATGTCGCCCACGCCTGCGATGTGGCACTGCATGACGTCGCCCTTGACCACGGGACCCACGCCTTCGGGCGTGCCGCTGTAGATCAGGTCGCCGGGCTGCAGTTCGAACAGCTTCGACAGGTACGACACCATTTCAGGCACCGACCAGATCAGGTCCGACAAGTCGCCGCGCTGCTTCTCCACACCGTTCACGGACAGCGTGACTTCACCCTTCTCCGGGTGGCCGATGGCCGAAACCGGCACGATCGGGCCGATGGGCGCCGACTTGTCGAACGCCTTGCCCGTTTCCCAGGGGCGGCCGGTCTTCTTCGATTCGTTCTGCAGGTCGCGGCGCGTCATGTCCAGACCCAGCGCGTAGCCATACACATGGCTGGCGGCCTGTTCGACGGAGATGTCGCGGCCACCCTTGCCGATTGCCACAACCAGTTCCACTTCGTAGTGGCAGTTGCCGGTGCCCGGCGGATACGGGAACGTACCCTCGGTGCCGTCGGCTACATAGCTGACGGCATCGGACGGCTTGCAGAAGAAGAACGGCGGTTCGCGATCGGGGTCCGAGCCCATTTCGCGGGCGTGCGCGGCGTAGTTGCGGCCCACGCAATAGACACGGCGCACGGGAAAGCTTGCGTTGCTGCCGCGCACGGGCACACCGACGGGGGCTTGCGGGGCAAATACGAACTCGGTCATCCAGATCTCCAGCTTGTTTCTCTTTTGATGGAACGCCGCGCCGGCGTTTTCGGTGGACACGGCCAGTGTGGCCTCGGCGCGGCAGGGGGAAAGCATACACCCAAGGTGGGACCGCACGCTGCCGGTGCGTTGCACGATTCTGGCGCGGCCATGGCGTGCAGCCACGCGCCGGCGTCGCGCATGGCGATGCACGATTTTTTCCCATTCGCACGATTCGATGGCGACGCACCGCACCGGCCCGGCGCGCCGCGCCTCCGCTCGGTGAAAAGCGCGCGAGGCGCTACCCGTTTGTGCACCGCAACGAGCATGGCACACCGCTTGCGTAGTGCCATGCAACGGCCAACGACGGCCGGGCAGCAAACAGAACATCCACAACTTGCGTGTGTGCGCCTTTCAGATTTCAGCGCGCCACCGGACAACGGCGTCCTGCATTGCAATCCGTTTTTTGCGAGACGGCTGCAGTGGGGACGCTTTTTTTTCTTTCGGAGCCATCGCGATGCCACCCCGCCCTGAAGCTGCCGCACCTGTCTTGCTCGATCCCCCTTCCAGCCCCACGCGCCGTCGCGTACTGGCTGGCATCGCCGGCGCCAGCGTGATGACGCTGGTAGACCCGCTGGTGCGCAGCGGCGCATGGGCCGCCGGCTCCGATGCCCCGGAGAAGGCCGAGGTGAAAATCGGCTTCATTCCGCTGACGGATTGCGCGTCGGTAGTCATGGCCTCGACGCTGGGCCTCGACAAGAAATACGGCATCAAGATCACGCCGAGCAAGGAAGCCAACTGGGCCAGCGTGCGCGACAAGCTCGTCAACGGCGAGCTCGATGCCGCGCACGTGCTGTACGGACTCATCTACGGCGTGCAACTCGGCATCGGCGGGCCGAAGAAAGACATGGCGGTGCTGATGAACCTGAACCACAACGGACAGGCCATCACGCTCTCGCAAAAGCTGGCCGAGAAGGGCGTGAAGGATGGCGCGAGCCTGAAGGCATTGATGATGAAGGAGAAGCGCGAGTACGTGTTCGCGCAGACCTTCCCCACCGGCACGCACGCGATGTGGATCTACTACTGGCTGGCCGCCAACGGTATCCATCCGATGCAGGATGCCAAGGCCATCACCGTGCCGCCGCCGCAGATGGTGGCCAACATGCGCGTGGGCAACATGGATGGATACTGCGTGGGCGAGCCATGGGGTGCGCGCGCCATCGCCGACAAGATCGGCTTCACGGCCGAGACCACGCAGGCCATCTGGAAGGATCATCCCGAGAAGGTGCTCGGCACCACCTCGGATTTCGTGCAGAAGCATCCGAACACGGCGCGCGCCATGGTGGCGGCGATTCTCGAAGCGTCGAAGTACATCGACGCCTCCACGTCGAACCGCCGCAAGACCGCCGAGACCATCGCCGCGAAGTCCTATGTCAACACCGACATGGACATCATCCTGGACCGCATGCTGGGCCGCTACAGCAACGGGCTGGGCAAGACGTGGGATGACCCGGATTCGATGAAGTTCTACTCGGATGGCGCCGCGAATTATCCGTTCCTGTCCGATGGCATGTGGTTCCTGACGCAACACAAGCGCTGGGGCCTGCTCAAGGACCATCCTGACTACCTCGCCGTGGCGAAAAAGGTGAATCGAATCGACATCTACAAGCAAGGCGCAGCCGCCGCGCAGGTGCCGCTGCCGAAGAGCGATTTCCGTACCGCCAAGCTGATCGACGGCGTGACGTGGGACGCCACCAAGGACCCGAAGGCGTATGCCGACGGCTTCAAGATCAAGGCGTCGGCGCTCTGACCGCTCTGACGCCTCTGCCCGGGAGATTGCCGTGAATACCATCGTTCAGACCGCTGCGGAATCCGACATGAAAGAGCACACGCGCCGCCGTGCGCTGGAGATCGCCGCGCAGGAGAAGGAGGCCGCGCGGCGCGAGGCGATCTCCGCATTGACGCTCAAGTGTGTGCCGCCGCTGGTGGGCTTCGTGCTGTTCGTGCTCGTCTGGCACGGCATCGCCACGATGATTCCGTCGCTGCCCACGCCGGGTGCCACATGGAATGCAGCCGTGCCGCTGTTCTCCGATCCGTTCTATCGCAATGGCCCGAACGACCAGGGCATCGGCTGGAACATCCTGGCATCGCTGGCACGCGTGGCAACGGGCTTCGGGCTCGCCGCGGTCATCGGCATTCCGGCTGGCTTCCTGCTCGGACGATTCGCGTTTCTCAATGCGATGGCAGCGCCCGTGACCAGCCTGCTGCGGCCGGTGTCGCCGCTGGCGTGGCTGCCCATCGGACTGCTGCTGTTCAAGGCAGCCAACCCCGCAGCCATCTGGGCGATCTTCATCTGCTCGATCTGGCCGATGATCATCAACACGGCAGTGGGCGTGACGCGCGTGCCGCAGGATTACCTGAACGTGGCGCGTGTGCTCGATCTTTCCGAATGGACGATCTTCCGCCGCGTGCTGTTTCCGGCCGTGCTGCCTTACATGCTCACGGGCGTGCGGCTTTCCATCGGCACCGCGTGGCTCGTGATCGTGGCCGCCGAGATGCTGACGGGCGGCACCGGCATCGGCTTCTGGCTGTGGGACGAGTGGAACAACCTCAAGGTCGAACACATCGTCATCGCCATCTTCATCATCGGCGTGGTGGGCCTGGTGCTGGAGCACCTGCTGCTGGCCCTGGCGCGCCGCTTCAGCTACGGCAATACCTAGGAGCGACGTCATGGAAAAATTCGTCAGCATCGAAGGCGTGGGACAGACCTTCAAGACGCGCAAGGGACCTTTCGTGGCGCTGCGCGATATCGACCTGTCGATTGCCGAAGGCGAGTTCATCACGCTGATCGGCCACTCGGGTTGCGGCAAGTCCACGCTACTGAACCTGATTGCCGGCCTGACCACGCCCACGACCGGCGCACTGATCTGCGCGGGGCGCGAGATCGCGGGGCCCGGCCCGGAGCGCGGCGTGGTATTTCAGAACCACTCGCTGCTGCCCTGGCTGACGTGCTTCGAGAATGTGCTGCTCGGCGTGGACCGCGTGTTCGGTGCCACGGAGAACGCCGCACAACGCAAGGCGCGCACGCACGAGACGCTGGCGCTTGTGGGACTCACTCACGCCGAGGCAAAGTATCCGCATGAAATTTCGGGCGGCATGAAGCAGCGCGTAGGCATTGCCCGCGCGCTCGCCATCCAGCCCAAGGTGTTGCTGATGGACGAGCCGTTCGGTGCGCTCGATGCGCTGACGCGTGCCCATCTGCAGGACGAGTTGATCAAGATCGTCGAACGGACGAAGAGCACTGTGGTCATGGTCACGCACGACGTGGACGAAGCCGTGCTGCTGGCCGACCGCATCGTCATGATGACCAACGGCCCGGCAGCGACGATTGGCGAAATCCTGCATGTCGATATCCCGCGCCCGCGCGATCGCGTGGCGCTGGCTGACGACCGCACCTATCACGCCTGCCGTACCGCCGTGCTCGACTTCCTGTACCGCAAGCAGCGCAATCCGGCGCTGCAACAGGCTGCCTGAGCAAACCGTGGCGTCATGGTGCAGATCGAGCAGGAATCGTGGGCTATCATGAACGCCACCCCCACGATTCCGCAGTCATCATGACTTCTGCATCTCCGTTTTCTGCCGCCCGCTACATCAAGGAGATCGGCCGAGGCGTCAATGGCGCCCGTGCCCTGCCGCGCGAAGACGCGCAGGCACTCTTCGATGCCATGCTGGCCGGCCGTGTTTCCGATATCGAACTGGGCGCGGTGCTCATGGCCTACCGCATCAAGGGCGAGGCCCCGCACGAACTGGCCGGCATGCTCGAAGCCGCGCACGCGCACTGCCAGCCGCTGGCAGCGCCCGCCGACAAACCCGTCGTGGTCATCCCCAGTTACAACGGCGCGCGCAAGCAACCGAACCTGGTGCCGCTGCTGGCCCTTCTGCTGGCGCGCGATGGCGTGCCGACGCTGGTGCATGGCGTGCGCGCATTTGCAGGCCGGGTGACCAGCCTCGAACTGTTCGAAGCACTGGGCGTGCCGCTGGCTTCCAGCACGCAGGCCGCACAGGATCAGTTGGCCGCATCATCGCATCCGCTGGCGGTGTTGCCCATCGACGTGCTGTCGCCCGCAATCTCGGCGCTGCTCGACAAGCGTTCGATCATCGGCCTGCGCAATTCGTCGCACACCATCGTCAAGATGCTGCAGCCGGTGGGCCAGCACACACCGGGCGAGGCGCTGCGACTCTACAGCTACACTCACCCCGAGTACCGCGAGACGCTGACCGACTACTTCTCGCACGAACCGGCCAATGTATTGCTGGGACGCGGGACGGAGGGCGAGGTGGTGGCCGACGCGCGGCGCAGTACGCGCATCGACTGGATGCACGATGGCCATCAGCAGACGATGATCGATCCGGTTACAGGCTCGATTGGCGACGTACCCGAACTGCCACCGGGCACCGATGTGGCGGCCACCGCTGCGTGGATCCGGCAGGTGCTCGACGGTGCGGCACCCGTGCCGGCCCCGATCGCCACCCAGGTCGAGACGATCAAGGAATGCCTGAAGCAGGCCACCCGGGTGGCCTGGGCCAGCCCGGTCTGACGAACAGGTAAAGGGCGCCTAGCGCCGTGTCGGCAGCGGGATGCGTTCGGTCTCGCCCGGCACGTGCGGGAACTGGTCGTCCTGCCAGCGCTGGCTGGCTTCCTCGATGGCGTCCTTGCTGCTGGCCACGAAGTTCCAGAAGATGAAGCGCCGGCCGTCAGTGGGATCGCCGCCCAGCAGCATCAGGCGCGACGGGATTGTGGCGGTCACCGTGACAGGCTCGCCCGGCGTCAGCGTCACGAGGTGCTCGGCCGGCAGCGTCTCGCCATCCAGTTCCACATTGCCGTCCACCGGATAGATTCCGCGCTGTACGTGCTCCGCCGGAATCACGAGACTGGCGCCCGCCTCCATTTCGATGGCTACATACAAGGTGCGGCTATAGACACGCACGGGCGACTCGGCGCCGAACGCATCGCCAGCGATCACGGTCATGCGCACGCCAGGCAGTTCCAGCTTGGGCAGCGTGGCGCCGGGGTGATGGTGGAACGAGGGCGGATCGTTCTCGTGCGCCTTCGGCAGCGCCACCCAGGTCTGGATGCCATGCAGGCGCGGCCCGGCCTCGCGCGCGGCGTCCGGCGACCGTTCTGAGTGTGCGATCCCGCGTCCGGCCGTCATCCAGTTCACGTCGCCAGGGCGGATGACCTGTTCACTGCCCAGGCTATCGCGATGCATGATCTCGCCCTCGAACAAGTAAGTCACGGTGGCGAGCCCGATATGCGGATGCGGACGCACATCCATGCCCTGGCCGGGCGCCATCTCCACAGGCCCCATGTGATCGAAGAAGATGAAAGGTCCCACAGTCTGGGTGGTAGCGGCCGGCAGCAGGCGGCGCACTGTGAACTCGCCGATGTCCCGGACGTGGGGTTTCAGCAAGTGTTCGATAGCAGACATGGATGGCTCCGGAAAGGGGCTGAAAAACAACTTCCAGTGTAGCGAATCCAGCAATAGACCATCCCAGAATTCCTCAGAATTCGTAGGAAACCGATGGACAAGAACGCCCTCTAACATTCCTGTTGAGGAAGCGCGGCCCGTCAAACCCTTGCCAGTCGCGGATCCGGGGCACCGGAGCAAAGTTTTGTGCCTATTTGAAAATAGCTTCTGATCGTCTGGAACTATCATTCCCATAAGACCTCAAACTTAGCACTCGTCCGGTTCGAGTGCTAATATGCGTTGCAATGCGGTGTCCCACCGGGACACACCGGCAACTGCCAGCCGGATGCGAAAGGAGTCAAAGTGAACGCAGTCCTGTCTGCCGATCAAAACCAAGTTTCCCGCCGTCTGCCGACGGCGCCCCAGAACGCTGCTGCGAACGCTTTCGCGCTGACGTTCCCGGGCACGCTGGGCAATCTGGAAAGCTATATCCAGGCCGTCCACCGTATTCCGATGCTCACCCCCGAGGAAGAGCTTCGGCTGGCGCGCGACCTGCGCGACAACGAATCTGTCGACGCCGCGCGTCGCATGGTCATGTCGCACCTGCGCCTGGTGGTGTCCATTGCCCGCCAGTACCTGGGCTATGGCCTGCCCCACGCCGACCTGATCCAGGAAGGCAACATCGGCCTGATGAAGGCCGTGAAGCGCTACGACCCCGAGCAGGGTGTGCGGCTGGTGTCGTATGCGATGCACTGGATCAAGGCCGAGATCCACGAATACGTGCTGAAGAACTGGCGCATGGTCAAGGTGGCGACCACCAAGGCCCAGCGCAAGCTGTTCTTCAACCTGCGCAGCCACAAGACCGGCCTGCACACCTTCACGCCCGAACAGGTGGAAGCCGTTGCGCGCGAGCTCAACGTGAAGCCCGAGGAAGTGATGGAGATGGAAACCCGCATGGCAGGCGGTGATCTGGCGCTGGAAGGCCAGGTCGACGATGGCGAAGAAGACTTCGCGCCCATCGCCTACCTCGCGGACAACCACAACGAGCCGACCAAGGTGCTGGAAGCCAAGCGTCAGGACCGCCTGCAGGTCGAGGGTCTGGAAGAAGCCCTGACCAAGCTCGATCCGCGCAGCCGCCGCATCATCGAGGCGCGCTGGCTCGACGTGAACGATGACGGCTCGGGTGGCTCCACGCTGCACGAACTGGCTGACGAGTTTGGTGTATCGGCCGAGCGTATCCGCCAGATCGAATCGGCGGCGATGAAGAAGATGAAGGGTGCGCTGGCGGCTTTCGCCTGACTCTCGCTCCCCGAAAGTACGAAAGGCCGGTCAACTGACCGGCCTTTTTGTTTTCATGCCCCGTGGAACGCTCAGGAGGCCATCAGCGCCTTCAAATCATGCGCGATGGGTTCCGGGCCCTGTCCATGCCGGATGAACAGGCGCAGCTGGCCGTTCTGGTCGAACACGTAGCTGCCGGCCGAGTGGTCCATCGTGTAGTTCAGGGGTGACGTCCCCGGCACCTTGGCGTAGTAGACCTTGAAGTCCTTCGCCACCTTCTTCAGCGCGACTTCGTCAGCGGGACGCAGGCCGATGAACCGCGAGTCGAAGGCCGGCACGTACTGCCCCATCAACTGCGCCGTGTCGCGCTCCGGGTCCACGGTGATGAACAGCACCTGCACCTTGTCGGCATCGGCGCCCATCTGTTCCATGACCTGCTTGAGTTCGACCATGGTGGTCGGGCACACGTCGGGGCAGTGGGTGTAGCCGAAGAACATCAGCACGACCTTGCCCTTGAAGTCCGCCATCGTGCGCGTCTTGCCCGTGGGGTCCTGGAGCGCGAAGTCCTTGCCGAAATCGGACGCGCCCGAGATATCGACATTCTTGAACGAAGGCTTCGGCTGGCCGCACGCGGCGAGGAACAGCGTGCAGAGCGCGAGCAGGCAGAGGCGGCGCAACAGGGAGAAACTCGTGGAGAAATTCGGCATGCGGCAGTGGGAGGAAGGGGGAGAGACGCCCGAAAGTATCGCCGATCACATCGGCGCTGGCTCCCGGGCGCGTCAAGATGCCGCAGGCAGGTGCGTCAGATCTGCGGCACGAACTTGAAGTAGTGATCCACCAGCAGCGCCGCGAACAGCAGCGAGAGGTACAGGATCGAGTAGCGGAAGGTCTTCTGCGCCAGCTGGTCCGAATAGTTGCGGAACAGCGCCCAGGCGTAGCCCAGGAAAACCAGCCCCAACCCCAGCGCGGCGGCCAGATAGATGTAGCCGCTCATGCCGTAGACGAACGGCAGCAGCGTGGCGGCGATCATCACCAGCGTATAGAGCAGGATGTGGAGCAGCGTGTAGCGCTCGCCATGGGTGATTGGCAGCATCGGCAGGCCGGACTTCTCGTAGTCGGCCCGGCGATAGAGCGCCAGCGCCCAGAAGTGCGGCGGCGTCCACGTAAAGATGATCAGCACCAGGAACCAGCCCTCGGCTGGCACGGTGCCTGCCACGGCGGCCCAGCCCAGCGCAGGCGGCATGGCGCCCGACAGCCCGCCGATGACGATGTTCTGCGGCGTGGCCGGCTTCAGCAGGATCGTGTAGATGACCGCGTAACCGAGGAATGTGGCGAAGGTCAGCCACATCGTCAGGTCATTGGCGTACGCGTGCAGCAACCACATGCCCGCGCCGCCCAGCACGGCCGAGAAGATCAGCGTCTGGACGGTGGTGATCTCGCCGGTGGCCGAGGGGCGCCACGCCGTACGGCGCATCCGCGCGTCGATCTTCTGTTCCACCAGGCAGTTGATGGCGAATGCCGCGCCGGCCAGCAGCCAGATACCCGCTGCGCCGCCGATCAGCACCGGCCACGGCACCATGCCCGGCGTGGCCAGGAACATGCCGATGACGGCGCAGAACACGGCCAGTTGCGTCACGCGCGGCTTGGTCAGCGCGGCGTACTGGCGGGCCAGGTGGACGAATCGGCCCACCGGGGAACGGGGATGGGCAGCGGTGGCGGAAACGGCGGGGGGCATCTTGTCCTTCATGTGACGCGCGCGGCTATCCGGGTAGGAGCGGCGGCGCCTGCGGAGCGGGTCGCGAGGCCGATATTGTAGTTGAGACGGAGTAACAGTATCAAAAGCAGGGCTGCTCCACCATTGTGTAACACCGCCGCGCCGAGCGGCCAGTCGAACACGATGTTCGACAAACCCGTCGCCAATTGCAGCGCCAGCACCGCCAGCAACCATTTGCCGTGGCGCGCCAGACCCTCCAGCCGCATCGTCCGCAGGCCGAACCAGAGCAGGTAGCCGAGCACCACGAATGCGAAGCCGCGATGCACCCAGTGAATGGCCACCAGCGCCGCGTGCGGGATGTAGTCGCCATCCGCCGTCATCCCGAGTTGTCGCCACAGCGTGAAGCCGTGCCGGAAGTCCATCTCGGGCACCAACTGGCCGTTGCAGAGCGGGAAATCGGTACAGGCCAGCACCGCGTAGTTGGTGCTCACCCATCCGCCCAGGAAGATCTGGATGACGAGCAGCACCACGGCCAGCACGCCGGCCCGGCGCAGCGACGCCGCCTGCGGCGCCACCGGATGCGGCGGATCGTTGCGCGAACCGAGCCAGATCAGCGACGCGAGCAGCAGCATCGCCAGCATCAGGTGCGTGACCACGATGATCGGCTGCAGCTTCATCGTCACGGTCAGCGCGCCGAACAGCCCCTGCACGCAGACCAGCACGAATACGCCCGTGGAGAACCACGGCGATTGCCGCAGTTCGCGCCGCTTGACCCAGGCCAGCACCATCAGCGAGATGATCAGCACGCCCACCGCCATGGCGAAGTAGCGATGGATCATTTCGATCCACGCCTTCATGAGCGTGACCGGGCCGCTGGGCAGCGCGGTCTCGGCAGCGCGGATCGGCTCCATTGCCGAATGGGGATTGGAGTGGCCGTAGCAGCCGGGCCAGTCCGGGCAACCCAGCCCGGAATCGGTCAGCCGCGTGAAACTGCCGAACATGATCAGGTCCAGCGTCAGGAACGCCGTGATCCACACGAGCTTGCGGTATTTGTCACGGCTGCCGCGCACCATCACATAGGACAGTGGCAGCAGGGCGATCAGGATGCCAATGATGGCGAGCTGGAGCAGCATTGCGATACAACCGGTGAAATCGTAAAAACCTTAGAAGCCGACCATTATCCGATACGCGAGTACTTGAGCAGCTTCTTGAGGTCGCTGCTGACCTTGGCCGGATCGGGATCGGCGGGCCAGCGCATCATCAGGTTGCCGAGCGGGTCCACCAGGAAGATCGTGTCCTCGACGCGGCCACCCTCGCGGGCCGGCAGCCATTTTGCGATGGCCCCGGCGTCCATGCGCAGGAATCGCACCCCCGCATAGGGTTCGTTGTAGGCGGCGGCGAGCCGTCCGTCCACCTCGCCCGCATCCTGGATCAGCCAGACCGGCACGATCCGCTCGCGGTTCTCGCCTTGCCCCGCCCGGATCTGACGCATCGTGAACAGCTTGCGCGCGCAGGCTTCGCCGCAGGCCGACGGATCGGTCATCAGCATCACCCACTTGCCGCGCAGTTGCGCCAGCGGCATTGGCTGGCCGCGCTCGTCGGTCAGCGTGACGGCCGGCATGGGACGTTGCGGATCGATCAGGGCGCCGTAGTTGGTGCTGCCGCCCTCGGGCTTGATCACGTAGTACGTGAAGTACGAGAACAGCACCGGCGAGGCGCAGACCAGCAGCAGCATGAGCATCTGCAGGCGGCCACGGCGTGTGCGCGCATCGATGCGGGCGTCGGCAGGTGGCTGGGGCGTGGCCGAAGGATCTTGCTGCGACATGGGTTCGGTCTGTACGTTCATCGTTCGGTTAGGTTCTGTGCCGATGCGGCCTGCGGCCCCTCCCGGCGTTCGAGTCGGGCGCGGCGCCAGCCGAGCACGGCCAGCAGCACCAGCGTCAGGGCGGCCAGCCCGAACCACTGCGCGGCGTAGCCATAGTGACGATCGGCGCCGAGGTCGGCCGGCGCCCAGTCGCGCGCCAGGCCGTCGGCGTTATCGCTGGATTGCTCCAGTACCAAAGGCAGCAGTGGTGCGCCGATCTCGCGCGACAACGCGGCGAGGTCCACATTCTGGCGGATCTTCTGCCCGGCTTCTGCCGCCGGGTCACGGCCCATGCTGTAGACACGCGGCACACCGGCAAGTGCCGTGCCGTCGATCTGCACCTCATCGGATGGCGTCGAAAAAGGCGCGATCCGCGTGCGGTCCTGTACATTGCGCGGCAGCCAGCCCCGCAGCACCAGCACCGCGGCACCATCGGCCAGACGCAACGGCGTCAGAACCAGAAATCCCGCGCGCGTGTCCGTGCCGTTGCCATGCGGACGGTTGTCGAGCAGCACGGTATGCGCCGCGTCGAACGTGCCCCATGCGCGGACCTTGCGATCGACGAGTTGCGCGTCGCTGCCTGCAGCAAGTTCCACCGGCGGCTGTGCCGCCAGCGATGTCAGCCGCTCCGCGCGATCGATCTTCTCGTGCGCGCGACGCAGTTGCCAGTTGCCGAGCGCACAGGTCACGGCAATCACCACCAGCGCCGCGATGATCGGCACCGCACCGGGTGAGCGCCACAACACGCGCTTCGTACGGGTCGTCACGGGTTTTCCCGCTGCGATGCGATGCCATAATGGGCGCTTCCCAGAACAGGCCCCGCCATGCGCTTTGTCATCATTGTTGCCTTCATCCTGATCATCGGCAGCCTGGCCTCCGCGCTGTTCTTCATGATGCGCGACCGGGGCCGCACGCCCAACATGATGCGCTCGCTGATGCTGCGCGTGGGCTTCTCGGTGGCGCTGTTCCTGTTTATCCTGTTTGCCAACTGGATGGGCTGGATTCACAGCACCGGCATCCAGATGTCGCCCTGAGCGAGCAACCTTCCCCGACAAAAACAGAAGCGCCGCCGGACCCCTGGCCCTCGCGGCGCTTCGACTCTGCATCGGTACGGCAAGCCGCCACGCGGGCGGCCGCGCTTACAGCCAGTACACCACCACGTAGAGACCCAGCCACACCACGTCCACGAAGTGCCAGTACCAGGCGGCGCCTTCGAACGCGAAGTGGTGATCCGGCGTGAAGTGGCCCTTGAGCACGCGGCCCAGCACCACCGCCAGCATGATCGCGCCCATCGTCACGTGGAAGCCGTGGAAGCCGGTCAGCAGGAAGAACGTCGAACCATAGACACCCGAGGTCAGCTTCAGGTTCAGGTCGCGGTAAGCGTGGATGTACTCGTACGCCTGCAGCCCCATGAAGATCGCACCCAGCAGCACCGTCAGCGCCAGGCCCTGGATCACCTGGCTACGCTTGCCGGCCAGCAGTGCGTGGTGCGCCCAGGTCAGCGTCACGCCCGATGTCAGCAGCAGTGCCGTGTTGATCGTGGGGATCGGCCACGGACCCATCGTGCGGAAGTCTTCCACCACGCCCGCCGGGCCGGTGTTGGGCCACACGGCGGCAAAGTCCGGCCAGATGATCTTGTTGTTCAGGTCACCGAGCCACGGCATGGCGATGGTCCGCGCGTAGAACAGTGCGCCGAAGAACGCCGCGAAAAACATCACCTCGGAGAAGATGAACCAGCCCATCGACCAGCGGAACGACACGTCGATGTTCTTGCCGTACAGCCCGCCTTCGGATTCGCCGATGGCGTCGCCGAACCAGCTCTTGAGCACGAACAGGAACCAGATCAGCCCGAAGCCGCAAACATAGGGCGCCCAGGGCTGCCCGTTGACCCAGCCGGCCGCGCCGGCACCGGTCAGCAGCAGGCCGAAAGCCGCCGTGATCGGATGGCGCGACGGGCCCGGCACGAAGTAGTACGGGGCGTTTGCGCGATTCGCACTCATTCTTCTATCTCCAGCTCAAAGTCTCGATTTCATGGTTTTCCGCCCATCCGGCCCCAGACGTCTGCCGGTGGCGTGCTCGCTTTGTATCTGCTGCCCTGCTATGCCTGGCTGACTACGATCTTCACGATGACGATCAGGATCGCCACGAATGCCGCCGCCGCAATCAGCCCTGCGATGATCACGTGAATCGGATTGAGCCGCGCCATATCAGACTCGTGCTCCGATCCCTTGCGCAACCCGATGAACGACCACAGCACCGCGCGTATCGTCTGCCCGAAAGACAGCTTGCGATTGACGGGATCGTTCGTCGGCATCTCAACTCCCCTTCTGCTCGGTGGCCGGTTCCGCCGGGGCCTGTGCCACCGGGGTGCCAACCTCGAAGAACGTGTACGACAGCGTGATGTTCTTCACATCCTTCGGCAGCTTCGGATCGATCACGAACACCACCGGCATCTCGCGCGCCTCGTTCGCCTTCAGCGTCTGCTGCTTGAAGCAGAAACACTCCACCTTCCTGAAATACTCGGTCGCCTGCTTCGGCGCGTAGCTCGGAATGGCCTGCGCCGAGATATCGCGCGTCTGGCCGTTCGCCACTTCGTACACGATCGTCGTCAGCTCGCCCGGATGCACTTCCATCGAGTGCTTCACCGGCCGGAACGCAAACGGTCCACGCGCGTTGGAATCGAACTCCACGGTAATCGTGCGGCTCTTGTCCACCTGCGTATTCTTCAGCGATCCGGCGCCGTGCAGGTCGCGCGTGGTGACCACGTTCAACCCGGTGATATCGCAGATCGCCTTGTACAGCGGCACAAGCGCGTAGCCAAAGCCGAACATGAGCGTCACCAGCACCAGCAGCCGCATCAGCATGCCGCGGTTGAAACGCTTTTCTAGGGCTTTGTCCTGCGCATCCACGCCTGTCTCCTGCTATGTCATTTTTCTTTTCTGGGTTCAGCCGCCAAGGAAAACCATCTTGGCGAAGAACCCCAGGAAGAAGACCGCCACGATCGACAGCAGGATCAGGCCCAGGCGCCGGTTGGCGGCTTTCTGGCTGGCTTGTCTTTCGGTGTGCGACGGGCTTTTTGCTGGGGTCTGCATGATTCTCGTGTTTTCAACTGAGTGGCCGGATGCGCGAGGCATCCGGCCCTGCTGCAAATACCTGTTACCGAACGTGCGGCGGTTCTTCGAAGGTGTGGAACGGTGCCGGCGACGGCACGGTCCACTCCAGACCTTCGGCGCCATCCCACGGCTTGTCACCAGCGGGTTCGCCGCCACGGTACGACGGCAGCACCACGGCGAAGAAGAAGTACACCTGCATCAGACCGAAGCCCAGCGCACCCAGCGAGGCCACGGCGTTGAAGTCCGTGAACTGCGTCGGGTAGTCCGCGTAGCGGCGCGGCATGCCGGCCAGGCCCAGGAAGTGCATCGGGAAGAAGGTCACGTTGAAGAAGATCAGCGAGCCCCAGAAATGGATCTTGCCGCGCATCTCGTCGTACATGAACCCGCTCCACTTCGGCCCCCAGTAGTAGAAGCCGGCGAACAGCGCGAACAGCGAGCCCGCCACCAGCACATAGTGGAAGTGGGCCACGATGAAGTATGTGTCCTGCAACTGGATGTCGATCGGTGCCACGGCGGGCATCAGGCCCGTGAAGCCGCCAATCGTGAACACGAAGATGAAGCCGATGGCGAACAGCATCGGCGTCTCGAACGTCATCGAGCCGCGCCACATCGTGGCAATCCAGTTGAAGATCTTCACGGCCGTAGGCACCGCGATCAGCATCGTCGCGTACATGAAGAACAGCTGGCCCGTCACCGGCATGCCCGTGGTGAACATGTGGTGCGCCCAGACGATGAACGACAGGATCGCGATCGACGCCGTGGCGTACACCATCGAGCTATAGCCGAACAGACGCTTGCGCGCGAAGGCCGGCACCACGTGCGACACGATGCCGAACGCGGGCAAGATCATGATGTAGACCTCGGGGTGCCCGAAGAACCAGAAGATGTGCTGGTACATCACGGGGTCACCACCACCGGCTGCCGAGAAGAAGCTCGTGCCGAAATGGCGATCGGTCAGCACCATCGTGATGGCGCCAGCCAGCACCGGCATCACGGCGATCAGCAGGTAGGCGGTGATCAGCCACGTCCAGCAGAACATCGGCATCTTCATCAGCGTCATGCCGGGGGCGCGCATGTTGAGGATGGTGACGATGATGTTGATCGAGCCCATGATCGACGACGCGCCCATGATGTGCATGGCGAAGATCGCCATGTCCATGCCGGGGCCCATCTGCACCGACAGCGGCGCGTAGAGCGTCCAGCCCGCGGCGGTGGCGCCGCCCGGCACGAAGAACGAACCCACCAGCAGCAGCGCGGCCGGCGGCATCAGCCAGAAGCTGAAGTTGTTCATGCGCGCGAACGCCATGTCCGATGCGCCGATCTGCAGCGGGATCATCCAGTTCGCGAAGCCCACGAACGCAGGCATGATCGCGCCGAACACCATGATCAGGCCGTGCATCGTGGTGAACTGGTTGAACAGTTCGGGGCGGAAGAACTGCAGGCCCGGCTCGAACAGCTCCAGGCGGATCAGCAGTGCCAGCGCGCCGCCTGACAGCAGCATCGTGAACGAGAACAGCAGGTACAGCGTGCCGATGTCCTTGTGGTTGGTGGCAAACAGCCACCGGCGCCAGCCATGCGGATGATCGTGCGCGTGGTCGTGATCGTGGTCATGGCCGTGGCCATGCCCTTGATCGTGCGCGTGGTCGTGCGGATGGCCCAGTGTCTCCGGGGTAACGGTACTCATCGCAATGACTCCAATTGCTGAATGCGGGGCAGCCGCGGGTCAGCCTGCGACGCGGTTGCCCGCGAGGCTGGCCTGCTTGTCTTTGGACTCGGTCGGCGTTGCGGCCTTGGGGGCTGCATCGCCAGCGCCGGCTTGTGCGCCGCCGCCTTCCGGGAACTTGCCCGCACGGGCGTTCACGAAGTCCGCCGGCTGAATCACTTCGCCGGTCTTGTTGCTCCAGCTGTTGCGCGTGTACGTCATCACGGCAGCCAGCTCGGTATCGGACAGTTGCTTCCACGACGGCATGCCCGCCTTGCCTTCCAGCAGGATGTGCATCTGGCCGGCCTTCGGGCCGGTGACCACCTTCGAGCCGTCCAGCGCCGGGAATGCGCCGGCGCCCTTGCCGTTGGGCTGGTGGCAGACCGCGCAGTTGGCGGCGTAGACCTTCTCGCCGCGCACCTTGATCTCGTCCATCGTCCACGTCTTGTTGGGATCGTCGGCGGCAGCGGCCATGGCCTTCTTGCGATCGTCGACCCACTTCGTGTACTCGGCGTCGGACACCACGCGCACCACGATGGGCATGAACGCGTGTTCCTTGCCGCACAGCTCGGCGCACTGGCCACGGTACACGCCGGTCTTCTCGGCGCGGAACCACGTGTCGCGCACGAAGCCGGGGATCGCGTCCTGCTTGACGCCGAAGGCCGGCACCATCCAGGCGTGGATCACGTCATTGGCCGTCGTGACGATACGGACCTTCTTGTTGACCGGGACCACCAGCTCGTTGTCCACCTCCATCAGGTAGGTGTTCGATTTTTCCTGCTGGTTGTTGATCTGCTCGCGCGGCGTGGTCAGCGTGGACACGAACGAGATGCCCTCGCCCGGCCCCTTGAGGTAGTCGTACCCCCACTTCCACTGGTAGCCGGTGGCTTTGATCGTGATGTCCGAGTTGGTGGTGTCCTTCATGGCCACCACGGTCTTGGTGGCAGGCAGCGCCATTGCGATCACGATCAGGAACGGGATGACGGTCCAGACCACTTCCACGGTGATGCTTTCGTGGAACGAGGCTGACTTGGCGCCCTTGCTCTTCCGGTGCTTGAAGATGGAATAGAACATCACGCCGAACACGGCGATGAAGATCACCGTGCACATGATGAGCATCATCCAGTTCAGCCAGTGAATCTGTTCGGCGATTTTTGTAACGGGTTCGGTCAGGTTCAGCTGCCGTACGGCGGGACCGCCTGGCATGTCGCTGACAGCAGAGGCCGCCTGGCTGACGAGCAGGGATGCCCCCGCCAGACATGCTGCGGATGCCTTCTTCCACATTTTCATTGTTTATCTACCTAATCTGCAGATTCAAATCTGTCCCCGCCCTGCCCTGCGTCGCATCCGGTCCGGATGCCATGCAGGGCCGCCACGAGTTCCTGCGCGAACTTGCGCCGCCGATACGGGTCCAGATACGACCCCACCCGTACCGTGCGCTTGTCCGACCGCAAGACCACCAGCGCCCGGAACGATTCACCCAGTTCAACCCGCACCCAGTGCGGATTGAAGACTTCCCGCGTGATCCGGCTGGCGCTGGCTGTCTCCACGACCAGCATGCCGTCGGTTACACACACGCGTTCATAATCCGTCGCATGGCGCGCATACGCCAGCAGGGCAATCCCCAGCCCCGCGAGTTCCAGGCTCGCAAACGGCAACACGAGCCAGGCCCCATGCCACACGGTGACAAACGCCGCGACGGCAATCGAGAAACATGCGATGGAGAAGTAGAACCAGGCAACCTGGCGGGGAGAGAGCGAGCAATTCCGCTTCATCAGCCAGTTGCTCGGCAAGGGGGTGCGTCCGTCGAGATTTCCGCCGGAGTCACCTACTGCCGTCTGGAATGCGATACCCAAGTCTTGCATCGCCAACCACTCTGCATCGGATGCACACCCGGGACGAAAGGCGCCACAAGGAGAGCACGTGCGAAGTGCATTCCAGAAGCGTTCTTGTGCCAGGGGACCACTGCGACAAACCGGGCCATTATATGACCCTTCGCATACTCGAACAACTTAGGATTTGACCGAAGTGCTTGCCTCGTGCGCATTTTTGTGCATGACACCACAGGCCCCGATAGGCAACACAAACGATGCGGTCCGATTGTCGGGCAACCGTGGTGCCCCCCGCGCGTCAGCGGGGGCGAGGTGCGCGGCCGATCTTGTCGACCGGGATGATGGCACGCCCCTGATCGTCAGTCGCCTGTTTGCCACGCGGGGGAATTTTCCATGCGTGGCCGTAGACAATCTCGAATGTCAGCGGGATCACGCCATCCGCGTTACGTTGCCGATCGAGCGCGGCCAGCACGGCGCGATGCCAGCGGCGGCCCCGTAGCCCGGGGTTGCCCGGACGACGGAAGCCACCGAACGCCTGCACTTCCTGCAACAGCTTCTCCGGGGATTCGTAGGTGACGGTCAGCGTCTCCATGTCCATCACGGGTGTGGACCAGCCGCTGTGCACGAGCATGTCGCCGATATCGTGCATATCGACGAAACGCAGCGTGTGCGCGTCCAGATCGACATCGGCAAACGCGTTGCGCAGTTCTTTCAGCGTATCGGGCCCGAACAGCGAAAACATGACAAGGCCCTCATCGGCCGTCACGCGGTGCCACTCGGGCATGACGCGATGCGGCTCCGGGTGCCAGTGCAGCGCGAGGTTCGACCACAGCAGGTCGAAGCTGGCGGCGCCGAAGGGCAATGTGGCAAGATCGCCCTGCACCAGATCGAACATCGGCCGCTTGCCCAGCATGCGGCCGATCCAGCCGGGCCGGCGCTGCGGATCGCGCTGCCCGGCCTGTTGCAACATCGCGCCGGAGATATCGAGCCCGGCAATCTGCGCGTCGGGAAAGCGTGCACGCAAACCCGCCAGACCCTGCCCGTGGCCGCAGCCGATATCGAGCGCGCGGCGCGGTTGCAGCTTGACCACCTCCATCCGCTCCTGCATGCGCTGGCCAATCTCGCCAAGCAGGAAATCGAGTTGGCCGAAGCGCGGGCTGCGGCGGTCGAAGGCAAGCCGGGTCAGCCGCGCGGGCGGCAACCAGGCATCGGGGGATTCAGAAGCATGCAGGGACACGGACGGACAGGGCAGCAAGAAACGGATGGGGATCGGCGGGCGATGCGACAAACTGTCGCACCTTCCATGGACGAGGCCGCGCGAGGCGGCCGGGCAGGCCCCGAAGTATACGCGCGCGGATGGAAGGCTGCCGGAGCGGCCCTCGTCGATCACGTGACAAGCCTGTGGCCAGATCTGCTGCCGTCGGCGTGCCTGATCTGCGAGCAGGTCCAGCGTGAAGTGGTCTGCACCGCTTGCGCGGACGCGCTGCTGCGGCCCGTGCCACGCTGCCCCCGATGCGCCATGCCCGATAGTGTGGGCCTGTGTGGCACTTGTGCCGACGACGATCCGATCGACGCCACGCTGACGCTTGGCGACTACGCCGCTCCATTCGACCGATTGATCCTGCGGCTCAAGTTCGGCGCCCGGCTGCCCGCCGCCGGGTGGATCGCTGTGCAACTGGCCAGCCAGCTTCGCGCGACGCCCCTCCCCGACCTGCTGCTGCCCATCCCGCTTTCATCGCACCGCCTGGCAGAACGCGGATTCAATCAGGCATGGGAGATCACCCGGCCGCTGGCCCGGCAGCTCGGCATCGCCAGTTCTGCAACCCAGCTGGTCCGCGACCGCGACACGCCAAGCCAGCGTGCACTCGATCTCGCGTCCCGGCATGCCAACCTGCGCGATGCGTTTGGGCTGAGCGATGCCGGGGCCGTATCTGGCACCCATGTCGGCCTGATTGACGATGTGATGACAACCGGCGCCACGCTGCGCGAAGCCGCCAGATTGCTGAAAGCGCACGGCGCGGCGCGCGTCACGGCCATCGCGGCACTGCGCACGCCGTGACACCCGCGCCGGTAAGCGGTAAGCTGCGCCCCGTTTCCCGAGTCCATCCCATGTTCAACGTCGTCCTGGTCGAACCCGAAATCCCGCCGAACACCGGCAATGTGATCCGCCTGTGCGCCAATACCGGCGCGCAGCTGCATCTGGTCAAGCCATTGGGATTCCCGCTGGAAGATGCGCGCATGCGCCGCGCCGGACTCGACTATCACGAGTTCGCGCCGATGCGCGTGCATGAGAACTGGGAGGCGCTGATGGCTACCGAGCAACCCGACCCGTCGCGCATGTTCGCGCTGACCACGCATGGCTCCACGCCTTTCGCGCAGATGAGCTTCCAGCCGGGCGACTGGTTCGTGTTCGGTTCGGAAACACGCGGCCTGGCGCCGGAACGCCGCGAGTGGTTTCCTGCTGCGCAGCGCATCCGCCTGCCGATGCGCCCCGACAACCGCAGCCTGAACCTGTCGAACACGGTGGCCGTGGTGGTCTTCGAAGCCTGGCGCCAGAACGGCTACGCAGGCGGCGCCTGATCAGTTCTCGGGCGTGACGCCCGCCGCGCGGATCACGCGCTCCCAGCGCGCTTTCTCCAGCGCCATCATCTGTCGCAATGACGCAGGCGCCGTGCCGGCTGGCGAGAAGTACTGCGCCCGCATCCGCTCGCGCACGTCCTCGCTGCCGATGATCTTCACCAGTTCCCGATAGAGCCGATCCACGATCGATACCGGCGTACCCGCTGGCGCAAGAATGGCCTGCCACGAGATCGCCTCGAATCCCGGATAGCCCGATTCCGCAACGGTCGGCACCGACGGCAACAGTGCCGTGCGTCCCGTGGTCGTCACGGCCAGCAGCCGCAACTTTCCCGCATTGACCATCGGCATCGCAATCGCTGGCACCATGAAACCCGCCTGCACCTGCCCGCCCACGATGGCCGTGGTGATCTGCGGAAAGCCGGGATACGGTACATGCGCCAGATCGATCCCGGCCATGGCCTTCAACTGCTCCATCGCCAGATGCGCGGCGCTGCCATTGCCGACCGACCCATAGTTCAGCGCGCCCGGCTTCGACTTCGCCAGCGCCACGAACTCGCGCAGGTTATGCACCGGCAGCTTTGCATCCACCACCAACACATTGGGTGACGTGGCCACCAGTGTGATCGGCGCCAGCTGCTTCATCGGATCGTAGCTCAGGTTCCGGTACAGCGACGGCGCGGTGACCAGCGGCCCATTGATCGTGAACAGCAGCGTGTAGCCATCGGGGGCTGCCTTGGCGACGAGTCCCGTGCCGATATTGCCGCCCGCCCCGGGCCGATTCTCCACGACGACCGGCTGGCCCAGCACATGCGCCAGTTTCTCCGTGACGATGCGTGCAATCAGGTCGGGGGAAGACCCGGCAGGAAACGGCACGATCATGCGGATCGGGCGGGTGGGCCAGGTGTCGTTGGCGAAGGCGGGGAAAGCTGTCGCAGTGGTGACGGCGAGCAGGGCTTGAAGGGATTGGCGGCGGGTTGGCATGTTTTCGAAAGAGATGCGCCTGCCCTCTCCCCAGCCCCTCTCCCGCGTCGCGGGAGAGGGGAGAAACCACGGGCATATCGAACCCAATCGGTTTGCTCCCCTCTCCCGCCTGCGGGAGAGGGGCGGGGGAGAGGGCTAGCAGTTCAACAGAGACAGCGCAGGGATTTCACTCATCCCGCGCATCCCGCTGCAACAACCTCGCCACGGCATCCGCCACAGGCAATCCCTCAAACAGCACCGCACACACAGCCCGCGTGATCGGCATCTCCACACCCAATCGTCCCGCCAGCGCGGCCACGGCCTGCGCGCAACGCACGCCTTCGGCCACATGACCAAGATCCGCCAGAATCTGCTCAAGCGTCTTGCCGCCCGCCAGTTGCTGGCCGACCTTGCGATTGCGCGAGAGGTCGCCCGTGGCGGTCAGGATCAGGTCGCCCATGCCGGCGAGACCCATGAAGGTTTCGGTACGCCCACCGAGCGCCAGCCCGAGGCGCGTCATCTCGGCAAGTCCACGCGTCACCAGCGCCGCGCGTGCGTTGAGCCCAAGACCCAAACCATCGCTCGCGCCCGTGGCAATCGCCAGCACGTTCTTGACCGCGCCGCCGACCTCGACGCCCGTCAGGTCATCGCTGCCATAGATCCGCATCGCGTGATGGTGGAAGGCCGCCTGCGCGCGATCGGTCAGCGCGTGCGTCGTGCCTGCCACGGTCAGCGCGCACGGCAGGCCCTGTGCCACTTCGCGGGCAAAGCTCGGACCGGTCAGCACGCCGTACTCGATCTCGCCGGGTGCCACGCCAAGCGCGTCCAGTTCCTCGCGGACCATCTGGTGCGGCAACGCGTGTGTCTCCGCTTCAAACCCCTTGCAGAGCCAGAGCATGGCCAACGTCCCCTTGCGACGCGCAGCCAGTCGCCGCGTCATCTCGCGCAGGCCCGACACGGGCGTGGCGACGATCAACAGGCCATTGGCATCCGACACCGCATGGTCTACGGCGCGGTCGAAATCGGGATCGTAAGCAAGACGTCCGGACAGTGGTACGCCCGGCAGGTAGGCCGCGTTGATGCCGGTGGCGAAGATAGCGGCCAACTGGTCCGCGTCGCGGCCCCAGAGCACCACATCGTGGCGGGTATCGGCAGCGGCGTGGCTGGCCAGCGCGGTGCCCCAGGCGCCTGCACCGAGTATCGTGATTTTCATGGCTGTTCCGCGAGATTGGCGGTGGGCAGTGTCATGGCGACAGTATGGACGCCAACGGATCGATCAGCGCCCGACAAAGCAAAACGGGGCCGAAGCCCCGTTTGCCGAAATCCGAATGCGATTCGGATCACGCGCCTGATCAGTGACGCAATCAGTGGCGAGCCTGGCTGCCGTCCGGCAGCACGATGCCCGACTCTGCGCCCTGGCCTTGTGCTTCTTCCATCGCGGCTTGCAGGCGTTGCTCGTACAGCGCCTGGAAGTTGATTTCCGACAGGTGGATAGCCTGGAAGCCGGCACGCGTGATCACGTCGGCGATGTTGCCGCGCAGGTACGGGTACAGGATGGTCGGGCAGGCGATGCCCAGCAGCGGGTCGAGCTGCTCGGCGGGCACGTTGCGGATATCGAAGATACCGGCCTGGTGTGCTTCCACGAGGAAGGCAACCTTGTCCTGCACCTTGGTCGTCACGGTGCCGGTCACCACGACTTCGAAAATGCCTTCCTGCAGCTGGGCGGCACCCACATTGACCTGCACCTCGACGGACGGCGCTTCCGATTCGAGGAAGATGCCCGGCGAGTTCGGCTGCTCGAGCGACATGTCCTTCAGGTACACGCGCTGGATGTTGAAGAAGGGCTGGTCGTCCTGCTGGGTAGCTTGTTGCTGGTCGCTCATGAAAGGCTTCCGGATGGATCGGTTTGGGCGCGCTGCGCCATGCGCTGCCGGCGGTCTAGATCCGCCGGCCGGCGGTTGGGAGGGTAGGAGCATACCATTGCTGGTTTGCTCCCCCCTAAGAACCGTACGTGCGAGTTTCCCCGCATACGGCTCAAGCCCTTACAAAATGCTGGACATCTCCAGCACCGGTTTCACAACGGTTCGACCATGATGGTGTACTTGGACGTGGCAGTTGGGATGCAGCAATACGCGATTTCCTAGAGCGTCTGAACCTCCGTGGGTTCTGTAGACGATGTGATGGTCATCCCACCCGGTCTCTTTGGTTATCTTGCACTGACACACCGCGCATAAGCCCCGCTGATCGACATATAGCCTGATCCACTGTTTCCGGTGAGACATGCTTTCCAGCATGCGGTCCCGGCGTAGATTTTCGCCATACATCTCTTGCGCTGGATCGAAAGGATTGAAGTCCCCCCGAATCTTCTTGTGCCGTCTGATGGGCGTGCTAGCAAGCGAATACAACTCCTGCCAGCGCCGTTCCCCATCGTCTTCCACAAACTCAGTCCCGAACACCCAGTTTCGATCACCAAACGAAGCGAAGTATTTCTTCCGCACCCATTCGGCGTTCTTCCCTCTGTGTCGCCGTTTTGTCCACCAGAGCAGCGCCCGGAAAACTCGGCTCTGCATCTTGCTGAACGCTTCTTTTGCCACTACCGGGCTGTGATACTGCGCCCAGCCTCTCAGCATCGGGTTCAGCAGGCGAATGATGACCTCCTGCTTTACCGTCTTGTTAGCACTGATAACCTCCTTAACCTTGCGATAGAACGCTTGCGCGTTTTTCCTGCTTGGCTTAATGAGCAGCGTTCCGGAATACTTCCGGAAATTCCACCCAAGGAAGTCAAAACCCTCGTCAATGCTCACGATCCGCGTTTTCTCCGTGGACAGGGACAATCCTCGAATTGCGAGGAACTGTTCCACCCACGGCTTCACCTCGTGTTCCAAAACTTCCGGCGTGCTGCCGGTGATCACGAAATCGTCCGCATAGCGCACAACATTTACTTTGAGCTTCCGGGTCTGGTTGACACCCAGCGTGGTTTCGAGAAACCGAGCTAGCTGTTGTTCCAGTCCGTTCAGCGCCACATTGGCTAAGGTCGGGGAGATGATGCCCCCCTGTGGCGTACCGGCTTCGGTCGCCTGAAACTGGCCCTGAAATACCACGCCAGCTTTCAACCACTTCCGAAGGATCGCTTTGTCCATAGGGACATTGCGCTCCAGCCAGTCGTGACTGATATGGTCAAAACACCCGCGGATGTCCGCCTCCAATATCCATGAGGCCGAGACCTTTCTGGATAAGTTGACGAATAGCTGGGACATAGCATCCGCAGTAGAACGATTGGACCTGAACCCATAAGAGTTCGGATCGCTCGTCCCTTCGGATACCGGTTCCAGCGCCAGCAGATATAGCGCCTGCATGGCCCGGTCCAACATGGTCGGGATACCCAGAGGGCGTTCCTTTCCGTTGGCTTTGGGGATGAAGACCCTCCGTAATGGCATGGGCCGATACCCCCGGCGTCTCAACCGTCCAATGGCTACCCATCGAACTTCAGGCGAGTCCCAGAGTTCGCGGTCGACACCTGCCGTCCGTTTACCTTGGTTCTCCGTCACTCGTCGCACCGCCGATGCCTTGGCGGAAAACGAGCGGGTCAGAGACCGCTGCAGAGCTTTCACCCTGCGCCAGTCCCGTTCCTGTGTCGCCTTCGCAATTCGAATCTGCATTGCTCGAACATTCTGTTCGACGCGGCGCCAATTGATGTCGCCCCATCGCTGCGGAATGCCGGAGGGCGCAGATTCATCCTCGCGGATCAATGCTTCCATGCTGCTCTCCTATCTTGAGGACTTCCCCAACTAGCAGAGACAACATGCCCCTTGCGGGGTATGTCACCCCCCAAGGGAAGAAA
This sequence comes from Cupriavidus sp. 2SB, assembly GCF_005503625.1. Lineage (GTDB taxonomy): Bacteria > Pseudomonadota > Gammaproteobacteria > Burkholderiales > Burkholderiaceae > Cupriavidus. The sequence goes on along the minus strand of NZ_SCMX01000034.1, from coordinate 40,038 downwards.
ATTAAACAAGCGAGTTCAGTCAGCCGTCTTGCGACGAAAGACCAGTTGGAAGTCTGCCCGCTTTCGCGTGGGATGATGTTTCAACCCCTATCCGGACCATTACAGCCCGACGTTCGCTTTCTCCAACCTCCCATACCCGCACAGCCAACAGCGTTCCTTGCGGTTCGCTTGCCAGAGCCATACAGCGCCCCGGCAGCCATACGGGCTTACCACGTTCCCTGCACGTTACAAGACCGGGTTAGGGCCTGCCTCTTCGCCGGTGGTCTTACAGCGACGTATTCCGAGCTTCCAGCGGAATAACCGACCACGTACCTTTTGGTTAGTGCCACGCAGCAGCTTAGGCACCGTCATATTCACGGCGTTTATCAGCAGTTCACTTACATTACCCATACCAGCCAGCCTGGCTCCTTGACCCCATTGCTGCTCGGAGTCTCTGCGCCCTTATCTCACGATAATGACGCACCCTTGCGGGGGCTACGTTGTCAGGAAAGCTTCACACCCCACCGTTGTCAGTGACGCATGTCTCCCTAGGCTACTGTCAGTCGCATGACAGGTTCTCTATCGAGGTACCCTCGCGGGTGTGTTCGACCGAACCATAACGCGCAGAGCTAGACGCTCCGGGAAACCTCACTTCATTACTTCAGTGCCTCCATAGTGGCAGGCGCTTGACGGCGGCGGTCTCTTTCGAGCGCAGACCCGTCCCAAAGAACGTAGCGCCGACCCAACCGGGCCGGTTTGAATGCTATGTAGCGGAGATGCAACGAAAACTACAGTTGCAAACCCACCCGCACCTACCGAAGTAGGGCGTTTAAAGAGAACTTGCCCAAAGGCAAGCGTCCCCGCCTTTGGGCAATGGCTGGACATATATCCAGCAAATAGCAAGCTGCGAGTCAGCCGATGGTCTGGCCTTCCCACAACACATGGACTCGCTCCAACCTTACGGCTGGGCTTGTCAAAGCAAGAAATGGTTGAGATTGGACGGTTCTGGCCGAAGCCTTTCCCTTGTCTCAACAAAGGTCGATGCTCTTAACGTAGAGCTGCCGGACACGAAAGTGCGTGTCGCACGAAAGCGCATATGGTACATGACGCCGATGTCGAATTCACCGTACGGCGGCAGAATCAGAATCGTCTATTGATTTGCCGCCGCACGGCATGCCGCGTGGGTCGGAGCAACCTCAGGCCGCGAGCAGGGGCACGAGTCCGCCCTGGCGGTCGAGCGCCGACAGGTCGTCGAAGCCGCCCACATGGGTATCGTCGATGTAGATCTGCGGTACGGTGCGCCGGCCGGTGCGGGTCATCATTTCCTCGCGGCGGCCGGGTTCACGGTCGATCAGCACTTTCTCGATCTCTTGCACGCCACGCTGCTTGAGCAGGCGCTCTGCCATCTGGCAATACGGGCACACAACCGTGCTGTACATGACGACGCGGGCCATGCGGGTTCTCCTTTGACTAAAAAAACAACGGCGCGGACCACCCAGGGCACCCCGGGCAATACCGCGCCGCGACTGCGTTCGAAAATGGGGCTTTGCTTTCGTGCTTACTTGACGACCGGCAGGCCGGCCTGCTGCCAGGCAGCCAGGCCGCCCTCCAGCGCGTAGACCTCACTGTAACCGGCTTCCTTCAACGCTGCTTGGGCCTTGCTTGAGCGCTGGCCCGTCTGGCACACCACGATGATGGGGACCGCCTTGTCCTTTGCAAGGCCGGCAGCGCGGCCAGGCAGGTCGGCAAGTGGCGCGCTCTTGGCCTGGGGCAGGTGACCCTTGGCAAAATCGGCGGCGTCGCGGATATCCACGACCACCGCATTGCGACGGTTGATCAGCTGCGTCGCGGCAGCCGTATTCAGACGCTTGCCGCCCGTACCGGCCTTGATTTGCGGCCAGGCCAGCAGGCCGCCCGAGACCACGGCGATCGCGATCAGGGCCAGGTTGTTGTAATCGGCGAAGAAATTCACGTTGGCATTCCGTTGGGTTGGGTCGGCGGCATTATAAAATACGCGGTTTCGCGCCAGCGCCGATATTTGCAGGTCGTGTTTCGCGCACCCGCGCCGACCCGCCGGCCCAGAGCCTCGATAGCCTCGATGGCGCCACAGGTTACCTACTACCCTGGAAGCTGCAATGTACAAGCTCGTCCTCATCCGCCACGGCGAATCCACGTGGAACCTCGAAAACCGCTTTACCGGCTGGGTCGACGTCGACCTGACCGATACCGGCGTGGCCCAGGCCAAGCAGGGCGGCCAACTCCTCAAGGAAGCCGGTTTCGGCTTCGATGTGGCCTATACGTCAGTGCTCAAGCGCGCCATCCGCACGCTGTGGCACGTCCAGGACGAAATGGACCAGATGTGGATTCCGGTGCGCAATGAATGGCGCCTGAACGAGCGCCACTACGGCGCCCTGTCCGGCCTCAACAAGGCGGAAACCGCCAAGCAATACGGCGACGACCAGGTGCTGGTGTGGCGCCGCAGCTACGACACGCCGCCTCCCGCACTGGAGCCGACCGACGAGCGCGCCTCGTTCGACGATCCCCGCTATGCCAATGTGCCGCGCGAGCAGATCCCGCTGACGGAATGCCTGAAGGACACCGTGGCCCGCGTGATGCCGTTGTGGAACGAATCCATCGCTCCGGACATCAAAGCGGGCAAGCGCGTGGTGATTGCCGCCCATGGCAACAGCATCCGCGCGCTGGTGAAATACCTCGATCAGATTTCGGATGACGACATCGTCGGCCTCAATATTCCCAACGGTACCCCGCTCGTGTACGAGCTGGACGCCGACCTGCGCCCCCTGCGCCATTACTACCTGGGTGACCAGGCGGCCATCGCCGCGTCGCTGGCCGCCGTGGCCAACCAGGGCAAGGCCCGCTGACAACCGGTGCGCCGCAGCGCCGGCCCGGACTGCGTCCGGGTAGGCGCTGCACCCGTTGTGTGGCCACCCCCACCGTGGTCTGGTGGCCCGCAGGCCTTTTTCTGCGCACGCTCTTATACTGTCGGTCAAATCCGCGCCGGTCGCCCTCCGCCTTCGGCTGGATTTCACCTTGCAAAAATCCTCACACGTTCAGGCTGCCCTCATGCGTAAGACGCTCAAGAACATTAGCCTCGTCTCGGTCGGCGTCGTTGCCGGCGTGCTGGCCACGCTGCAAATCTCGGCCACGGCCCAGAATTCCTCCGGGCCACTGCCACTCGACCAGTTGCGGCTGATGTCCGACATCTTCGGGCAAATCAAACGCGAATATGTGGAGCCCGTGGACGACAAGAAGCTGCTGACCGAAGCCATCAAGGGCATGGTCGCCAGCCTCGATCCGCATTCGGCCTATCTCGACGAGAAGGATTTCAAGGAACTGCAGGAAGGCACGCGCGGCCGCTTTGCCGGCCTCGGTATCGAGATTTCGCAGGAAGAGGGCCTGGTCAAGGTCATCAACCCGATCGAGGACACGCCGGCCTTCCGCGCTGGCATCCAGCCGGGCGACCTGATTACCCGTATCGACGACAAGCCGGTGCGCGGCCTGCCGCTGGAGCAAGCGGTCAAGCGCATGCGGGGCGAGCCGGGCACCAAGGTTACGCTGACCATCTATCGCAAGAGCGAGGAACGCACGTTCCCGGTCTCGATCACGCGCGCCGAGATCCGCGTGCAGTCGGTCAAGACCAAGATGCTCGACAACAACACCATCGGCTGGGTACGCCTGACGAGCTTCCAGGAGCGCACCGTGGCCGACCTGGGCCGCCGCCTCAAGGAAATGGCGGAGAAGAACCCGAACCTGAAGGGCATCATCCTGGACCTGCGCAATAACGGTGGCGGCGTGCTGCAGGGCGCGGTCGGCGTGGCCGCGGCGTTCCTGCCCGACGATTCCACGGTGGTGTCCACCAACGGCCAGGTGCCCGACGCCAAGCGCGTCTACAAGGCAACGTTCAACAACTATCGCCTCTCGTCGCTCGAGGATGATCCGCTCAAGGATCTGCCGCCGCAGTTCAAGAAGCTGCCGATGGTGGTGCTGACCAACGCCTACTCGGCATCGGCTTCGGAAATCGTGGCCGGCGCGCTGCAGGATCACAAGCGCGCGCTGATCATGGGCAAGACCACGTTCGGCAAGGGCTCGGTCCAGACCGTGCGTCCGCTGACCAACGACACCGGCATCAAGCTGACGATCGCGTACTACTACACGCCGTCGGGCAAGTCGATCCAGGCCAAGGGCATCCGTCCTGACATCCCGGTCGACCAGAATCCCGAAGGCGATCCGGATGACGCACTGATCACGCGCGAGATCGACACCGAGCGCCACCTGCACAACAAGCAGGAATCGGAAGAGCCGGAAATGAACGAACGCGAGCGTCGCCGCGTGGACGAACTGCGTCGCCTGGAAGAAGAAAACTCGAAGAAGACGGCTGAAGAGCGCGAAAAGGAACGCAAGAAGAAGCCGGTGGAGTTCGGCTCGCCGGAGGACTTCATGTTGCAGCAGGCCATCGCGCAGCTCGACGGCAAGCCCGTGCAACGCTCGAAGTCACGCCTGGAAGCCACTGGCACCGCCGGCAAGCCGGACACCAAGGAAGAAAAGCAGGACGGCAAGGCCGCGAAGCCCGCTGCCAAGCCGGCGCCCGCCAAGCCTGCGGCACCGGCCAGCCAGCCGCCTGCCAGCGCGCCGATCGGCCAGCCGCTGGGCACGCCTACCGGCAAGAAGTAAGCAGAAGGCGCGCGGCTGCGGCGGCGCGTTTTCGCCCATATTCACGGCCCACGGTATCGCACCGTCGGGCCGTTTTCATTGGTATCGAGCCATGAATGACGATCAGTTGCTGCGCTACTCGCGCCACATCCTGCTGGACGAACTGGGCATCGAAGGCCAGCAACGGCTGCTGGCCGGCCACGCGCTGGTCATCGGCGCGGGAGGCCTGGGCGCTGCGGCACTACCCTTCCTGGCCTCGGCTGGCGTGGGACGGATCACCATCGTCGATGATGACGAGGTGGACCTGACCAACCTCCAGCGCCAGATCCTGCACACCATGGCCAACGTCGGCCGTCCCAAGGTGGAGTCAGCGCGTGAGGGCCTGCTGCGGATCAATCCCGATATCGACATCCGCCTGGTGCCGCAACGCGTGGGCGATGCCGAACTGGACGCCCTTGTGGCGCAGGCCGATGTCGTGCTGGACTGCTGTGACAATTTTGCAACGCGACAGGCTGTGAACCGCGCCTGCCTGACACATCGAAAACCGCTGGTGTCCGGCGCCGCGTTGCGGTTCGACGGCCAGGTCAGTGTGTACGACCTCCGCCAGCCCGACGCGCCCTGCTACGCCTGCCTGTTCCCGCCATCGGAACCCGCTCCCGAAGCCGCGTGCGCCACGATGGGCGTCTTCGCGCCGCTGGTCGGCATGGTCGGTACGGTCCAGGCCGCCGAGGCTTTGAAGCTGCTGACCGGCGTCGGTCAGACCCTCTCGGGACGGCTGCTGATGGTCAATGCACTGTCGATGGAATGGACCACGATGCGGCTGGCACGCACCCCGGGCTGCGAGGTCTGTAGCGGAAAAACCGAGGGGATTTGAGAGGGTCGGCGCCGGTGCTGCCGGCGACCCGTCGGTGGAGCCCCCTCCCCGTTGGGTCGCCGTGACTGGCGCGATGCGTCGCAGAAGACGAACGACTGGATGAAGACAAGAATCCGAATGAGAAAGGTTATTGCACCGCTTCACACTCGGGCGCGGCGCCATCCTGCGCCACGCGCCTGACCCGCCACCCCGTTTCCGGAGGCGGCCGGCCGTGGACCGGCGCGCTTATTGCGCGCCCGGCTCCATCTGGGACTGCAGGTAGTTCTGCAGTCCAACCTTGTCGATCAGGTCCAGTTGCGTTTCCAGGTATTCGATATGTTCCTCGGTGTCCGTGAGGATATCGACCAGGAGTTCGCGGCTGACGTAGTCACCGACCGACTCGCAATACGCAATACCTTCCTTGACCGTGCCGTGCGCAGTCTGCTCGAGCTTCAGATCGCACTTGAGGATCTCGGGCGTGTCTTCGCCGATCATCACCTTGTGCAGGTCCTGCAGGTTCGGCAGGCCGTCGAGCATCAGGATGCGGTCGATCAGGCGGTCGGCGTGCTTCATTTCGCCGATCGATTCCTTGTACTCGACATCACCGAGCTTCTTCAGGCCCCAGTGGCGATAGATACGTGCGTGGAGGAAATACTGGTTGATCGCGGTCAGCTCGTTCTTGAGCTGGGCGTTCAGATGCTGGATGACCTTCTTGTCACCTTTCATGGGGGCTCCTGTTGGATTGCAGACAACAATGAACCCGGCTTCCACGAAGGCCAGCACGACAAAACACGCAAGCAACAAAGCGCGCCGCGGATATCCTCCGTGGGCGCGCTTCTCAATTCACGCTTTGTTCTGTGAACAGTCTCGCTGTGCTAAGTGAGCTAACTCAGCCAAAAAGGCTTCAGGCAACCAGCGCCGTGCGCTGATCGTTCGCAACTGCCGGGTCACGAGCCTCGATTATGGCATGTGACGAAGCAGTCGAACAAACGGAAATTTCCACGACCTTGATGGCCGAGAGGCTGGAGACCTTCATATCCTGTACGGCGGCCACGCCTTCGCACAGCACTTGCTTCGCGCAATCGCGGCAACGGCCACAGCAGGTTCCTACGCCAAGCGTTTCGGCAAGCTCGTCCATCGTGGTCACGCCAAGATGCACAGCGCCGTGAATCTCACGGTCGGTAACCTGGTTGCAAATGCAAACGTACACAAAAGCCTCCTGCGGAGCAGCGTCGGCACCGGCATGCCGAACGCGATGAGAGGCAGAATAACAGAGAACCAAAATGATAACAATTCCCATTAAACGAATGAGAACTGCCGTGCACGCGACGCATTGCCTGGACAATTTCAAGGATCGATTGCCGCACTTTCACTGATGAAAAGTGGCGCAATCGGTAAAACGCCAACGTAAAAAAACCCTTCACAAGGAAGGGTTGGTTGGCTCGGCCGCCTTCACGCTGCCAGCTGCTTCAGGGCGCTGGCCAGTTCGTCGGGTTCGTAGCAGTTCAGGATCTGATCCACGACCTTGCACAGGCGCTCGCAGTCGGCGTGGATGATCTCTTGCTTCACGCGGAGCAATTGCGCCGGGTGCATCGAGAACTCGCGCAGACCCATGCCCAGCAGCAGTCGCGTCATGACAGGGTCTCCTGCCATTTCGCCGCAGACCGCCACAGGCACGCCGGCGTGGTTGGCTTCGCGGATGGTGCGGGCGATCAGTTGCAGCACGGCCGGATGCAGCGGGTCATAGAGATGCGCCACGGCGTTGTCGGCGCGATCAATGGCCAGCGTGTACTGGATCAGGTCGTTTGTGCCGATCGACAGGAAATCCATGCGCTTGAGGAACAGTGGCAGCATCAGCACGGCGGCCGGAATCTCGATCATGGCGCCGATCTTGATGCCAGGGTCGTACGGCAGGCCGCGCTGGTCCAACTGGCGCTTGGCCTGCGCAATCAGGTCCAGGGTCTGATCGATCTCACTGGCATGGGCCAGCATCGGAATCAGCAGGCGAACCGGTCCGAAGGCCGACGCCCGCAGCAGCGCGCGCAACTGCGTCAGGAACATCCCGGGCTCCGACAGCGACCAGCGGATGGCGCGCAGTCCCAGAGCCGGGTTCAGTGCCGTCTCGAAATCATCGCTCAGTCCGTCCAGCGGCTTGTCGGCGCCCACGTCGATGGTGCGGATCGTCACCGGCAAGCCGTGCATCGCCTCCACGGCGTTGCGATAGGCCAGGAACTGCTCTTCCTCGTCCGGCATCTCGCTGCGCCGGTTCATGAACAGGAATTCGGAACGGAACAGACCCACGCCCACGGCACCGGCGGACAGCGCTGCGCCGGCGTCCTCCGCCAGTTCGATATTGGCCAGCAGTTCGATTTCCAGCCCGTCCAGCGTCACCGCCGGCATATGGCGCAGGCGCTGCAGCCGCTTCTTCTCCAGCGCGCGTTCGCTCTGGCGGTGGCGGTATTCCTCGAGGATGATGGCCGACGGATCCACGATCACCAGGCCGGCATCGCCGTCGATGATCACCCAGTCGTCCTGCCGGATCAGCTCGCTGGCGCTCTTGACGCCGACAGCGGCCGGGATATCCAGGCTCCGCGCGACGATGGCCGTGTGCGAGGTGCGCCCGCCCAGGTCGGTCACGAAGCCGTGGAACATCGTGTGCTTGAACTGGAGCATGTCGGCGGGGCCGATATCGTGGGCCACGACGATCACGCCCGGTGCCGCCTCGCCATCGGGCGCCAGCGCCGGTACAGGCGCCGGGGCCAGCACAGGCGCGCCGGCCAGCACCTTCAGGATCCGCTCCACCACCTGCTGGATGTCGGCCTTGCGCTCGCGCAGGTATTCGTCCTCGATTTCGTCGAACTGGCGCATCAGCTCTTCGAGCCGCGTGGTCAGCGCCCACTCCGCGTTGTAGCGGCGAGTCAGGATCAACTGTTCGGGTTCGCGCGACAGGGCTTCGTCGTCGAGGATCATCGCGTGGACATCCAGGAACGCGCCCATCTCCTCGGGCGCATCGCGCGGCAGGTCGCGCTTCAACGTGACAAGCTCGGCGCGCACGGCGGCACGCGCCGCGCGCAATCGCTCTACTTCCGCATCGAGCCGATCCTCATCGACCAGGTAATGCGAAACATCGAGCGCCGCGGGCGCCAGGATGTGGGCGCGCCCGATGGCGACCCCACGCGAAACCGGAATGCCGTGCAAGGCAAAGGGCATGACCCGCTCCGTCAGGAACGTTTAAGAAATTTTTATTGTGGCGACACTCACTCGCCCTCGCCGAACCGGTTGGCGATCAGCGCCAGCAGCGCATCCATCGCTTCCTGCTCGTCGGGGCCATCGGTCTCGATAGAAACCGTCGAGCCGATGCCGGCGGCCAGCATCATGACGCCCATGATGCTCTTGGCGTCAACCTGGCGACCGTTTCGCGACATTTTGACCTGGCTTGTAAACTTTCCGGCGAGCTGTGTCAGCTTGGCGGACGCACGGGCATGCAGCCCGAGCTTATTGATGATGGTTGTGTCCCTCTGCAGCATATTTGTCGGGATGATTTGCGGTTTGGTTCTGGACTGAGGTGGTACCCACCTGCAGCACCCCCTGGGCGCCACCGGCGAGGGCCTTGGTGGCCAGCTGGTCGAGTTTTTCGGTGCGATAGCAGATCGCGCGCACGAGCATCGGCAGATTCACGCCTGCCAATACCTTGACCCGGCCTGACTCGGCCAGCTTGGCGGCGATGTTGGCGGGCGTGGCACCGAAGATGTCGGTCAACACCAGCGCGCCGTTTTCTTCGCAGACGGCTTCCAGGCCGCGGCGCGCCTCGGCCAGCACGGCTGCCGGGTCGGCGTCGGCGGCCACGTCGATGGCTGCGAGCCGGGGTGGCTGGCCGCAGTACACGTGGGCAGCACAATCGCGCAGCGCCGAGGCTAGCGGCGCATGCGCGATGATCAGAATTCCGGCCATGATGTGAATCCGTTGGACTGCTGCGAATTGTAGCAGGCAGCCTTACGGCCCCTTCCCGTCTTTATGGCTGAGATCCCCACTGTGGCACTTCCGCATCGGATTGCCAAATTTCGTGGATAACTCAGCGCCGCTCGGCTGCCACCGCGGCTTCCAGCGCATCCACGAACATCCCCGCCACATTGAAACCGGTCTGCTGCGCGATTTCCTGGAAACACGTTGGACTCGTCACATTGACTTCGGTGAGGTAGTCGCCGATCACATCCAGTCCCACCAGCAGCAAGCCCTGCTTCCACAGGCCCGGCGCCAGGGTTTCGGCAATCTCCAGGTCACGCGCGCTCAGTTCCTGCGCACGGCCCAGGCCGCCTGCGGCCAGGTTGCCCCGGATCTCGCTGCCCTGCGGAATACGAGCCAGCGAATACGGCACTGGCTTGCCGCCGATCAGCAGGATGCGCTTGTCGCCCGCCTTGATCTCGGGGATGTAGCGCTGGATCATCAGCGTCCGCGCCCCGTTGTCGCCCAGCGTCTCGACGATGGCACCCAGGTTCAGCGCGTCCGGGCCCACCCGGAAAATGCCCATGCCGCCCATCCCATCGAGCGGTTTGACGATGATGTCCTGATGCTCGGCGTGGAAGGCGCGAATCCGGTCGGCATCGCGCGTGACCAGCGTCGGCGTGATGAACTGCGGAAACTGGCCGATCGCCAGCTTCTCGGAATGGTCGCGGATCGCCTGCGGCTTGTTGAACACGCGGGCGCCCTGCTTCTCGGCCAGCTCCAGCAGCCAGGTGCTGGTCACGTATTCCATGTCGAACGGCGGGTCCTTGCGCATCAGCACGGCGTCGAACGTGGCCAGGGGCGTCAGGGCGGCATCGCCCAGGCGGAACCAGTCGTGCGCGTCGTCGGTCAGGTCCAGCGGACGCGTCACGGCCTCGACTACGCCTGCCGACAGCGAGAGTTGCGACTGCAGGCAGAACGCCAGTTCGTGGCCGCGCGCCGCGGCCTCCTTCATCATGGCGTAGGTGGAATCCTTGTAAGTCTTGAAGGATTCCAGCGGATCGGTAATGAAGAGGATGCGCATGATGGGGTGTCGCGTTCGCGTCAGGAAATGAACATCCGGCTCAGCCGAGCCGGACCGGGGGCGGACAGGGAGGCGGGCGGCCCGTGGAGACCGCGCCTCGCATCAAAGGATCGGATTCGGGTCGGTCTTCTCGAGTTCCACCGAAGCGGCCAGCAATGCCAGCCGCGCCACCACGCCGTACATATAGAAACGGTTCGGCACGGCCGCGCCCGGCTTGGCGTGGCTGTCCGGAATGCCGTTCGGCGCAAACGCCAGCGGCACGAAATGCATGCCCGGCGCATTCAGGTTCTCGTCGTTGCCCCGGCCCGTGTGCACGCGATAGAAGCCACCCACCACGTAACGGTCGATCATGTAGACCACGGGTTCCGCCACGGCCTCGTTGACCTTCTCGAACGTGTGAACGCCTTCCTGGATGATGACGTCGGAGACTTCCAGCCCCTCCTTCACCACGCTCATCTTGTTGCGTTCCTTGCGGTTCAGGCCCTTGATCTCGGACGGATCGCGCACGGTCATGATGCCCATGCCGTAGGTGCCCGCATCGGCCTTGACCACCACGTAGGGGGTCTCCTTGATGCCGTATTCGCGGTACTTCTTGGCAATCTTCTTGAGCACGCCTTCCACGGAATCGGCCAGTTCTTCCTCGCCGATGCGCTCATGGAAGTTCACGCCAGTGGCGCGGGCAAAGTAAGGGTTCACCATCCACGGATCGACGTCGATCAGCTTGGCGAACTTCTTGGCCACCTCGTCATAGGCTGCGAAGTGGCTGCTCTTGCGGCGCGTGGACCAGCCCGCATGCAGCGGCGGCAGCAGGTATTGCTCGTTGATATTCTCCAGGATCGGCGGGATGCCGGCCGAGAGGTCGTTATTCAGCAGGATCGAGCAGGGATCGAAGTCCTTGAGCCCCAGGCGGCGGCCCTTCGAACCCAGGCGCGCCAACGGCTCCACGACCAGTGTCTGGCCGTCGGGCAGTTCGATCGGGGTGGGCTCGGTGATTTCCTCGGACAGCGAACCCAGGCGCACGTTGAGGCCGGCCTGGCGCATGATCAGCGACAGTCGCGCCACGTTCTGCAGGTAGAACATGTTGCGAGTGTGGCGTTCGGGGATCAGCAGCAGGTTCTTGGCATCCGGGCAGATCTTCTCGATCGCGGCCATGGCGGCCTGCACGGCCAGCGGCAGCATTTCGGGCGCCAGGTTGTTGAAACCGCCCGGGAACAGGTTCGTGTCCACCGGGGCCAGCTTGAAGCCGGCATTGCGCAGATCGACGGAACAATAGAACGGCGGGGTATGTTCCTGCCATTCCAGCCTGAACCAGCGCTCGATGGACGGTGTGGCGTCCAGGATCTTCTTTTCCAGCTCGAGCAGTGGACCGTTCAGCGCGGTGATGAGGTGCGGGACCATATCCATCCTAAATTTTCAGCTTTATTGTCCGCCCCGATTGTAAGGGAACGGCCAAGGGGCTGCTGGCCCACAACAAATAACCTTATGCGGAGCCAGCTTGAGGGAGGAAGATATTGGGCCGATCCGCCTATTTCAAACCCCGCGGCGGCGGGCGAGCCGCATGCGGCATGCGGCTCGCCCGCCAGGGGCAGGGGAAAAAGCAGACAAAAAAAAGCGCGGCTGGCGCCGCGCTTTCAAATGGCCTGACAGATACGGGGAGCGTTCTGCAGGTGGAGGAAACTGCCTCACTGGCACTCTATGCCCGCGCTCACCTAAAGACAATTGAGACTTTTTAAGATCCGATTTAAGCACTCTGCGAATACTGCATCCACGCCCATTCAGCCGCTGATTCGCGTGCCGCCAGCGCCAGCCAGTGCGGCGCCCATGTTGGAAATGTCGGTCACGATCCCCTCCCCCTGCGGGTTGGCGCGCACATAGTCGAGCACTGCCTCGATCTTCGGCCCCATCGATCCCTTGCCGAAATGCCCCTCCTGCATGTACCGCTCGGCCTCCGCCACAGTCAGATGATCCAGCCAGCGCTGTTCGGGCTTGCCGAAATTGATCGCCACCTTGGGCACCGCCGTGACGATCAGCAGGCGTTGCGCCCCCAACTGGCGTGCCAGCAGCGCGGACGCCAGGTCCTTGTCGATCACCGCCTCGCGATTGCATAGCGTGCCGTCCTCGGCCATCGTGACCGGAATCCCGCCGCCGCCGCAGGCGATGACGATGTGGTTCTGCGCCAGCAACGTCTGGATCGTGTCCGTTTCCACCACGGTTTTGGGCTGTGGCGACGCCACGCACCGGCGCCAGCCGCGACCGGCTTCCTCCATGATGCTCCAGCCATTGGCCTGTGCCCGCTGGCGCGCCGTGGCCTCGTCCATGACCGATCCGATTGGCTTGGTCGGGTTCAGGAAGGCCGGGTCATGTTCATCGACCACCACCTGGGTCACCACCGTCACCACGCGCGTGGAAACCCCCCGGCAGTGCAAGGTGTTGTAGAGGCTGCGCTGGAACATGTCGCCGATCGCGCCCTGCGTATCGGCGGTGGCATAGTCCATCGGCACCGGGGGCACCTCCCCCATCGCCAGTTCCGACCGGCGCAGGATGTAGCCCACCTGCGGCCCGTTGCCATGCGTCAGCACGATGCGCCACCCCTGCTCCGCCACATCGACGATATGGCTGGCCGCGTCGGCCGCCGCGCGCGCCTGGTCGTGCAGGCTCGTGCCGCCGCCCTCGGGGGCCAGTGCATTGCCGCCGACCGCAATCACCGCGATGGGCGCGTCCTTGTCCGCAACGTTATGCATGCTCGACTCCTTACTGGGGGGCCGGCAGCGTGGCTGCCAGAGCCTCGATTGCCTGGCTGAAGCACGCCAGTGGCGCATGCGTGATCCCCGCGCCGATCTGGCCGACCCCTGCATCCTTGTGTGCGATACCCGTATTGATGACGGGCTGGATGCCGGTATCGAGCACGCGCCGGGCATCGATGCCCGCCGGCGTGCCGGTGAAATCAAGCGCCGGCAGCGTGAACGCGCCGTTCTGTCCCAGCGTGATATGGAGCATGCGGCGCGTGTTGGCCACCGCATCGCGCGGCGTGCCGCCAATGAACTGCACGATGGCCGGGGACGCCGCCATGGCGAAGCCGCCTACCCCAGCCGTCTCCGTGATGGCACTGTCGCCCAGATCCCGTGCGGCATCTTCCGTGCCGAAGCCGGGAAAGAACAACCCGTCGATGATCGCGGCAGGTGCCACGAACCATTGATCAAGTCCGGACAGCCGGATACCGAAGTCGACGCCATTGCGCGCCATGACGGTCACCATCGACGCATGCGGTACGCCGTGCGCGGCGTCGAGCATGACCTTGCAGGCTGCCATCGACAGGTTCAGGAAGAAATGGTCGTTGCTGGCGATGAACGCCAGTGACTCGGACACCGCCCGCGCATCGAGCCGGGTGGATGCGAGCGCCGCCACGGTCAGCTTGCGGAACAGCAGCGCGCTGGCCGCCGCATTGCGGTTGTGGACTTCATCGCCCATATGCAGCGCCTGCGCCATCAACGGCTTCAGTTCGATGCCGCCAATCTCCTCGACCAGCGTGGCGAGTGTCGGCCCCAGCGTCTGCGCCATCCAGCGCAGCCGCTGGACCACTTCCTCGCTGTTGGCGCCGAATCGCAGCACCTTGCCCAGGCCCTCGTTCAGGTTGCAGTAGGCCACGTTCTCCCCGGCCGCATTCCGCACGATCCAGACCGGCATCGACGGGCTGATGATGCCGGCCATCGGCCCGACCGCACCATGGTGATGGCACGGCGACAACTCGACCGCGCCCGCTTCCACCAGCTTGCGCGCATCCTCCAGCGACGGCGCCCAACCTTCGAACAGGATCGCGCCTAGCACCGCGCCCTGCTGCGGTCCGCACATGCGCGCCCATTCGATCGGCGGGCCGGAATGCAGGATGCGCTTTTCCGTCATGCCGGGGAGCACCTGCGCGGCAGTCGACACGCCGCTCAGCACAGGCTGCGCGGCAAGGTAGCGGGAATAGGCGATCCGGTTGGCTTCCTCGACGCGGGGATGGGCCAGCAGTTGCGCCAGGGCCCAGCCAGCGGTCACATCGCCTTCGGCAGGCGGCTGCCATTGCAGTGTCTGTACTTCGCCGCCGCATTGGCGCAGGTTGTCGGCAAAGGCTGCCAGGCCGACGTTGATGACCACGGGTTTCTGCTTGATCAACGGTGTCATGCCTGGGCTCCCTTGTCCGTTGCCTTGGAAGCCTTGCCAGCCTCCAGTACTGCGCGGCACAGCCGGATCGCCTGCGCATTGCTCTCTGCCAATTCCACACCGGCGCCCACCAGCGTGGCGCGCTGTGCGTCCAGTTGTTGCGGATCGTTGCGCGTGCCACAGACGTGGCCGATGAAGAGCACTTCATGGCCCGCGGCGGCGGCTGCTTCGCGCGCCGCCTGGATCGACGGCACGATGTCTCCCGCCGGGTCTTCATGCGCGCCATAACCCAGCACGAAATCGAGCAGGATGATGCCAATGCCGGGGACCGCCGCCTCGGTCACGATCCGTTCGTTGCGCAATCCGGGATCGATCATCGGGTGTGGCCGACCGCGCGTGAAATCGTCGTCACCAAGATCGAGAATCGTGTTGCCGACGCTGTTCCACAGGTCTTCGACGCGCGCGACCTTGCCGGTAGGCGTGTTCGATCGAAGGTCTGGCAGAACGTCCTGCAGCA
This sequence comes from Cupriavidus sp. 2SB, assembly GCF_005503625.1. Taxonomy (GTDB): domain Bacteria; phylum Pseudomonadota; class Gammaproteobacteria; order Burkholderiales; family Burkholderiaceae; genus Cupriavidus. The sequence continues at coordinate 24,849 of NZ_SCMX01000034.1, read as the reverse complement.
TCAGCAACGCTTCATAGCAGAACGTACCGCCGCAGTAGAGGCCACGCAGCATCGTCTGCTCCGGCTTCAACCGCGCGGCCAGTGCGGCAGCGCGTTCCTGCAATGCTTCGGCGCCATCATCCTGCCGCGATGGCTTCCCGGTAGATAGCTCGGTGGCTCGCTGCGCGGCTTCCTCCAGCGTGCTGGCCGGCACCACGCCGGCCGCGCGCAGCGTATCCGGATTGGCACCGAGGAAGCACACCACCACCGGCTTGCCAGTCTCGCGCGCGGCGGCCAGCACCTTGTCGGCCACCGTTGCGGCTGGCGGTTTGGAAATCAGCACGATGACGCGTGTCGCAGGGTCTTCCGCGAGTTGCTGCAACGCAGTCAGCATGGTGATGCCGCCCACTGCTTCGGACAGGTCATGTCCGCCCGTGCCGATGGCATGCGTGATACCGCAACCGTACTGATCGATCAGGCAGGTCACCTGTTGCAGTCCCGTGCCCGATGCGGCAATGACGCCGATATCGCCCCGCGCCACCACGTTGGCAAAGGCCAGCGGCAAGCCGTCGATGATGGCGGTACCACAGTCAGGTCCCATGACGAGCAAGTTGCGGGACTGTGCGTAGCGCTTCAGCGCGATCTCGGACGCCACGCTGACGTTGTCCGAAAACAGCATGACATTCATGCCGAGTCGCAGCGCCTTCATGGCTTCCGCAGCGGCGTAGTCGCCCGGCGTAGAGATCAGCACGAGATTCGCGTGTCCGTCGCTGGCGTCGTGCGCCATCTGCACGCTGCGCAGCGGCTCGCGTTGCGTGTCCTCGGACGAACCAGATGCGGCTTTCTCGTCGAGCAGTGCGGCGGCCTGTTCCAACGCGCCTTCCAATGCAGCGGCATCGCCGCGCAGCACGAGCAGGATGTCGTTCGGGCGTGGCTCGGGCACCGCATCGAGCAAGCCCGCGCCGGCCATCTGTTCGAGATTGGCGCGAGTCGCCATTTGCGCCGATGCCGTCGCCACGCCCGGCAACTTGCCGAGCCGCGCGGACAACTGCATCAACGCCACGGAATCGCGATACAGATTCGGGAAATACTGGCAGGTCGTGGTGCTCATGCCGGCCTCCCCTCCAGCGCGGCCACGACGGCGGCGGATGACGCCACCCAGCCAAAGATCCCGCCCTGTGCCTTGATCATTTCGAGACCCACGCGCTGGAACTCCGGAAAGTACGATCCGGTGGCATCGGACACCACGAGGCATTCGAAGCCCCGGTCGTTCCCTTCGCGCACCGTCGTGTTGACGCACACCTCGGTGGTCACGCCGCACACGATCAGCGTCTTGATGCCGCGATTGCGCAGCCGGGCTTCGAAATCGGTCGCGTAGAAGGCGCCCTTGCCCGGCTTGTCGATCACCGGCTCGCCCGCGATGGGATACAGCTCGGGAATGATGTCGTGTCCAGCCTGCCCGCGGACCAGGATACGGCCCATCGGGCCGACATCGCCGATGCCTGTCTGCAATTGTCCGCGCGCCAGCTTGGTCGGCGGACAGTCGCCCAGGTCAGGGCTGTGGCCTTCCCGCGTGTGCACCACCAGCATTCCCCGCGCGCGGGCAGCTTCCAGCAACGCCTTGCACGGGGCAATCGCGCCACGCAGCAGCGACACGTCGTTGCCAAGCATCTCACCGAATCCGCCGGGTTCCAGGAAATCCCGCTGCATGTCGATGATGACCAGCGCGGTCGTCGCCGGCGTGAAGGACAACGCGTACGGCTCCGCTTCGATCGTCTTCGTCCGCGATGCCATGTAGGCGCGCCAGTCGCCGAAGCCCGAGATATCGGTGTGCGCCGCCGTGATTTCCTTCTGCGGATAGAGGATGCCGTCCACCACGCGGCCATCCTCAAGCTCCACCGGGCCGCAATACAAGTGCGGCGGCTCTCCCGCCTCCACACGCGCCCAGGTTTCATCGCTCATGCAATACATCTCGCCGGCCACCGCCACGCCGCCTTGCTCCACCCGGTACATGCCAGGATGAATGTCGTGGATCGAGTGAATGCGGTACACCGGCTTGGTGCGGAACTCACCCAGGAATTCGGCACCGGCAAGGTTGCCGTGCAGCGCCAGGCCGCGCATGAGAGTACCGTTCACGAATAGCGTTTTCGCCATGATGGATCTGCTCCTGTTCAAACGTGTGAGGGTTCTTCCTCGTCATCATTGGATGGTGCCCAGCTGATGCGCTCGCCGTTTCGCTGCTGCTGCCAGGCCAGCCCCACGAAGATCAGCGTTGCCACGCCGTAACCGAACGACACACTGGGCGATGCGTTGATCGCCAGTTGCGAACCGTGGATGAAGCCGAAGAATGAGAGAACGGTGGCGGCGCTGGCATAGACGGCCGCCCAGTTGAAGCGCTTGTCGATCACGAACACCGCGATGGCGCCGATCATCAGCCCGGCCAGCACGGCGCCGCCGCCGGTCAGTTCCATGCCGTGGTAGAGCACGCCGGCATTCGCCATGTTGTTGTGGATGGCTTCGGGAATGGCCGCGATGTTGACGCCGTTCGCTCCGAGCGCACCATCGACCTGCGTCTTCGCCCATTCGGCAATGTTCGGCACGAGCGCCAGCACGATGGCCGGGGCATGGCGCTTGGGCGATGCCTGGAATGCCTGCGCGCCGATCACGAGTCCGATGAACAGCAGGATGGGCACGATCGACACCAGCGGAATCACAGACAGCAGCAATGCGGTCAACCCGAGGAAACAGAGCAGCCCGACACCGATGCCGGTGGCCAACGAGTAGCCGATGCGGCCGCCCATCGCTTTCCAGCCCGGATGCCCGATATAGACCGCTGGAGGGAAGGGGGAGCCGAGGAAGGCGCCCACGATGGCGCCCAGGCCATCGGCCGTCAGGATGGCGCGCAGGTTGTAGTTGTCACCACCGACGCTGGCCGATTCGACGTTGTTGATGCCTTCTGTGAAGTTGTAGATGCCGAGCGGAATCGCCGTGACCAGCAACGGCCAAATCTGCTTGAGCGGTATCGACAGGACATCGCCGCTGACCACCGGCAGATACAGAGAGAAGTGCTGCATGGCCTCGCCGACGGCTGTGGGCTGCATCATGTCGCTCCAGCCCAGTGCCGTGGCAATCCACGCCATCGCCGAGCCCACCACCACGACAGCCAGCCCACCCGGTATGTTGAATGGCAGCCGGACGTTGCCGATCCATGCGAGCAGGATGATCATGAAGCAGACCAGCCCGATCCACGCACCGTCGAACATCTGGTACGCCGGGCGCATCGAGATGAACGCGATCGAGATACCGGCCAGTGTGCCGAGCATGGCGGCGCGCGGCGTGTACTTGCGGATGGTGGGGCCCACGAAGGCGCCGAGCAGCACGATGATGCCGACGATCAGTGCCCACACGAGGCCGAGCTTCCAGGCCAGGATCGGATCCTTCGTTGCGAGATACGTCGGGAGCATGACCACGAACACCACGATGAACATGTGCGGCACGCTGGGCCCATAAGGCATGGCGGTGACGTTGTTGCGCCCTTCCTTCTTTGCGAGTTGCCACGCCAGGTAGGCATAGAACAGGTTGCCGAGCGGCAACGCGATGCCGAGCGCCGGAAGGATGCGTCCATAGACCGTATCGTTCGGCATCTGCACCACGTACAACGCGAGGCTCGACAACACCAGCACGTTCAGCAGCACGTTTGTGAACAGGCCGAAAAAGGCGTTGAGGTCCCCTGCCACCCACAATCGCGGATGCATCTCGGTAGACGGCGACGACTGCGCTTCCGAAGAAGTCTGGCTCACGATAGCACTCCTTTCACATCAGAATTTGTCGATCCGGAAAAGACGTTGTTATCGCGCCGGATACTGGGCGGGACGGCCTGGTGTCCCGATTGGGACGCCTTAGGAAATCTAGTTCAGAAATGGCGAAACGGTGGCGCGCATCGCGTTTGCAAATTCTGAGTCCGCCAGGCATCAAACCCCTCTCTGCCCCGACGCATCCGTGGCTGCGTCAGCGTCAAAACCAATCCGGCGATAGTAAAGACCGGCAACTGCCATCGCGCTGCCCGAAATCAAAGGCGGGAACGACTCCCATGCCAACGACAGGGGATCGTTCCAGTAACGTGGCAATGCACTCGGCCTCGTGACGCTTCGGGAAAAATGGGCATAAAAAAACCCCGGCGCAAGGCCGGGGTCAAACTCCTGAGAGAAGATTCCCAATCAGCTCTCCAGCACAACTCTGTTGTCGGGCATCAGCCTTCGTAGGCGGTCTCGCCGTGCGAGGTGATGTCCAGGCCTTCGCGCTCTTCCTCTTCCGGCACGCGCAGGCCAATCAGCATGTCCACCAGCTTGAAGGCCACCAGGGCCACCACGCCGGACCACACGATCGTGGTCAGTACGCCTTCGAACTGGATCCACAGTTGACCGGCGATCGAGTAGTCGTCGGCAACCTTGTTCGCCACATAGTCGTAGATGCCCACGCCGCCCAGGCTCGGGGCTGCGAACACGCCGGTCAGCAACGCGCCGACGATACCGCCCACGCCGTGCACGCCGAACACGTCCAGCGAATCGTCCACACCCAGCATGCGCTTCAGGCCACTCACGCCCCACAGGCACACCAGGCCGGCCACCAGGCCCATCACGATCGAACCCATCGGACCGACGAAACCGGCTGCCGGGGTGATGGCCACCAGGCCAGCCACCGCACCCGAGGCACCGCCCAGCATCGACGGCTTGCCCTTGCCGATCCACTCACCGAACGTCCACGACAGCACTGCTGCGCAAGTTGCCAGCAGCGTGTTGACGAAGGCCAGTGCAGCGCCGCCGTTGGCTTCCAGGCCCGAACCGGCGTTAAAGCCAAACCAGCCGAACCACAGCAGCGACGCACCCACCATCGTGAAGGTCAGGCTGTGCGGACGGATCGCTTCGCGGCCGAAGCCGATACGCTTGCCCATCATGAACGCACCGACCAGACCCGCCACAGCGGCGTTGATGTGCACCACGGTGCCGCCTGCGTAGTCGAGCGCGCCCTTCTGGAACAGCCAGCCGGACTTGGCCGTGGCAGCCGTAGCGGCAGCGGCGTCGGTGTACGCATCCGGACCCGGCCAGAACCAGACCATGTGGGCCATGGGGATGTAGGCGAACGTGAACCACAGCACCACGAAGACCAGCACGGCCGAGAACTTGGCGCGCTCGGCGAAGGCGCCGATGATCAGGCCGCAGGTGATGCAGGCAAAGGCGCACTGGAAGGCGAAGAAGCCCAGTTCCGGAATCACCACGCCCTTGCTGAACGTGGCCGTCACCGCATCGGGCGTCAGGCCCTTCATGAACAGCCGATCCACGCCGCCGAAGAATGCGTTGCCCTCGGTGAACGCGAAGCTGTAGCCGTAGATGGCCCACAGCAGCGCCACGACCGAGAAGATCACCAGGCACTGCATCAGCACCGACAGCATGTTCTTCGAGCGGACCAGGCCGCCGTAGAACAGCGCCAGGCCCGGCAGCGTCATCAGGATCACGAAGGCCGTGGCCACCAGCAGCCAGGCGGTGTCACCCTTGTTGGGAACCGGTGCGGGGGCAGCGGCCGGTGCGGCTTCGGCTGCCGGCGCTGCCGGCGCTGCGGCGGGCGCGGCGGGCGCGGCAGGGGCTGCAGCGGCAGCGGCAGCGGCCGGAGCGGCGGCTGCCGCTGCAGGTGCCGAGGCTTCGGCGGCGGGCTTGTCCTGTGCCACCGCGTGGGTGGACAGGCCAAGGCCGGCTGTGCCGAGTGCCAGCGTCACCGCGCCGGCCGTCAGGAATCGCTTGATCCAGGTTTTCATTTCCGTTGCCTCTGTCTCTTGTCTCTCTGGTGTCACAGCGCGTCGCCGCCGGTCTCGCCGGTACGAATGCGGATGACCTGTTCGATCGGCGCGATGAAGATCTTGCCGTCGCCGATCTTGCCGGTGCGGGCGGCTTTCTCCACGGCTTCGATGGCACGCTCCACCACCTCGTCGGGCACTGCCACCTCGATCTTCACCTTGGGCAGGAAGTCGACGATGTATTCCGCGCCGCGATACAGCTCGGTGTGGCCTTTCTGCCGGCCAAAGCCCTTGACCTCGGTCACGGTGATGCCGGACACGCCTACGTCCGAGAGCGCTTCGCGCACCTCGTCGAGCTTGAACGGCTTGATGACTGCAATGATGAGTTTCATCGGGTTTCTCCTCGGGGCGGCCCGGTCAGGCGGGCCGCCATGCCTCAGGGGTGTGGTTTAGAAAGTCTTGGTGATCGATGCCCAGGCGGCGGCCTTGCCGAGATAGCGGCCACGGTTGGCGCTCGTGTAGAACGACTCGCGGGCGTTGGTATCCACATAGGCCACGGCCAGCGAGAAACCCTTGCCCAGATCCTTGGTCAGGCCCACCTTCCAGTCCGTGTACGAGGCATCGCTGTTGCCGTCCACACGCTGGTAGCCCACGTGGGCATTGAAGGTCAGGTCCCAGAAGTTCAGCGGCACGTTGGCGGTCAGGTCCACGTAGTAGCTGTTCTTGCTGTCCGGAATGCCGAAGAGGTTCGTGACCGAGTGCGAGTACTTCAGGAACACGGGGCCATAGCCAATGCCGGCGTAGAGTTCGGTCGTGTACGGACGGGTGGTCGTGTAGCCGCCCGGGTAGAAGTACTGGAGCACGCCCAGGTCGTAGTTGAACTCGAGTTCGGAGACCTTGAACGTGTTCTTGAAACCGCCGTAGAAGTCCATCTCGACCGGTGCGGACACCGAACCGTCCGAATCCTCGAGCCAGCTGATGCTCGAGTTCCAGTTGCCGAGGTAGAAGCCACTTTCGTGCGCGTAGTCGAACCCGCCCTGGATGGCCGGACGCAGGTTGGTCTGGCTGATACCGCGATAGCGGTAGTCGGACACCAGCGACACGTTGGCCGTGAACGTGTGGGGCGATGCCGGCTCGGCGGCGGGTGCGGCGGGCGTAGCGGCGTCCGGGGCGGTCTGCGCGAACGCGACCGGAGCGGCCAGGCTGAACAGTACCGCAGCGGCGCTGGCTGCAAGGCTCGACGTCTTCATCGGGTTTCCTCCATTTCCTAAAGTCTTAGCGGGCTCGTTTTGAGGGATCTGCTGCTTTATTGCTTTTAGGGTGACGCTCCTGACCACCATTACTGCAACTGCCATGCCAGCCATGTCGGGCGGGGCCGCCCTGCTTAAGAAACGTCCGAAACAATGTGTCGAAGATATGCAAGAGGCACATATGACGCGCCAGCAGCGGGCTACGAAATGTCCTGGATCTGGCAAAAAATCGGGGGCAAGCCTTGCTGGAGCTTTCATGGCGGGCGCTGAAGCGCCATAATCCGCGTCATGAAGGGTCAAGTGCTGCGCGCTTGGCGTCCGGAGGTGGAGAACGCATGCCCGGGATCGCCCAAGCAAGCGCGCGCCCCAAGGCGGTGCATCGGAAGGCGGAAAGCGAGGGCGTGATGCCCGGGTTGGCTTCCCCATTTCGGTGCGAACGTGGCCGATGCGCCATGGCATGCACGCCTCGGGGCCACGCGGCACGGGCCTTATCCGAATCGGGTCACCTAAGGAGCGTCACCATGAAACCGACCGATCTGTTCAACGACCTGCAGAGCAAGGTCAGCGAAGCGCTGCGCAACTCGCCGGCCAAGGACATCGAGAAAAATGTCCGCAGCATGATGACCCAGGGCTTTGCGCGGCTGGACCTCGTCACGCGCGAGGAATTCGACGTCCAGTCGCAGGTGCTGGCCCGTACGCGCGCGCGACTGGAAGAACTGGAGGCACGGGTCGCGGCGCTGGAGGCCCGCGCTGGCGCCGGCACGCCGCCGACACCGGGGGTATGAGCCCGAGCGCTCTCCTCTCCCTGCTTCGCCAGAAAGGCCACCGGATTCCGGTGGCCTTTTTCTTTAACACTTCCGAAAAGGTATTCGCCACGGTATGAGTCTCGCCGTCCTCCGCAGCCGCGCGCTGACCGGCATCGAAGCGCCACCGGTATCCGTCGAAATCCACCTCGCCAACGGGTTGCCCGCGTTCAACATCGTCGGGCTGGCCGACACCGAGGTACGCGAAAGCCGGGAGCGCGTACGCGCCGCCCTGCTCAACAGCGATTTCGAGTTCCCCAATCGCCGCATCACAGTCAATCTGGCGCCCGCCGACCTGCCCAAGGAATCGGGCCGATTCGATCTCGCCATCGCCATGGGCATCCTGGCCGCCAGTGGCCAGTTGCCGGTCGATGCCCTCGACCGCTTCGAATTTGCAGGGGAGCTGTCGCTGGCTGGCGACCTGCGTCCGGTGCGCGGCGCCTTGGCCATGGCGATGGGACTGGCGCGCGACAACCAGGCGCGCGCGGCCGACGATCTGCCGCCGCGCGATTTCCTCGTGGCCGCCGAGAATGGCGCGGAGGCAGCGCTGGTAGAGGGCCTGGCGGTGTACGCGGGCAAGACGCTGCGCGCGGTGTGCCATCACGCCGGGCTGCTGCCGGAATGCCGGCTGCCCCGCGCGCGGCCCCCCTTGCGCAGCGAGGTACCGGCCGATGTCCCCGACCTGCGCGACGTGCGCGGACAGATACAGGCCCGGCGGGCCATGGAGGTTGCGGCGGCGGGTCAGCATTCGGTGCTGCTGGTCGGCCCGCCGGGCACGGGCAAGTCGATGCTGGCGCAGCGCTTTCCCGGGCTGCTACCGCCGATGACCGAGGCCGAAGCGCTCGAAGCCGCCGCCGTGCTGAGTCTGACCCCGGGCGGCTTTCATCCTGCGCGATGGGGCCAGCGGCCGTTTCGCAGCCCGCACCACACCGCCAGCGGACCGGCGATGGTCGGCGGCGGCGGCAATCCTCGTCCCGGCGAAATCTCGCTGGCACATCTCGGCGTGCTATTCCTCGACGAGCTTCCTGAATTCGAGCGCCGCGTGCTGGAGGTCCTGCGCGAACCGCTGGAGACCGGCCACATCACGATCTCGCGCGCCGCCGCGCAGACGGACTTCCCCGCCCGGTTCCAGTTCGTGGCCGCGATGAACCCGTGCCCGTGCGGCTACCTTGGTCATCCCACCCGAATGTGTCGCTGCACGCCAGATCAGATCCAGCGCTACCAGTCGCGCATCTCGGGCCCGCTGCTCGACCGCGTGGACCTGCAGATAGAAGTCCCCGCGCAAAACCAGCGCGACATGCTCGACGGCCCACCCGGCGAACCGAGCGAAACGGTGCGTGCCCGCGCCGTCATCGCACGCGACCGCCAACTGGCCCGCCAGGGCATGCCGAACAGCGACCTGTCGGGCCGTGCCATCGACACGCACTGTCCGCTGAACACCGAAGCGCAATCGCTGCTGCGCGGCGCGATGGAAAAACTGGGCTGGTCTGCCCGCGCGTACTTCCGCGTCCTGAAAGTAGCCCGCACGATCGCGGACCTGGACGGCGCGGAAGTTCTCAATGCGAAGCATGTGGCCGAGGCGATCCAGTATCGAAGGGTGTTGCGAACGGGTTAGCGCCAACGAAAAAGCCCGCCAACATTCGGCGGGCCTTCTCCCTTCAGACCGGCGGCTCCAGCGGAGGCGGCGGCGGTTCCTCGATGGGATCCTGGTCGGGTGGGAAGCCGGGTGGCGGCGGATCGCCGGGGCCGGGTTCGCGGTGCGCATGGTAGCGGCCCATCGGAATGGTCTGGGCGCGGGCGATGAGCATCGGGGTCTCCATGGTGAACGGGGTCACTCCCATTGAAGCAAACCCGGACGCGATGTGCCACCCCGGGCAAGGTGGCCGCTCAGGCGTGATGGCGCCGGACGAAGAACAGCGCGGCGCCCACGGCCATCAGCACACTGCCGAAGAAACGGTTCTGCCAGCGCACGGCGCGCGCGTTGCGGAACAGGCCCTGCATCCGCGACGCCAGCAGCGCGTAGCCATGCATCACGATCAGATCGACAAAGCACATCGTGGCGGCCAGGATCGCGAGTTGCGGCCCCAGCGCGTGGGCCGGGTCGATGAACTGCGGCAGCACTGCCACCATGAAGATGATGCCCTTGGGGTTGGTCACGTTCGTCAGCAGGCCCGTGGCAAAGCGGCGACGACGGCTCATCACGGCCACGCGCACCGCGCCCGGCGCTGCCTCGGCATCGGTCTCCACCTTCGAGCGCCACTGCTGCACGCCCAGATAGATCAGGTACATCGCGCCAATCGTCTTCACGACGAGGAATGCATCTTCCGATGCCAGCAGCAGCGCGCCGAGTCCGCCCCCGGCAATCAGCAGGATGATGACCAGCCCGGTCTGCAGACCGAGGATCGTGGTCGACGTCTTGCGCAGTCCGTAGGACAGGCCGTGGCTCATCGACAGTACGGCACCGGAACCCGGCGATACAGCGATCACCCAGCACGCCGCAAAATAGGCCAACCAAACTTCCCAACGCATACTGCACTCCCTGATGGATACGACGACGAAACGAATCTAGAACGGATGAAAGCCCGTGAGGAACTGTTCGACCTGCTCGGCCTGGCGCGTATCGCGCGCGGCATCGCCGGCTTCGAGCACCACGGCCTGATAAGCGTGTATTCCGGTTGCCACGAGCCGCGCGGTCAGCCGGCGCGGCGACTGGTCCTGCGGCGAGACGCCGGCCACTGAAACCTCGATGCCCTCCAGCGGCACTGGCGGTTGCGTAGCCGACATGACGGTCACCTGCCTCGCGCGCGCTGGCGTATCGGGATGCGCGCCGAGGTTGGCTACCAGTCCCGCCTGCATGGCATCGATGGCCTCGCGCCGCAATGCCGGATCGTCAACCGGCAGCGTCACCACGCCAACGGCAAACAGTGTGCCGCCGATATTCGCGGCTTCCATCGTCATGGGCAGCTTGCGCCCCGCGATGGAGACATCACGTGCGGCGTTGGTCGGCTTGGCGGGATACATCGCGGCGTACTTGCCATCGTTGGACACAATCGTGCGCCAGTCGTAACGCGGCGAGCAGCCCGCCAGCACAAGCCAGAGCAGGGTGAACAACAGCAGGAAGGACTTCCGGGGGCGGATGTGTGCGGGTGCGGGCATTGGGGGGCGGCGCATTCTGGCGCAAGCCGCTATTATCCGGGAAGCCGCGCGGCCACGCATCCCCTGCCTGTCGCCGGCGTCGCATTTTGTGAGGCCCCCTATGCCAGTTCGCCCCCTGCTCCCCGCCGTCCGGTCCATGCTTGGCACTATGCTGCTGGCTGGTGGTATCGGCGTGGCTAGCGCTGCGGCCCATCTGCCGCCCGTCACCGATATCGCGGCCCAATCGGCCGCCGCAGCCAGGGACGGAGAACCTCTCGTCGTGCTGGTCACGCTGCCGGGCTGCTCCTATTGCGAGACTGTGCGCCGCAACTACCTCGGCCCCCAGCTTGCCGCCGGGGAAATCGCCGCGCGGGAAATCGACATGACAGCCGATACGCCGATTCGCGATGTCGATGGCACGATGACCACGGCCAAGCGTTGGGCGCAGGCCCGCAATATTTCGATGGCCCCGACTGTACTGTTCCTCGACCGCCAGGGCCGCAATCTGGCCAATCCGCTGCGCGGCATGCAGGCCGATTTCTACGGCGCATACCTGGAGCAAGCGCTCGACGAGGCACGCGCGCGCGTATCGGCGCGGTCCGCAGCACGATGAGGTCACCTGATGCCGATTCAGGCCAGTTGAGGCGCCGCAGCCCCCACATCCGCGCGCGGCAGTAGAATAGCCGCAGTCCGCCGCGTGCTGATTTCCAAAAGGCTGTATCCATGTCCGCCACTACACCCGCAACTTCCCGCAAGCGCTGGCCCATCGCCGCCGCCGTCATCGTCATCGCACTGCTCGGCTTCTTCGGCTATCGCGCCATGACGCCCACCAGCAGCGTGCCCGACGCCACGTTCACGCTGCTGTCCGGTCAGAAGGTCAGCACCGGAGACCTCAAGGGCAAGGTGTACCTGGTCAATTTCTGGGCCACGAGCTGCGTCACCTGCGTCAAGGAAATGCCGCAGATGATCGATACCTACAAGCAGTTCAAGGACAAGGGACTCGACTTCGTGGCCGTCGCCATGAACTATGACCCACCCATGTACGTAGCGAACTACGCCAAGACGCGGGAGCTGCCGTTCAAGGTGGCAATGGATTCCGATGGCACCAACGCCAAGGCATTCGGCGACGTGCAACTGACACCTACCACCTTTGTCGTGGACAAGAACGGCAAGATCCTCAAGCGCTATGTCGGCGAGCCGGAGTGGGATGCGCTGCACAAGCTGCTGGAAGGGGCGCTGGGGGCGGCGTAGTTCTTCAGATGTTCAATATTCTGGACAGAATCGCTTGTTTTGCATGGAATACTGGACGGCCTCACCAAGTTAAAGGTGCCCATGTGGCACCTTTTTTGTTCTGTGCTTCGACCGCATTTGGTACAACTTGTCTGAATTTGTACCGCTGGCCCTCTCCCCCGGCCCCTCTCCCGCAAGCGGGAGAGGGGAGCAAACCGGCGTGTGAGACAGGACTAACGCCACTAGCTATGCGCTCCCCTCGCCCACTTTTGTGGGAGAGGGGTGGGGGTGAGGGCATGGCGTCCAAATTGCGACGTGTGGTGATTGCACCGCTTACCCTCTCCCCGGCCCCTCTCCCGCAGGCGGGAGAGGGGAGCAGACTGCCGTTTGCGATCACGAGCCTTGCCATCCCAAGCTGTATGGATATACAGTGGGCGCCAGATTTTTTTATTCCTGCCCTCATCCCCCGTGCTGCCGGATCTTGCCCCCGACGCCGATGTTGCCGATCCGGCATCTGACGCCCCCGCCTATCTCGCCCGATTGAATCCGGAGCAGCGTGCTGCCGTGGAGTACGACGGTGATGCGCCGTTGCTGATCATTGCTGGCGCCGGATCGGGCAAGACCAATACGCTGGCGCATCGCGTGGCGCATCTGGTGGTGGGCGGTGCCGATCCGCGTCGCATCCTGCTGCTGACGTTCTCGCGGCGGGCCGCCGCCGAGATGGGGCGACGGGTCGAACGGATTGTCGATCAGGCGCTGGGCACACAGACGGGTGCGGGGCGCGCCGCGTTGCAGTGGTCGGGCACGTTCCACGCCATCGGCGCACGGCTGTTGCGCGAATATGCCGAGACACTCGGGCTGGCCCCAACGTTCACGATCAGCGACCGCGGCGATGCGGCCGATCTGATGCATGTGGTGCGGCACGACCTCGGTATGTCCGAGCAGACGTCGCGCTTTCCGCGCAAGGAAACTTGCCTCGCGATCTACTCGCGCGTGGTCAACACGCAGTTGCCGCTCGAAGTGGTGCTGAAAACGCAGTTTCCGCGCTATGCAATGTGGGCCGATGCGCTGAAGACGCTCTTCGCCGGCTACGTGGAGGCCAAGCAGAAGCAGCAGGTGCTCGACTACGACGATCTGCTGCTCTATTGGGCGCAGGCTTTGACTGAGCCCAGCATCGCGCAAGACATGGGCGCGCGTTTCGATCACGTGCTCGTCGACGAGTACCAGGACACCAACGCGCTGCAGGCGTCGATCCTGCTGGCACTCAAGCCGCAGGGGCGTGGCTTGACCGTCGTCGGCGACGACGCGCAATCGATCTACGCATTCCGTGGCGCCACCGTGCGGAACATCCTCGACTTCCCCGCGCAGTTCACGCCCGCCGCGCAGCAGGTCACGCTGTCGCAAAACTATCGATCCACGCAGCCGATCCTGCACGCCGCGAATGCGGTGATTGGTCTCGCTGCCGAACGCTTCACCAAGGACCTCTGGTCGCTGCGCGAATCGGCGGAGAAGCCCGGCGTGGTGGTGGTCAATGACGAGGCCGATCAGGCGCGCTTCGTCGTGGAACAGGTGCTGGCACGGCGCGAGTCGGGGCTCGCACTGATGCAGCAGGCCGTGCTGTTCCGCGCGGCCGATCACAGTGCGCAAGTCGAGATCGAACTCGCACGTCGCAACATTCCGTTCGTGAAATTCGGCGGGCTGAAGTTTCTGGAATCGACCCACGTAAAGGATGTGATGGCCGTGGTGCGCTGGCTCGAAAATCCGCGCGATCGCATGGCCGGCTTCCGCACGCTGCAGTTACTGCCCGGCGTCGGGCCGAAGACCGCTGCGCGCGTGCTCGAAGGACTGGAGGCCGCCACCGAGCCGCTGCTCGCACTCGAAGCGTTCGAAGCACCGCCCGCCGCCGCGCCTGCATGGGATGACCTGCTCTCGCTGGCGCGCACGTTGATGGCGCCCACCTCGCCGTGGCCTTCGGAATTCGAGCAGGTGGTGGCGTGGTATCTGCCGCATCTGGAACGCATGCATGACGATGCGCCCGCGCGGCAGGCCGACCTGCAGCAGATCGAGCGCATCGCAGCCACGTATGGCTCGCGCGAACGTTTTCTGACTGAATTGACGCTCGATCCGCCGAGCGCGTCGAGCGACGAATCCGGCGTACCGTCGCGCGACGAAGACTATCTGATTCTCTCTACAATCCACTCGGCCAAGGGTCAGGAGTGGAAAGCAGTCTACGTGCTCAATGCGGTGGATGGCTGCATGCCATCGGACCTCGCCACGGGCACCACCGAGGAAATCGAGGAAGAGCGCCGCCTGCTCTACGTGGCGATGACCCGCGCTCGCGATCACCTCGACGTCATCGTGCCGCAGCGCTTCTACGTGCATAACCAGGTGGGCTTTGGTGACCGCCACGTCTATGCATCGCGCACGCGCTTCCTGCCCAACCGCGTGATGCCGAATTTCTACAGCCGCTCGTGGCCGCCCCCACCCATGCCCGGCGACGCACCGCCCAAGCCCGCACTGCCGCAGGTGGATCTGGCGGGACGGATGCGGAATATGTGGAAGTAGGCGGCGTCGCAGAGTTACCTTGACTTGGCTGGTGGCGGATTGTCTTGTCTGTAGGTGCGCTTGGGATGGATGACCAGACGTTTGACCTGTGCGTCCAGTTCCGCGCTGTGATAGAGATCCATGCACTTCAGCAAGTCGAAGCGGACGCCCTTGATTTCAGCGTCAACGAGCGGGTTGTGATAATCGCGCGCCAGGTAACGATCCACCAGTGACTTGATTTCGTCTGGAGCTTTCTCCAGATCGTAAGCAGTCCAGTCCCGCAATGCGCTGACGCTGCTTCCCGCGTCAATGGCGGCATCCTTGTCGTGCCGGTAAGCGTTCGCGATACAGGTCGCCAGCACCATGTCCTTGTAGTTCTGCCTGTGGGTACGAGTCCCCGATTGTGGAGACGCGCGTCGTTCGTCCTTGGCATAGACCACCGACGCGCAGGAAACGAAAGCTGAAGCGGTCAGGACACCGACCCAAAACTTCTTCATGAAAGACTCCAGAAGTTCGCACGGTCAGTGCGATATCTTGCCTCTGGCTCGTTGAAGTAACAGTTGTCGTAGCAGACATTACCGTTGAACCAATGAAATGAGGTCGAGTCATTCGCACATTCCCCAGTGCAGTGTTTAGTGCCACAGCGACTCTTGGCGACGAAATCTAGCAGCAGAGCATCGACAGCATTTTGTCGTCAGTCATCGTTTAGCTTGTCCGCTCGGACCGCCCATGCCCGGTGACGCACCGGTCAAGCCCGCACTGCCGCAGGTGGATCTGGCGGGGCGGATGCGGAATATGTGGAAGTAGGGAGGGGCTTTCTCCCCTCTTCCGCTTCACGGGCGAGGGGGGAAGAAAGCGTAGTCGAACTACAGTCCGTAGCGCTTGATCTTGTCGTACAGCGTGGCCTTGCCCACCTGCAGCAGATCGGCCGCCTGGCTCACGGCCCCACCGGTGTGCGCGAGCGTGTCCGCGATCACCGCGCGCTCGTAACGCTCCATACGCTCGCGCAGCGGTGTGGTGTCATCGACGGATTCCGCCTTCGCTGCGGACCCGCCCTCGGGCACGCCCAGCACGAAGCGGTCGGCGGCATTGCGCAGCTCGCGCACATTGCCCGGCCAGGGCCGCTGCATCAGTTGCTGGCGTTGAGACTCCGAGAGGATCGGCGCTGGGCGCTGGTAGCGCACGGCCGCCACCAGCGTGAAATGCTCGAACAGCGGCACGATGTCTTCGCGGCGATCGCGCAGCGGCGGTAGCGGAATCGTCACCACGTTGAGCCGGTACAGCAGATCCTGCCGGAAGGCGCCTTGCGCCACCAGCGCTTCCATGTCGCCCTTGGCGGCGGCCACGATGCGCACGTCGATCGGCACCGATGCATTCGATCCCAGCCGCTCCAGCGTGCCCTCCTGCAACACGCGCAACAGCTTGACCTGCAATGCCAGCGGCATGCTCTCGATCTCGTCGAGGAACAGCGTACCGCCCGATGCATGTTCGAGCTTGCCGATGCGGCGCTTGCCCGCGCCCGTGAAGGCGCCCGGCTCGTGGCCGAACATCTCGGACTCGAAAATCGCTTCGGGCACCGCGCCGCAATTCAGCGCGATGAACGGTGCATCGCGGCGCGTTGACAACGCGTGCAGGCTGCGTGCCACCAGTTCCTTGCCCGTACCAGTCTCGCCGTTGATCATCACCGGCACATCGGTGGCTGCCACGTTGGCAATCAGGTCACGCACCTGCCCCATGGCGGGGGAGCGGCCGATGATGCGCGTGCCGGCGGCCTGGCCTGCCAGTTCGCGGCGCAGGGCGAGGTTTTCGAGTTCCAGCGCGCGGCGCTCCAGTGCGCGGCGTACCGTCTCGGTCAACCGGTCGGCGCCGAATGGCTTCTCGATGAAGTCGTAGGCGCCTTCGCGCATGGCCTGCACGGCCATCGTGATATCGCCATGGCCGGTGACGAGGATCACGGGCACACCGGGCGCCACGTTGCGGCTGTGCTGGAGCAAGTCGAGTCCCGATGCGCCACCGAGCCGCACATCGGTCACCAGGACGCCGGGGAAATCCGCACTCAGATGCGGCATGGCCGCTTCCGCCGATGGCAGCGCCAATACCGCAAACCCGGCCAGTTCCAGGCTCTGCGCCGTGGCCTGGCGCACCAGGGGTTCGTCTTCCACGAACAGCACGCGCAGTCCGTCTTGCATCGCCATCATGTCCCTGTCCTCGTCATGCGCATGTCGATCTCATGCGGCCACCGGCTGCCGCGCCCGCCGCAGCGTCACTACGAACTCCGCCCCGCCCTCTGCCAGGTTGCCGGCCGTCAATTGACCGCTGAACTCCCGCACGATCGACGACGAGATGGCGAGCCCAAGACCCAGCCCCTGGCCGATCTCCTTGGTCGTGAAAAACGGTTCGAACAGGCGCGGCAAGGCTTCCGGTGCGATGCCCGGGCCGTTGTCGCGCACGGCAATGCGCACGCGCTCTTCCGCCGCTTCCACGGTCACGTCGATGTGACCATCGGGCCGGCCTTCGCCAGCAATGGCGTCGAGCGCGTTGCCAACGAGGTTGAGCAGTACTTGTTCGAGCTTCAATTCATCGGCCCAGACGCCGAGGTCCGGGCAGTCTTCCAGACCATGCACGGCCAGCGTGGTGGTGCCGAGCCGGGGCGCAATCAGTTGCAGCACATGATCGATGGCCGCGCGGACCTGCACCGCATTGCGCCGCTGCCGTGCCTTGCCTGCGAACAGCTTGAGCTGGCTGGTGATCTTGCCCATGCGCTCGGTGAGTCCGGCGATGGCCGTGAGATTGCCTGTGGCCGCGTCGAGCTGCCCGCGCTCCAGCAGCACGCGCGTGTTATCCGAGAACGTGCGCAGCGCCGCCAGCGGCTGGTTCAGTTCATGCGTGATGCCGGCCGCCATCTGTCCCAGTGCCGCGAGCTTGCTGGCCTGTACGAGTTCGTCCTGCGTGGCGCGCAGTTCGCTCTCGGCGCGCGTGCGTTCGGCCACTTCGCCTTCGAGTTGTTCGTTGATGGCCATGAGGTCGGCGGTACGCGCCTCCACGCGACGCTCCAGTTCGTCATAGGCCGCTTCGAGCAGGCGTCGGCTGTACTGCATGTCCCGCGCGCGCTGGCGGCGCTGGCGCAGGTTCACCAGCAGCAGGCACACGCACGCATAGGCGAGCGCCGCGCCGATGGTGGCGCCACGCGCATTGGCCAGCACCGGGTCGAGCGGCGCCATGACCTGCATGTTCCAGCCGGCCGGCCCCACCGAGCGGTTGATTTCGAGATAGCGGTCCGCGCCGTCCGCAGAGAGTCCGAAGCGCATGCCTGCCTCGTCGATGCCATCGGGTACATCGGGCGCGCCGCGTTCGGCGTTGCCTACGCGCACCAGCCGCTCGCCATCGCTCAGCGTGGCATTGGCCAGCCAGCGCGTGACCGGCGAATCGAGCGGCTGCAGCGGCAACGGGCGCACATCCACATCGTGATACTGGCGGCTGTTGACGATCTCCGCCTGCAGGTCGCGCGGCAGCGGACGCAGCGTGCGGTACTGCCATCCGGGCACCGATGAGAGGAAGATCACGCCGTGATCGTCGGAGACCAGCAGCGGCTCGCCACGTCCCGATCCGGCGCGCTGGAACCACTCCAGGTTCAGCTTCACGACCGTGACGCCGATGAACTTTCCACCTGCCTCGATCGGCTGGGCGATGTAGTAGCCCGGTTCGTCGCTGGTGATGCCGATGGCGTAGAAACGCCCGATCTCGCCACGCGCGGCGCGCTGGAAGTACGGACGGAAGCGATAGTCGGTGCCCACGAAACTGCCGGGCTCCCCGTGATTGCTGGCGGCCAGCGCGATGCCATTGGCGGCGATCACATAGGTGGCCGAGGCGCGTGCGCGCCGATTGACATCGACAAGGTAGTCGTTGACCGCGGCAATGCGCGCGGGGTCCTGCGGCGAGGCCAGCAATGCGCGCACCGAGGGGTGCAGCGACACCAGCGCTGGCAGGAATTCGTAGCGGTCGAGCGTGGATTCGAGCGTGGCGGCGTAGCGATCCGCGCGCATGGCGGTGGACTGTTGCAGCGCCGCAATGCCACGCTGCACCGACAGCAGCCACGTCAGCGAGCAGAGGATCAGCAGCCCCGCCAGCAGCGCGACGGCGAATCCCCACCAGCGCGAGCCGTTCTCCGGCGCGTGCAGTGCGTCGGGGGCGGTGGGGTCGTGCACGGCGAGGAAGTCGTCGGAATGGGGCATCGATGGGCGCGGAAGCTCTCGCGCCGATGATACCCGCTGGCCGGACTGACCGCCGCCCGGCCCGGCTTCCCCGCTGCCCGCGGGAGAGGCCGCCTCCCCAGGGGGCGCGGCCAGCGTCACGTCAGCGAGCGTCGGCGAGCGCGACGCTGTCATCGTCGCCACCCTGCAGCACGCGGTTCAGGCGCGCACGGTCGAGTTCGCGTTCCCAGGCAGACACCACCACGGTGGCCACGCCGTTGCCGACGATGTTGGTCAGCGCGCGGCACTCGCTCATGAAGCGGTCGATACCAAGGATCAGCACCATGCCCGCCACCGGAATCGTCGGCACCACGGCCAGCGTGGCCGCCAGCGTGATGAAGCCCGAGCCGGTCACGCCGCTGGCGCCCTTGGACGTGATCATGGCCACACCGAGGATCGTCAGTTGCTGCAGCAGCGTCAGCTCGATATTGGTGGCCTGCGCGATGAAGATCACCGCCATCGTCATGTAGATGTTGGTGCCGTCGAGATTGAACGAGTAACCGGTCGGCACAACCAGGCCCACCACGGACTTCGAGCAGCCCAGCTTCTCCATCTTCTCCATCAGGTGCGGCAGCGCGGCTTCAGACGAGCTCGTGCCCAGCACGATCAGCAGCTCTTCCTTGATGTACGCGATGAAGCGGATGATCGAGAAACCCGTCAGCCGTGCCACGGTGCCCAGCACCACCAGCACGAACACGATGGCCGTGAAGTAGAACGTGCCGATCAGCTTCAGCAGCGGCACCAGCGAGCCCAGGCCGTACTTGCCGATGGTGAATGCCATGGCACCGAAAGCACCGATCGGTGCCACCTTGGTGATCACATGGACGATGTGGAAGAACACCTTCGACACCTGATCCACCATCTCGTGGATCACGCGCGCGCGGTCACCCACGATGGCCAGCGCCGAACCGAAGAACAGCGAGACCAGCAGGATCTGCAGGATGTCGCCGTTGGCGAACGCGCTGAAGATCGTGTCGGGGATGATGTGCATGAAGAACTCGACCGTGCTCTGGCCGTGGGCCTTCGACACGTATTGCGAGATCGACTTGGTGTCCAGCGTGGCCGGATCGATGTTGAAGCCGACGCCCGGCTTCAGCAGGTGCGACGCCAGCAGGCCGATCACCAGCGCGAACGACGAGACGATCTCGAAATAGAGCAGCGCCTTGCCTCCCACGCGCCCTACCTTCTTCATGTCGCGCATGCCGGCAATGCCGGACACCACGGTACAGAAAATGATCGGGCCGATGATCATCTTGATCAGCTTGATGAAGGCATCGCCGAGCGGCTTCATTTCCACGCCGGTCTGCGGCGCGAAATGGCCGAGCATGATGCCCACGGCAATCGCGAACAGAACCTGGACGTACAGGATCTTGTAGAAGGGTTTCCTCATGGTGTCTTCCTCGGTGTGTTTGACCGGTGCCGGGCGCTCGGAAGGCGCCCACGTCGCGCGCCTCGGGCGCGTCTGCTGTAACTAATTGCAACGGCCATGCCAACGCCCGGCGAATCCACAAGCCCTTGATTTCAAAGGAAAACCCTTTTCAACGCCCGCGCAGCCTCTCCGGCGTTCCGGAATTCCGGAATCGGGGCTTCCGGAGATTCGGACAGTGACAATGCTATCGATGCCCCAAAAAGTGGCGCATCGGGCATGAAATCGCCATGAAAGCCAGGTTTCCGCGCGCAAATGCCGGTCCCGGGTGCCATGCGCACATCGTCGATTCCGGAATTCCGGTCGCCGTCCGCATGCGGATGCGCCGGCACGAACACGTATAATTCCGACCTTTCCCGATTCCGCCGCGCGCGGCTGCCAGCCTCATGCCGCTGGTGCCTCGATTGCCGGCTCGCCGTCATGAGCAGCTACTACAAACACCACGTCTTCTTCTGCCTGAACGAGCGCGACGACGGCAAGGCCTGCTGTGCCGACCACAATGCCAAGGCCATGCAGGAGTACGCCAAGAAGCGCTGCAAGCAACTGGGCATTGCCGGGGCCGAAGGCCGCGTGCGCATCAACAAGGCGGGTTGCCTGAACCGTTGTGAACTCGGCCCGGTGCTGGTGGTCTACCCCGAGGCCGTCTGGTACACGTTCGTCGACGAGCAGGACATCGACGAGATCATCGACAGCCATCTGGTCAACGGCGTCCCCGTCGAACGACTGATGGTGGATCACTGATCCGCACCACGCGCCCGCGCCGGGTCCAAAGCCCGGTTTTTTGTTGTGCCGCTGCCTGTCGTCCAGTCGTTCCGTAGATCCGTAGCCCCCTGCCCCTGCCACCATGAACGCGCATACCCAGGTCACCACCATCGCCGGCCCCGTCGGCGCCATCGATATCTCGATCGATCTGCCGCAGAACGAACCCGTGCGCGGGCTGGCGCTCGTGGCGCATCCGCATCCGCTGTTTGCCGGCACCAAGGACAACAAGGTGGCGCAGACGCTGGCGCGCACCTTCGTCGCGCTCGGATATGCCACGGTGCGTCCGAACTTCCGTGGCGTGGGCAATACCGAGGGCGAGCATGACAAGGGCATCGGCGAGCAGGACGACCTGTTGGCCGTGATCGACTGGATGCGCACGCAGACCGCGTGGTCCGCAGACGTGGCTTCGCTGCCGTTGGCGCTGGGCGGTTTCTCCTTCGGCAGCTTCGTGCAGACGCACGTGGGGCGCCGCCTGGCCGAAGCGGGCACGCCCGCACAGCGGCTGGTGCTGGTGGGCACGGCCACGAGCCGCTGGGAGGTGGCTACCGTGCCGGCCGACACCATCGTGATCCATGGCGAGCAGGACGAGACCGTGGCACTGGCCAGCGTGCTGGACTGGGCGCGGCCACAGGAACTGCCGGTCATCGTCATTCCCGGCGCCGACCATTTCTTTCATCGCAAGCTGCACCTGATCAAGCAGCTCGTTGTCAACGCGTGGGTACGGTGATTCGTCCCGTCCGCGCAGCAACCTTTTTTTCGTTGGATATCCGCACATGCTGAACAGAGCCACGCCGCACTTTGCATCCGCCTTTGCCCCGGTCGCCATTGCCGCGACGATTGCCACCGCGCTTGCCGCCGCCCCCGCCGCCGTAATGGCGCAAGGCGTGCCGATGCCGCAGGTTGCCGCCAAGTCCTGGATGCTGTTCGACGTGACCAGTGGCCAGGCCCTGGCGTCGCAAAACGCCGATCTGCGCATCGAACCCGCATCGCTGACCAAGATCATGACCGCCTACCTGGCGTTCGAGGCGCTCAAGGAAAAGCGCCTGACGCTGGACCAGATCGTCACCCCCACGGACATCGTGCGGAAGGTGAAAAGCGATGAGTCGCGCATGTTCATCGAGGCTGGCAAGCCGGTGAAGGTGCAGGACCTGCTGATGGGCCTGATCGTCCAGTCGGGCAACGACGCGGCGCTGGCGCTGGCCGAGGCCGTGGGCGGCTCCGAGGAAGGCTTCGTGGCGATGATGAATCGCGAAGCGCAGCGCATGGGCATGAAGAACACGCACTTCACGAACACCGATGGCGTGCCCGACCCGGAGCACTACACCACGGCCGTGGACCTGGCCACGCTGACCACGCGCCTGATCAAGGACTTCCCCGAGTACTACGCGATGTACTCGCAGAAGGAGTTCACCTATAACAAGATCAAGCAGCCTAACCGCAACCGCCTGCTGTACATCGACCCGACCGTCGATGGCGTGAAGACCGGCCACACCAAGTCTGCCGGCTACTGCCTGATCTCGTCGGCCCAGCGTCCGCTGGCCAATGTGCCGAACGGCCAGCGCCGCCTGATCTCGATCATGATCGGCACGGCGTCCGACCAGGTGCGTACGCAGGAAAGCCTGAAGGTGCTGAACTACGGCTTCCAGTTCTTCGACACGCTGCGCCTGTACGACAAGGGCCAGGTCCTGGCCACGCCCGAGATCTACAAGGGCAAGTCCGGCACGGTCAAGATCGGCGTGGCCAACGAGACGTTCGTCACGGTGCCCAAGGGCACGGGCGGCCGCCTGAAGCCGGTGCTGGAGCGCCAGGAACTGCTGCTCGCGCCGATCTCGGCCGGCCAGCAGGTAGGCACGGTCAAGCTGATGGACGGCAACAGCAAGGTGGGCGAGTTCCCGGTAGTGGCGCTGGAAGAAGTGCCGGAAGCCGGCTTCTTCGGCCGCCTGTGGGATACGATCCGCCTCTGGTTCAAGCGCAAGTAAGAAGGCTCTCAATGACGACAGATCCGAAAGACGGTCCGCTGATCCCGGGCGATATCCCGCCCGAGCAGTCGCTGATCGAATACCCGAGCGATTTCCCGATCAAGGTGATGGGCGCGATGCAGGACGGCTTTGCCGAAGCCATCGTGACGCTGATCCAGGAATTCGACCCGAACTTCCACGCCGGCAAGATGGAGATGCGTCCGTCGCGCAACGGCAACTACCTGGGCCTGACCGTGACCGTGTGGGTCACCAGCCGCGAGCAGCTCGACGAGCTGTATCGCACGCTGACGTCGCACCCGATGGTCAAGGTGGTGCTGTAACCGCATGAACGTCATTACCCTCAAGCCGGGCAAGGAAAAATCCCTGCTGCGCCGCCATCCGTGGATCTACGCCACGGGTATCGCCTCGACCGAAGGCCGCTGCGAGTCGGGATCGACCGTGGTCGTCCGGGCCGCCGATGGCCGCTTCCTGGCGCGCGGCGCCTACAGTCCCGAATCGCAGATCCGCGTGCGCGTGTGGACGTTCGACGAGAACGAGCCCGTGGACCACGCGCTCTTCAAGCGCCGCGTGGCCGCTGCCGTGGCCCATCGCAAGCAGTGGGTGCGCGACACCAGTGCCGTGCGCCTGATCTTTGGCGAAGCCGACCGCATTCCCGGACTCGTTGTGGACTACTACGGCGAAGGCGAGCGCGGCCAACTGGTCTGCCAGTTCAACTCGGCGGGTGTGGAGCAGTGGAAGGACGCGCTGGTACAGGCGCTGATCCGCGAAACCGGCTGCCCGAACGTCTACGAACGATCGGACGCAGCAGTGCGCCAGCGCGAGGGCCTGGAACTCGTGACCGGCGTGCTGGCCGGTGCCGAGCCCGATCCGGAACTGTCGGTGACCGAGCACGGCGTGAAGTACTACGTGGACGTGCGCAACGGCCACAAGACCGGTTTCTATGTCGATCAGCGCGACAACCGCAAGCTCGTCGGCGATCTGGCCGAAGGCCGCGAGGTGCTGAACTGCTTCTGCTACACGGGTGGCTTCTCGCTGGCCGCGCTGCGCGGCGGTGCCACATCGGTGACGTCGATCGATTCGTCGGGCGAAGCCCTCAAGACCGCCGCGAACAACGTAACGCTGAACGGCTTCGATGCCGACCGCGCTACGTGGCTCGACGCCGACGTGTTCAAGATGCTGCGCGAGTTCCGCGCCGAAGGCCGCCAGTTCGACCTGATCGTGCTGGACCCGCCCAAGTTCGCACCCTCCGCTGCGCATATCGACCGCGCCGCGCGTGCCTACAAGGAAATCAACCTGGTCGGCATGCAACTGCTGCGCCCGGGCGGCCTGCTGTTCACGTACTCGTGCTCCGGCGCCATCGGCATGGAGCTGTTCCACAAGATCGTGGCCGGCGCCGTCACCGATGCCCGCGCCGACGCCCGCATCCTGCGTCGTCTCTCGGCCGGCACCGACCATCCGATGTCGGCAGCATTCCCCGAAGGCGAATACCTCAAGGGCCTGCTGCTCGAAAAAGTCTGAGTCCGAAACTGCCTCGGAACTGACTTCTGGAGGTCATATTGACCACCTAAGATTCATCTCACGGTTGGGCATTGGCAGGTGTCTGACCGTCTCTTCTTATCAGTCTTCGTGGTAATGGCCCCGTCTCTCACGAGCGGGGCGTTTTTTTTGGGCGCTCGATGCCCTCGGACACGTAGACCCCACCC
>NZ_SCMX01000033.1 GCF_005503625.1 Cupriavidus sp. 2SB | reverse complement strand
AAGCTACTCTGCGGGGGTTCTCCCCTCTCCGCAAGCGGGAGAGGGGCGGGGGAGAGGGCCAGGGGTGAAAATTGCAACGCCGTTGGCAAGCAGAGCCTCCTGCCCTCTCCCCTAACCCCTCTCCCAAAGGGAGAGGGGAACCATAACCATCAGGGAGCAAACTTCAGATCACGCATGCGCCAGCGTCAGCGCCGGCAGCAACCGGTCGTATTCGCGCTTGACCAGCTTGTAGCATTCGCACGAGTGGTGTTCCAGGCCGCAGCGGTCCAGCACCGTGATGTGCCCACGGCTATGGTGGATCAGTCCCAGATCTTCAAGCTTGCCCGCGGCTTCGGTCACGCCTTCGCGGCGCACGCCGAGCATGTTGGCGATGACTTGCTGCGTGATGACCAGCTCGTTGGAGTTCATACGATCGATGGCCAGCAGCAGCCAGCGGCACAGTTGCTTGTTCAGCGAGTGGTGGCGGTTGCAGGCAGCGGTCTGGGCGATCTGCGTCAGCACGGCTTGCACGTACAGCAACGTCACGCGTTGCAGCGCCGGAAGGTGGCCCAGTTCGGCGCGCAGTACGCGTGCCGGAATGCGGTAGGCGAAACCGGGGCTGCGCACTTCCACGCGGCTTGGCATCGTGTCGCCGCCGGTGACCACCGGAATGCCTACGAGACCTTCATTGCCCACCGCTGCGAATTCCACCGTGGCGCCGTCTTCCAGCAGCGACAGCAGCGAGACCACCGACGTGGTAGGAAAGTACACATGGACAATGCGCTGGCCCGAATCCGTCAGGAGTTCCCCGGCACGCAGGCGCACCAGTTCGAAGTGGCGCGACAGCATGTCCCATTCGTGGCGCGGGAGTGCGTTGAGCAGATGATTGATATGCAGGTCCGACCGATGCGTAATCATTTTCTTCCCTCCGTTTGACCCGGAAGCGACATCGGTACTCGCCGCAAGACAATACTTGCGAGACATGTGACCCGATTTCGCCGCTCCGCTTTGTACTCAGCTTTGTCGCTGGCGATTTCCCCGGCAGCCTTTCAGCCGCCACCCGTTTAACCCCGCCCAAGCTCTCGAACCATCCCGGTTCGCATTGCGTTGTTGACTGTATTAAGTGCCATGCAGCACAGAACTGACAGTAGGCAGACGGATAGGTCAGAGATTCATGCTTCGGTAGGTTGGATGTAGGCATTCCGGCGAAGCGGCGCCGCGCCGTGCCATCCGTCGGCATTGGCCGACAGGATGAGGCGGGCGTGCGCTGCCGCACCAGCCGTGGGCTGGCGGGCAATTTCGAAAAGGTTGAGATGCGCGCGAAAAGGTTTAGCCCGGGAGGGGCAGGTTGAGGCGTCAGCCGTCGTAGCCGACTGCGCGATCGGCGTTCAGCGCGGAAACCTCGCCCGAAGGGATGGCCCCGATACCCGCTGCGCCGCCTGCCTCATGCATCAGGCGGATACGGCGCGACGCGCCGGGGCCCAGGTGGAACCAGTCGGCCTCCGGCAGATACGCGTGATCCTCGATATGAACCCAGCGCGCGAACCGCTGCGCCGTGACCGTCAGCCACCAGACGCCATCCTCGCAGGCCACGCTGGCGCGCAGGCCCGGATCGCGCAGCGCATCGGCGCGGCGGTCGTGCAGGAACACAGACTGGCTGAGCAACGGGTTGCCTGTCTGGTCAGCGTCGCACAGCGTAGCCATGACCACGTCGTGCGCGGGCGCACCGAAGCGGTAGGCGTACGTGAAATCGAAGAAATGGTCGATCAGTTCGGCGGCCACCAATCGACGACTTTCACGCGGCGCCAGGGTCAGTGTCTGCGCAGACTCGGCCACCGTATGTTCGCCGTCGCGCAGGCAGCGCAGTTGCAGTTGCACCGTGCGCGCCGTTGCGGTCTCGTTGATCAGGTGCACATGCAGGCCGTTCAACCCCTCATCCGTCAGGATGACCTGCACCGGCTGCCAGACCTGCCGCAGCGCATGCCACGCCGATTTCGGCCGCGCCTTGGCATCGACGATGCCCCAGCCTGGCCCCGGCAGCAGATCCTGCAATTGCCAGACCAGTCCGCCCCGGCATGTGGAACCCGTACGCCGCCATTCGCCGAACACCTCGGTCATGATCTCCGCCACCACGGCGCGCGACAGCGCGAGGTAGCGGGCCGGACGCTCGTAGCGCAGGCGCGGCGGATCGACGTCGAACAGTGCGCGCAGATAGAAATCGCGAATGTCCTCGAAATCCCACGCGGCGCCGGCGTCGCGCGGCACACGCGCCTTCCAGCGCGGATCGTGCAGCGGCTGCGACAACCCCGCTTCCGTCAACGTGCGGGCGCAGGGCACATTGGCAAAGGCCAGGCACTCGGAAGTAAAGCGCACGTTGGCGAGCCGCGCATCGGACAGTGGCCGCTGGTACGCGCCCACGCCGTAGTAATGCGACACCCCGGTATCGGGCTGGAACGGCCACGCGCCCTCGCTGGGCGAGTTGCGCACATAGATGGCACCCGGGCGATGCTCGGCCACCAGTGCGGGAATCAGCGAATCGAACAGCGGCTGGCGCCACACGCCGCGCGATGCACCCATCATCGACGCCTGCTGCTCGGCCTCGCTGCCACCGCACAGTACGGCAAGGCTCGGATGCGCACGCGTCGACGTGAGCCATTGCGAGACTTCACGCCGTGCATCGTCGAGAAATGCGGGGCTGGCGCTGGTCTCGCTGCCATAGTCGAAGTTGGCGAACATGAAGTCCTGCCAGACCATCAGCCCCAGCGCGTCGCACTGACGATAGAACGCTTCACCGGGATAGCACGTCACACCGCTCACACGCACCATGTTCGCACCGGCATCGCGCGCCAGTTGCAGCCAGCGCGCCACGGCTTCATCGGAATCGGCAAGACCCGGCAGATCGTGGCTCGATACGCACGCGCCACGGCAGAACACCTGCTCGCCATTCACGCGCAAACCGAACGCGCCCGGCTCGCCTTCGCGGTCTTCGGTGATCGTGCGGAATCCCACGTTGCCGCATGCCAGCACTTGGGCACCGATGCTCGCATCCACGCGATACAGCGCGGGTTCGCCGTGCGTGTGCGGCCACCAGCGTTGCGCATCGGGCACGCGTAGCGTACCGGCCAGCGTGTGCGGATCGGTGCGGCGCAGCTCGCCATGCCAGATCGCCTGATCGGGGCCGATGGCCGAGAACGCACCGAGCGCCGGTGCGTTGCCCGGGAAATGCAATTGCAGCGCGACCACACCGTCGGTGCCATTCACGCTATCGATTTCACCCGACAACTCCGCACGCACGCCATGTGCGATGTCGGTGCCGACAGGATCGAGCAATTCGATATCGCGCCACGGTCCCACCGCATGCACGGGCGGGCACCAGCCGGGCATATGCCCGAGCAACGTGGTGCGCACCGCACGCAGCGTGGGCGGCTGAATCATGCGCGGCTTCCAGCGCACGGGCCCGCGTTGCGTACGCAGCCACGGATGCATCGCGCGGAAACAGATATGCAGCACGTTCTCTTCACCGGCGAGCTCCACTTCTACCTGATGCGCCACGAACATATGACGCGTGGTCAGCACGTTCACGCCGTTAAGCCAGACCTCGGCAATCGTCGCCAGTCCATTGCAACGCAGCAGCCTGCGGCCGTTGCCGGAGAACTGCAGCCGATACCAGTAGTCGTGCTGGTGCAGCGGCGGCGGCAGCGTCTCGTCCCAGCGGCCTGCGGCGCGCAATGCCGTAGCCACCGTGCCCGGCACCGTGGCGGGCAGCCAGTGCCCGGTGTCCGACAGCTCGCCCGGATGCGCGGCAGCATTGGCGAACGTTTCCAGGAAGGTCCAGTCGCCCTCGAGCCGCGACGGCCCCACGGCAACACCTGGACGCAGCAACGGCAGCAGTGCCGGTTCCGGATCGCGCGCGGTCATGTGACGGTCTCCCCAAAGTGCGCTGCCAGTGCCGGCACCGTGCCCTGGTACGCGATTTCCAGTTGTTCCAGGCAGTCTTCGCAGGTATCGGGCTTATGGCTGATCACCGCTCGCATCAGCCGGAACTGCATCACCATGGCTTCCGACGCCATCGTGTAGCAAGCCTCCGCCACCGAATCGGGCAGGGTCTGGCCGTTCATCACGAGCCACCTGACATAGCGGCCCAGCAATTCGAAGTTCGCGCCCAGTTGCCGCAGCACGCTCGCCGCGTAAATCTGGAAGTTGGGCTCGCCGCGCGTCATCAACTGCTCCAGATGCGTGGGGAACACCGCGCGGAACGCGGTAATCGGGTTCTCGCGCGGACGCCGTGCCAGATGTCCGCGCAGGATGTCGAGCGACGCACGCAGCAGCTCGCTCGAACTCAGTGCATCGAAGCGGCGGCGTACGACTTCTGCCTGCGGGAAGGTGGTCACACCCCACATCGTTTCGTGCGCAGGCGTGCGGAAGATCGCGAGGTAGTCATCGCCGCTGGCCGTGTGATAGCCGTCGTGGTGGTAGTAGCCCACCGCCGTGGCCTCGGGCACCAGCACATCGATGGCAATGCAGGCGCGCGCATGCTGGCGGCGATATGTGCCCGGCAACTGCGGCAACTGATAGTTGTCCACTTCCAGCAGCACGGCATTGCCGCGATTGGTTTGCGCGGCAACGTGCGCCTCCAGGCGCCCATACGTCGACAGCTCGTCCTTGACGATGCCGTAGAGCCGTTCCAGATCACCGGGCGGAATGTTCGACGACGTGAACTGGTCGCCTGCGAAATCGAGCGTGACGGTGAAAGGCAGTGCCGCGATAGGTTCGAAATCCCATCCGTGTAACAACTCGACCCAGAGGTCGATATGACGGTTGGCATGCGACCACACGGGGTTCCCACCGTGCAACGCGTGCGCGCCGCCGCGCGTGCGTACTGCCTTGCCGTCACCGTACATTTACAGGTCTCCCAGCGTCTCGCGCACCGGTTGCGGCCACTTTGCGGGATCGAGTCCATGGTGCTTGAGCAACGCCAGCACCAACCGTTCGATACCGAACCCGACACAGCCCGTATGCGCCACGCCGCCATCGGCCAGGCCGATATGCCACAGCGCACCGAAGTGGTCCATGTGATAGTTGAAGCTCATGCACGCCGTGGGGCCGAGTCCGTCATTGACCGGCACCAGCAGTTCGAACTTCAACTTCAGTTCGCGCTGGCTATCGGCCACGATCTTGCCGCCGCGCCCGAAGAATGGATCGTTGGCCACGTCCACCTCAACCGGCAACTGCAGCGCCTCGGCCAGCGCCTGGCCGCGCTCCATCCACAACTGCCGGAACGCGACGATGCGCTCGGGCGATCCCAGGCACACGTACTCGCGCTGGCGGAACAACTGCATGCGCGTGGGCTCCAGCGACGGCTCGTGGCGGTAGCAGTAGGACAGCACGTCCACCACCTTGCCTTCCTCGGGCAGCGGGCCGCGCTTTGCCACGACCGGATAGATCGGATAGCACGCAGCCGGCGTCAGCACCACGCCCGTGGGCTGCTGCTGATCGGTCCAGTCTTCCTTGTCTTCGATGCGCGCGAGCAGCCGGCGATGGCCGCGATCGTCGCCACAGAAACTGTGGATCGTGCCGGCGAGATTCGGAAAGCTCTTCAGGTACTCGCTCGTCTCGAAATCATGCTGGCCCATCGCAGGGGGAAAGCGCAGCACTTCGGCATGCTGGTCTGCGCCGATGCGCGTGATGGCCGCGTTCAGGCCATCGGCCACCGCTTCGAATACCGCGCTGCGGCCATACAGGCCCTTGACGCCAGCATCGATCAACAAGCCGGCGGCCAGCAGTTTGTCGAGATAGGTGGGCTCGGGTGCCGGCGCGATCGTCGATTCCGGCGCGCCGCCGCCCTGCGTGGTGTCAGTCAGTGCATGGGCATCCATCGAAGACTCCTCAGGAACGGTCGGCCAGCAGCAGGTTGGCCGTGTTGGTCTGGATGCGATCGTTGTTGATCATCAGCGGCGCGGACCACAAATCGCGCAGATGACGACCGAGGCTGAACGGCGTGCCGTGCTTGTAGCCCGCCATGCCGCAAACCAGCATCGCCTGCTGCACCACGTCGAGCGCCATCGTCGACATCGCCGTCTTGAGCCCGTTCATCTCGGCGGCCAGCGCAAACGCGGCGGATACCGACGACCCTGCGTGGCGCGCGCGCTGGCGTTCCAGCGCCATGTCCACGCGCGCTTCCATCATCTGCAGCATGCTGACGGCCTCTGCCACGCGTGCGGCCGATGGCGGCAACTGGCCCGGACGCGCACGCGCCTGGCCCTGGAAGAACGTCTTGGCGCGCGACACCGCGTCGCTCGAAATGCCCACCCAGAGCGCGCTCCAGAGGATGTGCGAGACCGGCGTCATCGTGGCATCGGCAATCTCGCCGAACGGCACTGGCAGCACCTGGTCCACATGGCCGGTTGCTTCCAGGCGGAAGCCGTTGCTGCATGTGCCGCGCATGCCCAGCGTGTCCCACGTATTCAGGCTTTGCAGCGTGTAGTCGGCCTTCAGCGCGCAGACCAGTACCTGATCCGATGGCGAGGCATCGGCATGGCGTCGCGCAGTAATCAGGATGCCGTCCGCATGCGCGCCATACGAGATCGTCGGCGCCATCTTCAGGAGATGAAAGCGGTCGCCTTCCACATTGACCGCGCAGCCGCTGCTGCGCAGCGCACCGCCGATGGCTTCTTCCGATGTGGCGGATGCCAGCAGCAGTTGCTCGTCTGCCACACGTGCCAGCAACTGTTGCTGCCATGCGCTGCCCGCACCGTGATCGAGCAGGCAGGCCACCTGGATCTGGTGCATCGCGTAGATCATGCCGGTGGACGCGCAATGCTCGCCCAGCGTGCGGCAGATCTCCGCCACCGTGGCCAGCGATGCACCACTGCCGCCGTGCACGGCCGGCACCATCGCGCCGAGCAGACGCTTCTCGCGCAACACCGCGAATGCCTCGTGCGGGAAGCGCGCTTCGTGGTCCACCGCATCGGCAAAGCGCCGCGCCACGTCGCCGGCTTCACGCGCCGCCGCGATCAGCGCATCGGTCGCCAGCGCGCCGTCGGGGTTGGCATGCGCCAACGCAACCTTGGGCGTGCTCATGCTGCCTCCTGCTGCTGGCGGATGGTCTCCACCGCTGCCGCGAGCGAATCCACGCTGCGGAAAAGCTGCCGGGTCAGCATCTGATCGGGGATCTCGATATCGAACGCGTTTTCCAGCGCCAGCATCACGTGCACGGTGGCCAGTGACGACAGCCCGGCGGCGTAGAGATCATCGTTGTCGGCCAGGGTGTCCAGCGGCACATCGAGCCGGGCCACTTCACCGAGGATATTGCGGATGGTTGCTTTCATGCGGCGTCTCCCAATTCTTGTTGGACGGGCTCCATTCCAGGGCTTTTGCGCGTCCGGCTCGGTGCGATGTCGCACCAATACCGCGCGCTGTTGCTGGCGTGCCGCTCAGAAAGCGGACGCGCCTGTCCAGCCGTGCAGCGCCGTGCGCACGATGATCCGGAGGTCGAGCTGGAACGACCAGTGCTGGATGTAATAGATGTCGAACTCGATACGCTTGCGCATCTTCTCGATCGTGTCGGTCTGCCCGCGCAGTCCGTTGATCTGGGCCCAGCCCGTGATCCCCGGCTTGACGCGGTGGCGCAGCATGTAGCGATCGATCAGTTCCTTGTAGATCTCGTTGTGTTCCATCGCATGCGGACGCGGCCCCACCACCGACATCTCGCCGCGCAGCACGTTGAAGAATTGCGGCAGTTCGTCCAGGCTGGTGCGGCGCAGGAAGGCGCCGATGCGCGTCACGCGCGGATCGCCCCGCGTGGCCTGCGTGACGCCGGTATCGGCATGCATGCGCATGGTGCGGAACTTGTAGACGTGGAACGGGTGCCCGTCGATACCCAGACGCTGCTGGCGGAACAGCACCGGGCCGTGCGACGACAACTTGACCATCACCGCAATGGTAAGCAGCAGCGGACTCAGTGCCAGGATCACGCCTGCGGCAAACGCGCGGTCGAAGCTGGCCTTCATCAACCCCGTGATGCCCGATACCGGCGGCGCGTTCAGGTCGATGACCGGCAAACCCATGAAGTCCGTGAAGCGATGGCCAAGCAGTTCCACCGACGACACATCGGGCACCCAGCGGATATCGATCAGGTCATTGCGGAAGCGGCGCACCACTTCGGAGAGGTCGCGGCACGCGGCCATAGGCAGCGTGAGCCAGATCTCGCGCACGCCCTGGCTGGTGACGAACGCGTTGACTTCTTCCACCGTGCGCAGCGTGGTCACGCCATTGGGTATGCCCTGGCTGGTTTCATCGAAGATGCCCACCACGCGGTAGCCGGCCGTGCGGATGCGTTGCACGCGCAGGAACATCTCGCGGCCTAGCGGTCCGTAGCCGAAGATCACCACGCGCTTGGCGTTGATACCCTGCTCGCGGACGTTGCCGAGCATGCGGAACATCAACGCGCGCGACGCCAGCAGCGCCAGCGCCGTGCTGATGAACCATCCCATCGACCACACGCGCGAGACCGCCGCAATCTGATGAATCAGGAATGCGCCCAGCAGCCCGGCGAAGAACACCGTGGCCCACGCCGAGCAGATACGCAGTGCCAGTACCGCGAGACTGCGGCCGCGCCACGATTCGTAGATGCCGAAGCCGGGAAACACCACGAGTGCGCCGATGGCGCAGAGCATGGTCAGGAACCCGTTGACGGGCGCCGCCTCGCGGATGCCTCCGGGAAAATAGAGCGCACCCATGGCGATGCCGGCCACGCCGATCACCACGGCATCCGACAACCTGTAGAGATAGTGAAGCGCGCTATGCCGCTCCGCGGCGACGTTCCAGTTCGATGCCATGACTGCCCCATGCCCAATACGACCCGTATGAAAAAACGCTCCGGATCATGGTTGCGCAGGGGCTGCGCGGCAGTCTGTGGGGGGGCGCACACAGGTGCGCCGGGCGGATTCCGGCTAGGCGGGACAGCGTGCGGTGGCGCACCGGGCGTGGGGTGCAGCCCCGCCCCGGTCATCCACGTGGCGATTCATTTCGTCTCGATGGCGGTCTCCCGCAGTATCTCCGGCAGCACCTGCGCGGCACGTGGTGCAAGGCGGCAGCGCACTCCACTCGCCCCGATTGAACGGACGGTCCCGTCCCGAGAGGAACAGTGCGAGGTCCGTCACCAGCCCGTGCGTGGTGCCGGTCATGTGCGAGACCGGCAGCAGCGGCATCGACACCAGTACCACGCACGCCAGCGTCATCGTCATCGGTCCATGCGGCACCCCATGGCGCATGATGAACGGCAGGCTGACGCAGAAGCCCAGGGCCAGGCCGCTGATCACCTCCGAAGGCGAATGCGCATGCAGCGCCAGGCGCGACACGCCCACCGCCAGCGCCAGGACCACGCCAGCGGCGGCCGCTACCAGACTCAGTCCCGGCCGGCTGACGGGCATCGCCAGGTACAGCAGCACGGGCAGGATCGACGCCGCCATCATCGAATGGCCGGAGAAACCCGTGAAGTCCATGGCTTCGCTGCCTACGCCCCATCCCATGAACGCCACCTTCGACGCCAGCACCAGAGCGGCAGTCAGCGAGAACGCCAGCAGCCAGTGCCACGCCATGCGCGTGGCCCCGCGCCATCGCAGCCATGCGTAGAGAAAAATCGCACACGGCAGCAGGAAGGTGGACTCACCGAAGAAGGTAATCAGATGCCAGCGGCTCATGGGTACGTGCGATGCGATATGCGATGTAGGGATCGATGCAACGTGCGGTTGGACGGGCGGCGCCGGCTTCGGTTCGACGCTACGCGCATCGTTCCGTGGGATGCCAGACGCAAGCTCTGCACCATGGTGCAGAGCCGCATAGGGGCAGCGTAGCACTGCGCGGCTCTGCCTGTCATGGACGTCTCCCTCCCGAAGCATGAGTCCGCGCGACCCGCCTGCACCCGACTCCACATGCCTGCTATCCCCGAACAAGCCCGATAACACTGGGGCCAGCGGCTGCCAGAACCGTGCAGATGCAGGGATGAGAGGCCCCATCGGCATGCGTCTTCTGGTTGATACAGTCTGCCGCCGCGATTCGTTATGGTCACAGTAACGGCTGCTCACCACGTGGGCGGCCGTTTCAAAGCCCGCATGGTCCCCCGGTCGGCGGGCTTCTTTTTTGGCCGCGCCGATGGTGATTGCGTCGAGTGGTGATGAGAGGAGCGATGCAGACGCGCTTTTTCGACGCTATCGTCGCGACAGTGCCACGAACAGTGCGCGCGCTGTTTCCAGATGCCGGCTGGCTTCTGCTTCCCCGATCGCGCGCGCGGCCACGATGGCGGCGGCTTCGGAGGGATGATGCCGCCCGTGCAGCTCGCCCCGATATAACAACGGCCCGCCAATGACGGCGAGCCGGATCTCATAGCAACATGCCCACTTGTCCCGGCCCTCGCGCACGGCAAACCCGTGGACGACCAGGATATCCAGACTGCGTTCCATACGACCCCCTGCATCACGCGGGCGGCCGGCCTCGGATGGGCGCCAGCTTCTGTCCGCGATTACATCCAGCATAGTCCTACAGGCGCCAACCGAAACTCATCCGATCGCAGTAGATCCGTCGGCATGCAAGCGGGGCGCATGGTTGAAGCTCATCCCTTCCGGTGCGCACCCTTCCTGCGCACGCGGCGGATGCACCGCGCGCAGCAGAGACAGCGCGCTGCGGGGGAAACATTGGCCGCCCGCCCACACCAGCGTGGCCGCCGCGCAGACCAGCTCCACCGGCGCGGGTACAGCCAGGCATCCGCTGGCGCCGAGCAGCGCGGCATGCGCCATCAGCCTTGCATCAAGCGAATCGGACAGCACGAGCCAGCGGCGCGGCGCCAGGCGCTCCCGCACGCGGTCGAGCAGCTTGCAGGGATCGCCTTCCACGCCGCTGCAGTCCACCAATGCCATCTCCACCGATTGTTCGGGCAGCGGCTCGGACTGGTCGGGGTTGTCGATCGATTGCGCGCGGGCGCCGTCAGGCGTGCCGTCGAGCAGCCAGTCGGGACCGTGCCATCGCACGGGCGTGGGGATGTCCTGCGCTTCCATGCGACGCGCAAGGATGCGGCACATCATTTCGTTGCTGGCGATCAGGTAGGTCGTCATCGGGAAGCCATCCGCGCATCGAGCGCGTGGGTCCGCCAAGGTGGGGTACACCGTGCGGGCAGCCCTGGGTAAGGGCATCGAACGCTGTTGGAAACGTGGCGCGGAAGGGGACTTCGATCATTGCGGCAACCCCATGCGCCGGACCTGTTCTACAAGCTAGCCACAATGGCCGGTCACCGCACTCATGCTTTTGGATGAGTGCGGGCCGGCGTATGGCGTAGAGGAGCGGGAGGTGTCGGTCAGGCGGCCTCACATGCCTCCCGCGCAGTCAGCGACGACATCGCGATATGCGTGGGCTGCACGGGCGTGGGGCCGGCCCAGTTCAACGTGGCGCCGCGCTGCAGGGCCACGTACACCGCCTCGCCCTTGTTGCGCACATGCAGACGCTGGTAGAGCGTGCAGGCATGCGTCTTGGCCGTGGCCACGGAGATATTCAGCAGGCGGCTGACCGTCTTGATCGGATAGCCACGTGCCAGCAGGGCCAGCACTTCGTACTGGCGCTCCGTGATATTGAGCAGGTGCGAGCCGGCGGCGGGCGTTTCATGCGTGGTCACCGGCGCGGCAACGTGCGCGCCGACACCCGGCAAGTCCACCGGCACGCTGTGCAAGGGCACCACGATGGGGGCTGCGGCGTGGCGGGTTGCCAATGACTCCGCCTGGCGAGCCGGCGGCAACTGCGACGGGAAGCACTCCCCACCGGCCAGCACCAGCCGGATCGCGGCTTCGAGCGCATCCGCCGAGCAGGTCTTGGCCAGCAGGCCGCGCACGGCCTCGGGCAGGCCAGTATCCGGCAGCGGTGCCGGCACATGTTCGGCCAGCACCAGCACGCGCAACGGTTGCAGGCGCGTGCAGAGATCGCCCAGCATCTGCCAGCCCTGCGCGGCATCGGTCGGCAAACCGAAGATCAGCAGGTCGGCGTGGTGGGTCCAGGGGTCGGGTTCGTGCAGGCTGCCCGGATCGAGATCGACGAGATCGCCGGGAACATGCGCCTGCGCCAACAGGTGGCGTAATCCAAGGCGAAGCAGTGGATGTGGCTCGAGCAAGAGGATGGTGGCCATGGCCGTTCACTTCTTATTGGCGCGTCGCCGGGTTCGCACTGCCCCTGCGGCACGCTGGTTGGACGTGATCCGCTTTTGGCGCGGCTTCACTTCCATACGATCCCCATCGCCTCCCGAGCTTCGCCGCGCCCCGTCCTGGCTCGCTTGCTACGCCCTCCCTCGGAGAATGTTGGATCGCCCCGTTTGCGTATGTAACGCATTAGATGCTTCTAAATACAGATTCAAATTAAATTGAATTCTGATGTTCAGCATAGGAATGTCGCTGATCGAATGCAAGTTGATGTTGCAGTGCGGCGGGTTTTCCCTTGGTTGTATGGCAACTGCACCTGGGAGATATGACAAATGACCCGCCAGGCCCGAACGATCGTTCGATTCGCTGGAAAGTGATCCGGAAATCGCTATGTTGCAGCGCACTAAAGACTGCGCGAATTTCGCCGTCAATGCGTCGGCAATCCTCCTGCCCAAATCCGGGCCAACCTGAGAGAAGAGTTCAACACATGCTTTCCTCGCTCCGCGCGCGCATCGTGGCCCTATCCGTGGCCATCGTGATCGCAGCGCTTGCTGCCAACGCCTTGGTCAACCAGCTAGTGGCACGTGCCTATAACGACGAAGCCATCGACAACAACCTGGCCGCCGTGCAGACCGGTCATGTGGACGCCATTGCCGAATGGGTGGCCAGCCATACCCAGATGATCCAGTCCCTGCAGGATGCTGCGCTTCAGGAAGATCCCATTCCCTCGCTGCGTCTGGTGTCCAACGCCGGCGGCTTTATCAAGACCTATGTTGGCTACGCCGACAAGAGCCACCGCTTCTCCGATGCCGCCGGTCTCAAGCCCGACTACGACCCCACCGCCCGCCCCTGGTACAAACAGGCCGTGGCCGCCGGCAAGCCGATCGTGACCCCGCCATACATTGCGGCGAGCAGCGGCAAGCTGGTGGTGACGTTTGCGGTACCTGTCGTACGCGATGGCGTCGTGAAGGGGGTGATCGGCGGCGACGTGGCAATGGATGCCGTGACGGCAAATGTCCGTTCGATCCATCCCACGCCGAACAGCTTTGGACTGCTGGTGGCACGCAGCGGCCAGATCGTGGCGCATCTCGACGACAAGCTGACGCTGAAGCCCGTTTCCGATCTGGTGCCTGCGCTCGACGGCGAGAAGCTGGGCGCGCTGGTATCGGCCACGGAGCCTGCTGAAGTAAAGGTGGCGGGTGCCGCAAAGCTGCTGCGCGGCCGCGAGATTCCGGGCACTGACTGGGTGGCCGTGATCGCGCTGGACAAGGCCGAGGCCACGGCCGGCATGCGATCGGTGCTGATTGCCTCGCTGATCTCGCTGGTGATCGTGGCATGCGCGGCCGCCATCATCGTGGCCGGCGTGACGGCGGTATCGTTCCGCCGCCTGTCGGGCATTCGCGATGCCATGATCGCCATCGGCTCGGGCGATGGTGACCTGACCAAGCGGCTTGCTGCGGAAGGCACCGATGAAGTCGCGCAGATTGCACGCGCCTTCAATGCCTTCGCCGACAAGCTCGTCCACGTGATGCGCCAGATCCGCGACGCGAGCGAATCGGTACACGTCGCTGCAAATGAGATTGCGGAAGGCAACGCCGACCTGTCGCGTCGCACCGAATCCGCCGCCGCCAGCCTGGAGCAGACGGCTGCATCGATGGAGGAAATTACCGCCACCGTTGGCCAGTCGGAATCGTCGGCCCGCCAGGCGGACGATTCCGTCACGCGCGCGCAGCAGGTGGCCACCGATGGCGGCACGTCAATCGAAAACGCCATCGTCACGATGGGCGACATCGAGCGCGCCGCCGTCAAGGTCTCGGACATCATCGGCGTGATCGAAGGCATCGCCTTCCAGACCAACATCCTGGCCCTGAACGCTGCCGTGGAAGCCGCCCGCGCAGGCGAACAGGGACGCGGCTTTGCCGTGGTGGCCGGCGAGGTGCGCGGACTGGCCCAACGCAGTTCCCAGGCCGCCAAGGAAATCAAGACACTGATCGAATCGACGGTCAGCAGCGTCAACGCGGGTTCCGGCCAGGTACGCCTGAGCGGCGAAACCATGCGCGAGATCGTCGGCAACGTCGGCCGCGTCACGCAGATCATCGGCGAAATCTCCCAGGCCGCCCGCGAACAGACGCGCGGCATCCAGGAAGTGAACGTCGCCGTCAGCCAGCTCGACCAGATGGTGCAGCAGAACGCGGCGCTGGTAGAGCAATCGACAGCAGCAGCGGCAGCGCTGCAAGGGCAGGCTTCGACGCTGGCGGGCGTGGTGAGGACATTCAGGCTGGAGTGATCGAGCAGTTTGCGAAACTCTGCCGGTTCGCTCCCCTCTCCCGCTCGCGGGAGAGGGGAGAACACCACGGGTCGATCGAACCGGCGGCGTGCAGGACACCTGATTTTCGGAAATTTTCTATATCTGCCGTTACCAGTCTTAAGCAGTATGTTAGGCGCCCGACCCGGAGTGCCCAACTATTCCTCAAGATGACGACCGATCGGAAGTATCCATTTTTCGAGAAGGGCTTACTGTTACCGCGCTGGAAGTTGGAAAAGGAACCAGCTCACTGCATGGCAGTAGACGCAAAGGAATACTGTCTTGCGACGGATCGCTCACCACCAGCACTTCGCGATCAACCGCCAGCTCCCTCGGCACCCAAAAAGCCGCCCAAATCGAAGCGACCATTCAAAAGCCTGATCGAAGTCCTTCTCGACTTCAAAGAATGGCTGGACACACCCGCACCACCCAAGCCTCGGCCCCGACCCAAGGCCGTGCCGACACCAAGGCCGAAGGCAACACCAACGGGGCGGCCCTCGAAGAAGCCGGAGGTCAAGCCATTCGACCTGCTTGATGTTCCGGACGCCATGGACCGCATACATTGGCCCATGTCGGCCAAGGTCATACGAAAGTGGTTCGCTGGGGAACTGAACTACTGCACAACAATTGCGGGGGCTGCACACGGCATCAACCAGAACGGCAGGCCATTCCCCCCGAGCATGATCGATACAACAATGTTCTCGCTGGACTGGATACGGCAATATCCACGCGCCCGCGCTGCGCTTGAGGACCTGATCAACTACAGGATCTTTTCATCCTCCGCAAAACGAGTCCTCGCTTCCAAATTCAAAGACAAAGAGACTTCCCCATATTTTCGTGATGGCTGGCGGGACTGCGAGGGCGACTTGCATCGATTTCATGCAACGTATCAATTTCAGTTTGCACGAGTTGACACGGATGTCGCGGATAAATTCGCGATGCTCTTGCGAGGGGCAGCGCTGCCAAACGGCATATTCATGGATGATCTATATGGATCCCTGGGTGCATTCGCATTCTACGCGTCCATCGGTGAGCACTATTTCTATTCGCGTGGTGCTCATGGAGGCCGACTGGAGATCCATAGTGCATATCTATACATGCGCGATGTATTTACGTTCTTTGATAGGGACGCCGATACGCAGTACTTAGGGCATTGGAATAAGACGGGCTTCATCATTCCTATGCGAATAGCGATGGCGCATCACATCACGAACAGCGATTGGCTTATGTTTCCTGTTGCGCGAAACGGGGCCATATCAACTGCCGAAGTTTATTATCCGATTTGCAATCGAGACTACAGAAACTGGCAGTTCAAACACAAGCAAGGAGGTGATTTGATACTGTATTCAAATAAAAAGCTCATCAAGTTGTCAGAGCCTATTGTTGTTGAGGTTTGATCTAATGAAAAAGTGGAAAGCATGGAAGAATATTCTTGGAGCTGTGCTTTTGCTCGGTGGCGCCTGGTACCTTTGCGTCTACGGCTACGGCGCTCTTCTGCGGTCGAAAGCGACGCACTGCGAACGTGAAACGCATGGGAAGTACATTGCCGAACGTTGTGCGCTGCATCCCGAGTTTTGGGTGATATTCCGTTTATACGACGCGCAGAGCAACGAGTTGCTTGCAGAGCGTACCTATGATGATCCGACCTTTTCCTCGCCCATTTGGGAGGATGGCCATGTGGCCTATGACGTCAGCCCACAGAACGGTGATGGAATTTTGACATTGCCACCCTCATGGCTGGATAAATGGCGATCCAAATTGCCGTAGAAGTCCGCAAGTGCCGCCGGTTCGCTCCCCTCTCCCGCTCGCGGGAGAGGGGAGAACACCAGCGGTCAGTGCCCACGTTCGACTACACCACCCACCAATACCGCGTGATATGAAAGAACACCGGCGCGGCGAACACCACCGAGTCCAGCCGATCCAGCATGCCACCGTGGCCTTCGATCATATGGCCCCAGTCCTTAATACCGCGGTCGCGTTTGATGGCTGACATCACAAGGCCGCCCAGGAAGCCCATCAGCGCGATCACCAGTGCCACGGCGCCGGCCTTGAGCGGCGAGCCGTACGGTGTGATCCACCACAGCGCGGCGCCCAGTGCTGTTGCGCTCAGCACGCCGCCGATAAAGCCCTCCACGGTCTTCGATGGCGATAGCTGCGGCGCGATCTTGCGTTTGCCGAGGATCTTGCCCCAGACGTACTGCAGCACATCACTGCCCTGCACCACGATCACCAGGAACGCGATCAGCAGCAGGTTGCGATCCTCGAATCCTTCGATGGGCAGCGTGAGCAGCGCAGGCACGTGCGAGATGCAGAACACGCAGATCATCACCGCCCATTGCACACCGGCACATCGCTCCAGGAACCGTGTCGTTTCCGACGACAGCGCCGAGAGAATCGGCAGGAACAAGAACGCGTAGACCGGGATGAAGATCGAGAACAGCCCGTACCAGCCCGTGTACACCAGCACGTACTGCACCGGCAGGAAGAAGAAGAACGCGGCGACGATGGCGCGATGATCGCCACGGCGCGTGGTGGTGATTGTCACGAACTCGCGCAGCGCGTAGAACGACAGCAGCGCGAACAGCACCACGATGGCGCCGCGCCCCATGGCGAACACCACACCGAGGATGCCGATCATCCACCACCATGCGTTGATGCGCGATGTCAGGTTGTCGATCACGCCGTGTGGCTGCCCCTTTGCCACGCGCCAGCGCAGCACCGTTGCCACCACGGAAGCCAGGATCAGCACGCAGAAGGCGCCGGCAAACAGCAATTGGGTTTCGCGAATCATGTTCAGGGCTGGCATGTTCAATCGAGTTCCGGTGCAACAGACAGCAGGCCCGCACGGGCCCGTGCGAGGAACGCTTCCTTGGTTTCGTCCGCCTCGATCTGCAGCGGCGTGCCGAACGTCACCGTGCAGAGCAACGGCACGGGCACGATCTCGCCTTTCGGCATCACGCGGTTCAGATTGTCGATCCACACCGGCACGAACTCCACCTCCCCCGCCGGGCAACTGCGCGCAAGGTGATACAGCCCGCTCTTGAACGGCAGCAAACGTTCCTCCGTGGTGTTGCGCGTGCCTTCCGGAAACAGGATCAGCGATGCGCCATCGGCCAGCACTTGCGTCATCTGCGCCACGGGGTCCGGCGCCACGCCATCGCGCGCACCCGAGCGGTCGATCAGCAACGCGTTGAACACGTCGCGGCCGATAAACCGGCGCAGCGGCGACTTGAGCCAGTAGTCGGCGCCGGCCACGGGACGCGTCACGGTACGCAGATCGGGCGGCAGGCTGCCCCATATCAATACGAAGTCGCCGTGGCTACTGTGATTCGCGAAATACACACGTTGCCGCGCCATCGGCACCGTGCCATTCCAGCGTGCCTGCATGCCCGTGAGCAGTCGCGCAAACCCGATGATCGCGCGAGCAACGATTCTTGCCGTCCAGTTCATTCGATGTCCTATCTCAGCAGCAGGATGGCGATGGCGATGAGCCATTGCACGGCCATCAACGCCGCCGCGATTTTCAGAAAGCGCGTCGCGCCGCGCGCCCGGTCTGCCATCGGCCGGCCTGCGCGTGCGACAGGCATCCAGCCAAGCGTGGTCAACGCGGCGTCGAGGTCAGCCAGTTCCGCTGCATGCGTCGAAGCGAGTGCCTTGAACAACGTTCGATCGATTTCCACACGCACCAGCAGCCAGAGTTGCACCGCAGCCACCAGCGCGGCCATGCCACCGGCCACCTGCCAGAAGACGCCCGCCGAAGCCATGATGCCCGCCAGCGTTACGTTGAGCAGCGCCAGCACAAGCGCCGCGATATTGAGTCGTGCCGCGGCACGCAGCGCACCCGCCGTGGCGTGGGCAAGCCATCGCGCGGTATCGTCTTCCCTCATGCCACCTCCTCGTCGATATAACGCTGTAGCGCGGCAACACTGGTCGGCCCCAGCACCACGGGCCGTGACGCACGTAGTATCGACAACACCTGCTGGACATCGATGATCCGCCGATGCCGCGCGAGCCAGCACGCCACCACCAGTGCACTGCGCGAATAGCCGAGCGCACAACAGACCAGCACCGTGCGGCCTTGCTCATGCCACTGCTCGATCTGCGTCACGGCATCGCGCAGTTGCGCAGGCGACGGAACGGTCAGGTCGAGCACCGGAACGCAGCGATAGGCTGGCGTATGCGCGAGACGCGGAAACTCCGCAGTCAGGTCGAGCAGCGCATCGGCATTGGCCTGTGTCACTTCATACTGCGTGGGCAAGCGTCCGA
The DNA here is from genome assembly GCF_005503625.1 of Cupriavidus sp. 2SB. GTDB lineage: Bacteria > Pseudomonadota > Gammaproteobacteria > Burkholderiales > Burkholderiaceae > Cupriavidus. Next base: position 49,587 of record NZ_SCMX01000033.1, on the reverse strand, counting down.
TCCAGACACGATCAGCCACATGGCTCACCGCATCGTGATGACGCGTCCACCAGCGCGAATTCAGGAAGGCGCCGCCGAGATACGGCGCGAGCGTCCACCACGCCGCCATCGACATCGATCCATCGGCGCCCTTGCCAAACGCATCGGCACGTCCCGTTCGATAAACGAGCGCCACGCACGCCAGCGCAAGCGCCACCCACGCCAGCACGAGCCATGCGGTCACCGACCATGCCAGTGCGATCAGCGAAAGAACCCCGGCGCCCAACGCACCCACGCCATAGCGTCGAGCAAGGCTACGTGCGCGCGCATCGGGCTTCGACGCCGCCACGGCGATTCGCACCCCGCTCACTTCCGCCTGCGCCAGCATCGCAGGCAACGGAAATGCGAACACGCACAACCAACCCACGAGCCAGCCGGTGGGCACATCGATCATATGGTGTTGATACGTGGTGAGCACCGAAACTCCGATCAGTGCGAACCACCCATGCAGCAACCAGCGCCAGCGCGCGGACAGATGCATCGCATAGGCCACCCACAGCACGACCAGCAGACTGATATGCAGCGATGGCGCCTGATTGAATGGCTTGTCGAACTCTCCGAGCAGCGCGAAGAGTTGGCCCGGCAAGCCATCGACGACAGGCCGCTCGAACGAGAAGCGCAGCGGAAACGCGATAAAGCACGCCACCGAGATCAGTTGCGCCATCAGCAGACGCTTGACGTGCACAATCAGTCCGGCGCGCGTCTGCCAGAGAAAGAACGATATGCCATACAGCAGGTCGATCGACCAGTAGGGAACGATCGTCCATGGCACGAACGGGATGTGGCGCTCCCACGCGTAGTGGAAGACCGCCACCTCCGCGCGCTGGCTCGCCACCCACGTGGCGAAGTTGTAGCTGGAGAAGAACAGCACCGCCATGCCGGCCAGCAGCAGGAGCGCGAGCTTCCAAGGGCGGCCTTCGGTCGCGGCTGCGGCTTCGGCTGCGGCCATGCGATCCGGCGACGTCACGCGCGGTCCTCTACGCGACGCGCAAGGCTGACCGTGAAGATGCCCCAGCGATCCACGCGTTGCGCAATCTTCTCGAATCCTGCTTCACGCACCAGCTGATCCATCTCGGCTTGCGAGCGGCGGCGCATGACCCAGGCCGACCCCGCGCGATGACTGGTCAGTGCGCGCGCAATGAACTCAAGTTGCGGATGCCACGGCTGGCCCGTGTACACGAGATAGCCGCCGGGTTGCACCGCGCGTCCGAGTCCGCCGAGCGAGCGCGCAATCATGTCGTTGTCACCGAATAGCTCGTAGAGACCCGAGACGATGGCGAGCGTCGGTGCGGGATCGAGCGCGGCGAGGTCATCGCCATCGAACGCATCGCCCTTGCGGAATTGCGCAATGTGCTCCAGCCCCTTCGCACGAATCAGCGCCTGGCCCTGTTCCACATTGATGTCGCTGTAGTCGCGCAGCAGGATCGATGCCACGCTCGCCCCATTGAGCCGCGCCTTCTGCGATGCCAGCGCCTCCAGCACATAGCGGCCATGACCGGCCGCGATATCGACGATGCGCACCGGCACGCCCACAGCTACCAGCCGCGCCATCGCCTCGCCGATCAGCTCCTCCACATGCACCTTGCGCTGGCGGATACCCTGCCAGCCGATGGCATCCAGATAGTTGCGGTCGGCCAGCTTGCCGATACCGAAACGGCCCGCTGGCGTGTTGCGATACACATAGTCGAGTGTCGAGCCCGAATCGAAACCCGTGGCATGGCCCAGGCGCACGCCTTCGGACATCATCCCGCCCAGCCGCAGGCTCGCGCGGGTGAGCGCCCAGTACAGCGCGGCCGGGCTGCCCGGCGGCAGTGGCTGGGCCAGGCGGTCCGCCTCGTCGCGGAACGCGCCCTGGCGATCCGCATGCCGCAACGAGACCGATGGCGATGGCGTATCGAATTCGCGCACGATGAAGTGGCGCGCGGCATCCACGGCCTTCGCGCGGTCGCGTTCACCGAGCGTGTCGTGATAGAAGCCGTCGAGCACCACCTTCTGCTTCACGCGTGAGCCAAGGCGTTCGAAGAAAGCATCCTGCGGGCCGCGATGCACCACCCAGTCGGCACCGGAGATCAGCAGTTGCGTCGGGACGGTGATCGCCGCAGCGTCGGCCACGATGCGTTCGGCGGTCTCGTAGAGATCCAGCAGGATGTTCACCGCGATGGGTCGCGTGATCAGCGGATCGGTCTCGTAGCTCGCAATGCGCGCGGGGTCGTGCGTCAGGAATTTCGCCTTCACATAACTGTTGACGAAGAACTTGCCGCGCAGCTTGTGCATCAGCTTCAACCCGGGCCGCGCAAACGGCACGTACAGCTTCACCTTGAATGCCGGCGATGCCAGCACGAGGCAGCGGATCTGCGGCGCGTAGTCATGCACCCATGTGGTGGCCAGCACGGCGCCCACGCTCTGCGCCACCACGGCCATGTCCCGCACGGCAATGCCATGCGTGGCGACGATGTGATCGACAAAGGTCTGGATATCGCGCACGGACGTGGCGAGGCTCGGGCTGTAGCCGCGCTCGCCCGGCGATCTGCCATGGCCGCGCGCATCCCACGCAAAGAACGCGTGATCCGGCAGGTTGAATTCGTCTACCAGATGCGCGACACGTCCCGAGTGCTCATGGCCGCGATGAAACAGCAGCACGGCGCCACGCGGTGTGGACGATTGCGCAGGCCAGTACCGATAGAACAGCGTCTGGCCATCGTGGGTATCAAACTGGGATTCGATCGGGGTACGCGGCATGGGCTGACTCCATGGTCGGTGATGTCGCGACTGCGTTAAGTTCGGTGCCGCGCTCAGCGCGCGGCGTTGGCTTGCGCTTCCTGCACGCCGCGCTGTACGCGCCGCACGATGGTCAGGATCGACAGCAGGCAAAGCGCCACCCAGATCCAGTGGCCATACGCGCCGGGCCCGAAGCCGAGTCCGAGCCATAGGCCCAGCGCACCGAGCACCAGCGCGCGGTCGCTCTTGCCGAGCGGGCCGTCATAGCGGCGACTCGCTCCGGCGAGCGGACCGATCAATCCCGCGCACTCGACCACCACCGCCAGGATCGCGAACGGCACGACCACGGTGCCGAAGGGCAACACGAAGGGAATGACGAGCGCGAGATCGGAGACGATGTCACCCAGCTCGTTGAGGTAGGCACCCAGCGCGCTCTGCTGGCCGTGTTCGCGGGCGAGCATCCCGTCAATCGCGTTCAGTGCCATGCGTACGAAGAGCCAGAGCGGCATCAGCAGGAAGATGCCGGGGAGCCATATCAACGCCCCCACCATCCCTGCCACGACGATCGAGCCCAAGGCAGCCACCGTGGTGACCTGATTGGCGGTCACGCCGCGATCTGCCAGCCGCTGGACCAGCGGCCGCAGCCATGCCTGGAATTTTGGTTTGATCTGATAGAGCGTCAATGCCTTCTCCCCTCGCCGGTATGCCGCGCGTGATTGCCGCGTCTGGCGGGGATGCTATCGGGGTCGTCTCGTTGTGTAAATAACGTCACAACGCCGCTTGCCCCAAATCAAACGCGTCCATCGATACCACGTATACCGGGGTCGCTGACGCTTGGCGCATCTATTCAGAAGATAACTATTTCCACCTCCCGAAAAGGACCCAAAAGTCTTCCGGCGAATGATCTGAATTTCGAGGTCTGCTTCGCGTGAAGGCGCACATTGTGGCGATGTGCGGCGCAGGGGTGCAACGCGTATACCTCGTATACGTATACGCTCAACGCGTTTCCATCCCGCTTCCGGCCACGACGCGAAGGCGTCCTGATCCCCCTCGCCGCAACGCAAAGCGTACTCACTGCTGCGTATGTTTTTCCTTTTAAATCAATGACGCAGAAACAGAGATGAAAAACGGCGTTTGGCGGGAATCAAGCGCCGCAAACGTGTGAGCACGCAGTGGAAGAGCGAATGGAAATTTCGCAGGGCAAGGCCGCGCAAACTGCGCTTCCGGTCCGCCAGGATCGGCCGGAAGCGTATGAGGCATTCGTGAGGTGCATTGTGGGATGAATGAAGGGGATCATCAGCGGCGCCTCGACATTCGTTCTATCGATTGCGCCGATACCGGCTTGGCACCCCGTCCGCGCCCCTTCCATCCTCATCCCATCAGCTTTTCCATCGTGATGGGCAGCTCGCGGATGCGTTTGCCTGTGGCGTGGAACACGGCGTTGGCCACGGCTGCCGCAAACCCGGTGATGCCGATCTCGCCGATGCCACGCGCGCCGAACTCGTTGAACTCCAGGTCCGGATAGTCGAGCAGGATCACGTCGATTTCGGGCTGGTCGGCGTGCACCGGCATCACGTACTCGGCGTAATTGTTGTTGCCGGGCATGCCGTTACGCTCGTCGTACTCGGTGGCTTCGAACAATGCCATCCCCACGCCCATGACGATGGCGCCCTCCACCTGGTTGCGCGCGGTCAGCGGATTGATGACGCGGCCCACATCGATGGCGCTGACCACGCGTGCCACGCGGATGCGCGAGATGCCCGGGTCCCAGCGCACCTCCACGAAATGGACGCCGAATGACATGTAGGAAAGCTTGTCGGAGTTCGGTGCGCCGTTCGAATGCGCAAATCCATCGGCGCTGGCAAAGCGCTGCACGTCGAGCACTTCGACGTAGTCCACGCTGCGTGTGCCATCGGTCAGCTTGCCGCCCTCCATCTTCAGACTCTCGGGCTTGGCGCCCGCAAATACGCCGCCTTCCTGCGTGGCGTAGGCGCATAGCTCCGCAACGGCATTGCGCGTGGCTTCGGCCACGGCAGGCAGCACGCTCGCGGTGGCCCACGAACCGCCAGCAACCGGTGCCGCCGGCGATGATGAATCGCCAATCTTCACATTGATCTTCTCGAACGGCAGACCGGTCAGTTGGCTGACGGTCTGCGCCATGATCGTGTACATGCCGGTGCCGATATCCTGCACGGCAGAGGTAACCTCCACCGTGCCATCGCCCAGCAGGCGCACGCGTGCTTCCGCCGGTGTGCGCCACGCATCCCAGTTGCACACCGCCATGCCGTAGCCAATGACTTCATCGCCATCGGTCATCGACCCCGGTTGTGGATGGCGTCGATCCCAGCCGAACTTTGCCGCACCCTGCTCGATAGCCTCGCGCAGATGGTTGCTCGACCATGGCAGGTCGTTACCTTCGTCGCGCGTGGAGATATTCGCGAGCCGGAACTGCAGTGGGTCCATGCCGCATGCCAGCGCCAGTTCATCGATGGAGGATTCCAGCGCGAACAATCCCGGTGCCGCGCCGGGCGCACGCATCGACGTCGGCGCGCCCCGATGCACGTTGGTCGTATGGTGACTCACGGTAACGTTGGGGCACGAATACACGCTCTGCGTCATGCCGCCGCAGTTCTCCACGTATTGATCGATGAAGGACGTGGTGTTGACGGACTCGTGCCGGATCGACGTGACCTTGCCCTCCACCGATGCCGACACACGCATGCGCTGGCGCGTCTCCGGGCGGTGCCCGGTGGTGGTGAACATGAACGGTCGCGGCACCACCAGTTTGACTGGTCGTTTCGTCATCTTTGCCGCCGCGCTGGCCGCTACGGAATGCGGCCACAGGAAAAGCTTCGAGCCAAAGCCGGAGCCGATGAACGGCGCATCCACGGTCACACGCTCGGGTGTCAGGCCAAAGACCTGCGCGATGGTATTGCGATGCACGGTCGCGCCCTGCGTGGCCTCGTACAGGTGCAGATCGTCATGCTCCCACCAGGCCAGTGTGGCGTGCATTTCCATTGGGTTGTGTGTTTCAACGGGCGTGCGGTACGTGGTATCCACTTTCACCGCTGACTGGTCGAATGCGGACTCTGCCGTGCCGCGCGTATGGCCCATGCCGGCATCGTGCAACCCGTTGGCGCGAATGCCGTGCTCCAGGTCCACGATGGCCTCGTCGCCGGCATACTGCGCCTTCACGCGATACGCGGCTTCGCGCGCATGCTCGAAGGTATCGGCCACGACCAGCGCCACCATCTGTCCGCCATAGTGGATCGTGTTGTCTTCGAACGGCAGGCGGTGTTCGTCGGTAATGGACGTAGTGAGGATCTTCGCAACGGAGATCCCGCTCCTTGGCGTCCGGTAGAGGCGCGGGAAATTATCGTGATGCAGGATATCGACCACGCCGGGCACGCGCCGCGCATCGTCGAGATCGAGCGCGACGATGCGGCCGCTGGCCACGGTGCTGTAGACACCGTATGCATGCAGCATGTCGGGGAACGTCCGGTCGGCGGTATAGAGCGCAGCGCCGGTAACCTTGAGACGGCCGTCGATGCGGCGCGGCGAGGCGCCGATAGCAGTAGGGTTCACGCGAATCTCCCGAAAGAAAGGGAAAGGGCGGGCAGGCGTATTACGCCATGAAGCGCGACAGGTTGCGGATCACCGCCTGCTGGCCGAGCAGCAGCTTGAAGCCGTTCTGCCCATACGACTGCGCGCCGGACATCGCCGCTGCGGCAGCGTCGCGAATCCGTGCATCGTCGATAGACTTGCCGCGCAGCACCGCTTCCGCGTTCTCCGCGCGCCACGGCTTGGTCGTGACACCGCCCAGCGCGATACGGATATCGCGCACGGTCGTGCCATCGAGGGCGATCACCACTGCACTCGATGCGAGCGCGAACTGGTACGAGCCCCGGTCGCGCAGCTTCAGATACGCCGAGCGGCTGTCAGGCATCGGCGGGTCCAGCGTGACGTGCGTGATGATCTCGCCGGGTTCGAGGGCGTGCTCCTTCCAGGGCGTATCGCCCGGCAGCAGGTGAAAATCCGCGAGCGGGACTTCGCGCCGCCCTTGCGGCCCCTGTATCTGCACCGAGGTGCCGATGGCCACCATCGCCACGCACATATCGGAGGGATGCGCGGCAATGCACTGCGCGCTGCCGCCAAGCACCGCATGGACGTTGCGATTCAATCCGTCGACGGCGGAACATCCCGATCCCGGCTCACGCTTGTTGCAAGGCGACACGCCATCGCGGAAATAGCCGCAACGCACGCGCTGCATGACGTTGCCGCCCGTGGTGGCCTTGTTGCGCAATTGCGTGCTGGCGCCCGAGAGAATGGCCTGGGACAAGGCAGGGTAGTGCTGAGCGATGTGGTCGTGGCGCGCGAGGTCGGTATTGCTGACCATCGCGCCGATCCGCACACGGCCGCCATCGAGCAGTTCGATCTGGTCCAGTCCGAGCTTGTGGATGTCCACGACATGCGCGGGCCGCATGACATCGAGCTTCATCAGGTCGAGCAGCGTGGTGCCACCGGCCAGATACACGGTATCGCCCGCCCGGGCGTGCATGGCAATGGCCTGTTCCACATCGGCCGCGCGTGCATAGTCGAAGTTTCGCATCAGGCGCTCCCTGTACGCTTGGCACGCGCATCCTGGATGGCGGTCACGATGTTCCGGTAGGCCCCGCAGCGGCAGATATTGCCGCTCATCGCCTCGCGCACCGATGCATCGTCGGCGGGAATCCGCTTGTCCTGCAGGACGCCCACCGCACTCATCATCTGCCCCGCAGTGCAGTAGCCGCACTGGTAGGCGTCGTGATCCCAGAACGCCTGCTGCACCGGATGCAGTGCGCCGCCTGAAGACAGGCCCTCGATGGTCAGGATGTCGTCGCCGTCGTGCATGACCGCCAGCGAGAGGCAACTGTTCACGGTCACGCCGTTGACGATCAGCGTGCAGGCACCGCACTGGCCGTGGTCGCAACCTTTCTTGGTGCCGGTGAGATGAAGCTGGTCGCGCAGTGCATCGAGCAGGATGGCATTGGCGGGTACGGTGAGCCGGCACGCGGTGCCGTTGACGGTCAGCGAGACAACATGCGTCCCGTCCGCCATCGCTTCAAGCGCGACGGTCGGCGGTGCAGGGGCAGGCACCGGCGCTCCGCCTTCGACGGGCACGTTCGTGGGGTCGTCCATGGCTTGTTCTCCTTTCGGTGCGCACGTGCTACCCGCATTGCACACTTGTCATGTGCAGCGCGCAGGTCCGGCGCGGTTGCCGCTCTTACTTTATTCAGACTTTCAGCGAATGCAAGAATGTACGGACATGGCTTCACGCCGCGTGTCCATGTGCGCCGGATCGGTGCAATCCCTCGATTGAGGATTTCTCAAGCGCATGCCAGAATCCGCGCCATGGATCGACTGCCCCCGCTCAATGCCATTCGTGCCTTCGAGGTCGTGGCGCGCCGCCTCAGCATCACGGTTGCCGCCGAAGAGCTGCACGTCACGCCCGGCGCCGTGAGCCGACAAGTGCGCACGCTGGAAGATGCGTTGGGTCTTCAGTTGCTCGTGCGCGGCCATCGACAAATCACGCTGACGCGTGCGGGCGAGGAGTATTACCGCGGCGTGACCAAGGCAATGGATGCGCTGCGCGATGCCACCTCGCGCCTCACACGGCGTACGCGCCGCACGCAACTCAAGATTCGCGCGTACACCACGTTCGCCATGCGCTGGCTGATTCCGCGTCTCTCCAGTTTTCATGCAGCCAATCGCGGGATCGAAGTCCTGCTCACCGCATCGCTCGATCCCGTCGATTTCCGGCGCGAGGACATCGACGGCGCGATCCGTCTTGGCGATGGCAAGTGGCCGGACGTCAACACGTACCGGCTTGTCAGCAACGTGCTCACACCGGTATGCAGCCCCGCGCTGGCAACGGCCGTACGCAAGGCGGGCGACCTGCAGCGCCAGGTGCTGCTCCATTCGATTGCACGCCCCGATGACTGGGCGTTCTGGCTGGCCGCCTCGAAGGCCGAGGGCGAGGTGGACTCACGCAGCGGCATGACGTACCAGAGTTCCGCCATGGCCTACGCGGCGGCGCTCGAAGGCCAGGGCTTCGCCATCGCGCAGCGCTTTCTCGTGGAAGACGACCTCGCCTCGGGCAAGCTCGTCGCACCGTTCCGCAAAGTCGTGGACATGGGCGATTTCACGTACTACCTGCTCACGCCATCGGATCGCAAGGAAAGCCCGAGCATGGCGACGTTCCGAAAATGGCTGCTCGCGCAGTTCGGGGAAAGCGCTGACAGCTAGGCTTCGACGCCATGTATGACGGCGGCCTCACGCATCGCACGGATCTCCGCTTCGCCATAGCCGAATTCGCGCAGCACCGCTGACGTATGTTCGCCGCACCTCGGCGCTGGCCGCACGGTGCGTGCATGGGCACTGCTGCTGGAGATCGGGAAGCCCGGCATGCGAATCGTGCCATGCACGGGGTGCTCGGCCTGCACGATCATGCGATTCGCGGCGGCTTGCGGATGCGCCACCACATCGTCATAGGTCGCCACGCGCGCGCACAGGATGTCGGCCTGTTGCAGCGTATCGATCCACGCATCGGTGGTGCGCGTGGCGAAGACCGCCGTCAATCGCTCCACCATCTCCGTACGATGGGCCACACGCTGCGGCGAGGTCGCGAAGCGCGGATCGTCGATCATGGCGTCGAGCTTCAGGATTTCGCACAGCCTGCGCCACCGATCAGGCATGTAAGCCGCCACCATGATCCAGCCATCGGCAGTGCGGAATGCCTGATTCGGCGCGGCGTACGGTGCCGCGCTTCCCGCGCGCACCGGCAACTGCGCATCGGCCAGATACGACGTCAGCGACGACTGCTGCAGCGCCAGCGCAGCGTTGAACAGATTGACATCGAGATGACCGCCCCGACCATCGCGCGCACGCTGCGCCAGTTTCGACACGATGCCGAGCGCGGCGATATAGCCCGTCATCACATCCACCACGGGCGCCTGCACCTTGCATGGCTCGCTGCCGGGTGTGCCGATCAGGCTCATGAGTCCCGCATCGGCCTGCAGGATGCCATCCACACCCGCATGCTGCGCGTATGGGCCTTCCTGCCCATATGCGGAAATCGAGCAGTAGATCAGTGCCGGTTGTTTGGTGCAGAGTTCGGCGGGACCGAGGCCGAGGCGAGCCATCACGCCGGGCCGCATGCTTTCCACCACGATGTCGGCGCCAGCGATCAATCGGTGCGCCACCTCTGCACCCGCATCTGTCTTCAGATCGATCGACACACCCTGCTTGTTGCGATTGAAGCCGTGAAACAGCGCGCTGTCATCGCCGATCCAGCCCGGCCCCAATCCGCGCCCCATCTCGCCGTGGGGTGGTTCCACCTTGATCACGCGCGCGCCCATGTCGGCCAGCAGCATCGTGGAGACCGGTCCCGCAGCAATCTGCGTGAAGTCGATGACGGTCACGCCTTCCAGTGCATTACCGAGCATGGTCGTTGCCTCCTGCACGCTTGAACGTGCCTTGCGCCGTCGCGATCAGCGCACCCGTTTCGTCGATCAGCTCGGCCGACGAGAAATAGATGCTGCGGCCCGCACGCGTCACCGTGGCGGTTGCGCGCACCCGGCCTGCGCTCACCTTGCCGAGATAGCTGATCGACAACATCAATGTCACCGCATTGCCCAGTTCGCCATCGCCCTGTTGCAAACCTGCGTAGCCGCATGCGGCATCGAGCAGCGTGGCACTGACACCGCCCTGCAGCGTGCGCTGACGGTTCAGGTGACGTGGCTCGATATCGAGTTCAAACGTACACGCGCCGGGCGCGACGCTCGCCAGCCGGATACCGAGCGATTCGAGCAGCGGATTGTCGAGCGCATCGTTCATGTTGGTCACATCGCCACCTTGATGTTGTTCTCGGTGATCACACGCTGCCAGCGCGCGAGCTCCCGCGTGATGTAGGTCTTCAGTTCGTCCGGCGTGGAGCCCTTGACCTCGAAGCCCTGCTTCGTGAACTGATCGGCCAGGTCGGGCGACTTCAGCGCGGCCATCATCGCGGCGTTGATGCGATCCACCACGGGACGCGGCGTCTTGGCCGGGGCCAGCAGGCTGTACCAGAGTTCGGCTTCGTAGCCCTTGAGTCCAGCTTCGGAGAACGCCGGCAGCTCGGGCATCAGTTGCGTGCGCTGCTGCCCTGCGATGCCGAGCGCACGCAGCTTGCCCGCGCGCACGTACTGGATCACCGATGCAAACGTGGCGAACGACACCTGCACCTGATTGCCCATCAGATCCGCAATCGACGGACCCGTGCCGCGATAGGGTACGTGCAGCAGTTCGGTGTGATTGAGTTTGGCAAACACTTCACCGGCCAGATGTTGCGGCGTGCCCGGGCCGGGGCTGCTGTAACTCACCTTGCCCGGATTGGCGCGCGTGTAGTCGACAAACTCTTTCAAGGTGCGATACGGCTGCGTCATGTTCGACACGAGCACCAGTGGCACCGAGCCGATGCGTCCCACCGGTTCGAAATCGCGCTCGATGTTGAAGGGCACCTTCATGCCCAGGTAGGGATTCATCGTGACCTGGCTCGATGCAATCACGAGCGTGTAGCCATCGGGCGCGGCATGCGCCACGTAGTCGGCGCCGAGGTTGCCCCCGGCACCTGGCTTGTTCTCGATGATGACGGGCTGGCCCAGTTGCTGCGACATCTTCGGCGCGATCAGCCGCGCAAGAATGTCATTCCCGCCGCCCGGTGCGAACGGTACGACGATCGTGATCGGCTTCGAGGGAAACGGCGCCTGCGCGGAAGCCGTGGCCGTGGCGCCGACGGCGATCATCGTCAGAACGGTGCGCGTCAGCTTTCGCATGAATGGGTGCATGGTTGTCTCCTTGATATTGGTATCGGTATGGGTGTGTTCTTGTAGCCTAGCGGCCAACGAAGCGGGGTGTTCGTTTTTCTGCAAACGCCTTGCGTCCTTCGATCCGGTCATCGGTGTCGCGCAGCGCGCCCCAATAAAGTTCGGTCAGATCCTGCGCGTCGGCGTCGGACAGGTGCGCCGTCTGGCGCGAGAGCTTCTTTACCGCTTGCACTGCTAGTGGCGCGTTGTCGGCAATCCTGTGTGCAAGGGCGAGCGCGCGATCGAGCAAGGCATCGGGCGCCACGGTTTCCGATACCAGTCCGATCCGTGCAGCGGCTTCCGCATCGATACGATCCCCTGTCAGCACCATCTGCATCGCGTGCGCGGATGGCACCGCTTTCAACAGTCGATGCAGACCGGATACGGCGGGGATCGACCCCACGCGCACCTCGGGCAGTCCGAAGCTGGCTTGCGTCGATGCGATGCGCAACTCGCATTGCAGCGCGATCTCCAGACCCGCACCGAGGCAGTGTCCGTTGATCGCCGCGATCAACGGCTTTGCACACTGCAAGCCGCTCAGATCCATCAACCGGATATACAAGCCACGTTCGGCGGCGACGTCCGGTGCGTGGAACATCGCCTCCGCATAGCTGGCTGGCGATACCTGCGTGCCCTTCAGATCGGCGCCCGCGCAGAACGCACGCGTACCGCTGCCGGTGAGCACGGCGACGTGGATGTCGGCGCGGTCCCTGATTTCGCACAGGTGCTGGCGTAGCTGATGCAACGTGGGGATGTCGAGCGCGTTGAGCGCGTCGGGCCGGTCTATCGTCATTAGCGCGACGTGACCTTCGATGTGCAGATGTACGGTCATCGCATCCCCCTACACGCTAGGCGACGACAGGCTGCGGCCACCGCAGACATACAGCGTCTGGCCCGTGACGTACGACGCGCCGGGACTCGCGAAGAAACGCACCGCGTTGGCGATATCGTCCGCCGTGCCGATCCGCTGCGCCGGCACCGACTTCTGCAAACGCGTCTGCACCTCGGGCGCGAAGTTGCGGAACAACGGCGTGTCGACGATGCCCGGCGCCACGGCGTTCACGGTGATGCCCTGCGATGCGAACTCGATGGCCAGCGAGCGCGTCAGACTGACCACGCCGCCTTTTGCTGCCGAGTAGTTGGCCTGCCCGAATCCGCCGAGCCATGCGCGCGACGAGATGTTCACGATGCGCCCATAGCCGCGCTCCACCATGCCCGGCAACGCCGCGCGGCAGCACAGGAACTGCGAGCGCAGGTTGGTATCGACCACAAGATCCCAGTCCTCGTCGCGCATTTTCAGGAAACGCATGTCACGCACGACGCCCGCGTTGTTCACGAGGCAGTCGATGCGCCCCATCGTGCTGGTTACGTGCTCGAACGCGGCGTTGACCGCTGCGGACTCGGTCAGGTCCACCGTCACACCCATGGCGCGATGGCCCGCGTGAATCAATCCTGCGACGGCATCGGACAATGCCGCCGCGTCTCGGTCGAACAAGGCCACGGCCATGCCCTGGTCTGCCAGCGCGGTAGCGATGCCAAGCCCGATGCCGCGTGCGGCGCCCGTGACTACCGCTACCTGGCACGTATCTGTGGAAGGTGTGTTCATCTCAGACTCCCAGCACATGCACCGACGATGCGGCATGGTCCACGCCGGCGATGCCGCCACCGGTGCATTGCGTCAGGCCGATCCGTGCATCGGCCACCTGCCGGCCAGCGGCGCGTTCCTGCAACTGCCACATGATTTCCACCATCTGCGCGATGCCTGTGGCGCCGAGTGGGTGGCCCTTGGCGAGCAGGCCGCCGCTTGGATTGACAGGCACACGTCCACCGAGTCGCGTTGCACCCGAGCGCAGCAACGGCACCGCTTCGCCCGGAGCCGCCAGTCCCAATGCCTCGTAGTACAGCAGTTCGGCAATCGTGAAGGCGTCGTGCAGCTCCACGACATTTATATCCCTGGGACCGAGACCCGCCTGTTCATAGGCCTGCCGCGCGGCGCGTGCCGTGATCTCGGCATCGAGGATGTCGTCATCGGCACCTTCGCGGATGCCCGATACCACCACCGATGACAGCACGCGCACCGGGCGATATCCCTCGGGCCGTCGCGTGGTCATGATCGCCGCCGCCGCGCCATCCACCTGTGATGGGCAGCACTGCAGCAGCGTCAGCGGATCGGCAATCATGCGCGACGCAAGCACCTCCTCGACCGTGGTCTCGGTGCGTTGCTGCGCGTAGGGGTTCAGCGCGCCATGGCGGCGATTCTTCACCGCCACCGTGGCAAGGTCCACGGCGGTGGCATCCCGCTCGTGCAGGAACCGCGTGCCACGCATGGCGTAGACCGCCGGCAGCACCATGCCCGCCGAGGCGTAGAGATCGGTCATATCGTCGTTGCGCTGCATCGGGATCGTGCCGCCACCCAAGGCGGTCAGTTGTTCGATACCGAAGACGAGTACGGTCTTGTACTGCTGCGCCAGCAATGCATGGCGCGCAAGATGGACGCCCGTGGCGCCGCTCGCGCAGGCGTTCTCCACGTTGTAGACCGGAATGCCCTGCAGGCCGAGATCGCGCACGATCAATTGCCCCAGGATCATGCCGCCGAGCACGTTGGCGCAGTAGACCGCCTCGATATCGGCCAGTTCGATACGCGCATCCTTCACCGCATCCAGAATGGCGCGCTGCGCCAGCTCCGGCGCCATGACGCCGGTATGTCGCCCGAACGTCGTCATCGCGCCGCCGGAAATGTAGATGTCCTGCATGATCTTGATCCTGTTCAGTCCTGCACTGCCTGGAACACGTAGCCGAAGGTGTCGCTGGACACGGGCACGTAGCGGGCGCCAATCGTCGGGCGGTCTTTGCCTTCGAGTCGGCCGAATACACGCAACGGACCATCGAAATCGACATAGCCCAACGCGTAGGGCGGGAGCCCGGTCTTCGGCGCGGGATGGATGACGGTGAAGCTGTAGACCGCGCCGCTGCCGTGCACGGGCACCGTGGCGTATTGCGACGCGAGCGGCGAGTGTTCCGCCACGGCGGGGAATCGCCACGCGCCGGTGGTGTGATGACGCGACGCTTGCAGCGCGGGCGGGGAGTCGGAACTCCAGAGGTTGGGGGTCGTGCTGGACACGAGAGTCTCCTTTGTCGAGGGGGTGCATGGCCGTGCGGTGACTGGATAGTGGTCGGTGGCCAGTGCGTCGACAAACGAGTTTTCGGGACGGATCGCTTGCGTTTCTCTCAACTGAAACTTTCGGCGCGGCCACGTCACCCTCGCCTTTTGTCCAAAAATAATTTACATTGCACTTTGGTTGGCAGATTGGCCCGGATCATTTCGGCACCTGCCGATTGTTGTTGCAATTCAATCACTTACGGACGAAAGGGGACGTGGCCAAACATGGCGGATGATCGCGATACGCTGGCGGCAACCAAGCTCACGCGCACCGAATTTGCGGTGGTGCGGGCCTATGCGCAGGGCATGCGGCCGGTGGATATCGCCAATCGGTATCTGGTGGATCCGGACGATGACGAGGATCTGACCGAACATCAGGCGATTCAGCGCATCCTGGCGCTGCGCGACCGGTTGGTGCAGTTTGCGCTGCAGCATGACCGTCCCGATATCGCAGAAATGTTCGAAGCGCTGCGCGGGCGCTCCGATACCGGGATGTCGCGCCGGGTAGAGGCGCTCTCGTCGATCGAGCAGCTTGGGCAAGGCCGACCGTTACCGACGCATCCGGTGACGCTCTGGTTCGGCCCCAGCCTGGCTCGCCGCATGGTGGCAGCGGAATTGCGTACCGTGGCGGATCTGGTTGCACTGGCCAATCGCCGGGGCAGCAGTTGGTGGCGTCACGTGCCAAGGATTGGGCGCCATTCCGCGGAAACCATCGTCAGATGGCTGCGCGCCAACGACGACGGCGCTGGGATGCGGCTGCGGACTTTTGTGCGCTCGCCTGGGGATAATACGCCTTTAAAGGCACTTATTGCTTGTCCATTGGGGCCTTCGATGGCGTATCCCGTACCCTTTGAATCGATGTTGCCAGCGCCGCCGTTCAGTCTGGAACTGGCATGGGTCGGCGACTGGCTGAACACGCATCAGTCACGCAACACGTGGCTGAGCTATCGACGCGAAGCGGAGCGGCTGCTGCTCTGGGCAGGGCGGAACGGACTGTCATTGCGAGACCTGAATGGTGAATCGCTTGCCTCGTATCACGCCTTTCTTGCAGACCCCCAGCCTTCGGCCTTCTGGTGCGGCCCCGCCAGTCCTCGTGACAAGATGCATTGGCGTCCATTCGAAGGACCGTTGCGGGCGAGTTCTTGTGCGGCATCGCTGCGGGTGGCGCGGGTGCTGCTCAAGGAAATTCGTCGCCGGGCTGGCGAACCTGCACGGTCCGGCATCGGGTCACTGGGAGAGGCAAGACACGCGCTGAACGTTTCAAATGCAACGCCGGGCGTGTCGGTTGCGAATACGTTGACCGTGTCGCTTCCCATCCCCGCATTCCTCGACTGGCTCGCTCGGGACAACCCAAATCCACAACAGCGCGCCGCGCTTGCCGCCGCATTGCTGATTGCACGCCATGGAGTCCGGGTCGTGGAGTTGGCGGCGCTACGGTTGGGAGATGTGGAGGCGATTGGCGACAGCGGCCGGCTCTCGCTCTCGGCCAAAAGCGCCGCACGGCGGAAGCCTATGCTGCTGGAACCTGAGGCGTGGGAGGCACTGCGCAAACACTGGGCTGACCGAGGGCTGCCCGACTTTGGCGAGCGCGACTGGAATGCGGAAGTCGCACTGCTCGCGCCGACAGCGTTTCCAGACACCGTGCGCGGGAGCGCCAAGCGTGGGCAGCGCTTGGCGGGCTACTCGGCAAGCGGCCTCGATCGGCTCTTGCGTGCGAGTTGGAAACGCTTCGCCGCAGCGCACGGTGGTGTGCCGGCGGACTTCTCGCCCGGCCGGCTCAGGTTGAATTAAAGCAACGTCTTGTCCAGGCCGAAGCGGGCCTTCAGGACTTCCAGCAAGTCTTCCCGCGCGTTTCGGTCGGTGAGCTGCACATCCAGCATCACGCGGCCCGAATCCCATTCCTTGATCGTGCCAAGCAGTTGGCCAGACTCAGTACGGATCTTGTATTGGCGGCTGATTTCCTTGACCTTGCGCGACTTGCCTTCCTGCATCTGCTTCCGGATCGATTCCACCTCGCGGCTGGACAATCCGTCGTTCATGATCCGGCCCGCCAGTTCGCGCGTACGGTCCTCACCTGCGAGCTTGAAGTACAGCGTGAGTTCGTACCCGGCCGCGATGCCGATGGCGCTCGGCCGTTCACGCATCACGGCAATCACGGAGTCCGGCAGCTTCAACAGCGCCAGCGTCTTGTTCACCGTGCCGGCCGACATCCCTGTCAGCTCACAGATTTCGTCTTCCTTTTGAACCTTGCCCTCATCCAGCAGCTGACGCCATGCGATGGCATTATCCAGCGCCGATTGGTCGGAGCGCTGTTCGTTCAGCAGGAACGACAGACGGTAGAAGTCGAGATCGCTGAGATCATTCTCGACAAAGCATTCCATCTCGAGCTTGCCGGCTGACGCCAGGGCACGCTTGCGATAGTGACCGTCGATGAGGATGAAGTGTCCGGGTCGCGTCGGATCCGGCGCAGCAAGACCAGGCGTTTTTTGTCCGTGCGTGGCAATCGACGCCGCGCGTTCCTGCACGACGGCAGGATCATAAATGCGACGGGCGTTGAAGGGATTGTCGTGCAACTGGGCGATGGGAATGCGCGCCAGCACGCGCCCTTCCATCGCTTGCACCTCACTTTCAGCGCTGAAAGTTTGCGCCGCCTGGCCCGCGCGTTGGCCCTGCAACAGGCCGTTCGGATGGTCAGAGAGTGCGGCCTCGGCCCGTGCAAACCGATCGACGGCGTCGTTCCGCGTCTTTTCTGCCGCCATCCCGGCGAGCATGCCTGCCTTCAGGCTCTTCAATTTCGTAGTCATTCCATTACTCAATCAGGGACAGTATCTCGTCCACCATCATGTCCACTTCCTGGATGGCTTCGCGCGCGCCCGGTACGCCGTGTACGGTGCAGCCCATGGCCAGGCACTCGCGGAATGCCGAGCGCGAACCGACCATGGAGTTCAGAAGCGGCACCTCTGGATCGTCGCCAAGAATCTCGATGGCCTGACGCGCGATCGAGACGCGGCGCTGAACCATGTTGGCCGCCACCCGAATTTGCAGCGTTTCATTCTGTACCTGGGCATGCTGCGCCAGTGTCTTGGCAGCCACGGCTGCCCAAAGATCCGGCGGAGACGGTACGACCGGAATGATCGCCAAATCCGAAATCAGCAAGGCACTCGACGGCGCCGCCGAATGTACCGCAGGCGGGCAATCCACCACGATGTAGTCGTAGTCGTTCATGAACTTCCGAACCTCCCGGTGCATGGCACCGCCGGACGGAGCCAAACCAATCACCGAGGCGGGAAACGGCCGTTCATCGCTGGCTTGCGCTGCCCAGCGCGTGGCAGTGCCTTGCTCGTCCATATCGACAAGCAGGGACCGCGCGCCACGCAGCCCCAGCGTTCCAGCAAGGTGCATGCTGACGGTTGTCTTGCCGCAGCCGCCCTTCTGGTTGAAAACGGTGATGATTTTTGCCGGCACTTCGGTCTCACTTTCAGCGCTGAAAGCGCCGGATGATGATGTTCAGTTAGCCGAACTTTAGCGAAATCGACTTTGCGCCACAACCCATTTTTCTGAGCATTTGAATAAAACACTGTAAAACGGCGCCGGGCAATGGATACCCCTTAAGCAGGGCACGTGTCAGGCGCAGATTTCGCTACATCAACTGTGCGGGATTCTTCTTCTTGAAAAGCGGTAGAGAATCCGCCTAAAGTAAAGGTGGTGCGCATTACGCCGCACATGACACCGCAACACATTGTGGTTATGATGCCCGCTACAGTCGAGTCAAGTCGTGTTACCTCGTTGGCTTCCGTTCGGTATCTACGAGAACTCAGCGTGCTTGAACGGTTGTTTGCGTTTTGTGTAAAACGAACTTGCTTCGAAAGGAAATCTGTTATGGCAACCGGTACGGTCAAGTGGTTCAACGAGACCAAGGGTTTCGGCTTCATTACCCCCGATGATGGCGGCGCCGATCTGTTCGCTCACTTCTCCGAAATCCAGGGTTCCGGCTTCAAGACCCTGAAAGACGGCCAGCGAGTGACGTTCGAAGTGAAGCAGGGACCGAAGGGTCTGCAAGCCTCGGCGATCAAGCCGGCGTAAGCGGAACCACAGTGGCTGGTCAGGCGGGAGGTCTCCGGTCCGATCAGTGACGCAAAAAAGGCAAGCTCTCGCTTGCCTTTTTTGTTTGTGCAGCGCGGTTGGAGGCTGTCAGCCCAGCTTGCGCACGCTCGTGCGCGACGGCTGCAGAATGAGCGCCTTCGAGGAGTCAGCATCGACCTTGGCGCCCGGATAGACCACCAGCACATCCTTGAGAGCCTTGCGGAACAACGCACGGAACTTGCGCTCGCTCTCCGTCTCGGTCCCGAACTGCATTTGCAGCGCTTCCCACGGGATCTCCGTGCGGCGCTGGATGGTAAAGAACCGGTAGGTCAGCCACGAATAAACGTCCAGCGCAAATGGCGACTGCTTGAGCGCCTTCAGCGCGCGCATATCGACCGGTACCGGACGATTCACCAGTTCGTTGAAAAACGGCTCAGACAGCACCACAAAGCTCTCGAACATCGAACCTTGGCCCGGCTGCATCGGGTCCCACCACGTCGACAACTGGTCGGCCAGCAGATAGCCCACGCGGTCGATCGACATCGGCTCGTGGTTGGGCGGCTGATTCGGCAATTGGATCGACTTGTTCTGCACGATGGCGATCGTCGCCGAGAACAAGCGGATCATCTGCTGGCGCACCAGCGTCATCGTGCCGCGCTTGCCACCCGTCGCCATCGGAATGCCGAGGTTGTACATGAACTCGGACAAGGAATTGCCAAGCGAAATGCGACGATCCTCCACCGTGCCGGTGAACTCGCCGCGCTTCTTCTTGGCCATGATTTCCTTGCCGATCCACGCCAGCATCAGCCGTGGATAGGATCCGTACGGATAGCCTAGCGAAACGGTTTCGGAAACCAGTTTCTGCTTGCCATTTGCCGCCTTTTCCGCGCGTTGCTGCGTGAAGTAGCCAGGCTGGATCATCAGCGAGATATTCCCGCTGGTGCGTGTCCACACAGGTGGCGCGCCCTTGGGCGCGCGATAGGGCAGCGTGACCTGCACACTGGCACGGCTAAGGAAGCCGACTTCGCCACTTTGCCACGCGTCCTCGCGTTCCATGGCCTGGGCTTCATCGAACAGGCGCTGGAATTTTTCGGACGGAACGATGGCGCTCTCGTTTCCAGGAACGATGATGCGCGACGGTTCGACGTCGGCGTCCAGCGTGGCACGTTCCGCTTCGGAGGCCATAGAGCGTTTGATCGGCATGTTGGTGATTTCGGATTACCCGCCTTTTTACGCGATCACGTATACGTTGTCACGCAGAAACGGGTACGTATACGCGATCAATGCCGATTCGCTGCGGTTGAGCCACGACTTCAGCGCCTGCTCTTGCGCAGGAGATCGCTTGGTGCATTCCTGCCGTCCGGGCTTTCAGCGTCTCGCTTGCCACAGGGGCTTCCTGGAAGCGGTCTGTTTCCTGGCCGGGTATCCGGCGACTGGCGAGATGACAGACACACGGTGGGCAGCCCGTCAGGGTTGTCCACGGTTGGCTGCTCATCCACTACAAGTAAACGATACCGATACGGGTTAACTACTCGTAAACCGTATACGGAGACAAAACAGCGTTGATTACAAACAGGTTTACATGCCTCTCCGTACCCGATTCTGCGCACTTTTGTACCTGTTTCTGCGAAGGGCCGAACCCGAATCTGCGACCGGGCGAACCCGTTTCAGCGTAAACAGCGAACCGGATTCTGCGGGGATAACCTGCTGATCTCACAGGGTTTTCCACAGCGGGATCGATAAAAAGCGTACCCGTTTCTGCGCCCCCGCGCTTGCCGCCCCTCCCGATCGTGTCTTGTGCCCGCTGTAGGGACGCTTATCCACGCAGAATCGGGTACGTTTTTGGCGCGCACGCTCTTGCCCACTGCGTTGGGATTGCGAAATCCGCACGCCTGGCGGCCCGATTCCGTACCCAATTCTGCGACAAAGGGCTTGGACGCTATTTTTCGACGGTGCGTACCCAATTCTGCGGCGTACCCGTTTCTGCGGATACCCGCATGGCGGGATCGGGAAAGCAAAAGCGTACCTGTTTCTGCGAGGCTGGTGCGCCTTCGCATTTGTCCGGGCGTACCCAATTCTGCGTGAAGCTGGATCGGGCGCCATGATGTATGGGCAACATTGCCCGCGTATACATCGTCTGCGGCGAAAGCTACCGCCAACTAGCGGTGTGAAACCGAGCGGTCGCCATTTCCGCACCGTACCCGTTTCTGCGGACGGTATACGTATACCTGCTGCCCGGCAGGTGCCACGACATGTCTCCTGAAACACCCACCGTACCCGTTTCTGCGGACCAACGGCTGCCAACTGCGTACCTGTTTCTGCGCCGCACTTTCTGACATGTGGTCTTGAGGGTGGAAAGGCACCTGGCGTACCCGATTCTGCGTGGATAACCAGACTGCCTAAAAGTGAGGCGGGATAAGCGCAGCCTGCCACGGCGTACCCGCGACAAAAAGCGGGCCGAGCGTACCCGTTTCTGCGCAGATGCGACACGACTCTGAAGCCGGGCTGGCGTACCCATTTCTGCGGCGATCAAAACGCGGAGGATGGATTGCGTACCCGTTTCTGCGAACTCGACGGACGCGAGGCGCGTGCGCCCGTGCACAGTCGCGAGCCGCGTCGAATCAGCCCCGTGCGTGGCGTGGATCAGACGAATAAAGGATGGAGCCCGTCACGCGGATCGGCGAGAGGCGACAGAGGTTGAGCCCGATCGGGCTCGTGCCCGAGGTGGAGGGATGCTGCGGAGAGGTGGGAAGGACGAAAAAAAACCCGCCGTCTCCGGCGGGTTCTTCACAACCATCGGCACGCCATCAAGGCATGCCGGCGGTCATTACATCGGGGTGATGTTAGCGGCTTGCAGACCCTTCGGGCCGTTCTTGACTTCGAACGACACGCGTTGGTTTTCCTGCAGCGACTTGAAACCATCAGCGCGGACTTCCGAGAAGTGCGCGAACAGGTCATCACCACCTGCGTCCGGCTTGATGAAGCCGAAGCCCTTGGCGTCATTGAACCACTTGACGATACCGGTTTGCATGATATTGCTTTCCAAAAAATGTGAAAAAAGAAACCGATGGCACACACCACCGTACTGCCAACTCAAGGAAAGGACACCATGGACAACCGAAGTACCAGACGGTGGCTAACGAATGAACTGTTGCCTCGTCGCTTGAATCTGCGCCAGATTTATACGGGGGATTGACGCGCCCGTCAAGGCAGGGGTTTTCCCCAGCGGGGACTGCCCCGTCCCGGTGCGCTTGTGGGATCATCCCGCCTTTCCCAAATTTGCCAGGAGCGAGTTGCCTTGCCGCTCCGCCCTGGAAGCACCTGGAGATCACCCATGTCAACGCCCGCCGCCGCGCCGTCCGCCGGCCTGCTCGAGCGCATTTTTCGTCTGCGGGAGCACCAGACCGATGTCCGCACGGAAATCCTCGCGGGGGTCACTACATTCCTGACGATGGCCTACATCATCTTCGTCAATCCGAGCATCCTTGGGGACGCCGGCGTGCCGAAAGATGCCGTGTTTGTCGCCACGTGCCTGGCGGCCGCCATCGGCACGCTGATCATGGGTTTCTACGCAAACTATCCCATTGCGATGGCGCCGGGCATGGGTCTCAATGCCTACTTCGCCTATACCGTGGTCAAGGGCATGGGGCTGCCGTGGGAAGCCGCGCTCGGTGCGGTGTTTATCTCCGGCTGCCTGTTCCTGGTTGTGACGCTGTTCCGCGTGCGCGAGGCCATTGTCCGGGGCATTCCGCCGACGATCCGCGGGGCGATCACGGCGGGTATCGGCCTGTTCCTGGCGATCATTGCCTTGCACAGCGCCGGCATCATCAAGGGTCACCCGGCCACGCTGGTCACCATCGGTGACTTGCATCAACCGCCGGCCGTGCTGGCCATCCTGGGCTTCTTCGTCATCGTGGCGCTTGACCGCCTCAAGGTGAAGGGCGCGATCCTGATCGGTATCCTGCTGACCACGGTGCTCAGCTTCGTCTTTGCCGGCAACCAGTTCCACGGGGTGGTCTCGGCGCCGCCGTCGATCTCGCCCACGCTGTTCAAGCTCGACATCTCCGCCGCGCTGTCCATTGGCATCCTCAATGTGGTGCTGGTCTTTTTCCTGGTCGAGCTGTTCGATGCAACGGGTACGCTGATGGGCGTCGCCAACCGGGCCGGCCTGCTCAAGGCCGGCAAGATGGACCGGCTGAACAAGGCGCTGATGGCGGACAGCACGGCCATCATGGCCGGTTCGCTGCTTGGCACATCTTCCACCACCGCCTATATCGAGAGCGCGTCTGGCGTGCAGGCCGGTGGCCGTACTGGATTGACGGCGGTGACCGTGGCGGTACTGTTCCTGGCCTGCCTGTTCATCGCCCCGCTGGCGGGCGCGGTGCCGGCGTATGCCACGGCGCCCGCGCTGCTATACGTGTCGTGTCTGATGCTGCGCGAACTGGTGGAGATCGACTGGTCCGATGTCACCGAGGTGGTGCCCGCCGTGTTGACCGCGCTGGGAATGCCTTTCACCTATTCGGTAGCCAATGGCGTGGCATTCGGCTTCATCTCCTATGCGCTGCTGAAACTGCTGACGGGCAGGGCGAAGGATGTGCCGCTGATGGCGTGGATCATCGCCGCAGTCTTCCTCTTCAAGTTCTACTACCTGCCAGGCCACTGATCGCGCGTATCCGGCACTGCAACAGCGCAGGAACGGTGCTTGACCACACAACGGGGGACCGCCTGGCGCCGTCCCCCGTTTTTTTTGGCAGAGCCGATAGATGTGTTCAAAATGAAAACGATGACATTTTCGGCGCACCTCACCTGAACGCGTACCCGTTTCTGCGTCGGGTTACGCGAACGGCTGTTTCACGGCGTACCTGTTTCTGCGAGGAATGTGAGTGCTCATTTACCTAGTAGGCGCGGTAAAAAGGCGCTTTCACGTCTCATACAAAAGTATGAGACTTGGCTGAAAGCGAACATTCCGGGCTGGACAAAAGGGGTGAAATGCACTGAACTAGAACCGTGGCAAAAATTTGAGGGCGCGCAACGGCGCCCTTTCTTGACTCCGGGAAAAGGCGCCTGCCAGCTGGCCAGAGGTAGCGCGTTCCGCAGTCGGCCACGGTTGCCGGGACAGTACAAGGCAACCGGCCAAACGAGACCGTCAGGACAGGCGGCTTTCGCCACCACGGAAGAGAGCATGCGGATACACGCATGCCGACATCGTCTCTCCTATCGACTCGAATCGAGCAGGGACAGACCGAATAAAGACAGTTCGAATCCAGAACGAAGACAGTGGTAAACGCGAACGTGTAGTGCCGGGGGATGTTGTTCAACGGGGAACAGATCATGACCGCAGGAGAAATCCGGCGTCCCGCCATCGGGCCGATCCATCAATTCGCCAACCATTCGTTCCAGGCAGACTGGGCGGAGGTCGGTCACGTCCATGGCAAGCGGCGACTTGCATGTCGCGCTCGCGCCAGCGCACGACAATCACACAGTCCGTCCAGATCGTGAATCCCCAGACGTTGCGCGCGGAGCCATCCGCGCAGCCAGCGGAACCCGACCGGGCCGGGTGGCCCGCTGCCGCGCCTGCGGCAGGGCGTTCCGCAACCAACAAGAAGCCCAGGGAGAACGTCATGGACCGACTGTGCAAGGCGGCGACACGCTCCGCACAGATCGTGCTCGTGTCGCGGTACGAGGATTTTGGTTTCAATGCGAGCCAGTTTGGTTCGGGGTGGGAAATCCGCCGGGTTCAACAAGTCAGCGGCCTGGAGCGCGCGGTGCGAGGCAGCTCGCCCATGGCGGGCATACTCGACCTGCAATCGGCCTATAGCGATGCGGAGCTGACCCAGCTCGAACAGGGTCTGCAGCACCTGCATGTCATGTGGGTGGCTATCACGTCGACGGCCATGCTCGAGGATGAGCGCGTGCGGCGCCTGATCCGCGACTACTGCGTGGATTACGTACGCACGCCATTCTCGTTCGACGAACTGCTCTACACGCTCAAGCATGCGCACGGCATGGCCTGCCTGCATGGTGCGCGACTGCCGGAACCCCCTGCCGCAAAGGGGCCGATGATTGGCGAATGCCAGGCCATGCGCGTGATGTTCCGCTCGCTGGCCAAGGTGGCTCACAACGATGCGCCCGTATTCATTTCGGGGGAATCGGGCACGGGCAAGGAGCTTGCCGCCCAGGCCATCCATGAAGCGTCGAGCCGTCGCAAGGGGCCGTTCGTGGCCATCAACTGCGGCGCGATTCCATCGCATCTGGTGCAGTCCGAACTGTTCGGCTACGAGAAGGGTGCGTTCACGGGGGCCAATGCGCGCAAGATCGGCTGGATCGAGCAGGCGCAGGGCGGCACGCTGTTTCTCGACGAAATCGGCGACCTGCCGCTGGAGAGCCAGGTGGCCCTGCTGCGTTTCCTGCAGCAGGGCACCATCACCCGGCTTGGTGGACACCAGTCCATTCCCTTGGACCTGCGCATCATCTCCGCCACGCACGTGGATCTGGTGCTCGCGCAGGGCGACGGGCGCTTCCGTCCCGACCTGTTCCACCGGTTATGCGTGCTGACGCTGACAATTCCGCCTTTGCGCGATCGCGGCGAAGACATCCTGCTGCTGGCAAACGCTGTGCTTGCCGAGCATGGCCACGAAGCCCATCGCCGGATTCGCGGGTTCTCGTCGTGCGCCACACAGGGCATGATGCAGTACGGCTGGCCGGGCAATGTCCGCGAGCTGATCAACCGCGTGCGGCGTGCCATCGTGATGACCGACAACCGTAAGATCACGGCCGAGGATCTGCAACTGAACGGTGGCGTGGAAGTTCCGCGCAAGACGCTCGATGCGATACGCGAGGAAGCCGAGCGCGAGGCGATCCGCACGGTGATGGCCAGCCATGGCTTTCACGTCGTGCCGGCGGCGCGCGAACTCAACGTATCGCGCGTGACGCTGTACCGGCTCATGCATAAGCACAACATCCGCGTCGATCTTCAGGCTGCTGCAACGGGGGAATAACGCGGGCGGTCAACGCACCACGTGCAGGCGTGCAGGGGTGTAGTGCCAAGGGGGATCCGGCGACGTCCGCTCGCCGGATCCCCTTTGTCCTTCCGCCCGGACAGCGGCGGCAGGCTAACGCGGCTTGGCCCGCGTAAGAACTCCCAAACTGACTTTCAATGTCAGGTCATGCCGATCTTGCCGCGTCGTCCACGCGGCGGCGCACTCCCGTCCGGCGATGGCCTGCCCGGCACTACGTCATGCGGGTCCATCAGGTTGTCACGTGCCTGACGCTCGGCAGGCGCCGCAGCGGGTGGCGCAGCGCGGTCGTCCGGCTTGTACTGCATATCGCCCCAGGTCCAGCCGAACGCCCTCACATAGCTGTCATTGCTCACGGCCGCGTGGCTGTTCGGGTTGGCGTAGTCGGGGCGGTCGAACCATGCGTAGTTTCCGGCCAGCGCCGGGGCTGCCGCAGTCGAGAACAGTGCCATGGCGGCGGCAACTCTGGCGAACATGTGTGGCTCCCTCCCTTTTTATAAAAGGTGCCCGCCGGGGGACGGAGCACGTAAACCGGTTTAGGCCCGCACGCGCGAAAAAGCAACCGCCGGTTGCCGGGCCTGACGGAGATATCGCGGGCCGCCCGTCAATAAACGGGACACCCGTTGCGCTGCCGGCTGGCAGCGGTGGCCGCGCCTCGGTTGGCTGATGCACAGAACGACGCGGCAGGGCGTGCGGTCTGCCGTGGAGACGGCAACAGGGGCGGCGACAGCAACTCGCTGACAGTGGGGGCTGGGCCGGCAAGCCGATGGGCACGCCGACGCGCGTTCATTCGCGCTGGTGGATGACGCATGGCAGTGTGGTCTCCTGCGTTCTGTTCGAATCGTTATTGGACTCTGACTTCTCCCTGCACCGACTAGAGCGACAAGTGTGCCAATCGCCTGCAAACCATTGTTTGATAAGGCATTGGCGCGCGGCCTGGTGGAAAGCCGGGGCGAAATGGCGGGCTGCGGGCCGCAATCGGTTACGCCGATGCAACGACAAGCGGACGCTAGGTCGCGTCGGCTCGCTGACCGGCGTCCGATGCCTCTTCATTGGCCACGCCCGTGCGGAACCCGGGAACGCGACGCGACGAAAGAGTCAGGCCCTCAAGTGGGACGCGACGCCTTTCACATGGCGGAAAACAGACATCGATGTCTGCAATGGCGCCCACATGGCTGAAAGTGACGGGAAAATGATCCCCATGCGTCCGCACGCGAGCGTGCCATGGGCGGGCGTGCATCTGGTTGCAACGCTGAAACCCGCACGGGTCCGCAGAAACGGGTACGCCCGGATGCCTCGGGGGAACAGCGGCCGGCTGCTTTAGCCCATCAGCGAGGCGTGGCGGGGGCGCCGGAGGCCGCAGTGACGGGCGCGTTGGTGCCGGAAATCGGCTTGGGTCCCGGACCCGGTGCCGGGTTGCGTTCGCAGCCGGCCATCAGCGTGGCCCCCGCGGAAAGGCAAAGTGCCAGCAGTGCCGAACGAGCGACCACAGCACGCGCGGCGATCAGGCGCCGCACAAGAACATTGCGCATGGGAGAAGCCTCCTGTCATCGGCATGTGTGCCTTGCTTAACTACTGTAGCAGTGCAAACGGCTGTTGCGCGACAAGCGATCTATGATGGACCTACACATCAGACGCTGGCCGACAGACAACCCCGGTTGCACCGGTCAGGCTGATGAACGTGGCAGATGCGCCACCTCCGCGTGGGCTTCATCCCAGTCAGTAGGAGCCCGGGGCAAGTCAGGACAGGACCGAAAACGCATGCATTCCGACAACGCGCCCGACCATTCGCACGCAGTGCCCCCTAAGCCGCAGCGCGGCCGTTGGCTGCCCGATCGGCATACCGGGACGCGCACGGTGCGCGTGGTGTCGGCATCCATTACCGCCTGGTTCGATCACAGGGCGGCGAGCAAGGGCGCCGCCCTGTCCTTCTACATGCTGTTCTCGCTGGCGCCGATCCTGGTGCTGGTGATATCGATCGCCGGGCTGTTCTTCGGTGCCGAAGCCGCGCGTGGCGAGATCTTCGCGCAGCTCGATGGACTGGTCGGCCCCCAGGGCGCTGCGGCTATCCAGGAAATCCTGGCCGCCACGCATCGTGCAGGCGGCAGCGGCGTGGCCGCGTTGATCGCGATGGGCATTCTCGTGGTGGGCGCCACGAGCGCCTTTGCCGAACTCAAGAGCAGCCTGGACGATATCTGGCAGGCGCCGCCGCCCCAGGGCGCGGGCTGGCAGAAGCTGCTACGTGCGCGGATGGCCTCGTTCAGCATCGTGCTGGCGCTAGCATTCATGCTGCTGGTGTCGCTGGTGGTCAACGCGGCGCTGGCCGTGGTCAACCGGTTCTGGGGCCAGCTCTGGACGGCCTCATGGTTTGCGCCAGTGGCGGACGTGATCTCCACCGCGTTCTCGTTCGCCGTCGTCACCGCCTTGTTCGCCACCATCTTCAAGATGCTGCCCAACGTGCGGATCTCGTGGAAGGACGTGCTGATGGGCTCGATCATCACCGCGTTGCTCTTCTCCATCGGCAAGCGACTGATTGGCCTGTATCTGGGCAACAGCGCCGTGGCGTCATCGTACGGTGCGGCGGGATCGGTCGTGGCGCTAATGCTGTGGGTGTACTACTCGGCGCAGATTTTCTTCTTCGGCGCGGAGCTGACCCGCCAGTACGCGTTGCAGTTCGGCAGCCTGCGCGGGCATGATCCGGCGCGCGAAAACCGTGGCGTGCCAACCAGCACCCCGGCAGGCGGCGCGAACCGGTAAAATAGCGCCCCATCCGAAGCCGGGAATCGTTCCCGGACCGCCATCGCGCCCCAGCCGTTCCGCCTCGCCGCTGCCTGCAGCCGGCGCCAGTGCTGGCTTCGGGGCGCTACTACCAGGTTCCTCTAGCCGTGAGTTCGCTCGTTTCCGAAATTGCGCGTCGCCGCACGTTTGCCATTATTTCCCACCCGGATGCGGGTAAGACCACGCTGACCGAGAAGCTGCTGTGGTTCGGCGGCGCCATCCAGGTGGCCGGCGAAGTGCGCGCGC
The DNA here is from genome assembly GCF_005503625.1 of Cupriavidus sp. 2SB. Classification (GTDB taxonomy): domain Bacteria; phylum Pseudomonadota; class Gammaproteobacteria; order Burkholderiales; family Burkholderiaceae; genus Cupriavidus. The sequence goes on along the minus strand of NZ_SCMX01000033.1, from coordinate 20,665 downwards.
GCAAGGCCGACCGCCACGCCACGTCCGACTGGATGGAACTGGAAAAGCAGCGGGGCATTTCGGTGACCTCGTCGGTGATGCAGTTCCCGTACCAGCCGCGCGCCGATCTGCCGGAAAACATCGTGAACCTGCTCGACACCCCGGGCCACGAGGATTTTTCCGAAGACACGTACCGCACGCTGACGGCGGTGGACTCCGCGGTGATGGTGATCGACTCGGTCAATGGCGTGGAAGCGCAGACGATCAAGCTGCTGAACGTGTGCCGCCTGCGCGCGACGCCGATCCTGACGTTCATGAACAAGCTGGACCGCGAAGGCCGCTCGCCCATCGAACTGCTCGACGAAATCGAAGACGTGCTGAAGATCCAGTGCGCGCCGATGACGTGGCCAATCGGCATGGGCAAGGCGTTCCGTGGCGTGTACCACATGATCGACGACAAGGTGCAGCTGTTCGACCCGAAGGGGGAGAAGGGCACCTCGGCGCTGCTCGACGGCCTCGACAATCCCGAACTCGACCGCATCCTCGGCTCGCAGGCCGATGAGCTGCGCATGGAGATCGAACTGGTGCGCGGCGCGTCGCACACGTTCGACCGCGAAGCCTTCCTGGCCGGCCGCCAGACGCCGGTGTATTTCGGTTCGGCCATTAACAACTTCGGTGTGCAGTCGCTGCTGGACGCGCTGTGCCAGCTCTCGCCGCCGCCGCTGGCGCGCCAGACCGAAACGCGCACCGTGGAGCCGCAGGAGGCCAAGTTCAGCGGCTTCGTGTTCAAGATCCAGGCCAACATGGACCCGCGCCACCGCGACCGCATCGCCTTTGTGCGCGTGTGCTCGGGCCGCTTCGACCGTGGCATGAAGCTGCTGCATGTGTCGCAGGGCAAAACCGTGGCCATCAACAACGCCATCACGTTCATGGCGCAGGACCGCAACACGACCGAGGAAGCCTTCGCGGGCGACATCATCGGCGTGCCCAACCATGGCACGATCCGCCTGGGCGATGTGTTCACCGAAGGCGAACCGCTGCGTTTCACGGGCATCCCGTCGTTCGCGCCGGAATTCTTCCGCCGCGCGCGGCTCAACAACCCGCTCAAGGTCAAGCAGTTGCAGAAGGGCCTGCAGCAGTTGGCGGAAGAGGGCGCCACGCAGATGTTCCGCCCGCTGGTCTCCAACGACCTCGTACTGGGCGCCGTGGGCATGCTGCAGTTCGATGTGGTGGCGCACCGCCTTGAACACGAATATGGCGTCGATGCGATCTTCGAGTCGCACGAATGCGCGACTGCTCGCTGGCTCAAGGGCGACCCGGCCGAGATCGAAAAGCTGATCGACAAGGCCGGCCACAACGTGGCCCTCGACGGTGCGGGCGATCACGTCTACCTGGCGCCAAGCATGGTCAACCTGCGACTGACGCAGGAGCGTTTCCCGAACATCGAGTTCCGGGAGACGCGGGAAATCGCCTAATCCTGTTTGAACGCCTGCATCCACCGCGCCGGCGGGTAATGTGTCAATCACGATACAAAGCCAGTCGGCGCGTGTCCGGGTTCCCGGATAGAATCGGCGGTTTCGCCATGTACGCGGTTGCGTACATGGCACCTCCTCGCCGCCAACGCCCCCATGTCCTCCGCCCCCGCGCAGCCGGCCAATGAGCCGGACAACGTCTTTCGCGACCCCGCTTTCCGTCATTTCTGGTTTGCCCGGCTGTGTACCACCATCGGTTACCAAATCTTTACGGTTGCGGTGGGCTGGCAAATGTATGCGCTCACTAACGACGCGTTCATGCTGGGCATGGTGGGGCTGGTGCAATTCCTGCCGTCGATTGTCCTGCTGCTGATGTCGGGCCATGTGGCCGACCGGTTCGACCGCCGCATCATCGTCCGGACGTGCCAGATGCTGGAGGCGGTCATTGCGATAGCGATGGCGGTGGCCAGTTTCTCGGGCTGGATCACCAGCCAGTACATCTTCCTGTTCGTAGCCTTGATCGGCGGCTGCCGCGCGTTCGAAACGCCAACGCTGCAGGCATTGCTGCCGAGCGTGGTCACGCCGCGCCAGTTGCCGCGCGCGGTGGCACTGGCCAGTTCGGCTGCGCAGGCGGCCATCATCATCGGCCCGGCACTGGGCGGGTTTGCCTATGTGGCCGGCCCCGGCGTGGTCTATTCGATCAGCGCGGTGTTGTTCGCGATTGCAGCGATCCTGGTGTTCACGCTGAAACTGCGCCAGGCACAGCAGAGGCTGACCACGCCGGTCAGTGTCAAGACGCTGTTTGCCGGGTTCGCCTACATCCGCAGCAATCAGGTGCTGCTGGGCGCCGTGTCGCTCGACCTGTTCGCGGTCCTGCTCGGCGGCGCCACGGCCCTGCTGCCGATCTACGCCAAGGACATCCTTCACACCGGCCCGTGGGGGCTGGGGTTGCTGCGCTCGTCCCCAGCCATCGGCGCATTGGTCACGGCACTGTGGCTGGCCCGACATCCGCTGAACCGACGCGTGGGCCGCGTGATGTTCAGCGCCGTGGCGATTTTCGGCGTGGCGACGATGGTGTTTGGCATTTCGAAATGGCTGCCGCTGTCGATGGCCGCACTCGTGGTGCTGGGCGCCTCCGACATGATCAGCGTGGTGGTTCGCCAGACACTGGTACAGCTCGATACCCCCGACGACATGCGCGGCCGGGTGGGTGCGGTCAACTCGGTCTTTATCGGCGCTTCCAACCAGCTGGGCGAATTCGAGTCGGGGGTCACCGCCGCGCTGCTCGGCCCAGTCGGTGCGGTGCTGCTCGGCGGGATCGGTACGATCTGCGTGGTGGCCGCCTGGATCAAACTGTTCCCGATGCTGACCAACCGGGATCGGCTGCATGACCATCAGGTGGAGGTTGTCAGCCAGGAGAAGGCGGCACCGGCACGTTGATGTTGCGGCGTGGCTACGACTTCCTGTGTTTGTGTGACCGCGGAGCGTACCCGTTTCTGCGTTACGTCAGTGTTTCGCGCTACGTCCGTTTTGGTCTGTTGCCCGCTAAGAATTAGCTACCTAGAATGCATCCCAACGCATTCGGTCTTGTACCGGGTGCCCAGCCTCCGAGGCCCGCAACGATCTGATCGTTGCGGGCTTTCGTGTTTTATAGCCGGCAGGAGCGAAATTCAGGTGCAGCACTACGTTGTTTATCTAGACGAATTCGGTCATATCGGGCCCTACGTTGCAAGAGACCACGCCAAGTACAACGACAGTCCGGTTTTCGGACTGGCGGGATTCATGCTTCCTGTCGCACAGGTGCGTGAGTTTGCCGTCTACTTCTACAAGTTGAAGTGCGGATTGCTCGCCTGGGATCTGATGCACAAGAATCCTCGCGATCTTCCCGCCTGTCGTTGGGAGAAGAAAGGCTCTGCATTGTTCACGGCCCGCAATGTGCAGATCTACCGGCCGTTGCGACAGGCAACCTTCCGATTGTTGAATCGAATTGCCGCCGTTGGTGGGCATGTTGTCTACACCGGAGAACGCAAGGCATCGCAGATGGGCGTGCATGTCTCGGCGGAGATGTTCAGGCGTCAACTTCTCTGCGCGATCAGGCAAGTGGACGGGCACTGCGCGCAGACGAATTCCACGTGTCTGGTTTTGCTCGACCAACAGGATGCAGGCGACGACTGGCGGGAGCGCAACGTCGAAGCATGCACTGTGGCGATGTTCGAAGGGGATGCGAAGTGCCGCAGACTGGTCGAGCCCCCCTTGCAAGGAGAGAGCCATCTCTTCCAGACCCTCCAATGCGCCGATTGGCTCTGCGGACTCATTGGCCGGCTAGCCGCACATGCTGCGGCACCCAACGAATACGCCGACTGGGCTGTATTTCACAAGTATTTCCATGATCGTGTCCGTGACGTGGCGTTGGTGAGCAGCGGTATCCGCCCGCCAGTTGAGGTCTTGGCTTCAGGGCCGGTTTCGGAACTGGGCTAGCGGGGAGAAGCGACCGGCACAATCTGCGCAGGAGTTGTAAAGACTTCACACACGGCGCCTCGGTTGGGAGAGGTGACGCTAGGGATTCCAAGAGGGGCCGGCGTGTGGCATGCGCCCGCACAACGGCCCACGCAGAAACGGGTACGCTTTTTCCTCTCGCCGGCCCGTTCTGGCACATCCTTCGCAAGTCTTGTCGGTTTTGCCATTTTCCGGAGCCGACGCATGGACTTGAATTTCATCGATCACGCCAAGCTGGAGGCCACCTGGGCCTATCTGGCCCAGTTCGCCGTCAGTCAGGGGTTGAATTGCCTGGCCGCGCTGGCGATTCTGCTGGCCGGGTGGTGGCTCTCCGGCCGGGCCGCGCGCGCGTTGCACAACGGTTTGCGGCACACCCATGTGGATGACACGCTGCGCCCGATGCTGGCCAGCGTCGCGCAATGGGTCGTGCGGGTGCTGACCGTGGTGCTGGTGTTGTCCCAGTTCGGCGTGCAGACGGCCAGCATCATCGCCATGCTTGGCGCGGCGGGGCTGGCGATTGGGCTGGCGCTGCAGGGAACGCTGCAGAACATCGCGGCCGGGATCATGCTGGTGTTGCTGCGGCCCTTTCGGGTGGGGCAGTACATCGACGCGCAAGGCGTGGCCGGAACCGTGCGCGAGACGGGGCTGTTCATGACCGAGCTGAAGACCTTCGACGGCGTCTGCCTGCGCGTACCCAACGGCAAGATCTGGGGCAGCCCGATCATGAACTACAGCGAGAACCCCACGCGCCGGATGGACATCGAGGTCACCGTCACGTTCGACAGTCCGATACAGGCGGGGCTCGACGCCCTTCGCGCCATGCTCGACAGTGACAAGCGGTTGCTCGAATCCCCGGCGCGCGAGGTCATGGTGGTGCGCTACACCGACCGTGGCGTCACGCTCAACGCGCGCTACTGGACGTCGAACGATGACTTCTGGAGCGTGCAGTACGGGATGTTCGCCAAGCTGAAGCGGACGATGGAGGATGCGGGTTGTCGAATCGCGGTGCCGGTGCAGGAGGTTCGGGTGCCGGAGGTGGTCGATGCAGACAATGAGCGCGAAGGCGGAGATGGGTATCGCGAGCGGATCTTGGTGTCGGGGAAGCCGAACTGAACGAGCTGAAACGTACGCAGAAACGGGTACGCTTTCTCTGCCGCTGACCTGCTCCCCTCTCCCGCGAAGTGGGAGAGGGGCTGGGGGTGAGGGCCCGGAGTCTCAACGCGCGATGGCGGAATTTTGAACCGCTAAGCCCTCACCCCCGACCCCTCTCCCGTAAGCGGGAGAGGGGAGACAGACGTTGGGAGAGCGCTAGTCATTCCTCCTCCCCAAACAACGAACAAGCCCCCGTTTCCGCCGTTCCCACATGCTTGCGGAACCCCCCAAACAGATCGCGCCCCACGCCATGGCGGTTCGGCGTCAGGTCAGGTTTATCGGCGTCGCGCGCAGAGAGTTCGGCGTCAGACACCTTCACCGTCAGCACACCAGCCGGGGCATCCACGCGCACGATATCTCCCGTGCGAACGCGCCCGATGGCACCCCCCGTCAGCGCCTCGGGGCAAACATGGATGGCTGCCGGCACCTTGCCCGAGGCACCCGACATGCGTCCATCGGTGACCAGCGCCACATGGAAGCCGCGATCCTGCAGCAGCGTCAGCGTCGGCGTGAGCTTGTGGAGTTCGGGCATGCCGCATGACGCCGGGCCCTGCCACGGCAGCACGGCGATAAAGTCCCGTTCGAGTTCGCCGCGCTTGAATGCCGCCAGCACGTCGTCCTGATGATGGAACACGATGGCAGGGGCTTCCACCACCTGATGCTCGGGCTTGACCGCAGAGGTCTTGATCACGCAGCGGCCCAGGTTGCCGTCGAGCACCTTGATGCCGCCATCGGGGGCAAACGCATTGCCGGGAGTACGCACGATGGTGTCGTCCAGCGGCTGCGTCGGGCCATCGGTCCAACCCAGCTTGCCGTCGCGCAGCGTGGGCTCGCGCGTGTAGTCGCGCAGGCCACGGCCGACGATGGTGTTCACGTCGTCATGAAGCAGCCCTTCGGCCAACAGGCCCTGGATGACGATGGAGAGTCCACCCGCCGCCTGGAACTGGTTCACGTCCGCCTTGCCGTTCGGATACACGCGCGCCAGCAGCGGCACGGCGGCGGAGAGTTCGTCGAAATCGTCCCAGGTCAGCTGGATGCCGGCCACGCGCGCCATGGCGATCAGGTGCAGCGTGTGGTTGGTGGAGCCGCCCGTGGCCACGAGTCCGACGATGCCGTTGACGAACGCGCGTTCGTCGAGCACCTCGCCAATGGGCATATAGCGCTCGCCACCATGCACGAGCTTCAGCGCCTGCCGCGCCGATTCACGCGTGAGCGCCTCGCGTAGCGGCGTGCCCGGATTGATGAACGCGGTGCCCGGCAGATGCAGGCCCATGATCTCCATCAGCATCTGGTTGGAGTTGGCGGTGCCGTAGAACGTGCAGGTGCCGGGACCGTGATACGACTTGGTTTCCGCTTCGAGCAAGCCGTGCCGGTCGATCTTGCCTTCCGCGTAAAGCTGGCGGATGTGGGCCTTCTCCTCGTTGCCGATACCGGTAGTCATCGGCCCGGCCGGCACGAACACGGCAGGCAGATGGCCGAATGACAGCGCGCCCATCACCAGCCCCGGCACGATCTTGTCGCACACGCCGAGGTACAGCACGCCATCGAACATCTGGTGGGACAGCGCCACGGCGGTCGCCATCGCAATCACATCGCGCGAGAACAGCGACAGGTCCATGCCGTCCTGGCCCTGCGTCACGCCATCGCACATGGCCGGGGTGCCGCCGGCGAACTGCGCGGTGCCGCCGGCTTCGAGCGCGGCCTCCTTGAGCCATTGCGGATACGTTTGCAGTGGCTGGTGGGCCGACAGCATGTCGTTATAGGCCGAGACGATGGCGAGGTTGGGACGCTCCTGCGCCTTGAGCCGGATCTTGGCGTCGTCGGGCATCGCGGCCACGGCGTGGGCCAGGTTGGTACATGAGAGATTGCTGCGCTCGACCTTCTGGCCGGCCATGGCGCGGGTGCGGTCGAGATAAGCCTGCCGGGTCGGGGCACTGCGGGCCACGATGCGGGCCGTGACCCGTTCAAGGACGGGGTGTCGGGGCATGGGGATCTCCTGTGGGGGCGCTTCTCAGCGTAGCCGAAAACGGCGGACGCCACCGTCACGCAACTTTCATGCACGCCGCCGCACAATCCGGAAGGCACGCAGAAACGGGTACGCTCTGGCCCTGGATACTGCCTGGCAGCCATGCCGCGCGCACAAGCGCGGGCGAGTGACGTAACATGGCCGAAGCATTTGGCTGGAACCAAAGCGCCACCCGGTGAGACTCATAAAGCCGGGGGGCAAACCCCCGCAAGGAGCCCAGGGTGAGCATGCCCGATTTCGACATGGTGCTGTTTGGCGGCACCGGTGACCTGGCACGGCGCAAGCTGCTGCCGGCCCTTTTTGATGCGCACCGCTGCGGTGTGCTGCATCCTTCGGCGCGCATCCTGGCCACGGGAAGCCACGAGCAGACCACCGAACAGTACAAGGCCACGCTGGAAGACACCGTGCGGCCCGGCCTGGAACATGCCCCGCCCGATGCCTGGGCTTCGTTCCTCGACCGTATCTGCTACGTGCAGGCCGATGCCCGCCAGCCGGCCCATTTCGATGCGCTGGCCGAGAAGGTGCTGGCCCGCAAGCCCGAAGTGGTGGTTTGCTACCTGGCCACCGCCCCGCACATCTTTGTCCCGATCTGCGAACAACTGGCGCGTACCGGCCTGAACACGCCGAATGTGCGCGTGGTGCTGGAAAAGCCGCTCGGGCACGATCTGGAATCGTCCGAGGCCATCAACGCGGCCGTGGCGCAGTTCTTCGCCGAGGACCAGATCTACCGGATCGACCACTACCTGGGCAAGGAGTCGGTCCAGAACCTGATGGCGATCCGCTTCGGCAATGCGCTGTTCGAGCCGCTCTGGCGCCGCGAGTGGGTGCAGGACGTGCAGATCACCATCGCCGAGGAACTGGGTGTGGAGAAGCGCGGCGACTTCTACGACCAGACCGGCGCGCTGCGCGACATGGTGCAGAACCACCTGCTCCAGATGCTGTGCATGGTGGCGATGGAGCCGCCGGCGAGCCTCAGCGAAGACGCCATCCGCGACGAGAAGATCAAGATCCTCAAGGCGCTCAAGCCGATCCAGCCGCAGGACGTGGCCGAGAAGACCGTGCGCGGCCAGTATCGCGCCGGGGCCATCGGCGGCAAGCCGGTGGTGGGCTACAACGAGGAGCAGGGCATTGCCCCCGACAGCCGCACCGAGACGTTTGTCGCGGTGAAGGCCGAGATCGCCAACTGGCGCTGGGAAGGCGTGCCGTTCTATCTGCGCACGGGAAAACGGATGCAGTCGCGCGTGGCGGAGATCGTGGTGCATTTCCGCGATGTGCCGCACGCGATTTTCCCCAAGCCGCTGGGTTTGTCACCGCAGAACCGGCTGGTGATCCAACTGCAGCCCGAGGAAAGTATCAAGCTGTACTTCCTGGTCAAGCAGCCCGGCGACACGCTGGAACTGACGCCCACCTCGCTCGATCTCGACTTCGCTACGTCGTTCAAGAAGCGTCGCGCCGGTGCCTATGAGCGCCTGTTGCTGGACGTGATTCGCGGCCGGCTCGGTTTGTTCGTGCGCCGCGACGAGCAGGTGCAGGCGTGGCGCTGGGTGGAGCCGATCATCGACACCTGGGAGCAGAGCACCGTGCCGCCCAAGCCTTACACGGCCGGCACCTGGGGCCCGGCTGCCTCGTCCGCGCTGATGTCGCGCGACAACGCGCTGTGGCACGAGGAAGTCTGACGCGTCGCTGAACACCCAAACCCACCCACAGGAGCCTCCATGCGCCAGTTCGAACATGCCACCGTGATGGACCAGGCCGAATCGCTGGCGATGTCGATCGGCCACGCGTTGGAACTCGTGATCAAGGCCAAGGGCTGGGCGGTGCTGGCGGTATCGGGCGGCAAGTCGCCGCTGCCGATGTTCGAGCGGCTGCGCTATCGCCCGATCCGCTGGGATGCCGTTACCGTGACGCTGGTAGACGAGCGTGCGGTGCCTCCCGATCATGCGGACAGCAATGGCGCGATGGTGCGCAACCATCTGCTGCGCGAAGGCGCGGGCGTCGCCGGCTGGGCGCCGCTGATCCGCGATGACGCCGAGGCCGCCGATCCGCAGCGCGCCGTCGCGCGCCTCAACGCGCCATTCCATCAGCCGGACGTAGTCGTGCTCGGCATGGGCGAGGACGGCCACACGGCTTCCCTGTTCCCGGAATCGCCCGAGTTGCAGGCGGCGCTGTCCGATCCGCAGCCGGGCTATGTAGTCACGCATCCCGGCACGGCGCCCCACGCGCGCGTGACGCTGAACCTCGCGGCACTGCTCGCCGCCGAGCGTACCTTCCTGGCCGTCTCCGGCGACAAGAAAAATGCCGTGCTCGAACGCGCGCTGGCCGCGCCCACGCCCGCGCTACCGGTCAGCGTGGTGCTGGCGCGCCATCGGCGCGGCGTCGATATTTTCCGAACCGAGAACACATGACCCACGGATACCCGCGCCTGCTGGCAGATGTCGGCGGCACCAACGTGCGCTTTGCGCTGGAAACCGCGCACATGCAGATCGGCGAGGTTACGGCCTACAAGGTGGCCGACTATCCGTCGCTGGAAGCGGCCATGCGCCGATATCTGGAGACGCTGGCGCCCGGCGGCCAGCCGCGCCATGCGGCCATCGGCCTGGCCAACCCGGTGACCGGTGACCACGTCAAGCTGACCAACCACAACTGGGCCTTCTCGATCGAAGGCATGCGCGACGCGTTGGGCCTGCACACGCTGGTGGCGATCAACGATTTCACGTCGCTCGCGCTGGCCCTGCCGTGGCTGCCCACCGAGGGGCTGGTGCAGGTACGCGACGGCACGCCCGTTGCCACGGCGCCCCGCGCGTTGATCGGTCCTGGCACTGGGCTAGGCGTCTCGGGCCTCGTTCCGGCGCCGGGCGGCGGTGCCGTGGCGTTGGCAGGCGAGGGCGGACACATCGAGGTGATGCCCGATACCGACGACGAATGGATTGCCTGGCGTGCCGCCCATGCGCAACTGGGCCGGGTGTCCGCCGAGCGCCTGTTGTCGGGTATGGGCCTCTCCCACATCCACGCCGCCCTGTCCGCAGAAACGGGTACGCTTTTGTCCGAACCGCTGACTCCGGCACAGGTCACCGAGGGTGCGCTGAAGCAGGGCGATCCCCTGTGCCGCCGCGCGTTCGACGCGTTTTGCGGCCTGCTGGGCTCGGTGGCCGCCGACGTGGCGCTGGTGCTTGGCGCGCGCGGCGGGGTGTATATCGGCGGGGGCATCGTGCCGCGCTTCGTCGATGCATTCCGCGGATCGCCCTTCAATGCCCGCTTCACGGACAAGGGCCGCATGGGCAAGTATCTGGCCGAGGTCCCCGTGTACGTGATCACGGCCGACTATCCCGCGCTGCCCGGGCTGGCGCGAGCGCTGGCCGACCGGCTCGAAGGCGATATGCGCCACGCCGCCCGCTCCTGAGACATCGAAGATCAACATGCGTGTATTGCTGGTGGAAGACGACGCCATGATCGGCGAGAGCGTGAAGGTGGCGCTGCGCCAGGAGGGCTTTACGGTGGATTGGGTGCGCGATGGCGACGCAGGACTCGATGCCGCCACGGACCAGCACGGCCCGCGCGCCGATGGTGGCTATGACATCGTGCTCCTTGACCTGGGTTTGCCGCGCCGTTCGGGCCTTGATGTGCTCAAGGCCCTGCGCGCACGCAACGTGCGCACACCGGTGCTGATCGTCACCGCCCGCGATGCCGTGGCGGACCGTGTGGCCGGACTCAATGCCGGCGCCGATGACTACGTGATCAAGCCGTTCGACCTGCAGGAACTGGTGGCGCGCATGCACGCGATGGCCCGCCGCGCCGAGGGCCGCGCGGAGCCGGAACTGCGCTATGGCGACATCGTGCTGAGTCCATCGACCCGCGAGGCAACGCTGGCAGGCGTGCCGGTGCGGTTATCCGCCCGGGAATACGCGCTGCTCTCTGCCCTGATGGCGCGGCCTGGCAAGGTGTGGTCCGTGGCGCAGTTGCAGGAGCGGCTGTATGGCTGGGATGACGAGGTGGGCAGCAATACCGTCGAGGTGTATATCCACGCGCTGCGCCGCAAGTTTGGCGCCGCAGTGATCCGCAATATCCGTGGCGTGGGCTACCTGATGCCGCAACTTGACGGCGGGGCGCCGGAACAGGCGGCGGACTGATGCGCTCGATTCAACGAACCCTGCTCTGGTGGCTGGCCGCCGGACTGGTCGCCGGCATCGCCGTGGCCACGGCACTGATCTACGGTCAGGCGCGGCAGGAAGCCAACGCGCTGTTCGACTACCAGATGAAGCAGGTAGCCGCCGCGCTGCCGAGCCAGTTCTCGGTGCCGGTGATGCCGCCGTTCGGCGCCAGCGATGGCGCATCGGCTGACCTGCTCCATGCCGATGAAGACGTGGTCATCCATATCTGGGATGGCTCGGGACGCAGCCTCTACCTGTCTCACGCGCAACCGGTGCTGCCGGCGCGCGCGGAGCTGGGCTTCTCCGATGCGCGGACCGAATCGGGCGAATGGCGCATCTACAGCGTGCAACTGGGGCCGGCCGTCGTGCAGATCGCCCAGCCGCAGAGCGCACGCCGGACGCTGGCCGCGCACATGGCGCTGCGCACCGTGGCGCCACTGCTGCTGTTGCTGCCGCTGCTGGCGTGGCTGATCTGGCTGGCCGTGGGGCGCGGTTTGCGGCCCCTGCGCGAGATTGCCACGGAAGTACGCGCGCGCGATGCCAATACACTGGCACCGCTGGCCGTGCGCGACATGCCCGATGAAATCGCGCCGCTCTCTGCTGCGCTGAACCAGTTGCTGGCGCGGCTGGCGCACGCCATCGACACGCAGCGCGCCTTCGTGGCCGACGCCGCCCACGCGCTGCGGACCCCGCTGACCGCGCTGCAGCTTCAGGCCCAACTGGTGGAGCGCGCGGACAGCGCCGAGGCACGGCAGGCGGCCGTGGGCCATCTCAAACAGGGATTGGAGCGATTGACCCACCTTGTGGCGCAGTTGCTGACGCTGGCGCGGCAGGAACCCGGCGCTGCACCGCCGCCGCATGAACCGGTGAATTTGCGCACGCTGGCGGGCGAGGTGGTGGCGCACATGTCGCAGGCTGCCATCGATCGCGATATCGACCTCGGGCTGGAAGAGAGTGGCGCGCAGGGGCCGGTCACGATCCGCGGCGATGCCGACGCGCTGCGCATCCTGCTGACCAATCTCGTCGACAACGCGCTGCACTACATCCCGAGGGGCGGGCGCGTGGATGTGCAGGTGGCCCATACCGCTGAAGGGATCGAACTGACGGTCACGGACAACGGCCCAGGGATTCCGGCTGCTGAACGAGCGAGGGTGTTCGACCGGTTTTATCGCGTACCCGATGCGCCGACTGGGGGCAGCGGACTAGGTCTGGCGATCGTGGCCGAGGTGGCGCAGTCGCATGGGGCTCGGGTGGCGCTGGAGGATGCGGCGCCGGGGCTGCGGGTGAGGGTGGTGTTTCCGGTGGTGGGGTAGGCTTTCGAGCGCAGAATTAGGCCACTGTCCCGCGATATGCGCTCCCCTCTCCCATGCAGTGGGAGAGGGGAGCAAAAACAGAGCGGGAAGCAAGGTGCCGCTCACCCCACCGGCGCCACCAGCGGCTCCCCGGCAAAATGCCGACGCGCGTTCTCCAGGAACTGGTTCACCGACGCCAGCACCGCCTCCGGCGACCAGCCGCCGACGTGCGGGGTCAGCACGACGTTCGGGCAATCGAACAATTCGACCGGCGGCGCCGGTTCGCTTTCATAGACGTCGAGCCCCGCACCGCCAACCTCCCCAGCACGCAGCGCATCGGCCAGCGCCTTCGTATCCACCACGCTGCCGCGCGCGATGTTCACAAGGTAGCCCGACGGTCCCAGCGCGCGCAGCACGGCGGTATCCACCATGTGCCGCGTCTCGGCGCCGCCTGGCGTAGCCACCACCAGATAGTCCGCCCACTCGGCCAGCGCCAACACATCGGCAAAGTACTGGAAGGGGACGTCCGCACGCGGACGGCGGTTGTGATAGCCGATCTCCAGGTCGAAGCCTTCGCCACGCCGGGCGATGCGGCGGCCAATCGTGCCTAGACCGATGATGCCGAGCTTTTTTCCGGACACGTTCGGCGGCAGCGCGATCGAACTGCGCCAGACGCCGTCCCGCGTGGCGCGGTCGAGAGTAGGCACGCGACGCACGGTGGCCAGCAGCAGCGCCATGGCGTGATCGGCTACGCAACTGTCGTTGGTACCCGCGCCATTTCCCACGGCAATCCCGCGCGCCTGACAGGCGCCAATCGGAATGTTCTCGTAGCCGGCGCCGAGCGCGCAGACCAGGCCGAGTTCCGGCATGGCGTCGAGTTCTTCGGCGGTGATGCCCGTGGTGCCGTTGGTCAGCAGGGCGCGGAAGGTCTTGCCGCGCGTGGCGATCTCCGTGGCGCGTCCTTCGGGCGTCGGGGCGTAGGCAACTTCGTATTGTTCGGAGACCAGGGCGAGATGGTCGGGTTCGAGCTGGATCAGGACAAGCAGGGCGGGCTTCATGCGTGACAGCGAGAGGAGAGAGGTCTTGTAGTGGATGCCGGCCGGGCCGACGCAACATTCTATGCCTGCCTCCTGCAGGCTGCCTGCGCCGGAAAGGTGGTTTCGGGCGATTGCCGCGCGCTGATTTCGTACGCAGAAACGGGTACGCTTTGCGATTTTTCGCTGGGTGGAACACGCAGAAATGGGTACGCTGGGAAGAAAACAGGCGGGTGTCGTAGCCCTCGGGTTGCTCCCCTCGCCCGCTTGCGGGAGAGGGGCCGGGGGAGAGGGCCAGCCGCAAAACTTTCGATGTGGCCGGCAAGCGGACCCTTCAGCCCTCACCCCCAACCCCTCTCCCACTGCGCGGGAGAGGGGAGCGAAACGGTACCAAACACCCCAACATCAAACTCACCACCCATGCCGCTCCCCCGCCCCAACACCTGGCAATACCACCTCCTCCTCGGCGCAGCCGGCATGCTCGTGCTTGGACCCCTGGGTGGTATCGCGGCGGCTTACATGAACTTCTCGCTCGGCTTCTTCGTCGGCGGACAGGTTCTTGCAGGCATCCTCGGCTCGGCCGTGACGGCGGGATACGGTGCATCGGGTAGGCACGGCGCCAACTACATCCAGACCGCCGCCGCATCCGTGGCGGGCATGGGTGGCATGGCCGTGGTCATCCAGGCCATGGGCTGGATGGGGATGGCCGAGCCGCCGTTGTGGCAGTTGATCGGCTACATGCTCTGCATCGGCATGTATGGCGTGGGCGTGGGCATGTTGTACACGCCGCTGCTGGTGGACCGGATGCAACTGACCTTTCCTTCCGGCCTTGCCGTTGCCAACATCCTGCGCGCGCTGACAGACCCGGTGCTGCTGCGCCGCTCGATTGCGCGGCTCGCCAGCGGCATGGGGCTGGGTGTGGTGGCGAGCGTTGGCGCATCGCGTATCGCGTGGCTTGGTGCGATCGATCTGTCGGCTTCCACGTTTGGGGCAGGGATGATCGTCGGCGCGCGCATTGGTGTGGCGGCGTTGGTTGGCGGCCTGGTGGGCTGGGCGCTGACACCGTATTTCGTATCGATTGGCTGGCTCGCGCCCGGCGACCCCTATCGCAAGATCACGTTCCTGTTCGCGCTCGGCATGATCATGGGCGCGGCGTTGGTCGACGTGCTGCTGTTGCTGGTCCGTGCATGGCAGCGCTCGCGTCAGGCTCGCCCCGAAGCCGCACTCACGCCCCAACGCTGGATTATTGCGTGGGTGGTGGCCTGGGGGCTGGCCGTGGTGGTGGCTGGCGTGGCGTGGTTCGGGCAGCCGGTTGGCTACCAGTTGATGGCGGTGCTGCTGGTGCTGGTGTTCGCGCTGGTCAACGGTATCTCGGTGGGCATGGTCGACCAGAACCCGATCTCGTCGGCCTTCGTGTTGACGGTGATCCTGATGGCTGCCGTGGGTTTGCGCGAACCGCATATCGGCCTGATCGCCGCGACGGTGCTGCTCGTCTCCACGGCGGAAGCGTCCGACATGCAGCAAGACCGCTCAACCGGCTGGCGGCTGGGGACAAACCGCATGGTCCAGTTCGGCTATCAGGTCGCCGGTATCGTGGCAGGCGCGGTGCTGGCCGTGCTGCTGGCGCGACTGTTCATGGAGGCGTACCCGGTATTGCGCCTCGATCAGACCGTACTGTCCGCCGACCAGCAACCCGCGCGCTGGACTTCGGCCATGACATACAAGATTGTTGGCGCGCTGCGCAGCGTGACCGAGGATCGGCCCTATCAGCGGCTGGCGGTGTGGATCGGTGTCGGCATCGGACTGGCAACGGAGATCCTGCGCAAGGTGATCCGCGCTTCGGATCGCTATCGCGCCTTCGTGGAACGCAGCCGGCGCGGCAAGGTAGCTGACTTCGTGCTCGATGCCGTGGTGCTGCCGTCGCCGTATGCATCCTCATTCGGCGGATTCGTGAACCTGCCTGCGGCGGCGTGGATGGCGGCGGGCGGTGTGGTGGCGAGTCTCGCGGAAAGCCGCACCCGGCCGGCATCGAAAGATGCAACGTTGCCGGAAGACATGAGTACCACGTCGCTGATCGGCGGCGGGCTGATTGCCGGCGATGCGCTGGCGGCGCTGGGATTCGGTATTGCGGGCTTGCTGGCGGTGATGCACTGAGCGGCGCGGGGCGCGCTCCGGTGTCCCCGCGCGTCATGCTGAAGCCAACAACCTACGCTGGCGGCGCACCGTCGTGGAAACACGCCTTGAGCTGTGTGCGCAGTTCGGGCGAGTCCTGATGCTCGTGGACCTGCACGGCATGCTGCACGGCGGCTTCGAGCAACTCTGCCTCGCTGTCCGCGCTCAGCGCGACCGTGCATTGTTTTTCACTGGGGAATTCGCGGCAATCGATGTATTTGCGTCCCATGGGAGTCTCCCGGCGCGAATGGATGGTCACGCCAGATCCAGTATAGGAGGCGCGTGCCCTGCAGGATTCGGCAAATCCGGCTACCCTGTCGCCACTTTCGAAGCTGGAAAAACAAGTCATGACCCAATCACTCAAGATCGACGTGGTATCGGATATTGCATGCCCGTGGTGCGCCGTAGGCATCGCGTCGCTGATGGTGGCACTGGATCGTCTCAAGGACGAGGTCGATGCCGAGATCGTGCTGCATCCGTTTGAACTGAATCCGCAGATGGGGCCGGAAGGCGAAGCCATCGTCGACTACCTGGGCAAGAAGTACGGCCGTACGCCGGCGCAGATTGCCGAGAGCCAGGCCATGATCCGCGAGCGCGGCGCCGCCGTGGGTTTCACGTTCGGTGCGCGTGACTTCGTCTACAACACGTTCGATGCACACCGGCTCTTGCAGTGGGCCGCCACGGAAGGCAAGCAGTTGCCATTGAAACTGGCGCTGCTGCAGGCGTATCACGGCGACGGCAAGGATCCGAGCAATCACGACGTGCTGGTGGAAGCCGCGCGCTCGGTGGGACTCGATGCCGAAGAGGCGCGCGACATCCTCGACAGCGACGAGTTTGCGCAGGATGTGCGTGATGAAGAACGCGAGTCGCAGGCCATGGGCATCCAGTCCGTGCCGTCGATCATCTTCAACAACCACTACCTGCTCTCGGGCGGTCAGCCACCCGAGGCCTTCGAGCAGGCAATACGCGGCATCGTGGCCGAGCAGAGCGGCAAGACCGCCTGACCGCCACGCGACGGATCGATCGGCCGATCAGAACGTGTGACGCATGCCGGCCATCACGCCCACGCGCGTGCTCTGGCTGACATCGGTGACGGGGGTGCCGCCCCAGTACTCGGTCTCGCGACCCACCGTGCCGCCGCGCGCATGCACGAGATCGGCCTCCAGGTACACACTCGTGCGCTTGGAGAATGCGTAGTTGGCCACAAGGGCGACACTGTCCGCGTTGCCGCCGCCAAGATGGATCGGCACCTCCTGGAACTGAGTGGTCACGCCCCCGGATTGCAGATATCGGTAGTAGGCGCCGGAGAGGTGTAGTGCCGGCGTGAGCTGGTATCCGAGTCCGGCGAAGACAATGTTGTAGTGCGCGTCGGTTGCCGATTCGCGCCGTCCCATGTGGCCCACGTATGCGCTGGCCTTGCCGAATGAATACGAGCCGCCCACCGAGTAGTTGCGGATCGTGTTCGCCCCATCGTCGCTGCGCCGCTGGTCGTACGCTATGCCCAGCGCCAGCGGTCCACGGTCGTACTTCACGCCACCGCCGAGTGTGGTGCCACGGTGCATGCCGCCGGGCTGTTCGCCCGCCCCGTAGTCCAGTTGCACCGAGAACGGTCCCACCTTGTGCTGGTAGACCACGCTGTTATTGATGCGGTAGTCCTGGAAGAAGATATCGCCGCCAATGTAGATGGGATCGGACCAGAAATTCCCCCAACCCTGATCGAGCGGATTGAACGCCCAGCCGATGTTGTTCACCGCGTTGTACTGGCGCCCGAACGTCAGGCTGCCCCAGTTTCCCGCCAGTCCCACGAATGCCTGCCGTCCGAAAAGCGCGTTGTAGCCCACCGTGCCGGTGTCGCTGTTGAAGCCGTTTTCGAGCTGGAAAATGGCGCGATTGCCGCCGCCGAGATCCTCGGTGCCTTTCAGGCCGAAACGGCTGCCGACCATGCCGCCGGAGACCAGTCCAACCTGGTCGTGATGCTGGCCGTCGATGTTCGAGGTGTACCGTACGGCCGAGCTGACGATGCCATACAGGGTGACGCCGGAGTCGGCGTAGGCGACGCAGGGCAAGAGCCCGGCCGCAAGCAGCCAAAGGCTGGCTGAAGACTTCACGAATTGTCCTCCGGAATACGGACCGGCCCGCGCGTATGCCGGCGGGCGGGTTCAGGCAAGTACCTGAGAGGGTTCCAGTCCCGCGCGGGAGTCTCTCGTCATGCGAATCACACGAAAGTCGCGCGGGGCGTTATCCGGGATGCACGCGGCGCAGCGGCGCAGGGCCCGGATCGAGGGTCGAAGCGGTTGGCGAATGCTGTGAGCGGGGCACAGGCAAGCCAGGAGCGAAGGCACGAAGCCTTGCGGGAACATCGGAATGTCCGCGGCACCTCTTCGACGAGGCCATGGCCGTACCCATCGCGACCTGCGGGAGGTCTGTGCGAGGTCTGTGATACGGCGCTGCCAGTGCTGCGGAAGGGGCGCATTTTACCGCATCGGGCCAAGCACTCCGTTTTGCGGCGACAAGCGCACAGGGATCGGGGCAAGAAAAAAGCTGCGTGGATACGCAGCCTTCTTCGTCAAGACCAGCCTTCCTGGCTCAGACTTCGATGGTCATCGCCTTGAAGTCGATCCACTGATCGAACTGCTCGTTCGTGACATGGCCGGAAGCAATCGCCGCCTCGCGCAGCGAGAGATTCTTCTTCACCGCGAGCTTGGCGATCTCGGCAGCCTTGTCGTAACCGATATGCGGATTCAGCGCAGTCACGGTCATCAGCGAACGTTCCAGCAGTTCCTGGATGCGCACGCGGTCGGGCTCCACGCCCTCCACCATGTGCTCGGCAAAGCTCGATGCCGCATCGGCCAGCAGCGTGACCGATTGCAGCAGGCTATAGACGATCACCGGCTTGTACGCGTTCAGTTCCAGCGTGCCCAGGCTGTTGGCCAGCGTGACCGTGGTGTGGTTGCCGATCACGCGGCAACAGACCATCGCCAATGCTTCGGCCTGGGTCGGGTTGACCTTGCCGGGCATGATCGACGAGCCGGGTTCGTTGGCTGGCAATTGAAGTTCGGCAAAGCCGGCGCGCGGACCCGAGCCCAGCAGCATGAAGTCACGTGCAATCTTCAGGAACGACGATGCGGTGGTGTTCAGCGCGCCCGACAGATCGGCCAGTGCATCGTGCGCGGCTTGCAGCGCAAAGCGGTTGGCGGCGGGCTCGAACGGCAGGCCGGTGTACGCGGCCAGCGCACGGGCAAAGGCTGGTGCAAAACCGTGCGGCGCGTTCAGGCCCGTGCCGACGGCAGTGCCGCCCTGCGCCACAGGCATCGCGCGCAGCATCGCCTGCTGCAGACGCGATTGCGCATCCGCTACCTGCGTCATGTAGCCGGAAAATTCCTGGCCCAGCGTCAGCGGCACGGCATCCTGCAGGTGGGTACGGCCAACCTTGACGATGTCGGAGAACGCCTCGACCTTCTTTGCAAAGGTCTGCTGGAGTTTTTCGAGCGAGGGCAGCAGTTCCTGCTGGATGGCGCGCGTGGCGGCGATATGCATTGCCGTGGGAAAGCTGTCGTTGGACGACTGGCTGGCGTTGACGTGATCGTTGGGGTGAACGGGCTTCTTGCTGCCCACCTCGCCGCCCAGCATCTGGATGGCGCGGTTGGAGATGACCTCGTTGAGGTTCATGTTGGTCTGCGTACCCGACCCGGTCTGCCACACCGACAGCGGGAACTCGGCTGGCCACTTGCCGGCGATGACTTCCTCGGCGGCACGCTCGATGGCATCGGCCACGTCGGGCTTCAATACGCCAAGCTCGCGGTTGGCGCGTGCCGCGCAGAGCTTGAGCACGGCAAAGGCTTCGATCAACGATGGCGGCATCTTCTCGCTGCCGATACGAAAATTCTGACGCGACCTCTCGGTCTGCGCCCCCCAGAGATGATCGGCTGGGACGGCAACGTCTCCCAGGCTGTCTTTCTCGATACGGGTGGCGGACGGCTTCTCGGACATGGACGGACTCCTTCGGACAAGAGAGATCGGCAGAGACCGTAAGCATAGACCGCTGGTGCTACATGCGCCGCATGCCCCTGCCATCGGCATGTGCATGGCCGCAGTTCTCCCTCTACAATGGGCCGTCACTGCAACGGGTCCCCGTGCGCCGGGTAGTTTGTGCCGATTCATTCGCGCCGAAAGCTGCTTGCACGCAGAAGCGCGAAGAACGCAGCAGTTGACGTCAACACCAAGTCAGAAAGGAAACACATCATGGGTGAAGCGAAACGGCGCGGCACGCCCGAGGAACGGGCACAACAGGCACAGGCTCGCGTAGACGCACTGCGGCCCGCGCAACTGGTCTGCGGACACTGCAAGACGGCATTCACCAACTTCGACGCCATCCCGGCACCGGACCTGCGCGGCATCGACGCCGTGTTCGGCGGCCAGTGCCCGAGCTGCGGCAACGATGTGGTGGTGTTCAGGGGCGAATCGAAGGCCGTGGCCGAAGCCATGCTGGCCTACGAACGCATGATGGGCGAGAGCGCGAAGCTCGGTTACCAGTCAGCCGACGGCCGGCATGTGGCATTCGATGCGGATGCCCCGCAGGCATCGGATGCTTCCGAGGAATCGACAAGACATTGATGGGGTGGTTTCGGCGCTGAAAGTTCAGTGTTTGACGTTGCTCCTCCCGATGTTTTGCTCCCCTCTCCCTCTGGGAGAGGGGCAGGGGGAGAGGGCAAGCGCATCAAGTCCTAACCAACTTTGCCAAGGACGAACCGCCGGCCCTCTCCCCTAACCCCTCTCCCGCTTGTATAGCCCGGACACATAGGTAACACCTGTTCGGAGACATGGGTAACACATCTAGACTGGCTGGCAGTGTCTTTTGGGAGACCTGCCATGCCGTGGAAGGAAGTGTCACTCA
>NZ_SCMX01000032.1 GCF_005503625.1 Cupriavidus sp. 2SB | reverse complement strand
ACATCGAGCAAGCCGCTGAGTTCGGTCAGGCAGACCCGCCGGATCGCCGTTCGGCTGGCAAAGTCCGCACGCGGAAACTTGGCCTGCAACCGTAACAAAATGTCACGGCCAGCGAATTGGTCCTGCCGGCAGCGAAACAGTTCCCGCACCATGCGCTTTACAAGGTTGCGCTCGGCGGCGCGCGGCGCGAACTTCTTGCCGACGACGATGCCGAGCCGGCCCTGCTCCAGGCCGTTGGCGCGCACATACAGCACGAAGTGCGGGCTGCGACGCCGGGGCCGCAAAGCAAAAACGGATGAAAACTCATCCGTCTTTGTGAGCCTCGCGGCTTTGGGGAAGGCATGGTCCGACACGCTGGTCAAAACTGCGGAGTCACCGGACTGCGGCACTCCTGGCCATCCTGAGAGCGAGGCGTCGGGCTGGGGCAGCAAGATCATCCGCGACAGTTGCCCGCCGCAATGCTCATCGCCCCCACCGGTCGCCCGGCCCTCAGATTGCCAGGCGCTTGCGGCCCTTGGCGCGACGTGCGTTGATCACGGCACGGCCGCCGCGGGTCTTCATGCGCACGCGGAAACCATGGGTACGCTTGCGGCGGGTAACGGAAGGTTGGTAGGTACGTTTCATGTTGCACTCTCTGGTTGATCCGGGCTTTCCGGGCGCCGGCCTATGCCGGTTCGCCTTGGCCGCCGCGTATGGTTCGCATGGGGCTGCCGCACAGCCGACGCCCGCCCATGGGGTAAGGTGGCCGCGGCTTTGCCGACGATTCTGGTTCTGTCTTGCTGCCGGCCGCCGTTGGACCTCATCGCATGGGACAAGGCGTTGACGCGATCGGGCGGCTTGCCTGAGGCCGCACATGCTTGCATGCGACGGTACTGGCCAGACCCGGCGATGCGCATACGTGATCCCCTGCGGCATCGCAGAACCCGCCATTTAACCGATTTTCGCAAAGCGTGTCAAGGCGCGGGACCGGCGGTGCCGAAAAAGCCGCCACAATGCCTCCATGCCTGTGGGTAAACGCCGGTGCGCCATTGTCCACAATGCCTGGTGGGTAACAACGGACGGCTCCCGTATTCCTGCGGGGCGCTTCAAATGTTATCCAAGTCCTTGTTTCCGATGGATTATCTGCCGTTGGCGCCGCTTGGGCGAGGCGTGGCGGCGCAGGTTGTGCACACAAATCCACTGATTTTTCACAAGTTGTCCACAGGGTTATCCTTTGTGGATAACTTGGACAGGGGGGTACAATCCCGGTCCAAACACTACACGGGCTGCGTGGCGCACGCACAACCCGGGTCTTCCTGCCTTGGGTATACCTGCCGTATACCGTTTTTGAATGCCGTTGCCGTGCCTCGGGCACGATGGGCGGCATTTTGCTTTTCGTGGGTACACACTCCGAAGGGCGCACAAAAAAGAGGGAAGCCCCGTGGCGCGAATGCCGCCTTGTCCGTGACGTGCCAATGAAAGTCGTGGCGCGATCACTTAGAAGAACACATGCAAGATTTCTGGCAGGCGGCAGCCGCGCAGCTCGAGCGCGAACTGACGCCGCAACAGTTCAAAACCTGGATCAAGCCGTTGGCGCCGGTCGCCTTCGACGAGGAAGCGCATGCGCTGCGGATTGCCGCGCCCAACCGCTTCAAGCTCGACTGGGTCAAGAGCCAGTTTTCGGGTCGTATCACCGCGCTTGCGTGCGAATACTGGGAAACGCAGGTTAGCGTTCACTTTGTTCTGGATCCCGCTGCGTCGGGCCGTGCTGCGACTTATACTCAGCAAGCCATGGACGCCAGTGCTGCGGGCCACGCAGGAATGGGTGCGAATGCCGCGCCTTATCCCGGCATGCCCACGGGTGCTCCGGGTGGCATGCCCACCCAGCCCTATGGCCAGGCCCCGTCGCAGATGGGCGGCTATCACGAGTATGCGCCGCAGCCAGGTCCGGCCCAGGGCGGGCAGGCTCCTTACCCCGCAGGCATGCAGAACCGGGCGGCCGCGCCAACCGGTAACCCCCTGCAGGGAGGAGCCGGTGCTCCAGCGCATGACCTCGCCGATATCGACGTGGCCCAGATGGACCCGGCCGAAGCCAGTGGCCGTCCGTACCGCGGCCAGCAGCAGCCGGGCACGGTGCCTGCGCAGCCGAACGACACCGTCCATGAGCGTTCGCGCCTGAACCCGATCCTGACGTTCGACAACTTCGTCACCGGCAAGGCCAACCAGCTGGCCCGCGCGGCGGCAATCCAGGTGGCCAACAACCCGGGCAAGTCGTACAACCCGCTCTATCTCTATGGCGGCGTCGGCCTGGGCAAGACCCACTTGATCCACGCCATCGGCAATTTCATGCTGATGGAGAACCCGCGCGCGCGCATCCGCTATATCCATGCGGAACAGTACGTGTCCGACGTGGTGAAGGCTTATCAGCGAAAAGCGTTCGACGAGTTCAAGCGCTATTACCACTCGCTGGATCTGCTGCTGATCGACGACATCCAGTTCTTCTCGGGCAAGAACCGCACGCAGGAAGAGTTCTTCTATGCGTTCGAGGCGCTGATTGCGAATCGCGCGCAGGTGATCATCACCAGCGATACGTATCCGAAGGAAATCACCGGCATCGACGATCGCCTGATCTCGCGATTCGATTCGGGCCTGACGGTGGCGATCGAGCCGCCCGAGCTCGAGATGCGCGTGGCGATTCTGATGAAGAAGGCTGCCGCCGAGAACGTGAGCGTGCCGGA
This sequence comes from Cupriavidus sp. 2SB, assembly GCF_005503625.1. Classification (GTDB taxonomy): domain Bacteria; phylum Pseudomonadota; class Gammaproteobacteria; order Burkholderiales; family Burkholderiaceae; genus Cupriavidus. The sequence continues at coordinate 67,663 of NZ_SCMX01000032.1, read as the reverse complement.
GGAAGTGGCGTTCTTCGTCGCCAAGCATCTGCGCTCGAACGTGCGCGAACTGGAAGGGGCGCTGCGCAAGATCCTGGCGTTCTCGAACTTCCACGGCAAGGACATCACGATCGATGTCACGCGTGAGGCGCTCAAGGACCTGCTGACCGTGCAGAACCGCCAGATCTCCGTGGAGAATATCCAGAAGACCTGTGCCGACTTCTACAACATCAAGGTCGCGGACATGTATTCGAAGAAGCGCCCCGCGAACATTGCACGGCCGCGCCAGATCGCCATGTACCTGGCCAAGGAACTGACGCAGAAGAGCCTGCCGGAGATCGGCGAACTCTTCGGTGGACGCGATCACACCACGGTGCTGCACGCCGTGCGCAAGATTGCCGACGAGCGTAGCAAGGACGCGCAACTCAATCACGAGTTGCACGTGCTGGAGCAGACGCTCAAGGGCTGACCGGGGGCCAATGTCGCGCGCCGTATTCGGGCGCGGCGGCGTCCCGGAACCGGAATTCCGGGCCAGCCTTGCCGGGCTGGCATACTACTGGGTGCGCGTCCGGCGGCAAACGGGCGCCAGAATAACCTTGGATTGCGGTAACTGGCCTCAGATAAGGCTTTGCGGTGAGTCGGGACGCGTTGGCGGATTGAGCCGCCTGACCGTGGCATTTTGTGCACAGCCAGGCGCCCCGCCGGACTCGGCCCGCTTCACCGCAGCGGCTTATCCTTGGTACAATGCGGCATTAACTCCTTGATTCCTTTATGAATTTGGATCCTGGAGCTGCGCCTGATTCCGCGGTCGCCGACGACAAACGACGAAGGATAATTTCAATGCAATTGGTCAAAACCTCGCGAGACAACCTGCTGCGTCCGCTGCAAATCGTGAGCGGCATCGTGGAGCGCCGCCACACCCTCCCGATCCTGGCCAACCTGCTGATCCGCAAGTCCGGCTCGAACGTTTCCTTCCTCTCCACCGATATCGAGATCCAGATCACCACGCATGCCGAGTGCGGCGTGGGGAGCGACGACGTGGCCACTACCGTTGCCGCGCGCAAGCTGCTCGACATCCTGCGCGCGATGCCCGATGGCGACGTGGCGCTGTCGCTGAACGACAAGCGCATGTCCGTGCAATCGGGCAAGAGCCGCTTCGCACTGCAGACGCTGGCCGCCGAGGAATTCCCGACCGTTGCCGAAGCCGCCGAGTTCAACGCGAGCGTGAGCCTGCCGCAGAAGACGTTCAAGCATCTGCTGGCGATGGTCCACTTTGCGATGGCGCAGCAGGACATCCGCTATTACCTGAACGGCATGCTGCTCGTGGTCGATGGCAAGAAGGTGATGGCCGTGGCCACTGACGGTCACCGTCTGGCGTACTGCGGCGTTGAGCTGGAGAACGAGGCGGCGGGCGTGGGCTCGCGCCAGGAAGTCATCATTCCGCGCAAGACGATTCTCGAACTGCAGCGCCTGCTCGAAGACAACGACGATCCCGTGCAGGTACAACTGGCCGCGAATCAGGTGAAGTTCACGTTTGCCAACGTGGAACTGATCAGCAAGCTCGTGGAAGGCAAGTTCCCGGACTTCCAGCGCGTGATCCCGAAGGGCTACAAGAATGCATTCGCGATCGACCGCGTGCAGTTGCAGCAGGCGCTGCAGCGCACGGCGATCCTGACCACGGACAAGTTCAAGGGCGTGCGTTGTATCCTCGATACGCATGTGCTCAAGATCAGTTCGACCAACGCGGACCAGGAAGAAGCGCAGGAAGAACTGGAACTCGATTATTCGGGCGATGCGCTCGATATCGGCTTCAACGTGACCTACCTGCTCGATGTGCTCGCGAACCTGAAGAGCGAGCAGGTGCAGGTCAGCCTCGGCGACTCCAATTCGAGCGCGCTGATTACCGTGCCGGAAGACGACAACTTCAAGTACGTCGTGATGCCGATGCGCATTTGATGGCCAAGACCCAGTCGCCATCCATACACAATCGGGCACACACCGCATCAGGGGCCGGATCCTCGGGATCCGCCCCTTTTGCCGTTTTCAAGTAACCCGCAAAACGCGGACTCGCCGCACCCGCTGCCGCATGGCGCAGGTCCGGCTTTATCCGCTTTTGTCGTTAGTATCGTGAGTAGGAAAACATGACCGACCAGCAGAATCCGCAGCAGGAAAACACTTACGGCGCCTCTTCGATCCAGATCCTGGAAGGCCTGGAAGCGGTGCGCAAGCGTCCCGGCATGTATATCGGCGATACGTCCGACGGCACCGGCCTGCACCACCTGGTATTCGAGGTGCTCGACAACTCGATCGACGAGGCCCTGGCGGGTTATTGCACCGAGATCCTCGTCACGATCCACAGCGACAACTCGATCTCGATCGTCGACAACGGCCGCGGCATCCCGCCGGCCGTGAAGTTCGACGACAAGCACGAACCGAAGCGCAGCGCGGCGGAAATCGCCATGACCGAACTGCACGCCGGCGGCAAGTTCAACCAGAACAGCTACAAGGTGTCCGGCGGCCTGCACGGCGTGGGCGTGTCGTGCGTGAACGCACTGTCCAAGTGGCTGCGCCTGACGGTGCGGCGCGACGGCCAGGTCAACCTGATCGAATTCGCCAAGGGCGAGGTGCAGAACCGTATTGTCGAGACCGTGAACGGTCCGGATGGCCAGCCCGTGGAAGTCTCGCCGATGAAGATCATCGGCGCCACCGACAAGCGCGGCACCGAAGTGCACTTCCTGGCCGATGAAGAGATCTTCACGAACGTCGAGTTCCACTATGAAGTGCTCTCGAAGCGTATCCGCGAACTCTCGTTCCTGAACAATGGCGTGCACATCAAGCTGGTGGACCAGCGCACGGGCAAGGAAGAGGATTTCGCGTTTGCCGGCGGCGTGAAGGGCTTTGTCGAGTACATCAATCGCGCCAAGACCACGCTGCACCCGAACATCTTCTACGGCAACGCGGAGAAGGATGGCATCTCGGTGGAAGTGGCGATGCAGTGGAACGATGGCTACAACGAGCAGGTGCTCTGCTTCACGAACAACATTCCGCAGCGTGACGGCGGCACCCACCTGACGGGCCTGCGCGCAGCGATGACGCGCGTGATCAACAAGTACATCGAAGAAAACGAGATCGCCAAGAAGGCCAAGGTGGAAACCAGCGGCGACGACATGCGCGAGGGCCTGGCCTGCGTGCTGTCCGTGAAGGTGCCCGAGCCGAAGTTCAGCTCGCAGACCAAGGACAAGCTGGTTTCGTCCGAAGTACGCCTGCCGGTGGAAGAACTCGTCAGCAAGGCGCTGACCGACTTCCTGCTGGAAACGCCGAACGACGCCAAGATCATCTGCAGCAAGATCGTCGACGCGGCCCGTGCGCGCGAAGCCGCACGCAAGGCCCGTGAAATGACGCGCCGCAAGGGCGTGATGGACGGCATGGGCCTGCCGGGCAAGCTGGCCGATTGCCAGGAGAAGGACCCCGCGCAATCCGAACTGTTCCTGGTGGAGGGTGACTCCGCAGGCGGCTCGGCCAAGCAGGGCCGCGACCGCAAGTTCCAGGCGATCCTGCCGCTCAAGGGCAAGATCCTGAACGTGGAACGCGCGCGCTTCGACAAGATGCTGTCGAGCCAGGAAGTGCTGACGCTGATCACGGCGCTGGGCACCGGCATCGGCAAGGAAGACTACAACCTCGAGAAGCTGCGCTACCACCGCATCATCATCATGACCGATGCTGACGTGGACGGTTCGCACATCCGCACGCTGCTGCTGACGTTCTTCTACCGCCAGATGCCTGACATCATCGAACGCGGCTACGTCTATATCGCGCAGCCGCCGCTGTACAAGATCAAGCACGGCAAGGACGAGCGTTACATCAAGGACGACAACGAGCTGAATGCGTACCTGCTGAAGCTGGCGATGGAAAAGGCCGCGCTGATCCGTCCGGACGGCAGCGAGATCGCCGGTGATGCGCTGGGCGAACTGGCCCGCCAGTACCAGCTGACCGAAGGCGTGATCGGCCGTCTGTCGCGCATCGTCGATACCGATGCGCTGCGCGCCATCGCCGACGGCGTGACGCTCGACCTCGACAATGCCGCTGCCGCAGAAGCATCGGCCGTGGCACTGAAGGCCAAGCTGGCCGAGATGCACGCCAAGACCCTGCTCGGCGCCGCCGTCAACGACGATGGCACCGCAGACGTCTACGCGCAGTTCGACGAGAAGACCGACAAGCACCGCCTGATGATCGCGCGCCGCCACCACGGCAACGTGCGACTGTCGCACTTGGACGCAGACTTCGTCCACGGCGCCGACTACGCCGCACTGTCCGGCGCCGCCAAGACGTTCCAGGGCCTGATCCCGGACGGCACCAAGGTCAAGCGCGGCGAAGGCGATCGCATGCGCGAACAGACCGTGGCGGATTTCCACCAGGCCATGCAATGGCTGCTGAGCGAAGCCGAACGCGGCGTCACGCGCCAACGCTACAAGGGCCTGGGCGAAATGAACCCCGACCAGCTGTTCGAAACCACCCTCGACGTGACCCAACGCCGCCTGCTGCGCGTACAGATCGAAGACGCGATTGCAGCGGACCAGATCTTCACGACGCTGATGGGCGATGAGGTGGAGCCGCGCCGTAACTTCATCGAGTCGAATGCGTTGGTGGCTCGGAATATTGATGTTTGAGCAGTCTTGTAGTGTAGGAATTCGGAAATAGTGAGACTACGAGCCCTATTGTGAGACTGAAATTCCGGAATTACCGCGACTGACGTGCAACCATAACCATACTGTAGGGAAACCAACCGTTCTCGGTTGGTTTTTTTTCGCCCGCTCCCAGCGCTGGCGCGGGCTTCGGGCCTGGCCTCGCGCTGAGGGCAACGATGGAGCCATGTCGCAGGCGCGCGATCCGGTGCGTAGACATCAGTGGCCGTAAGTCGTTGGGGCGATAGAATATGCGCAACGCATCCAATGAGCCATAGAGAGTGACCCAAGCCATTTGTCGTAGCTGCATTGATGATCCCCACGTACGGCTATTCATCGAGCAAAACGGCTCTAAGGTCGAATGCGACCAATGCGGCGAAAGCGATGACTTGGCTGTCTCGGTCGAGAAACTCGGCGAGTTTCTTGAACCGGTCCTGCACCGAAATTTCGCACCGGGGGAGCAGTACAAGGTGTTCCACGGGGACGATGACAGAGGTGACTGGATCCAGCAAGGGGAGACAATTGAGGATCTTGTCCAAGAGGTCCTGGGCCAATATCTGGATGCGAACGATGCGATCGCCGACGCGGTCGTCGCGGCAGACGATTATTTTCCATCTCGCGGTGGTGGGCCGTTTTGGGATGAAACGACTTACTATGTTCCCAGGCCAATCGGGGTGGAGAGCTACATCGCGAAGTGGGAGCGTACTGTTGAAGAACTCAAGTATTCGCGGCGATTTTTCAGCGCTTCGGCCCGTGACCTCTTCGCTTCATTGTTTGCAGACATAGATCACGTCCGTGAGCGACGGGGTACTCGCTCTCGATCCGTGGTGCGGAAGCTTCCCGAGGGTACTCGACTCTATCGAGCCAGGATCAGCGGATCACCTGACGATCTCGAGTCGACCTTCGCAGCCCCATTACAGCGGGTTGGCCCGCCGCCAAAAGAAGTCGCTAGGGCAGGACGCATGAATGCGGATGGGGTTGTAGTGCTATATGCAGCAACAGAGCCCGAGACGGCGCGCGCAGAGCTCCGGCCCGCCTTGAAGACCGACATATTTCAGATCGCTCTTGAGACCACTCAACCGCTACGCGTGCTGGACTTTTCGCGGCTCGAGGCTGCGAAAAGCGTAAAAGATCTAAGCTATTTTCAGCCGGACTATATAACTCAGCGCGAGCGCGGCCGGTTTCTCCAGATGCTGCACACCTTGATCGCCAAACCGGTTGTGCCGGGGCGAGAGGCAGACTACCTGATCACTCAGACGATGGCAGAGTATCTGGCACACGTCCACGAGGCTCCGTTTGACGGAATTCTGTTTGCGTCTGCTCAAAGGGCGGGCGGGACAAATGTCGTCCTGTTCGCAGATCCCACGCTATTGACGGGTGGGATTGGAGAGCAGTTCAGGGTTCGGTATGTGGAGGACAGCCTCGAGGTCCACTCCACGGAGGCGATCAAGTACGCTCACCGCAAACTTGACGTAGTCGTAAGCACGGAAACTGGAAAGATGCGGCTCCTTGACCGCGATTTCGGTTTGGACTTCTAGGTAGCGAAAGGACGGGGCGTGCCCCCATGAAATAGGCAAGACTCCTGCTAGGTTACCGCTGTGGGGACCGGCTACGCCACGTCACTGGCGCAGCCGGTCTTTGATCATCGAGCATAGCGTGATTGGAATCCCGCTCTGAACGTCAGCAACTACTTCGACAGCCAAGCCCAAAAGCGCTTCCACGGGCTCAAGTCCGTTGCTCGCGATTCTTGACCGGGGTCCAGTTTCGCTTTGCTAACGCCAGTATCTACAGACGACTTGCTGAGATTAGCGTAGTACCTCGCCTTGGCCGCTTTGCCGTGTTTGACCTCCTTTTCGACCATCTTGCGACTCCAAGGTCCAGCTTCCACCACCCTGTTTCCCTTGATGACGTAGTGCGATTGGCAAGGCAGATTCCAGCTTCCAACGGAAGGCCAGAGCGAGACCGCCTCGCCGTCGAACGTCAGCGACCAGTCTGTCGGGGTAAGTGGTGTTACCACTTCATGGCCACAGCCACAACAGCAGCTATGGACCACCGTGCCGTACTCCATCGATATGTACAGCACGCCCCCTTCTAGCTCACCTGGGATGGTGGTCATGAAACGGGGCGCAAGCTCCGAGTGCCGCATCATTCGGAACCACCATTCAGCAGCATGTTTCCGTCGGTCGTGAACAAACTGTGCAGTTCACCCTCCATATCCCGGTAGAAGCCGCGATACCGCTTCCACCGGAACACGGCAAGCACAGCGTTCATCGCATTCAGGTCGGCCACCTGGATGTTAGAACCGTAGATATTCTCGCCCGAACGTTCCTCGAAAGAAATTTTCTTGCGCGCGAACTCCCGGTGGTTCGGGGTGCTGAGCGTGGTCCGCAAAATCCCCCCAAGGTTACCGTCGGTCAACTCGAGTCCCATTCCCACATCAATGAACGGGATGTCGCGCTTCTCGAGTTCCTCGACCGCCACCCGCTTGCTTTGACCCGCATCCATACAGAGGAATGCGAATGTCACGCCTTCCAGAAGCCCGAGAGTTGCTGTACTGAACTCCACCGCGTGCGCGGTAATCCCGCGATGCATGTTGCTGTAGATGCCGCGAAGATGGTCAACCTTCTTGGGCACCTCGCGGAGTTGGTCCAGCGTTGGCGCCCCAGGCGCACGAAAAGCGTTGTGCTGCAGGAAGTCGTCGCCATCGATAAGCCTGATCTCGCGAACGGGCGTTTTGGCAACAAGATCAAGGACATAGGAGCCGGTGCCCCCGACGCCGAGGATCGCGATGCGATCACTGGCAAGGCGAACCGTTAGCTCTTCAATGCCCGCGCGACCAGATGCGTTTTCCACGTAGTTGAAGATGCTGTCCTCGTCGTCCATCGGTTGCCAGAACTTACGGGGACTTGCATCGGGCTCGATCTGTCCGGCGGGACCCGCAATGATGTTCGCGTACGTGGTCATCTTCTGGTGGTAGTCCGAGTACCCGCTTGCATCCGGCTTGGTCGAGAAGTGGTGAGGGCCGACTGCGTGCAGATCTGGCGGCACTTGCCCTCCGACCGCGATGCTCTGCAACGGGCGTCCCTGTGCATTGCACGGAAATTCGCCTTCGAAGTGCACCGTGTGCGGTTCCGGCTTCTGCGTGACGTCGCCCGCTAGGCAAAGCGGCGAGATGATCTTGCCCATCTTCACTTCGCGCTTCGCGTTAACGTAAGGGACGTCTAGCATCACCAGCGTTCCGCCTTCGACGCGCACCTTGTAGCCCTCATCCCACAGGCGTTTGAGGTCCGGATTACGATTGAATAGTGCGGCCGACATTGAAGATGCTCCCGTCTTTCTTGACTTCAACCGAGCCGCCGGCGGCCAGTTCCCCTTGGTGCGGAAAGGACGCGACCTTGCGATAGGTGACGTCGTAGGTGATGTTCGGCTGCGGCGGCTCACCCGGGTAGGCCAGCGCGACCAGTTGCTCGAACGTGATATGGCGGGTCGGCACTTCTTTCTCGCGACCGTTCACGATGATCACAATCTTGGTGTGGCGCTGGGGGGCCACTTCGAAGTGCTCGATGCCGGGAGCCGTGAGGTCAACCTCATCCTCCGGCTCGATCTGCACGTCTTCGCCACCACGCACGACCAGGAACACGGCTTCGTCCTGCGACGCTTTGGCCAGTGCGTAGAGATCCGTACCCGAGATTTTGGGAAGGCCCCACACGATCTGACTGCCATTGAGAGTCAGCTTGAAGTCACGATCCGACTTGAAGGCAATGAAGCGTTCTGCGCCGGGGCGACGCAGGTCTACCGGCTCATCCAGGCGGACGTCTTCGAAGTCGCCGGCTTGCAGGATGTTGAAGAGCGTGTAGTCGCCCTCCGGACGCAGGCCGCAGGCAGCCAGAATCTGGCGGCCGAGGGGGACGGGGTCTTCCAGTTCTACGCTCTGGAAGGTGGTGCTTCCCTGGGCCACCAGGATTTTGAAGCGTTGACGACGCTGTTCGTCGTCTTGGGTCGTTTTGTTTTGCATAGCTAGTACCGGTAAGAATCTGATTAAATGATCCCGTTTAAGACTGGCCGGAAGTTGGCTTCTCGAACAGTTAACCGGATACTAACGTTGAATTCTGATTAAAGCAAGCAGTTTAAGCAGTGCACCGAATAGGAAGATAAGTGAACTCAACGCCACCACTGTCGGCCACATCCTCGCGGCGCAAGAGATAGCCATCACTTACTAACTTCTTGAGACGCGTGCTGGCGTTAGGTACTGAGATGCCGAGGTCCGCCGCCACTTGGCCTGTCCCAACTTCGCCAGATCGCAGAACATATGTGAGCAGATCGCTAGCAGCCGCCGTCATGGCAGGTCCGATGACTTCAAACCGGCCGTCAGGATGCCAGATGACCAGTGGCTGATCCTTGGCGTGCGCGGCGTAGCGCCAGTTGTCGACCACATCACGGTTATCCAGATTGGAGAGGCAAAACGAGTGATGCCCGCGGTAGAGCTTCGCTGCCGAGATCACGCTTTCCCGCGCGAAAGAAGCGTCGGTCCCCACGATTCCATCGAAGGAGACCTCGAAAATAGTCGGTTCTGGGCGAGCGTCGGCGAGGGCGGTCAGCTCACGGAAAACTTCCCTTCCTTCCTCGTTCCCATAGGGACGGTCGGAGGCCGTGAGATCTCTGAGGCGGAGCCGCACGCACTTTGCATTCTGGTTCATGCCGGTAATTTAATGAGACGAACTTCACTGCGTCAAGTTGAACTTCACGCAAATATGTGTGCCATTCATCCGACGCAACCCTTTCCGGCTTGTGATACGGCGTTCATCGCCCGTATACCGGATTGTTACCTCGAAGGTATCCTGGCGCACGGTGATGCTGCCTTTGAAGCGTTGGGTACATTCGCCCGTACGAAAAAGCCCGAGTCCCCGGCCGTCATCATCCAGCCGGCTCAGCTGACCGTCAGTGAAGACCAGTTCAACAAGCGCAATGGCTCGATCCTTGCCGGAAGCATCCAACTTCGCGAGTGTGGCAGCGTCGAGCGTCGGGAGAAGCGATCCGGCTATCCCGGTCCCGCTATCTGAAAAAACTGTGCTGATGTGTGGCGTGCTGCCTTTCCTGTATAGCTGCAGGGCGACGAACCCGGGAATAGGCGAGCTTGAATGTTCATGTATGTTGGAGAACAGCTCTGCCAGAATTGTATGAAGCCGGGCCTCCGGGAATGCGACGTGCTGGGCGAGACTCTCTTGCAGCCGGCGAGGAATCTCTTTGTCGCGATGCTGCAAATCGATCTTCGCCACCTCCACCAGACCCGAGTTGCCACCGTGCAGCTCCTTTGCGGTTGACCGCTTTGGCCTGCTCGGCAGCACCTCCACTTTTTTATCGAGCAGGTCATAAAAACCCACGCGATTAAGATATTTTGACGTTTCCTTGCACCCACTAAAATCAATGATGACAGACTTGCCTGTGTAAATCAGTTGATTGCAGAGGGCAAGCAAGCGTGCAATCGCTTCCAGCAGGACAGACGTAGATGGCGCGAATTCGAATATGACCTTGGAACAGGCAGAATCCAGTGGCGACTCAACCTGGCTCAGCGCACTTTCGAATTGCCGGGTAGAAAGCCACTGAGCGGGAGGAAATTGCACTCGCAGTTCAACAGGCGCTCTCAGTCGCCAATAGCTCGCGTCATCCTGCAAAAAATCTTCTTTGCAATCATGCAAAATTCGATTGACGTCACGATTGGTCACACCAAGCACACGTGCGATTTCACGCGCCTTGATCGGCTGTCTCGCTTCCAGAATTTTTCTGATCTTTTCTTTCATTGGAAGCGCCACTCTCTGCAACGACAACCCATCTAGCAATCTTGAGATCTGAGGAAGTAACGATTATAGCGAGCCCACCGTCCGGAAGCGACGCCCGCCCTGATGATCTGCAGTCTAGAGTTTAATGGCCCCCCATCTTAGGGGTATTCTGCACCCGTAGCCTCTAATATCTGTTGCCTGCCCTGGCAGGGCTCTTCTTCTATGCCGGGCGAGCGTGAAAAAGCCCATCCTACCCATTGCGCGTCCACGAATTAGCCTCCGTGAGCCGCGCTTTGCAGGGCGTTACGCTCGCATCAAGATTTCCACGCTGAAGAATCTCAACGATCCCTTCGATCTGTTCGGCTATGAACTTACTACTCGGGGAAAAAAGAAGGCGATGTCCACCTATTGTGACAAATTTCACCAGCGATTTGGACGTCATCAGTTGGACGGACGTTCTGTTCTGAAATGAAACCGATGCGACCGCCTGCGTAGTGGGCGGGCTGGCGGGAATCTGCTCGGGCTCGGCGGTCATGTAGACGGTCGTTTCCGGACTGTCGTTTTTTAGACTCACTTGTCCGCTAGCCCCGGATTGAAGGGACCGGTCAGCCGCGCAGCGCCTGAACCCCTCGATCTTATTATTTCAGCAGCATCTACCGACCGGTAGAATCCTTCCAGTAATAGATAGACGCCTAGGAGTGGGCAAATGACCGATAAGCCGGCAGATGACGAAGCGGGTAAGGGCAACGCGCGTCTAGGGATGGATTGATGGTTCCTTTGTCGAAGCAGGCAATCAAGCGCCGCATTAGAGCACTCGGCTCTGCAGCTGAGCGCTGCGGGGGTGACGTACCGACGCTTGTCGGAACTTTACTGCGCATGTGGTGCAAATCAGCGTATCCGAAGCTACCCAAACCATCTCTGCCTTTTTCTAAGGCCCTTGCTTCGGAGCCAGAGCTCAGCGCTTTCGTTGCCCTCCTGGCTCAAATGAGCTTTCTCGATGCCACATATTGGCTCAGCTCCTCTTACGCGATATTGGCTGACGCAGACCATAGAAAAAGGCTTGCGATGTTCTTCACGCCAACATCGCTCGCCGAAGGGCTTCTAGATGATCTGGCCGCTCAAGGCGTCGATTTCGGAAGCCAGTCCTTCATAGACCCGGCGTGCGGGGGCGCGGCCTTTCTAGCCCCAATTGCGCTGCGCATGCGAACAGCGCTGAAGACAAAGGGGTACACGGCCCTAAAGCTGCTTAAGCACATAGAGAAGCGCCTCTATGGCGTCGACCTGGACAAGACATTGTGTGCGCTTTCCAAGCATTTTCTCTGCATGGCGTTACACGAGGAAATCCTGGAGACTGGCTACGTTCCGTCGTTTTCGGTCTATGCGGCAAATTCCCTGACCCACTTGGCCCCCGTCGTCGGGACTGCCGACGTGGTCGTCTGCAATCCGCCATACCGCAAGATGACTTCCGAAGAGCTGGAACCGTTGCGTCCTATTTACACCGACGTTATCGAGGCGCAACCGAACCTCTACGCGCTTTTCATAACTCTCTGCGTGCGCTTGCTGCGTATTGGTGGTCACGCCGCGCTGGTCACACCGACCAGCTACCTCTCCGGGCAGTACTTCGGGCGGTTGCGCAAATTCCTTCTCCGCAACACTGATGTAAAGCACATAGGCATGGTCAGTGACAGACAGGGCGTTTTCATTGACGTCGAACAAGAGACCGCATTGACCGTGCTGCGTCGCCGCGCTGAAGAGGACCGCACGAAAATGAGAGCCAACGTATCGGTGGTATCAGCTACTGGCCAGTACACGAATGTTGGCGAATGCAGACTGCCCAACGCCGGTGCCGTGTGGCCCATTCCCCGTTCTCTCGAGGACGTGACCCTCCTCAAGAGAGCAGCGCTCTCTCAGTCTCGCTTATCGGACTACGGCTATCGCATACGCATCGGGGCGTATGTGTGGAACCGGGACAAGCGCCCTAAGTTTGAATCCCTTCAAGATGCTCGACGTGTCAAAGCGGACACCGCCATGCCCCTGATGTGGTCCCGAGACATCGTCTCAGGAGGAATCGTCCGACTAGAGGACACGTCAGCCTTCGATGGAGAGCATCGCTTTGTGGATCTCGGTGACAGGAAACATACGTCGGTAATCACGTCGCCCAGCGTAGTCTTGCAACGTGTGACGTCGAACGACCAACCTCGGCGCTTGGTGGCGGCAGCAGTCTCCCCTGGTGTCTTTGACTCATATGGGGGATTCATCGGCGAGAACCACGTCGTTATCCTCGAAGCTGTGAGCGACAAGCCAGAGCTACCGCCGACAAAGCTGGCAAAGCTGCTAAGCGCGCACGCAGTCGACCGCTACTTTCGGTGCATCTCCGGTGCCACCAATGTTTCAGCGTTTGAGCTCAACCAGCTCGTACTCCCCAATCCACAAGCGCTTAAGGAAGCCGCTACCAATGGCAGGTCGATGGACGAAGCGGTGAACCTAGCATTTGGGCTTATTTCAGAGAATTGATCAGGCAGGGCAACACATGGTGCGGACTTTGTAATGCCTCAACTCAAATCACTGGCGAAGCGCCAGGCGGACCAAACAAAAGCGCGAGAAAAGCTTGCCGAACTCGCCCGCAAATTTGTAGCGAAGCCGGTCGGAGGTAAGCAGCTCCCTGTCCATGTCGAAGCGGCGCCCCCAGCCCTAGCCAAGCCGCCTACCCCGATGCGCCCACAACGGCAGTGGGCACAGGTCCGTGCCGGAAGCGCTCCCTTGAGCTACCTGTCGCGGACGGCAAACGAGACCATCGCTCCGCAACCCTGGGCGAAGGGGCTTGTGAGCACGCTGCTCGGCGCTGCCGACAGTGGAGACGTGGCACTTTGCCTGGTCTGGCCTGCCAAGTTGACCGCGCCGCCTTTGTTGCACGCACTCGCAAACGTTGAGCGCATCTTCGCCAAGGACCTGCGTGGGATGCGAACCGTACTCTACCCCGGCACGCATGCTTGCCGCGCTCCGCTCCACAGCGTGCTCGCCAATCGCGAGTTGCTGAGCGCCTTTTATCGGACGTTGTGGGTGCAACAGGCAAACGGCTCATTCGAGGTAGAGGCCTACACGTCGTCGCCTGCACTCCTGGCCGCGTTGTCGGCCCTCAATGACCTCACCCAGCACAACCCTGAATCGCCCAATCCCTCGCTCGCAGAGCTCGTTCCGACGTTCGTCTTCGACCCCGCCAATCGCACTTGGGCGACGACGGTCTCGAACCCGCTGGAGCGCACCCTCGCCAAAGTGGGACGCCTCGCGCATCGGCGTGACTTGCGAGAGAAGGTCAACCTCGAGTGGGGCACCCCTGGCAAAGCGCCGAGCGCCCTCATGGTGATGCACCACACGGCGAAGAAGGACTCGTGGCGTACGGCATTGGCCGACCCAGCGCTAAAGGGCCAAGGCCGGCCGGAGGTTTTACTGCTGGACGCGACGGACACCGCGTCGCGAACGAACTACGCTGCGGTCAATGGCATTCCTGATTTTCTATTGTTCGCTCGGGAAAACGGCTTCTCCGATGCAGGGGCCGTCATCGTAACGGATGACCCCAAAACCTTCTTCATCATACGGGGGCAGCTTCGGGATTCCAAGATTCCGTTCTCGACTAGAGTGTGGGCCGCAGAAGCTGAGGACGTGCTGCTCTCCGCGCATCCAGTCGCTGAAGATTGGCATCCCGCCCAGCGCAGCAACTCGAACTTCAGCGTCAGCATCGTCGACCGAGACGCGTCACAGCTCGCACTGAAATTCCAACGCCTGACTTTGTCTGCCGGCAAAGAGGAGCGCCCCGCCTATCAGGCGCTGCTCCAAGCGTGCATGTATATCCTGCGGCTGTCGAACATGCCTGCCGGGTACACGGACCTCACTGCGGCGTCTGCAGAATCGGGAGGAGGCGATTACGGAAGCCAGCAGAATGCCTGGATTCCCGTCAAGTTGGCACTCGTGGCGGCACTTACCTCCGGTGCGTTGAACCACGTACGTGACTCGGTCGAACAATCCATCGCGCAGGCAGAGAAGCTCATCGACGACTGGAACGATGCCACGCCGATGGCATCCCGCATGCTTGCCGAAGTCCGAAAGCATGCGGTTGCGAGCCGGCAGGGCATCTCGCTGGTGCTGCCGAACAACCAGTACGTCCTGCTGGCGCATCGCTTCCTCCAACGAAAGCTTGGTGCTGACTGGCCCTCTGCCGAAACACGCATCGAATGGCACACGCTATCCACCGTTGCCAAGACGCTAACCGGCGACAGGAAAGGGAAACATATCACCTTCGTAGGTATCAACCCCGATGTAGTTCGCATCTTGGTGACGCATCCAGATGTGCCGCACGGCACCGCAGTCCTACTCGCTTATCGGCAAGCCGAGTCCACCCTTACGACGCTGACCTGCATGAAGGAGCCGGAGGCGTTCAAGGCCTACCGGGGACGCATCGGCTTGCTGGCCCAAGAGGTTGAGCGACGCCTGGCAGAAGTTCCGAACCCGCTCGTCATTGGCAAACTTCGCGAGATGTCTCTGACGTTCAAGTTCGACGAAAATGGCCGCAGCGGTGAGAGCGACGAGCAGGCCTACTTCAAGTTCGAGCTGGAGGGTGGCGGCCGGGCGTACGCGTATGGCTGGGTCTACCGCCACGTGCCCGATGAAGACCCCCCGTTCCGGCGTGCTGCCGCGAGCGCCATCCAACAAGGCGACTTCATCTTCGACATGAGCGATGAACTTCGCGCCAAGTTGGAATCATCGCTCCAGCTGAATGGCGAAGGGGTGAGATCGGTTGTCGACCCCGTGCGTACATTGCTCAAGCTATACCACGACGATGTTCAGAGGCGCTGCGCGCTAATGTTTAAAGCCACGAAACGGTCAGCTCTGGCACGAGAAATTCATGCCAGGATGGTTGAACTCGATTCCAAGGCCGAGGAATGCAGATTGGGGCGTGTCTACTACTGGTTGTCCCTGCACGAGAACGATTCGCGGCCCCACGCCGCCAAAGAGACCAAGTATTTCATCATCTTTTGCAAGGCCTTGGGCATGAGCGAGGAGGCCGCGAAACAGCACTGGGGTTTCGTACTGAATGCCCGGCGCTTGAACCAGTACCTCGGAAGAGAGCTGGTCGCCCGGTACGCAGAGATCCTGTTTCAGCCCGAAAGCGCGGCCGCCTACCGCAAGGTTCCCGAAGACGCCATTCGGCAACTGCAGCAAGAGGCGCTGCGCTGCGTCTATCGAGTCGAACGCGTTGTGCCACCGCTGGCGCGGCTTACCAAAAGCAAGAAGGGAGAGACAAGTGCCCATCCTCAGTGAGAACCCACGCAACATCCATCCGGCCTACAAAGAGGCCGTGGTTGACAGCTTGCTCAATGGCCTTTCGGCGCGGCTCGCCGGGCGGGGGGACTTCTACAGAGTCATTTATGACACTAAGCCCAGTGCAGCACTGATGTCGGAATTCATCGTACCGATGCCTATCGAGGAGCGCGGCGGTGACGAGGAGGCTGACCCTATCCGCATCAGTGCGCACGGCATGGATTTCCAGATTCGCACGACCGCGGTGGGTACGGCTCTCGGCGTATCACTGACCGGTGCTGTGTACGTCCGCATCCTGCCAACCGAGGACGATGTGAAGCCAGGGGGCCGGCTGGAGGCTACGTTCCCGCTGACCAGAGAGGCTCGCACCGAAATCCGCGGCAAGATCAGGGACGCGCTAACTAAGCTCACCGCCGCGCTACCTGGCGGCAAGACGAATTCGGAATGGGCCGCAAAAAGCTACGAGGCGCGCAAATTTGTGTACGAATCGATGGGATTGCCCTTCGATAACCGGTTGGACCGTGCGCCGGCGGGCGAAGAAACCGAAGCCGAGGGTGCCAAAGATGGGGGCGGCGAAAGCGACGAGGAAGGCGAAGCACGTCCGGCTCAGGAGATTACTGTTGGCCTAGCCACGCCCGATGGCTTGGCAGACGATATCCCTCCTCCTCCGAAATGGCTCCGGCTCGAGCTCACCCTGCCATCGTTTGAATTCACGGCGGCGACGGCAGAGGCCGATGCCAAGAAGGCAACCGATGCGCTGAACGAGGCCATCGCCAAGCAGCTTGCGGACTGGGCGACTAGCACCGACCCTGACACAGGCGGGAAGCTATGGGGCTACCGTCGAGCCAGAGTCCGCCCGTCCAACGTGCGCGACTGGAAACGCTACCTGGAGGCAGTTCGTGCCTCGAGCCTTGCTGTCATCGTACCCAAAATTGAGTTGCGCTGGATCGTTCAGGCGGTGCCTGATCCAGTCGACGTTAGCCGCATGACCGTCCATGTGGCCTTGGAGAATTGGACGACTCCGCTCACGAAGACCAACTTCAAGGAGCTGGAGCCGTCGCTTTTCCAGGTCTCGGTGGCTGTGACAGTGCCGGCGACCGACCACCAGTTCCTGCACTTGGACCGAGTCAAGCCATCCTATCGCTACAACCAGTACCTAAAATACCCAGCGTTGGGGCTCAATAGTGGGGTCAACCTCACCACCAACGGTCTGTTGCACCGGCTCACGACGACGTGGGCACCACGTTACGTGCTGCCCCGAATCATTCCAACCGATGGCGCCGTTCAGCGCAACATTGGGAAGCTGTCCCAACCCGATTGTCTGAGCGGCCTGCAGCCCCTCGTTACGGCCTACGAGACGTGGCTGGCCCAGGTAGAGAAGCATCCTGTGGACCATGGCCTCGTGGGGCCGGACGCCTCAGAACAACTGGCCGCCGAGCGCGAGAAACTACATCTGGACCTCACAGCGTGGCGCCGGGAGTTGAGCGCCATCCGATGCGGCTTGGAAATCCTCGAAAAATCCTGCAAACATTGGAGCGGGCCCGGCGTGCAGAAGTCACCATTGGGTATTCCGTTCGAGGCGTGGTTGTCGATGAATACAGCCATGGCCAAGGTGGCAAAATCGAAAGGCTATGACGAGTGGCGCTTGTTCCAACTCGCCTTCATCCTGGCGTCCATCCCAGCGTTCGCGACCCGCATTCCC
This sequence comes from Cupriavidus sp. 2SB, assembly GCF_005503625.1. GTDB lineage: Bacteria > Pseudomonadota > Gammaproteobacteria > Burkholderiales > Burkholderiaceae > Cupriavidus. Next base: position 50,207 of record NZ_SCMX01000032.1, on the reverse strand, counting down.
GAATTCCATAACTTCTACACACCCGACGTCGCCAAGCACGCCAACGCCGTAACGCTGCTGTACTTCTCGACTGGCGGTGGCAAGTCTGAGGCCTTCCTCGGCCTGCTCGCGTTTGTGCTGTTTCTCGACCGCCTACGGGGAAAACACAGAGGGGTGTCAGCGTTGATGCGCTACCCGCTACGCTTGCTCACGCTGCAGCAGGCGCGCCGGACCTTCGCCACCATGGGTGCAGCCGAAGAGGTTCGGCATTCGCGCGGGCATCCAGGCGAGCCGTTCTCGCTGGGATTTTGGGTGGGCGGCAGCAACACTCCCAACTGGCACTCTGAAGAGGGATACGACGAAGTTCCGAGCGATAGCGAGGTCGCACCCAACTCTGAGTCCAAGCACAAAGATATCCAGCCTTACAAGAGCGCCCGTGAGCGCTGGTTGAAGCTGTCGTCGTGTCCATTCTGTGGAAACAAGGACGGCAGCCTGCTAGCGCTGCGCCGTCACTCCGGCACCGGTGCCAACGCGTTGGGCCACTACTGCGCGGCACCGAAAGAGAAGTGCTCCTGGAACGCCCGTTTCGCCAAGCCGACCCCGCTGCCGTTCTATATTGTGGACGAGGACATTTACGATCTCGCACCCTCCGTTCTTCTGGGCACGGTCGACAAGCTCGCCGCCATCGGACAGTCGCAGGGGACCATCCGTAAGTTTTTCGGGATGTTCGGTCTCGCGCCCCTTGTCGAGACCGACAGCGAGCGTTTGTATGTACCAATGAAGCCCAAGGACTGGGATGGCCACCCTGGCGCCAGTACGCGCGCGCTGTTTCCGTCCTTTGCGTCAGGGGAAAAGCGCTTCTTCGACCCATTTCCCGCTCTGCTAATCCAGGACGAAGCGCACCTTCTGGACGAGTCTCTGGGGACGTTCTCCGGCCTATTCGAGTCTGCGCTTGAGGCCGGATTCGACCAGCTTGCGCCGCTGCTGAATGGCCACTTGTCGTACGAGCCCGATTCCACGGTGCGCCGGAAGATTAAGGTCATCGCTGCATCTGCCACCGTCAGCGAGCCGCAGCGCCAGATGCGCAATCTCTACCAGCGTGACAACACCGTTCAATTCCCGCATCCCGGGCCGACTCTCTACAACTCGTTCTATGCGACGCCCCTCCAACCGGACGCCACGCTGGATGACACCGAACGCGCAGCGATTTCTGTCGGCGATGTGGAGCTGCGTAGCCACTGGGCACGTGTCTACGCTTCCATCCTGACTAACGGGCACCGCCACACCGTGGCGATGGCCTCGGTGCTTGGGCACTACCACTTGATGCTTACCGGCTTGTACGAGCGCCTGCGTAGCGAGGACCCGGTCAAGGAAAATGCCGCCCGCGCCGAGCTAATTAGGTGGGTGTCGGCTGGTCCTCTACAGGCCCAGTTCGTTCGGCTTATGACTGACGCCGATGTTGCGACTCTTCTGACACTCGTCGACTTGCACCGCATCGCCCTGACCTACGTCACCAACAAGAAAGGTGGCGACCAGGTTATAGACACCGAAAAGGTGCAGTTCGAGAAGCTCCACCGGGCCGATGGGTATACGGACCACGAGTTGAACTCGGAGCTCATCTCGGGTGCCGTCTCCGCCGCGGACATTCAGGACATCGTCCGGCGAGCCGAGGCCCGGGTTGGCGTCGGCTCGCCGTTCCCAGAGCTAAACGACACCCTCCGTTCGGTCATCGCTACTTCCGCTATCTCGCACGGTGTGGACGTGGAGGAGTTCAACGCGATGTTCTTTGCGGGCATCCCATCAGACATCGCCGAGTACATCCAGGCATCATCGCGTGTTGGCCGCACTCACGTAGGCTTCTCACTTCTGGTGCCAGTCCCCCAGCGATATCGAGACCGGTTCGTGCTGGAGATTCACGACATCTTCCACCGGTTCCTAGAGCGGATGATTCTGCCGGCTGCGGTGGATCGATGGGCCGAAAAGGCGCTCGTGCGGGTGATGCCGAGCTTCTTCCAGGAGTACGTCTGCGGCATGAACGCCATTGAGCGCCTATGCGCAGCTGACGACGACAAGAAGCGCAGCTGCCCCCCATTTTCGATGGCGCCCGATGTGCGGGACTTCTTGGCCGTGCCGGCTAACATGAAGGCCACGGAGGCGTTCATGGAGAAGGCGCTCGGCCTGTCCTTCTCACCTTCCCCGGAAGGCAAGAACTACTACCGCGCCCTGCTCAAAGGGCAGCTCACCCACTACCAGCAGGACCTTGGCGTCGACCGACTGGTCAATGCGACCCAACTGGTCAAGTTCTTCGCTGCCCGCAACGGCCTGCTTCGGCCAATGACGTCACTGCGCGACGTGGACCAACCGGGATTAATTCACGAATCAGGCGTGGATGCCTCCTTCAAGCTTGTGAGGGACGGTATGACAGCTCGGGCTATGCTCTTCATCCGGCGAGGCTCCGGAGCGGACATCGACTCGACAGACAACACTACGGAAGCGCGGAGCTAAGGGAGCGAACGAGATGGCAAAAGCCAAGACGATGAACCGCTCTCGCAACCAGCTTGCGACGGCCTACGCCCCAGAGAGCTTCTTTACATTCGAGGGGGGGATGGGGGCGTGCATCTCGCGCTCGGCGGCCGGCGAGCCCATCCCGCTATCCGCGTCGACAATGGACTTGGTGTTCGGGCGAATGAACGAACTCGGGCGTGCCTGGTTCAACACCGCCTCGTCTGCGCGCGACGGCGACCCAACCAAGCCACGTGTCCTGCCAGCCCAGTGCGTCGACCAGGCCATGCTGGACCCGGCCAGGATGGAATTCCAGCTGCCGGGCCAGGACCGCTTCTATCTCTGCCGACCGTCCCACATGGAGTACACGCCGGCCCCGCTGACCTTCGTCTGTCGGACCTGCGGGATGTTCCAGGATTATGAAACACTCGCGGAGCTGGACAAGAACCTGGAGAACCTGACACCCAACCATTGCCCCAACCCGAAGAAGAAGGGCCTGTGCGATTGGGAGCAGCTGGACGTCATCTTCGTGCATTGGTCCGGCCGCTGGGAGGCTGCTTTCCCAGGCCAGTGGCACTGGAGCGACCGCGACGCGAAAGTGGTCAAGCGCTATGACAGCTGCGTTTGCGGCAGCTCACAGTTCAGGCTGAACCGGCGCTCGGCCGGCATTGGCGACTGGTTTTTTGAATGCGCCGCCTGCGACAAGCCGTTGTCTCCGAAGTGGCTGCAGAACGACCGCGATACCCTGCGCATTCTCGGACCGGCGATGGGGCCCGACCGACTCACCGACGTGCGCATGCAGGCTACGCCCTATCGCGCGTCGAGCGCCTACTACGTCAAGTCTGACCTCTTCATCGACTTCAAGGATGGCAGCCAGCAACTGCTGACTCGCCTGAGGCCTGGGCATGAGGCAGAGCTCAAGGACTTCGTCGCCAAGCAATACGGTTTCGCTGCTCAGACCGTCACGGATGAGGACGTACGCAAGGCGTGTGATGGAAAATCCGAGTGCACCAAGGACCTGGCAGACTACTTGGCCGCGGTGGAACAGATTCGCACATTGGAAGAATTCCCGGAGCCCATGCGTACGAAACTCAAAGGGGCTATCGACCTGGCGCACAGTCACAAGGAGCGCGTTCTCGATGACCTGCGCCAGAGGCAAATTCTTCTACCAAAAGTGGACTTGCCGATGTCAGTCGTCTCGAACATCCGGGACAGGTCCAAGTTCGCATCGAAGTTCGACCCTTTCCGCCTGGCCATTGAACACGCCGCGCTCAAGAGCACACGTCTAGATGTGGAAACAAGGACGAACGGCAAGAAGCCATACGTCTCGTTCACCAGACTGGACGAAGACCTGGCGCCCGAAGACAAGGACAAGACAGACCAGGTCCAGACTGCGACGCGTGCACTACTCGACAAACTGGGCCTGGAGGACATGGGTCTCATCCGGGAGTTCGACCTCTGCCGCTTTAGCTTCGGCTACTCGCGCATGGAGTCTGTGCCCATCCTCCGGGACAAGCGAGGTATGGACATGCCTGTCCGTCTAAACCTGTTCCCGCCGGTGAGACAAAACGACAGCATGCGGTATCCCGTGTATGTCGTCCAGCAGGGCAATGAGGCCATCTACGTGCGGCTCAGGGAAGAACTCGTTATTGACTGGCTGCGCAGCCTGAAGTGCCCGGATATGTTCACGCTGAATGCGGGCGAAAAGATTGGAGCCGGCCTGCTGGGCGCAGCGCAAGACATGAGCCCGTTCCTGGATAACCTTCCCGAGAGCACTACGCCGCCGATCTACTTCTACCTGTACACGTTGCTCCACAGCTACTCACATTTGCTGATGAAGCACGTGTCGGAGTACTCGGGCTTGGACCTGGGCTCGCTGGGCGAATACATCTTCCCCGCGGACCTGGCCTTCGTGGTCTACCGCAACGGAACCACGATGGATCTGGGCAACCTGTCTGCGCTCTGGCGCAACGCCGGCACGGCGATGCTGACCTCGATGCTGGGTTCGAAAGCGACCCAGTGCGGTACGGGTTCGCTTTGCACGGAGCGCGGCGGCGCTTGCCCTGACTGCGTGATGATGCCGGAGACGTCTTGCGTTGCCGGTAACAAGCTGCTGTCGCGCTCGGTGTTGAGGTCCATCGGAGGCAGTCCTCGCCTTGATAAGCGCGGAGCACCGATTCGCGGCTACCTCGACATTGTCACTCCGTAGCCCCGGCCATGTCTGCGCAAAAGCTGACGGCTTTCGAGCAAGCGGCGCTGGCGGGCCTGGCCGACAAAGCGGGCCTCGCGGCGGCGCTGCTGGAGGCATGGGCAGACCTGCCCGCCGATTCGGTGCAGTCGGCCCGTTCGTTGGTCGACGCGGCGCAGTTGGGCGTCACCGAAGAGGGGGCGACGCGGGACCTACTCGAGCGTTCGGTTGGGCTCGGTCTTGTCGAGGCAACGCCGGCGGGGTTCAGGCCTCGCGGCGGCGCGCATCTGCGTTTTCGGCGTCTGGCCTTCGCCCTGAATAGCGTCGAGCATTATCGGTCGTTCGTCCACCGGGATGCGACTGTAGCCCAGGTCGTGCTCACCAAACCGCCGCGGCCTAGCGTTCTGGAACAAAAGCTATCGGCGCTGGGCTGGCGAACGACAGACCTGGAATCTACCGAGCACGCCTTTCACGGTATGGTTCGGGCGGCGCAGCGGCGCGTGGTCATCATGACGCCGTTCCTCGACAGTAGGGGCGCTGCTTGGCTACAGGAGATGCTGGCACACGCACCCCCCGGGGTCGAGAGTACCCTGATTCTTCGCAGCCTGGAAGACACCGCGCGGAAGGACTACCCGGTCGGCTTCGATGCCATCTCATCGTGGCTCAAGGCGCACGGCGTGCATGTTTTTAACTATTCGATTCCACGCATGGACGGTGGGCGGGAAACGTTTCACGCAAAGGCGGTGCTCTGCGACCGCAGCACCGCCTACCTGGGTTCGTCGAACGTAACCGCGGCCTCACTCGAAAACTCGATGGAGATGGGCGTCGTACTTGAAGGACATGCCGCCGCTGGCGTCGCTGAGGTCGTGGACGCAGTCCTTGCTGCAGCCACAAGATGGCTATGACGTCTTGCTCAGCTCGAGCCTCACATGGCGATAGGGCGGCGAATGGCATCACCAGTCGGCAAACCTTCGGGACCTGCTGCCCAGCAGGTGCGCTCGTAGCCCAGCCACGCCCGACTTCCAACGTGACGGCGGAACGGGCGGCGGCCATCGGCTTACGCTTTTGGTACTGTTTAACGGTATAAAACCTTATATATCAACAGCTTGCAAGAAAAACTCTTCTTGGCAAGTAGACTGAAATGTACTTCAATAGCCGCTGAGCCCGTTCAGTATGTTGTACTAAGTACCATCTCCAGATGCGGCCGTATGAGCAGCCCATTCGCCACTTTTCTCCGCGCCGTACGTTTGCGTAGCGGCATGCGACAGCATGAGCTAGCCAAGCTGCTGGGCTACGAACAGGCCTACGTCTCCGCTATCGAACTGGGCACCAAACCGCCGAGTGACGAATTTCTGGGAAAGCTCGACAGAGAGCTATCTCTCAATGACCGAGACAACCTTGAAATGCGGCTTGCTGCAGAAAGGTCGCGGCGGCGATTTGTGCTGCCGGCAGATGTCCCAACCGAGACGTACCTGCTGTGCCACGAGCTCTGGGAAAAAATTGACCGGTTGTATCCGGCTCAAATTCGGGCTTTACGTGAATTGGTGCGGATCGATGAGCTTCTTGCGGACGAGCCTACATATGGCCCGCCACGGCTGCGCCGACGTAAGTCAAAGGAGGACGCCGAAATGTAAAAACGGGACAAACCTTGGCGGCTTGCCCCGTCGCTGACCTCACTTGGAGGCCAATACTTCTGGTTGGCGCTCGAAGTATCCCTCCTCGCGGTTGGCTGGTCAAGGCCGTCTATTCATCGATCATCGGTTAGCTGCGGTTTTGCTTTGGGGATAACAACCTAAGGGTGGGAGTTATTACGCCCAAAAACCGGAGTCTTGTTGGCGACGCCCTAGCTTGGGGTACCGCTGCCCGGTGGTCGCCTCCAAAAAGCGATTAGGGACCCATCATGGCTGACCATAGCGCGCCTACCCAGCATGTCTCAGCGCGGCATCTTTTCCCCTCCCAACTTCCGTATCACAACACTCGTAACCCGGTGCGACCCTCAGGGCGCGGGTTTAGGGGAAAATTCGCGTCCCGCAAAATGCAGCGAATGGTGCGATGCGAGAGCCTACTCGAGATGACCTGCCTTCACCTGGCGGAGTTTGCTCGCACGATTGCGGCCTTTGACGAACAGCCCCTATCAATTTCCTACGTGACTAGCGGGCGCCGGCGGCGCTATACGCCAGACTTCAGATTCCTCTGGGAGAATGGACAAGAATGGTTCGTTGAGGTCAAGCCTGCAGAAAGGCTCGCCACGCCGGAGAACAATGAGCGCTTCGCAGCAATTGCCAGTTACTTCGAAAGTACAGGCGCTCGCTTTGTCGCACTCACAGAGGAGCATATCTGTCATTCCAATCGCTCACAGTTGGTTTCGTACCTGCTGCATATGCGTCCATACGAATCCGTGCCGAACGTCTGCGCGGACTTGGATTGGCGAGGCGCTCATTCGGTCAACTTTGCGGAGGCTATCGAAATACTCGGGAGCTATAGAAACGTGCTAGAGGCATTGGCCGTCCGCAATCTTGTCTGTGACCTCCATCAGCCATTGGCTGCTGAGACCTTGGTCCGACCTTTCGCGGAGGCCGACGATGACGCGCTGTTTGTTTAAGCGAGGATCAATCCTGACGATCGATGCTGTTCACCATCGTATCGTCGAGATTGTCGGTGACCGTTTGCAACTACGCTCAGCCAGCGACGGGGCACTGTATGAATACTCGAACCTGCAACTCCTAAGCTTGTACGAGCAGGCCCGTCTCAAGATCACGACCTTCAGTGAATTTCCGGCGGACGATGGCGAGCGTTCCCGTCAGGCCCCTATCGAACGAAGTCTGGCGGACTTTTCCGAGGCGATACGTAACAAGGCTATCCGTAAGTGGAAGTACCTTACAGCGATTTGTCCAGACGGGCGGCTCCGACTCGGCCGACAAGTTTTATCCGAATTGCTTCGCACGTGTGCAGAACAGATTGAGCCTGGAGGTCGGCCGCCGGCGATCGCACGCTTCTACGCTTGGCGACGGAGATGGGTGTTCGGCAACATGGACATTCGGGCTCTGATAGACAAATGGGAGCTTCGAGGTAGGCGGCCCCGTTCCGACTACCCAGAGGTTCTGAGGGACCTGATCGTCGAAGGTATTGAGAGGGTCTATCTAACTGAGCAGCGAGAGTCCAAGGTGGCGCTCCGCGATTGGATAAACGCGCGGGTCAGGAAAGCAAACCTGGCCAGGTTTCCAGAAGAGACACTCCCCGATGACTCCATGCGGCTAATCAACAGATTTCTCGATCAGTACGAAAAATATGACGTGCTGAAGCGTCGATATGGTCAGCGGATCGCGACACAGCAACTCACTATGTTTGGTAAGGGGCCGGAATGCACGCGGCCACTGCAGCGCGTCGAAGTTGATAATACGCCGTTGGACGTGCTTGTGATCGACGAGGCCACATCACTCGTTCTCGGCCGCCCATGGGTGACCGTCATGATCGACCGGTATTCGCGAATGGTGGTCGGCTACCATTTGAGCTTCCGAAAGCCCAGCGTGCAGTCGGTACTCCGGTGCTTGCGTCACGCGATGCTTCCTAAGACGTACATGCGCGAGATGTATTCCGAGGTCAAAGGCGTCTGGCCGTGCTTCGGGCTGATCGAGCTGATCGTCTGTGACAACGGCCTGGAGTTTCATGCGAAAGATCTAGAGGCGGCATGCGCAGACCTTGGCACCCATCTGCTTTATTGTCAGCCGCGTACACCGCATTTGAAGGGTGTCATTGAACGATTTCTAAAAACACTGAATTACAGCTTTCTCCATCTGGTTCCAGGCACCACATATTCGACCTATGCAAAACGGCTCGACTACGACTCGGTTGCCAAAGCAGTGCTTACCCTTGGCGAACTTCAGCTAGCCCTTCACAAGTGGATCGTGGACGTATATGGGGCCACATTTCACCGAGGTATCAACGCGGCCCCGCTACAGCGATGGAATGAGGGTGTGGCGATCGACGCTCCTGAACTCGCGCCCGACCCGCAGCGGCTCAAGGTGTACCTTGGCCAAGTCGTTAGGCGGCAGCTAGATCGCAACGGCGTGCAGCTGCACAACCTTCGATACACGTCGTCGGCGTTGCAACGCATTCTTGCGGGACGGAGGTCGTTAGAGGTTACGGTCAGATTCGACCCGGACGATCTCGGCGCCGTACATGTCCTGGATACTGAACGCAAAGAATACGCTCTTGCGAGTTGCACATCGCCTGGCTACGCGAACGGCCTAACGTTAGAGCAACACGTCCTCATCACTAGGAAGGCGAAAGACGACTATAAAGCGTTGCCTTTCCACGACGCCATGCTTGCGGCCAAATTGGAAGTGCGAGAGTTCACCCAGCGCCTTCTGGAATCCCGTATAGCTCCCGCTTCGCGCAAAAAGCGACAGCCCGCGACAGTCAGGGAGGCGCTACGGCAACACGCTGAAGAAACGCCCAATAGAAAGGACAGAGCTGAGGACGGCCCTCCGACGGAAAAGGAAACCGCCGACGATATCGTGTCGTGGCTCACCGATAGGGAGCTGTCGGAATTCGACGTTGAATGCCGCACTGTGCAAATAACCAATTCAGAGGAGTGAGCCGTGGCTGACAGCGCTGAGAACGACAAACGAAAGCCCAGCCGCAACCGCGTCATGTCGGTAGGGCAGTCGCAGGCTGAAATGTTCACTAGTGGCATGCAATCCCTTCCGCCGGCCGACGCGGCGGCGATCGAGTTCCGCAGTAAACTTATTCGATATCCGACGTTCATGAAAGCAATGCAGGCTATTGAGAGGTGCCACCTATATGGCCGCCACCTTGTCGAAGAGCCGGATTGCCTTCTTATCACCGGTGTCTCGGGGGCGGGCAAGTCAACACTGCGCAAATCGTACGAGGCGAAATATCCGCGGGAAGAGCTCGAGGATCGCACCGTAATACGAGTAGTGGAAATAGAACTTCCATCGGGACCCACGATCAAGAATGTCGCCGAAAGAATATTGACGAAGCTAGGTGATCCCTATGGGGACAGAGGATCTGCCGAAAGCAAGACGGCACGCATAGTTACTTTGTTTAGAGAGTGTCGCGTTGAAATTGCGATATTGGACGAATTCCAGCAGTTCATTGACAACTCAGGTGGAAAGATAGAATACAAGGTTGCAGATTGGCTCAAGCAATTGATTAACGCCACGCGGGTTCCGTTTGTGCTACTTGGACTGCCTCACTGCAAACGGATTCTCGAGGTCAATGAGCAATTGCGTCGTCGGTTCCTTCCCCAAGCTACGTTGCCGCCATTTTCCATAAAAACAAAGATGGAGGCGATAAAGTTCGCAGATTTCCTGAATACACTTAGTTCCCAAGCGCCGTTCAAAAAGGCATCGGCGTTCATTGAGCCGGCAGTGATTCCTCTCATGTTCTATGCGACCCATGGGCTCATCGACTATCTCATGAAGCTTACCGGTGGTGCGATACGGATTGCTTTGGAAGAGGGGCGTGATCGGATAGACCTCGATGTGTTGAGGATGGCATTTGAGAGCGAGATATGGAGCGCGACGGATCGTGAGCGCAATCCCTTTGATAGTGCGTTCATACCAAGGCTGCTTAACAAAACCGGTGAGCCGTTCAGTGGCTATAGCTAATAAGCTGCTTCCTGCCAGACTCCTTGTGCGGCCCCGGCCATATGAGGGTGAAAGTCTGTTCAGTTATGTCCACAGAGTAGGGGAGTTGAACGGTCTTACCTCTCTGAACTGGGCGCCTTCGGTGCTAAGCAAGCTGGTGTCGTTCGGGGTCCAGAGCCATCGCCCTCAGTTGCTGCTCGCGGAGTCGGTTGGAATTGACCCTGAAGTCCTATCCAATATGACATGTCGACCCAAACCGACTGAACTGCAACATGTGGTGCAGTTCATGAATGCCGAAATACCAAAAAAGCTCTTTCGCCGGACGCGTTCGGCGATCTGCGTCGAGTGCCTTCGAGAACGAAAGGCGACACCGGCCATACGAGACCTTCGTATGATCTGTGCGTGTGTACGGCACCGGCATTGGTTGATCGACACGTGTCCGAAGTGCGGTTGCACCTTAGATTGGCGCCGCGAACAATTAATTCAATGTGTGTGCGGGAACGATCTTACGAATAGAGTCGACAGTCAGGTGGAAGCGCCTGTGAGCGTGTTGGTTTTCACCAAAGCACTCGAAGACTGGCTTAGAAACGACCTTCCATTTGCCGAAGCGCGCTCTAGAGGGTTTCAGCGCTTCGTGGAGGACTGGTTAGTTGCCGACTTCGTCTCGCTTTTTCAAAGCGCTGAGCGATACGTTAGACGATGGGACGGTGAGGAGGTGGAGATGCCGCCTTCCACCGAGAACCATCGCCTCGATATGGTGACAGTCCTAACCATGTCATATGTGGCAAGATTTTGACAAGCCTCTCTTTGGGCCAAAGTGGGGTGACAACAGATATCCGTCGGCGTTCCAGTGCACGTGCCAGATCTACTGCGCATCGCCTTAGATCGGATTCGCTGGAGCGAAGATATGTTGCTATTAGTTCGGCCATTGCCACTCGCACATGAGTCGAAGCAAGGGTACGTCCTGCGTTTGAGCTCATTGAACGGATTCGATCGCCCGCGGTGGTGCGCATCCCTTGCGCGCGCAGCAAATGTTTCTGGAGGAGCGCGTGCATCTCTAAGTGAGCTTACGGGGCACGATGAGGAAACGTTGGCGATTCTTCGCGGGCCAATATATGGCCTCGGAGCCCTGAATACCCATGATCGTGGCAATGTGGCATCGCGATATTGGAATACCCGCTTCCAACGCTATTGCCCGAGATGCCTGGCCGAGCAACGATATCATCGTGCAGTTTGGGGGGTGACGTTCGGTGTTGCCTGTGACAAGCACGCCGTTTGGCTACGTGATGATTGTCACAGATGCAGGCGCGCTATCCGGTGGACCAACGCGCCGCTCGGCAAGTGCTCCTGTGGCACCCTGCTTGAGACCGCTACTGCGGTAACGTGCACCGAGTATGCGCAGTGCTATGCAGGCTTGTTGGCATCCGTGCTGCATCCCGGCGCCTCAGTAGGACAAGTCCTTCCGTCGCACGCCTTAGTTCTTAACGTCGAGGAGCTGCTTCGCCTTACCTGGTTTCTCGGTGCCTATGCTGTTCGGCAAACAGCGAAGGCGCAGAAGATTTCCGGTGTCATGCAGCTCGAAAACGCTATTGCCATGGTGCAGGCCACATGTGAGGTACTCTTCGATTGGCCAGGTGGCTTTCATCGCCTAGTCGATCAGATCGGTGCACGGGGAAGCTTAGAAGCGAATGGCAACAAGCTGTCCGCCCATTTTGGGCGGTTCTATCCGACCCTATATAAGAGCTTTCCGGAGGCATCATTCGCGTTCCTGCGCGACGGATTTGAGAGCTACATCGGCAGTAACTGGACTGGTCAGTTGGCAAAAAGAAACCGAAGGTTCTCGTCGGAGTCACGTGAGTCGCACGAATGGATCTCGGCAAAGGAGGCCGCGAAGATCTTACATATGCGGACCGCCAAAGTGAGAGAGCTTGTGGAGAAGGGAGAGCTTGTCGGCAGATTTTTTGCGACGTCGAGCGGGCGTCGAATGGGCTCGATTCTGAAGGACAGCGTCACTGCGGCGGCGGAGCGACGAGCAAAATTATTTACGCTGGCAGAAGCGAGGCGAGCGCATGGGCTTTCCAGGAAGCGATTGTACAAGTTGATAGCGGATGGCCTACTTCGTGCAATTACAGGACCACTAGTCGACGGACATCCGGTTTGGCAATTCGAGGAGGCCGCGCTGGAGGAAGCCATAAGATTGGCGAGGCGTAGCGGAGATGGGAATGCCTGGCAGAACGAGAATGAACGGCTGTAAAGTTTGACAGTTCCCGGTACGTGCCGTACCGGGGCTCTTTGAACGACAGAGGATGGTGTTGAGCGAACAGTCGCTCCGTGGGACGAGCAGTTTTGGCTACGGCAATAAGTCATCGCAGCACATTGAATACTGGAGCGGTAATGATAGATCCGAGGTTCTTGGACAACGCCTCCCCCAGCGAAGAGGAGCGTTTCTTCGCAGAGTTCGAAGACATGCTCGCCAACGACGATGGCAGTGAGGCATCGAGGCACCTGAGGGAGGGGCGTGCCATTTACATATCGGATCGGCGTTATCCTGGCCGAGCGGTACGAGTGCACCCAAACGGCAGGCGTGAGCTGATGCGGTTAGATCTAGTAAGCGGCCGGTTGGTGGTGGAGCGAGCCGTTTGACACTAGCGAAAAACCGGTATGCATGCGCGCCAAGGGCCCTCTGAAGAATCGTGCTTTACCATCCCTCTAAGGAGTGATGTGGGAGGGTCTTCAGGTAAAGCGATTCTTCCGGTGGATGCGGCTAGAATCTGAACCATTCCCGTCATCGAAAATTTCAGAATCTATGCTAAGCCAGGTATCGGGAGGCATTCTTTCCACGTTGGGCAACTTCCTCTCGTGGATTGCACGTGAACACTGCATGCGAAATCCGGACGCTGTCGCTAAGGCGTGGGAATCCTTAAATCCAGAAGCCCCGACTTTGGCGGATGCCGGTCGTATGTTCTCCGCCTACGGCGTAGATTATTCGCTTGAAGAACTGCGGTATATTGCTCGGCATCCCGAGGCATTGTTGCTGGCAAGAGCGGTCGCAGGCGGCTCGACGTACCTGGAGTTCCTGGGGGCTGATGGCTACGTTGCGGATGAGGGCTTCGTACCTCCTTCTCCAGACCACATCAGCAAGGCCGCGTGGATAACGATTCTGTGCTTCGCAATCAGCCTAGCGTGGTCTTTCTATCAGGGGGCGACTGGATCTCTACGTGGCTGTGTGGTGTACCTGGCCGTAGCAGCGCTTCTGTTTATGATGACCGTTCTCGAAGTTGTTGATATGAGAGGGAAGCAGCGAGCAAGGCGGGCGATTGAACTGTGCAATGATTTGAAGAGGCCCGCTGAGACGCCAGCCGACAGAAACGCCGATGTCAATCAAGATATGACGGCATGCGCGACTTCCGCGTAGCGCCCTCCAGGAATGGAAGGTGGGCCACAGGACGTGAGTGCCGTTGGCTGGGTGCCTACTATGAGCGGATCGTCTTTAGCCGCGCCCTGTAGTCGATGGGCTCCAACTGAAGATTGTTGGTGATGCTCCCGCGTAGGATGAAGAGCTTGGGGGCAGTCGCAAACTCGAAGACGCGATAAAGACAAAAAGTATCGCCGGCTTCGTCGGAGAACTCCTTCTCATTTCGCGTAATCATGAATGGAGTTAGTGGTCCTCCATTCGTCGTCTTCACTTCGATGAAGCGTGCAAGTTCTGACGCTTCAAATGAAAGAATGTCGTAGCCAGTGCCATCACCAAGCCTATCCGAGAGCCAGTCAACCCTGGGTGCGAGATCAGGCCGTTGCTCCTCAACCAATCTGCGCTGCTCGAAGCCTATAACCCAGCCTTCTCCGCTGTGACCAAGTCGACGATTTCGTTCGTCGCGAGCCGCATAATCAAATTTTCTGGGCAAGCGGCTCTTTGTGGCCGATGATTGTAGTGCTTCGACGATGGGTGGCTCGACCAGTACCCCCTTGAATAGTTGATCGGCTGGGAGAGTCTGAGCTTCCAAGTTATCTAGGACAGACTCAACTTGGGTCCCATGAGTTTGTACATACTCAAGAACGACCTGGCGAAGCAAATCCTGCAAATTCTGCCTTGGCTTGTATCCCTTAATGTAAGGTAGACCGATTTGATCGAGGACTGCAGATATGTTCTGATGCTTCAGTTCCACCGCGCCCTTGCTTCTTATCTTCAGTGTGGCGCGCAGCTTGGCGTTGTGGTCGCTTTTGTTGTAAGGGGCCTGCTTGGATTCCAGTGCCAACATCTGGAAGTAGTCCCGCACAGTCGCCTCAACTTCCTCGCGACTCCAATCTTGGCCAACGCGAACCACGTCGAAGCCGAGGTCTGACAGCAGCTTTTGCACCGTCGCTTCCCCGCCAGAGAAGCTGTCGAAGCCTAGCGGGCCGTGTTCGGGGAATGCGTAGCCGTATGCTGCTCCGACAATTGCCTTAGAGTCGTAGAGTTGGCCCGTCGCGGAATCACGCAGCATGTACTCGCGTGAACGCCCGTAACCATACTTTTCCAAAAAGGCAGTTCTGCCGAGCTCATCGAATTCTTCAAGTGCCAGTCTGACGGCAGCAGGATCAGCCAGGTTTCTAATGCCCATAGGTACCCGTCATTGGCAGTATCAGTGTGCTCGAAAGTGTACCTGATCAGTGGCTTCCCGACCCGGGCGACTCAGCAGTCTACGAAGAAGGGAACAAGGGGTCATGTTGCACATCTGTGCCATGCACGGTCCCTCCATGTGACATCGTTCTAAGGGAGCGTTAATACGAATGAACAGAACTGGCCCCCTCGTTGGCATCAAAGGCTTCTCCCGATGGCGAGTACTGTTTGCTTCAGTTTGCTGCTCAACTGCAAGGACAGTTGACCGTCCTCGCAGCAAATACGGACATTCGGGATTTCCCCGGCATCCGTGTACATCCCTTTGCCCTTGGCCGAACCTTCCTTCTGCACAGTCAGCCGAACACGATGAATGTTCATCGGCTCTGAGAATAGGCCCGTCAAGTCCTCGGGAGTTAGTGGGCCTGATAGCCGCGAGGTGACAGAGGCATCTCCGGGCTGCTCGTAGAGTTTGAATGTGGGTTCGATAATGACACCATGAACATCCTCTGGGATGATTGTCCACCCACCGTATTCGTCAACCTCCGACGATAGGTCGTAGGGGATAAGCCCCAAGTTCAGCACGCTGATGGAATATCGCTGGGAGCGAAGAGTTGAATTCGGTGGGTTAATCAGCTGAAACATCTCGGAAAGATGGACGCGGGTGGCGAAGACCCGGTGATCTTCGATCTTCACGTGTAGATCTATACGCGGCCGCATTGGCTGTATGCCGAACGTTTCGATGCCGTACCACTCATAGAAGCCGCCGCACTGAGCGCCTATTGGAGTGGTCGCGGACAAACCATTTCGTGCGTCGCTTTCGCGATATAGCATATCCGAGGAAATCTGCTCAGCGAGATTCTCTGTCGCGGAAATTCGAATGGTTGCCGCCCATCCCCCATCGTTAGAGATCCGAGCGTCCGTTGAACGAATGAGCTGAGCCACTAGTGACGCTCCTGTGCCAGCGACATAGCAGGATCCAAAATTGGCAGTGTCAAGCCTCGTCGCGTTGTGCACGTAACCCTCACGCTGGCCATTTTCATCGATAAGAATTCCCAGCAACGAGATATCGGCCGCGCCAGCTGTGTGCGTTAGAACTCGATCTACCAAAGACCGACGAACACGTACTGAATTGTCGTATAGCGCGGCATTTGCTATGGCATCAGACAGATCCGCCCAGAAGTTGAATGCAGCGCGACAGTCCCCTGCGAAGACCAGCACGCCCGAGAAGTTTGGCAGAAAGAAAGATTTGCGGCCTAGGCGTGTGATGTGCCACGGTTCAGCCTCGCTTCCCCATTCGGAGCGGATGCTGCCCATGGCCGGCAGCCAAACAGTTTTTTTCTGACGAGGATCTCGCCCTGCAGCTGAAAGAAGGGAGTCCGCCACTACGTGAGGCGACGATTCGGGGTTCAGTAGTGCAATTGCTGTCATCGGTCAGTGAAACCAAAAGCGATCGGAGAGGCTATGATGGCGGCCTTGGCTCGCTGCTGGCGCCTATCAGCTCCATTCGAGGGTGCTTCACGATCCTATCGGCATGACCGATCTCTCCGCATACCCCACCGAAGAGCGGACCTTCAAAACCTGCGGTCAGATAGTGCCGCCACAGCCGTCAGCTCAGCTGTTATCGTCGCCCCCAACAACGTGTCCGGACGGTCGTGCATCTCTGGTGGCGCGACAACTACGCGCGTCCGCGTTCTCTGAATTTCACTGCTCTTCTTCGAGTAGAACGTGACCAGCTAATCTCACAACGCGCTACCACACCAACTCTGCGTCGTCGGTGTTGGGAAAATCGGTCATCACCAGCGCGTCATCGCCCGCACTCGCCACCGCCTGGCTGGCTTCGGCCCAGCCCTCGCGAGCTTTTTTCTTTGGTTTGCGAATCACTAGTGCGTCGCCCTCTACGGCCATATCCACTTCAGCCTCCAAACCGAGCTGGGCAAGAATCAGCTTGGGGATCAGCACCCCTTGGGAATTGCCTATCCTGCGAATCGTCGTTCTCATAGCGTCACCGTAACGTGAGCACATCGCGTAGCAAATGGAACCACAACGTTATTGTATTTGCGGTGTGATGTCGCCATTCGGTGTTCACCGCGTACTGAGCACTCCCAGCCAGCCGCAGCCCCAGCCCCTCTCGCTGCTCCTGTTGCGTCGCTTCCAGGCGGTTCAAGCCTGTGTGCATTTGCTGGCACAAGCGCCCGCGTCAGATGCAGTCCGGCGAACGATCCAAGCCTCTGCTTGTCCGGCCACTTCGCCTCGGGGAGGGGCGAAGTGCGTGTTTTTGCCGGGGAGGCAACACTGTCACGTGCTATGCCGCTAGAGGGAGGTCCAGAATGTCGGTCAACGAATGAATCACAATTCTGGCAGATGATTGCTGGAACCGGAGGTTTTCGGCAGTATCGCGGGAGTCGCGCGAACGGATTTCCATCAAGGCTGGCTGCCACGATTTCGCGCACGCGAACCACGGCCGTGAAAGAGCTAGTTGAGAATGGGTAAAAAGTCCGTCGGCTTTGCTTCACGCAGGGCATCGCGGCATCGCCGGTCGGCTCGCGGCCTCGTCATTGGAGACCGCATATGTCCCATCCAAGCAAGAGAAGAAGGGGTGGCGGCGAGCTTATACAGCGCTCGGGCGATATTAATCGGCTTCGTGCCAGCCTGAGTGTTCGTGCCGACAGACCCCGATCATTGCCCCCAGAACGGGTGACCATGCTCACCATACACATCGAGGGTGAACTCACGGAGCCAGTAGCAGGAACTTCGCAATTTTCCATCATGGTCTACGTCAATGCAGATCCAGCCGTAGGTCAGGTGGAGGTGCCATCGATTGGCGCGATTATTGCTGTCAAGCCAGTTGTGCAGGCCGTTATCGACCTATCCGCAAGTGAATTTCAGTCTCTGCTAACGATGGCGTCTGCTGGAATGCTTCGATCCTGCTATTTGGTGTTCACAAAACCTCGTTACCGCTCCGCCTTGATTGTCAATGCCGACTTCAATTCGAAGCCGGCGGACGAGCCTGACGAATAGTCGATGTTCATCGAGGTGCTCCCGGTCGGCCAATGACTAGCGTTACAGCGGCCAACAGAACAATGGGTCCGCAGCAGTGTATTCTCGTTTCGACGGGGAGTGGGGACCCTAGATACGAAGGGGGCGTAATGAGAATCGTCGACGGCATCGACTTGAACTCGTTCGCAACTGGCATATCTATTAAGATGCTCGGAACGCCCCGCTGGGGTGATGATCCCTTTGGCGATGTTCCAACAGTTTCCGGCGTCTACGTTGTCGTCCGGGAGGCAGCAGGTGCGCCGACGTTTCTGCGCGATAGCGGGGCTGGACAGTTCAAAGGGCTGGCCCCAAGTTATCCCGAGGAAATCGTCAAGGCGGCATGGGTGCCTAATGCCACTGTTGTGTACATCGGGAAAGGGGCAGGTCGTAACGGCCTTCGACAGCGAGTGCAGCAATTGGTGAGCTTTGCCTACGGCGCGAATGTTGGGCATCGAGGCGGGCGCTTGCTTTGGCACCTCTCGGATTGGGAGGATCTACTGGTACGCTGGGTGGAGTGTCCGGGTGAATCTGTCGATGCGGCAAAAGCTGACCTGATTAAACGCTTTCAGCGAGAGCACGGCGATACGCTCCCCTACGCCAACCGAAGGCAATGACCAATATCCGTGGACCCGGACCCGCTTCTCCTGTCGTGCGACTCGGGCCCAGCCGGAATTGAGGGCAATCGATTTTCGTCGGAGACTTCTGTAGTGATGGCGACCGACGACGGAAATTGCAGCCGTCGGTTGCGCATTGCAGCGATGCAATTCGAGTTACTTCTTCAACCGCCGAACTCCCTCGAAGATCTCCCGTGCGGCGCGTCGGGCATAGGAATGTTGTGCTTCACTCATTGGCTCGAGTTTCACGCCATCTCGGCCATCCACAAACATTGGGCCGCCAACGTCGTCGTCGTAGCGTGATCCGTCCTCGTGGATGGCGACGTACTCATCCTTGTTCAAATCGACACCATTCAACTCTGCGAGGTACACCCATGTCCAGCATTGTTGTCGGTCTTCACGGTCGTAGTCCTCAATCAATCGGCGAATGGCATCCGTATCTCCCTGCGTTGCCGCTTCCGTCAACCACTTCTTCGCATCCTCTGGTCGCCCTATGCGCTCGGCGATGCCGGCAACCCAGGAAGGACTGGCGTTCACCGAATCGCTCACCTGCTCAAAGAATGTCGGGTCATCAAAACGATCGGCAAGTTCCAATAGTGCCTCTTTATGTCCGAGCTTCGCAGCCTCTCGAAGATGTAGAGAGTATTTTTGATTCTGCACCAGACGAGTCGCGTGAGCATCGGCCCACTCCTGTTCCACGCCTATCAGAGCACGTCCGTTTTTGGCCTGCATGTACCAGTAATCAGCACCGACTCCTGGGTCATCGAAGTCGTCAATCATTGGGGCGTGGATCAATGCCAATGCATAGTGAGCGGCGGCATGACCCCGGCTCGCTGCTGCGCTGAGCCCATCCAGCATAAGCGGTGAGGCCAGTTCGTCAGAAGAAGACCACCACTTAACCTCGTTCTGATCCCCCTGCTCATCTTCATTAGGCCACGAGCCGTGCCGTGACTCGCCTCGCAGATAGGCGATCAGATCCGGAATCCTGACAAGCCCGAATTTGCGTTCGGTCATAAATGCCGGGAGCACGCTGGCGGCCCTTGTCGCCGCATCGAACTGGTAACCGATCTCTAGGCAACGGTTCCCGACGTGCTCGCCATAATCTGCCGCACGTCGACTGGATAGCGACTGTTTGGTAAAAACGGCTTCTGCAGAGAGCGCCGCGTAGGACTTGAAACCAAAGGCTGCGGCCAGCAACTCGTAGATGTGGGCGCGTTTGAATTGCGTACCGGTATGGGCCTGGAGATGATGCTGCGCAATGTACGCAAGTTCCTTGATCGTCATAGTGAACCTTTCCTAAACGCCACGCCGAATTCGGGTCAGGCGCACACGTTTAAGTCCCCGACGGCGAGGCTCAAAGAGAGGTTTTGCAATGACGGAAATAATGCCTGTTTCTACTCGTGTGCAAGTAAGGTGGGCACCCGGCGCCTATTCTAGGCTTGATGCTCTACTCCGTCTACCCGTCGCCCAGCGATGACCCGACGCCGGGGATCGCCACCAAGGTTATGCTGCAAAGTGGGGGGCGAATCTGGACCACGACTGAGGCTTGCTTCTGTGGTGGCACCATCCGCTGACGTGACTCCAAGGGGAGGCGCTCTGGAATTGCGCTCGCGCCGCCAATCTGGATCTGCCGTTGGATTTTTCCGCCTTTGCTACACCGCGCAGCGACATCCGCCTACAGCCCAGAAAGTACTGAATCGAGTGACCGCTTGCGGTTTGCGTACGATCCGTTGCCGCCTCCGGCCGAACAAGCTCCGCCTGCGCCGGGTCATTGCTAATCCGCGGCTGCTCCACTGAGCCCTGCACGTTCGATGATATCCATCAGCGCGAAGTCAATTGTGTCTTCCGAGGGGGTTTCTGGACTCCGTAAGGCGTCGGCTAACCCAAACGCAAAATCCATTAGTTTTTCGAGGCGCTTTTCATCCGTCTCCTTGCTGTTGACCAGCGAGTAAAAGTCGACCCAATCGCTATGCCGCTTCCCGTCTGAGCGAAGCCATACGAAATGATCGGCAAGCTCCATGGCGTTCTTTCGATGAATGCCACAGATCCTCAGTGTCGTGCTGCCCTTCCCGTCAACCGAGGCGTCGCGAGCAGTCACACGTCCAAACGTGTCGACGTAAAGATACTCCTGCCATTCATCATGATGTGGATGAATGATGAGATATTCCTTAGAAAGTGCGAGAACATTATCGGGATCATCTGAGCCCTCATTTAGCGCGAGAACTGTTACTTTTTTTCTCCCCTTCGAGACATTGCAATCCTTGCAGGAAAGTGCAATGTTTTTCAAGGCGAATACAACATGCTCCTTGCCCTCCTTTGCAATGAGATGCTCCAGGTCTTTCGTTGCATCATGACTCTGAAGCTTCGTGCCACAGAAGCAGCAAAACCTGCCTTGGGCGACGCTGTAGAGATGATTCTTGAGAGCGGTCTTGAAATTCTTGACAAGTTCCTTCTCGGCTTCATCAAGCGGAGAGTCCTTTCCAGCATGATCCCACGCGCGATCCTTATGCTTCGCTGCGATGGAGAGTAGGGTATTGAATTCGGTTTCGGACCACGGAATTTGCTCAAGTTCAAACTTCAGGATCTTTCGCGGCAGCTTGGGATTTTGCATTTCCTCAGCCCCGGTCACGATTATTGGCGGTCGAGACGATGCTAATCGCATCGGCAATTAGCTTATCGATCTTACTGTCCGGTGTGGAAGACGTGTTATATAGCCCCTGGAGAAATAGCAACCGCCCCATGACATCATCGGCATGCCTTCCCTTTTCCGCCTCACGCTCCGCCTTCATGACCAGCGACAGCAGGTGGTGTGCAACATAGGTGCTATCGCGCACTGCGACTCTGAAATCATCGAGCAATATTTGGTCAACTGAAGCCTCGGTGCGTGATACCTCGGCGTGCGATACATCAGGCGATGCCTCATCTTTGGCAAGATTGATCATTTCCAGTCCGAGTTCGCGCGCTCTCTGTGCAATCAACGGAGAATGAGTGGCAATAAAAACGTCGCAACCCTTTCGCGAGGACAATACTCCGCGGAGATTGTCGAGATAACTACTCTGCCAGGCTGGATGAAGGCTCAATTCCGGTTCATCGATTAGAAGCAGTGAATCGTCCTCGACCTCTGCGGCAATTCCGAAGAGCGAACTGAGCGTCTGTTGCTGCCCGGAGCTTGCATCTGTGATATCGAACTCCTTCTCGGTTCCGAGCGCGATCTGCCAGGTGCGCTCTTCGGCTGAGACGGGCTCCAGATAACAGTTGCGTATCCGCAGAAATCCTGTTCGACTCAAGACAAGAAATGCGTGCAACTGCCTGGCAGAGGCATCATCCCTCCGCAGATCCACGGCAAGTGTGTAGGACTGATCGCGCCGGTTGAGATGATTAAAACTCGTCTCTTTCACCTGTGAGATGGAATCCACCAAAAGTTCAACGAGACGTTCGCGGGCCTCCGCTGGGGAGATCGATTTATCTGCGGGGGCAACTTCCCGTCGAAGCGGCAACTCCTGGGGCAAGAACTCGGCATCGCCTTGGACGCCCATAAGATATCGGTTAACCGAGTCATGCAGTTCCCATCCGTCCGACTCGAATTCGATTTTCCGCGCCAGCGGGGTGGTGGCATATACGAGGGTCAAGCGCGGAAGAAATCCCATGCTCGTGAGCGCGACGGCGAACGAAGGCGCTTCCAAGGGATTCGCGTACAGACGCTTTAGGATGCGTCCGGTCACCTCCCGAGCAATGGGACGCCCAATACCGTTGCCCCGCGTCAAGCCAATTGCCGCATATGGGCCCGGTGATGGTTCCAGGTACTCTTGAAGGGTCAGCGGCTTTGTATTCTCCCTGGGGAAACGCGAGAACGGACTAAATGTCTGTGCCACCACGCGCGATGGCTCGCCAACTCCCTCGATCTCGATGCCCGAGGCGAGCGACGATCGACTGCGGCGTCCATGAACATATTTATCCAGCATCTCCACCAAGACCTGCGTTTTTCCCGACCCGTTCGGTCCCACGAGCAAGGTAATGCGATTGTCCCTGTCTCGCACACGACCGCTCACCGCGTGACGGCCTAGATTTTTTCTTTTTATCTCTGTTATCTTGAAAGACATCTCATTACCATTTTTTCTTGTAACCATGATTATATGAGGTGCTGTTTCCGTCGGCCCATGTCTTGGTGACCCTCCTGCACCGCGTTGTGGCGTCCGGTGATCGAGGCCGGGGCGCCCAAGCCTCAGGCTCTACTGATCTAGCGAAACGGTTTGCACAATAAGCTCGAACTCTGCGAGCAGGTCTGGCTGCCTCTGACGCAGGAACGTGGCAACAGACTCATTCTCAAGAAGCTTCGCCAAATAGCCCTTCGCCAAGACCAGGTTCAAGACATCTTGGCCGTATGTCTGCTCAACGAGCCTGTATTGACCCTGAAGGTTTGTCATCTCCCGCTCCATCTTTGCCATCTGCTCTTGGGTGACGCCAGTCAGCTTGGTTGGCTTCTTCCCATCGACAAGCAGTGCCGCGGGCGTGGCCACAAGTAAGGCTTCGGCGTACGCGACGGTAAGATTGTTCGCCGATGCCATGAGCTCGATACATTCAACCTGCCTGGTCGGCTTCATTTTGCGTATGGCGCGCACAAGCTCCGGGGAAAACTGTCGATCCTTCAACAGTTCCGTGGCTTCCGGGCAGATTCCATTTAGGAGATTGATCTTCTTCTGAATGTGCGAGATGTCGACGCTAAATGCTCTCGCCAGCCGGTCGGGTGGCACACCTCGTTCGATGGCTCTGCGCAGCATCAAGTGCTCTTGGATAGTCGAAAGCCGATTGATGCGATTGTTGTAGGTGAAGGCCTCGTCATCCGTTGCAACTAGGCAGGAAGCTTCAACGAATCCCAAGTCTCGCAGGGCAATCAAACGGATATGTCCGTCTAGTAGCACGTGTTGTCCCGACTGCTGGTTGGCGGGGGTAACTGTGAGCGGCTCAATTAGCCCGATCTCCTCAATCGACGACTTGATCTGCTTGAACTTGCGCGAGGTACTTATTCCCTCTGGCGTGCGTCGGGATGTCAGTATGCAGATGACCGGCACGTTCAGGGGTTCGGGAATGAAGCCGAGTGTGATGCCGCTCATTTCTGCAGACCTCCAGCCCATACACGTTCGGAGAGGTACTTCGGCAATGTTGCCAGGTCTTCTGCTCGCAGCAGATTGACAAAATTCTCGTCGGCGAATAGCTGACGCAGTGCTCCCACGACAAACAGCAGACGCTGCTGCGCAAATTCAGCCTTACGTACCATCGCCTTTTGCCGTTCAACTTCATTTTGATAGGTGTGAATGAGGCTAGACGTTGAAACGTCGCTGGTGTTGCGTGGCATGCGGTGCGCGGTCGTTCGACCCAGTGCCGCGCGACGCTCAATAACGCGCCGTGCGTCCATCAACTGTTTGCCGCGTAGCTTTCCTGATTCATATGCTTCTTGAAGGGCCGCTTGTATTGCCTTGTCGTCATCGCCGGCCCCTACAATGGTGAGGGCCGCATTCAACGGTATGCTGCCTTTCTCGACCGCCACGAGTAGGCGTTCCTCACCTTGCTGTAGCAGAGTCAGTATGCCTTGCACATACTGTTGTGTAAGGCCGGTCTTATCGGCGATGACCTTGGGTGTATAACCTTGCTCGTGGAGCTGCCTGATGCCGGCTAGAAGCTCTAGTGACCGACATTGGCGGCGCGCGATGTTTTCGGCAAGGCTCATTAGGAAGGCGTCGTCGTCACTCACATGCACAACGAGCGCAGGGATCGTTGTCTCACCCAGAGAGCGGAAGGC
The DNA here is from genome assembly GCF_005503625.1 of Cupriavidus sp. 2SB. Classification (GTDB taxonomy): domain Bacteria; phylum Pseudomonadota; class Gammaproteobacteria; order Burkholderiales; family Burkholderiaceae; genus Cupriavidus. Next base: position 25,879 of record NZ_SCMX01000032.1, on the reverse strand, counting down.
TTTTAGACGCCCCTCGCCGCAGACCAGCATGTACCGCTCCCCACCGTCCGGCGCTGCGCGCGGTGTAACGGTAATGGGCTTCTTCAGGCCTATGGTCTTGATGTTTTCGACGATCTCATCGAACACTCGCCCGTTGCGCTCCCGTGGGTTAAGGACTTCGACCCTGTCGATCGGGATCATGCGCACTTCGCCAGGCTGCCGCGGCTCATTCATGCTGCCCTCCGAAGCTTTGAACGGGCTGCCATGCCGTACAGGTAATCTAGCGTGTCGAACCGATAGCTCTCCAGCTCAGCGTGGTTTCGTTCCGCAAGACTAATGCGGGACTGACAGAAATCCAGACGCGGTAGCAAGTAGTAGTCCAGCGGTCCTTGGTTGGCGTGGTCAAGCCGTACAGCGACCGTTATATCGGGCGCAAGGCTCGTGTCGAAGCGAACCTTCCAGCGGTAGTGGCCGCTGGCGGGCGCTTGGCAGCGAGCAAGGACGATTGAGGCACTGAACTCACCGTTCAATGTGAGCATGTCGGTGGCCGAATCGCGGAGTACGCTGCCGCCGAGATTGGATATCCGTTGTTCTGTTTCGCTAACTATGTCCGGATGTAGCCTCCTTAAGAATCGATTGGTTTCTACATACCGGTAGTCACGGCCCGGCGTAAACCCGACCGCCTGGTAGGCGCGAATCAAGCTGCCGAATCGATATACATAGACGGAGGTCGAAGGCATGCCCTCTGTCTCGTCGATGATAAGACCCGACAGGAACCCACGGCTTTCGTACAAGGCGCGCAAACGATCGATGAGCTCGTTGTCCGAATAGCGGCGTGCTCGCGCGCGCATGATGCCTTGGGCGGTGTAGAAGACATCGCTTGGCACAATCGCTTCGAACGCGTGCTCCTTACGAATCCACATGTCGGGTGTATTGATGACCCGCATCTTCTTCAGTTTGAAAGAGACGCGGTTATATACGTTGTTGCCGATGTACTTTTCGTTGGTGAGTACCTCCCGAACTGTCGCTCGACTCCATGGGCGTCCCATATCTGTCACGATGCGCATGCCGTTTAGGCGTGCAGCTATTTCATGCTCGTTCAGCGCCTCCTCAACGAACCAGGAGTAGACGAGATTGAGTGTGCGTACCTCGCTTTCAGGGCCCGGCATCAGGATGACTCGGTCGGTCTGAAGGCTCTTGTGCTCACCTCGATCCAGTGGGCCCTTCATGACTCCATGTTGATCTACAAGTACCCGGCGAAGGCCGTAACCTGCAGGTCCTCCTTGCCGGAATCCCAGCTCGATTAGCCGGCACTGTCCGGCAAACACTTTGGTCGACAACTCCCGGCTATATTCGCCGGCCATTGCACGCTTAACACCCTTGACGATTGTCGAGACGGGAGATCCATCGTTTTCAAACTGCTCAGCGCAATAGGCCACCTGCAGGCCGGCTCGACGGCAGATGTACTCGTAGTAAGCGCTTTCGTCGGCGTCTTGGAAACGTCCCCAGCGACTGATGTCATAGACGAAGATGACTTGATAGTCGGCGGCCCCCGACTGCACGTCTCGAATTAGGTCTTGCAATGCCTGTCGGCCGTCGATGCGCAGGCCACTCTTACCCTCGTCTGCGTATGTTCGGACGATGCTTAGGCCGCGGCGCTGCGCATAATCCTGGATCTTGCTGTGTTGGTTCTCCGTCGAGCACTGCTGATGTTCCGTGGACATGCGGACATACTCGGCCGCCCTTACCAGGGACTCCCTTGGCTCCACGCCAGCTTGTTGAGCGACCGTCAGCATGATTTCGACTCACAGCGTCCAAATCGTCGTGCCGTGCCGGTGTCTCGCCTAGCCGTCATCGCCGGCAATCACTCGAAGCATGCACACCATCATTTCTAGCAGCTCCCGCCACTGACAGTGACACGTCATCTCTTTGCAATCATGATCGTCTCTGCACCCGGCCGCGCCAGGACTGTAATCCGGACGATCCAGGCGTCCATCTTTGCAATCAGCTTGTGTGGCGCTGGCGACAGAGCGTAGATGCCGGACGGGACTGACGTTAGCCTTCGGCACACGTCCATCTTTGCAATCCTGTTTGTTGCATTCCTTCGCTTCTGTTGTTCGCGATTGCGAGCGCTATAGTCGGGGTGGTGACTGCGGTACATGCGCCAATAGTCTGCGTGGCAGGCCGCCCAAGCTCGCTGAGCCCGTGCTTGGTTTTCCCGATAGTCGGCATCGGTCGCCATGCGTTTCCGATGCCAGTCGCGCCGCCGGCGTCTTTGGCAATCTGGGGATGAGCAGTAGCGCTGCGTTGGCGTCTGAGGGCGGACCTCGAAGGGCAGCCCACACGCCAGGCATTCCCTGATGATCTTCATGCGGCACTCCCCGTCCGCAGTGAACTGGAAAGTGATGAAGGCATCGCAAGCGCCCACCGCGGCACGCCGATTTAGCTAGCTGGATACTTAAGAGCTAGCAGCAAGCTACTTTGGGATTCTCCCAGATCTTTTGGGCGGGTCGTTTCAGGCAACCTAGCGCGCGGCAGCCAGGAAAGTACAGAGCGGATCGGGGGAAACGACCGAAAATGTGCATCATCAGGCGCTTTCGGAGCAGTCCAGCTAATTCGCGCTTCGATTCAGACTAGTCTCACTATTTCCGGTTTTAAGCCGAGGAAGTGACGACGGAATTAGTTGGTATGTCCTTGATTTTTCGGAACTCGCAGTCTCGCGAATTCCGGGTTCTCACGTCTGCTCCTGTCCAAAGAAAAATGGCGCTCGAGCGCCATTTTTCTTTGGACGTTTCCCTCCTTTAACTCACTTCATCGGCCGTAGTTCCACTCGCCATCCTTTTCCGGTCTGCTTCGTCGAAAATCCCACGGGCAGGAAACGCTCGATCACCTCGAAGTTCGTCTTTGCATGGGCGGTCAATGTAGTGCAGGTATAGACCGCGCTGCGCTGGCGCTTCCAGGCGGCGATTGCGAGGGGTAGCGCCCACTGGTCGGCCAAATGGGGTCCCAATGCGGCGTCGCTCAGTTGATAATCGCGGACTTCGTGGACGAGGGCGTTGGCGACTTTTTCTGCAGTGATGCCCTTCTCTCCGAACTGCGTGAAGACCTCGGTCATGTGTTCGTAGGCCAGGGTGGCAAGCAGTGCGTTCCCCGGACCTTCGTTTTGTCGGACGGGGGCGACGCGGAGGCGGTCCGCGTTCCAGCCCAGTGCGGTGCCGAGAAATTCCAGTTCGCGGGACGCGACGGCGCGCGGCAGCGCAGGGGCGAAACATTCGGCGTAGCTGTCGATCTTCTGGCCGCGTTCGGTCAGGTCGTACGGTTGCAGCCGATCTGCGGCCGGCGAGATCTCGACTTCGATCTCGCCGCCGCCTGCGGGAAAGAAGCCCAGGCGGCGCAGTGTCAGGCTGGCGTCGGCGCCAAGCCTGCGCACCAGCGGCGCATAGCTGCGTTCGAGAAAATGGAAAGGTGGCGCCATCGGGTTGTGCGTGCCGCCGCTTATTAGCAAGCGGCTCGGCGCGTCCGCCAACAGCAGTGCTGGCCAGACTGTCTGCAACACCAGCGTGCAACTGCCCGCCGTGCCGACGTTGAAGGCGTAGTCTCCCGCCCGCGGCTTGCGCGGCGTGAACATCAGCGACTGGGAATTGAGTTCATCGCCCTGCACGTCGGCATCGCAGATCACAGTTGCGGCCTTCACGCACGTCAGATGCTGACGCATGAGACCCGGGCGCGGGCGGTTGGCGCGGATGCCGCTCAACCTAAAGGGCTGGCCAGTACACATGGACAGGGCCAGTGACGTGCGCAGGATCTGACCCCCGCCTTCGCCGGTGGAACCATCGATTTCGATCATCGTCTTGTTCTTCTGTTGCACAACGGGTGAGGGCGTGTACCCCCACCTTATCCAGCGTTCACCCCTACGTGTTCACCCCTTCACGCACACGACCTGCTTCAGCGTGTGTACGACCTCCACGAGGTCTTCCTGGGCCGCCATGACGGCATCGATGTCTTTGTACGCCATCGGGATTTCGTCGATGACGTTGGCGTCCTTGCGGCATTCCACGCCAGCGGTCGCCTTGATCTGGTCTTCGACAGTGAACAGCTTCTTGGCCTTCGTACGGCTCATCACGCGTCCCGCGCCGTGGCTGCAGCTCTCGAAGCTCTCCGGATTGCCGAGCCCACGCACGATATAACTGCGTGCACCCATGCTGCCCGGAATGATGCCCATCTGGCCGCGCTTCGCGCTGACTGCCCCCTTGCGGGTCACGAACACGTCTTCGCCGAAGTGCTGCTCCTGCTGGACGTAGTTGTGGTGGCAGTTCACCGCCTCGACATGTGAGTCGAACGGCTTGGCGATGACCTTGCGCACCGTGGCGATGAGGTTGGCCATCATGACTTCGCGATTCTTCATCGCGAACTTCTGCGCCCACGAGACCGCGCGCACATAGTCGCCAAAGTACTGGGCGCCCTCCTCGAAGTAGGCCAAGTCCTTGTCAGGCAGGTGGCGGTCATGGCGCTCCGCATCCTTCTTGGCCAGTTCGATGAAGTGCGTGCCGATAGCGTTCCCCACACCTCGCGAGCCCGAGTGCAGCATGAACCAGACGAAGCCTGTTTCGTCGAGGCAGACCTCGATGAAGTGGTTGCCAGTTCCCAGCGTACCCAGGTGCTTGCGGTTATTCGTGTTCCGCAGGCGTGGGTGCAGTTCGCACAAGGCTTCGAATTCGTCGACAAGGGTGCCCCAGATATGGTCGACCGATTCCGGAGGGTTCTCCCAACTTCCCGGGTCGCGTCCGCCCCGGCGCGGCGTAAAGCCGTGCGGCACCGCAGCCTCGATGGCCGAGCGCAGCGGACCGAGGTTGTCCGGCAGGTCTTCCGCACGCAGCGTCGTTTTTGCGGCCATCATGCCGCAACCGATGTCGACGCCGACCGCCGCCGGGATGATCGCCTTGACCGTCGGAATCACCGAGCCGACCGTGGCTCCGATACCCAGGTGGACGTCTGGCATGGCCGCGATGTGCTTGAAAACGATGGGCAGGCGCGCGGCATTGGCCAGTTGCTTCATGGCTTCGTCTTCGACAGGCACGCCCTTGGTCCACATCTTCACCGGCACCCCGCCAGCGACGTCCGCGATGTTGTATTTCTGGTTTGACATCGTTGTTCCTCTCCCATCTATGTGCATTCTCAACGGCCAGGATTGTGCAAGTGGTGTGCCAGTCGCCTTGATGGAGTGTGGCTCAGTTTGTAAGTCGTTGATCTATCGTTGGATTTTAATTTTCCAAGTGCTCCGGGTATGGGCGAGTACCAATGCATTCCACGAAAAGACTAGAATTAGATCTAGTCTGTTAGCTACCAAGCTATGTCAAAAAAGAACGTGGTGATCGGTTTCATGGGAACCCAACTGGATTCCGGACAAGGTCCGGGGCGTTGGGAGAAGTGGCGTCCGACGGTTTCGCTGGTCCAGCACGAAGACACGCTGATCGACCGCATGGAGTTGTTCTACCCCGCGTCGCATACGGCGCTGGCGCAAACGCTGCAGCAGGACATGGCGAATGTCTCGCCCGACACCCTGGTGAACCTTGTGCCGATGAGCGTGGTGGACCCCTGGGACTTCGGCGAGGTATATGCGGCGCTCTACGACTGGGCACGCGCGTACCCGTTCGATCCGGCTGACGAGCAATATTGGGCGCACATCACGACCGGCACCCACGTCGCGCAGATATGCATGTTCCTGATGGTCGAATCGCGCATGGTGCCGGGCGTATTGCTCCAGACCGCGCCGCCGCGGCGGCAAGGTCCCGGCAAGCCCGGCACCTACACGCTGATAGACCTCGACCTGTCGCGCTACGACGTCCTGGCCCGGCGCTTCGACGAGGCGCAGGCCGAAGCGCTGGAGTTCCTCAAGAACGGCATCGCCACGCGCAACAAGCGTTTCAATGGTTTGATCGAGGAGATCGAGCGCGTGGCGGTCGGCTCGCAGGCGCCGATCCTGCTGACCGGCCCGACGGGCGCAGGCAAGTCCCATTTGGCGCGGCGCATGTTCGAACTGAAAAAGTCGCGGCACCAGGTGCAGGGCGAGTTTGTCGAGGTCAATTGTGCGACGCTGCGCGGCGACGGCGCGGCCTCCACGTTGTTCGGTCACAGGAAGGGCGCGTTCACCGGTGCGATGGCCGATCGGCCGGGGCTGCTGCGCACGGCGCACAAGGGTGTGTTGTTTCTCGACGAGATCGGTGAACTCGGCCTGGACGAACAGGCGATGCTGCTCAAGGCCGTGGAGGAAAAGCGCTTTCTGCCCATGGGCAGCGACAAGGAGGTCAGCAGCGATTTCCAACTGATTGCCGGCACCAACCGCGATTTGCGCGTCGATGTGGCGCAGGGGCGGTTCCGCGAGGATCTGTTCGCGCGGATCAACCTCTGGGCCTATACGCTGCCGGGACTCGCCCAGCGCCCCGAGGATATCGAGCCCAACATTGATCATCTGCTGACACGTGCTGCGACGGAGACCGGGCGAACCGTGCGCTTCAACGTCGAGGCCAAGGCCCGGTATCTGCGGTTCGCCAATTCGGTAGAGGCACTGTGGAAGGGCAACTTTCGTGACCTGTCGGCCAGTGTCACGCGAATGGCGACGCTGGCCGATGGCGGAAGGATTTCCGAGGGTCTTGTCGATGCCGAGATCCAGCGCTTGAAATGGCTGTGGCAGCCAGCCAGCGAGCGAGATGCGAGCGAGGTCGACCTCGATGTCGTCGTGCCGCCAGGTGTCCTCGACGGACTCGATCTATTCGACCGATTGCAACTCGAAGCCGTCATCGGGGTTTGCCGGGCATCGCAGACGTTGTCCGAGGCTGGCCGCCGGCTCTTTGACCGATCCCGTACGCAGCGCTCCGTGGTCAACGACGCCGATCGGCTGCGCAAGTACCTGATGCGCTTCGAACTGACCTGGGATGCTGTGCGGACCTTTCCGTGAGCGCCTTTACAATGCCACGTCGCACCATGCCTCGCGTTTCCATCATGCCCCTCATCGACATAAAAAACCTCCAGCAAGCCGCTCTCGCCTTTGGCGAGGCACGCAACTGGGGCAAGTATCACAGCCCCAAGAACCTGGCCATGGCGCTGAGTGTGGAAGTGGCCGAGCTGGTGGAGATCTTCCAGTGGCAGACCGAGGAGGAGTCGCGCGGCATCATGGCCACCGACGAGCGCGGGCATGTGGAGCAGGAATTGGCCGACATCACGATCTACCTGACGCAACTGGTGACGGCGCTCGGCGTGGACCTCGATGCGGCGGTGCGGGCAAAGATGGAGATGAACGCGCGGAAATACCCGGCGCCGGGTGCCGAGCAGCCGTAGGCGCCGCTGGCTTGGACTTGCGTCTTGCGCAAATCATCTGCCAGTCACATGTCCGAATGCGGGCAGCCGCATCACGCAATTGCAGCTAGACTTCCCCGGATTGCCTCTCGTGGAGAATCGGCCATGGCGGTTAGCAAGGGCGGAGCAAAGGCGGCGACACAGATTCACATTGGTATCGGTGGCTGGAATTTTGCGCCGTGGCGCGACAGCTTCTATCCGGCGGGACTGGCGCAGGCGCGCGAGCTCGAATATGCGAGCCGTCACCTGACCGCCATCGAGATCAACAGCACGTATCACGGCACGCAGAAGCGGTCGTCGTTCGCCAACTGGCGCGATGCCACGCCGGACGGCTTCGTGTTCTCGGTCAAGGCGTCGCGCTTTGCTACCAATCGCCGTATTCTGGCCGAAGGGGCTGACTCGATCCATCGTTTCATTGACAGCGGCATTGCTGAACTCGGAGACAAACTGGGTCCGGTGGTGTGGCAGTTCGCGCCGACCAAGCAGTTTGTTGCTGACGATTTCGAGGCTTTCCTGACACTGTTGCCGGATTCGGTCGAGGGCGTGACGCTCCGCCACGTGCTGGAGGTGCGCCACGACAGCTTCATGTGCGATGACTACCTAAAGCTCGCGCGCAAGTACAAGGCCGGCACCGTTTTCACCGATTCACCAAAATTCCCGTCCTTTGCCGACCAGACCGCCGATTTCGTCTACGCGCGGCTGATGAACGCGCAGGAAGACATCGCCACCGGCTACGCGGCCAAGGATCTCGATCGATGGGCGGCGCGCGCCGCGGCGTGGGCGAGCGGCAAGGCACCGGATGACCTGCCGCGCGTAGAGACATCGGCGGCCAAGGCGCGCAAGGCGCAGCCCGTGTACCTGTTCTTCATCAACGGCGCCAAGGTCCACGCGCCCGCGGCGGCAGGCGGGTTGCTGGAGCGGCTCGGCTGGACGCCGACGGAGACTGTGCCGGTGAAGGTGGCGGTGAAGGTGGCGGTGAAGGTGGCGGTGAAGATGCCGGTGAAGGCCGCCGTGTCGAAGGCCGCGCCAGTGAGTGCTGCGGCGAAGGCGCCTGCGAAGTCGGCCAAGCCATCCACCAAGACTGCGGCCAGGACGCCAGCCAAGGTGCCTGCGAAAAAGAAACCTGCTGCGAAGGCCACTGGCCGCGCTGCCACGTAGGCGAGGTGCACCGCGATGCCGGTAGCGTCGATTCACCAGGCCTCGCGCCGCAGTATTTCCCCGGCACAGGCGGGCGCGCCCTACGCCACGCTGCCCCTGGCGCCGGACTGGCTCGACGCGCTTGCCCGTCTGGGCCACGACGCCATGACGCCGCTGCAGGCTTCGATGCTGCCTGCGGCGCTGTCCGGGCGCGACGTGATCGTGCAGGTCCGGCGGGATCGCCAGACGAATGACAGCGACGCCGATAGCGAACTCGCACTGGCCCTTGCCGTGCTCCACCGGCTCGATGCCCGGCGTTTCGATGTCCAGGCACTATGGCTCTGTCCTACGCCAGATGCCGCAGATCGCGTGGCGCGATGCATGCGCGGTCTTGCCCAGTCCCTGGGGCATATCAAGGTGGCGATGCTCTGCCATGGCGCGCCGATGCGGATGCAGATCGACAGCCTGATCCACGGCGCGCATATCGTTGTGGGAACGCCAGGACGCCTGCTCGACCACGTCGACGCCGCGACGCTCGACCTGCGCGCCATCAATACCGTGGTGTTCGACAAGGCGGACACGCTGCTGGAGCTGGGCTATGTCGACGATATCGCCTTCGTTGCCAGCCGCTGCCCCCGGCTGCGTCAGACACTGTTGATGCATGGGTCTGCCGATGCCGACCTGCCGCCCGACCTCGCTCGCCTGGGCCGGCTTTGGATGCGGCGTCCGCACTTGATCAGTCAGCCGGCCTAGCCCGCGTCGGGAATGCTTACAAAGATTCGTGAAAGTCACCCTGTAAGCATCGCCGTTCCTTTGCTAATCTGAACAAACGTGGCCTGACACCCGGGGGCGCAGCAGCGTTGCGCGGCGCAGCGAGACCATTGGGCCACGGCAAAGACTGTTTCCAAGACGGCAACAAGGAGTCGGTGACAATGAAAACCGCACGGCAGGTTCTGGAACACAAGGCATCTCGGGCCATCTACAGCATCCCACCCACGGCCACGGTCTATTCCGCGCTACAGCTCATGGCCGACAAGGGAATCGGCGCACTGCTGGTGATGGAACATCAAAAAATCGTCGGCATCCTGAGCGAGCGGGATTACGCGCGCAAGGTGATCCTGATGCAACGGACATCGCGTGAAACGCTGGTGCGCGAAATCATGACCTCGGCAGTGATCTACGTGCGGGGGGATCAGACCACCGACGACTGCATGGCGTTGATGACGCGGCACCGGATGCGTCACCTGCCGGTCATGGAGGGCGAGGAACTGCTCGGCATGTTGTCCATTGGCGACCTGGTGAACAACATCATCAGCGAGCAGCGCTTTGTGATCGAGCAACTCGAACAGTACATTACCGGGGGCACCCGCTAGGCCACCTCCCACCTTGTGACGAAGCACGCGCCTGGGGCAGGCGCGTGTGGAACGGTGCTGGCGCATGTCTGGTCAGCGAGGCTGCGCCAAATGCTAAGCATGCATATAATTATGCGGTTACTGAATAAGGCCGCAGGGTTTGACGTGCGGCTTGTCCTTTGCCTTAGCTCCCGCTGCCCTGCCGCCGCCCATCTGCATGTCGCCGTCCGCCTCCACGCAAACCGCCCCAGCCTCCCAAGCCGCCCCAGCCTCCCAAGCCGCCCCTGACGCCCCACCAGCCATCCACGACCACGCCGCGATCATGCGCGTGATCGGCGGCATCGTGCTTTGCATCCTGCTGGCCGCGCTGGACCAGACCGTGGTGATCCCGGCCGTGCCGGCCATCGCCACTGACCTGAACGGCTTCGGCCACCTGTCCTGGATCGTCACGGCCTACCTGATCGTCTCCACGGTGACCACGCCGCTGTACGGCAAGCTCTCCGACAGCTTTGGGCGGCGGCGCCTGTTGATGGTCGCCATCACGCTGTTCATCGCGGCGTCCGTGGCCTGTGCCATGGCGCAGTCGCTGACGCAGCTGATCTTGTTTCGGGCGTTGCAGGGCGTGGGTGGCGGTGGCCTGATGTCACTGGCGCAGGCCGCTATTGCCGATGTGGTGGCACCGCGCCAGCGCGGCCGCTACCAGGGCTACCTGGCCACGGTCTGGGCGGTGTCGTCGATTGCCGGGCCGCTGGTGGGCGGCTGGGTGTCGGACCACATGTCCTGGCGCTGGCTGTTCTGGATCAACGTGCCGCTGGGGCTGCTGGCCATGGGCCTGTGCTATCGCGGGTTGTCGCAACTGCGCCCACGCGGCGGCAAGCCGCGAGTGGACTGGCTCGGCGCCTTCCTGCTGGCCGTGGCCATCGTCGCCTTCCTGCTGGCAATGAGCTGGGCAGGCGAGGCCTTCGACTGGATCTCAATGGAGATGGCTGGCCTGCTGCTGCTCACGCTGGCTGCCGTGGCATTGCTGGCCTGGCAGGAGCGCCGCGCGCCCGATGCCATGCTGCCGCCCCGGCTGTTCCGCAACCGGGCCTATGTGATGGGCGTGGGCGCCTCGGCACTGGCCGCGCTCAATATCTTCCTGTGCATCTTCGCCCTGCCACTGCATTTCCAGTTGGTGCGCGATGCCGACGCGTCGATGTCGGGCCTGCTGGTGGTGCCGTTCCTGCTGTCCACCGTGGCCGGCAACTTCGTGGTGGCGTGGCTGGCGCCCCGGCTGGGGCGCATGCGCGGCATCCTGACCGGGGGCTACGTGGCGGCGGCCGTGGGGCTGGTCTCGCTGGCGACGGTGACGGCAGCCGTGCCCACGGCGCTGGTGCTGGTGGCGATGACGGTGGCAGGGATCGGCCTGGGCATGGCGATGGTCGGTACGCTGATCAGCGTGCAGAACGCGCTGGAGCGCCGCGACATGGGCGCTGGCACAGGCGCCCTGCTGGTGCTGCGCTCCTTGGGCAGCGCCGTGGGCGGCGCGCTGGCCGGCACGCTGCTGGCCATGGAGTTCCGTGGCGCCCTTGCCACGGCGGGCGTCACGCAGGCGCTGGATTTGGGCGCGCTGCGCCATGGCAGCGAGGCGATGGCGCAGTTGTCGCCCGCCGTGCGGCAGGTGCTCGCGGGCGGCGTGGAGTCCGGTTTCCACCTGATTTTTGCGGCGGGCGCGGTGGCGGCCATCATCGCGCTGCTGATTGTACGGCGCATGCCGGATCTGGAACTGCGCAGCAGCGTGACCGAACACGCCGCAAAGATTCAGATGGAGTAATTGCCGCTTCGCGCCTCGTTTGATCGCCGTCAAGAGGGAAACGCTCACGCCTCATTACTTTCGCCCATTGGCCTATCACGGCAAACCGATAACGGCGGGAGTGGGATCATGAGCAATGTGTTGTACGAAGCGGACGGCCACGTGTGCCTGGCATTCACGGATCTGGTGGACGAGGGTGAGGGCGAGGCCGTCCAGAGCAATCAGTTCCTGGTGGTCAATAACGGTCATGCCGCGTTGATCGACCCGGGCGGGCAGATGACCTATAACGAGCTCTTCCTGACCATCGCCCGGTACTTCCCGCCCAAGCGGCTCGACTACGTGCTGGCATCGCATGCGGACCCGGACATCGTGGCGTCGGTGGGGCGCTGGCTGACGGCGTCCGACAGCCGCGTGCTGATCTCGCAGATCTGGGCGCGCTTTCTTCCGCATTTCTGCCAGCAGGGCAAGACGGCGGGCCGTATCCAGGCGATTCCGGACGCCGGCATGGTGCTGCCGATCGGCGACAGCCATCTGGTCTGCGTACCCGCGCACTTCCTGCATTCCGAAGGCAATTTCCAGTTCTACGATCCGCGCAGCAAGATCCTGTTCTCGGGCGACCTCGGGGCTTCCATGACATCCGGGGAAGAAGCCGCCATGGTGGTGACCGATTTCGACGCTCATGCCCCGAAGATGCTGGGGTTCCACCGCCGCTACATGAGCGGCAACCGCGCCTGCCGGCTGTGGGCCGCGATGGCGCGGACCATGGATATCGAATGGATCGTGCCCCAGCACGGCCCATCGTTCCGAGGCCGCGAGATGGTCAATCGCTTCATTGACTGGGTAGACCAGTTGCAGTGCGGGCTGGACCTGCTCCAACCCGGCCACTATCAGGTGCCGCCGATGCCAACCTGAGCCGACGACGGTCCATGTGGCGTCTTTGCCGCTCCGCGCCATGACGCCTTTTTGCCGAGCGCGTAGACTTGCCTCCATTCCCCTTCGATGGAGCCTGAAAACGATGCCTCGCCACCTGTCCCGTCCGCGAACCTCGGCCCAAGCCGTAAACATCAAGCGGCTCCAGCGCCTGGCGCTGATGGGCGCGTTGGGGGCGGCCGCCATCGCCAGCCTGCTGCCCAGCCCGGCTCGCGCCGCCGGCAAGGGCGTGGAAAAGATCACCGTCTCGGCCACGCAGGGCGGCAGCTGTCCGGCTACGCTGGATTTCCGGTTTCCGCGCCTGCAGGACGAATCGCCGCAGAACCTTTGCCAGTACGCCGGCAAGGTCGTATTGGTGGTGAACACGGCGAGCTACTGCGGATTCACGCCGCAGTACGAGGGCCTGGAGCAGTTGTACGCCAAGTACCGCGACCGTGGCCTGGTGGTGCTGGGCTTTCCGTCGAACGATTTCTCGCAGGAGCCGGGCTCCTCGAAGGAAATCTCGGACTTCTGCTACAACACCTACGGCGTCAAGTTCCCGATGCTGGGCAAGTCCCACGTACGCGGCAACGAAGCCAATCCGATGTACGCGCTGCTGGCCAAGGAGTCTGGCACGGCGCCGAAGTGGAATTTCTACAAGTACCTGATCGATCGCAAGGGCAACGTGGTGGGCAGCTTCAACAGCATGGTCAAGCCCGACGACAAGCAGTTCGTGGCCAAGATCGAGGAACTGCTCGGCGCACGCTGATTCGGTTGATCTCCCTATTTCCCCCGCAATAAACGAGAGAGCAGAACGATGAAACTGGTCCGCGTAGGAAATCCCGGTGCCGAGCGCCCTGGCCTGATCGACCGAGACGGCCGCGTGCGCGACCTGTCGGGCATGGTGGAGGGTATCGGTCCGGATCAGCTGGCGCCGGCCGCGCTGGCCAGGCTGGCGGCGCTCGATCCGGCCACGCTGCCCGTGCTGGAAGGCCAGCGCCACGGCGTGCCCTGGACCGGCGTCGGCAAGATCATCGCCATCGGCCTGAACTATGCCGACCACGCCGCCGAGGCCGGCATGCCGTTGCCTGCCGAGCCCATCGTGTTCCTGAAGGCCACGACCTCGCTGAACGCGCCGGACGATGCGGTGATGCTGCCGTTTGAATCGGTGAAGACGGATTGGGAAGTGGAGCTTGGCGTGGTCATCGGCACCACGGCGCGCAATGTCTCGAAGGCGCAGGCGCTGGAGCATGTGGCCGGCTACTGCGTGGTCAACGATGTCTCGGAACGCGAGTTCCAGTTGGAGCGCGGCGGCACCTGGGACAAGGGCAAGGGCTGCGACACGTTCTGCCCGACTGGCCCGTGGCTGGTCACGCGCGATGAAGTGCCCGATCCGCAGAAGCTGGGCATGTGGCTGGACGTCAACGGCGAGCGCATGCAGAAAGGCAGCACCGCGACCATGGTCTTCGACGTGGCGACGGTGGTCAGCTATGTGAGCCGTTTCATGACGCTGGAGCCCGGCGACCTGATCGCCACCGGCACGCCGCCTGGGGTGGGCATGGGCTTCAAGCCGCCGCGTTATCTGAAGGCCGGCGATGTGATGACGCTCGGCATCGAAGGACTCGGCGAGCAGCGGCAGGCAGTGGTGGCTTACGCGCAGCGCTGATTGACGAGTGATCCATTGCGCGGACTGCGCGAGATATCGTCATATGAAAAATAACGGGGAAAATCGGCGTGCTGAGGGTTCCCCGCTGAAACATCGTCTTTCAAAGCGTCGCGTTTGCAAACAAAGCGTCCGTTAAGGGCAACAGTTTTGGGGCCATTTGGGGCGCTTTCGCACGAAATCGGCAATCGGGGTTTTACCCTTCGGGGTCGCGTGAAATACTGTTTCTACATGTCAGCCAAAAAGAGCAAGCCATGTCTGAACACGCCCCCGAAATCGAGTCGATATTAAAGACCGTCTCGATCCGCATCGCCAAGGACGCACCCACGCGTTCGTTCTGCTCCCTGCACGACACGCTCGATTCGCGCGATGAGTTGCAGGACATCCGTCGCAGCATTCACCAGCATCCCGAACTCGCGTTCAACGAAGTCCGCACTGCAGAGCTTGTGGCCAGCAAGCTCGAAGGGTGGGGCTACGACGTGACGCGCGGCGTGGGGGGCACCGGTGTGGTCGCCACGCTGCGCTCGGGCAGCGGCAGGCGCAGCGTCGGCATTCGCGCCGATATGGATGCGCTGCCCATCCACGAGCGCTCCGGGCTGCCGTACGCCAGCGTGCACGAAGGCAAGATGCACGCGTGCGGCCATGATGGCCACACGACCATCCTGCTTGGCGCGGCGCGACAGTTGGCGCGTACTCGCCACTTCAACGGCACGGTCCACCTGATCTTCCAGCCCGCCGAGGAAATTGGCGCGGGTGGCGGCGCGGAGCGCATGCTGGCCGATGGCCTGTTCGAGCGTTTTCCGTGTGACGCCATCTTCGGGCTGCATAACCATCCAGGTGTCGAAGCCGGTACCTTCATGTTCCGCGCGGGGCCATTCATGGCGGCGTGCGACACGGTCAATGTCACGATTCGCGGGAAGGGCGGCCACGCGGCGCGTCCGCATCAATCGATCGATCCGATCCTGGTGGCAGGCAGCCTGGTGATGGCGCTGCAATCCATCGTCGCGCGTAATGTCGATCCGAATGAAACCGCCGTGGTGACCATCGGCACGCTGCATGCGGGCCATGCCCCGAACGTCATCCCCGATAGCGCGCGCATGGAAATCAGCGTGCGATCGTTCAGCGCCGAGGTGCGCGCGTCGATGGAGTCGCGGATTCGCCAATTGGTGACCGCGCATGCCGAGGGGTACGGCGCCACGGCCGATATCGACTACGTGCGCGGTTATCCGGTGCTGGTCAACAGCGAAGCCGAGACCGCATTCGCGCAGCAGGTGGCCGAAGAACTGGTGGGCCCTGAGCGCGTCATCGGCAATTTCCATCGCATCGCGGGTAGCGAAGACTTTGCGTACTTCCTGCAGCAGCGTCCCGGCTGCTTCGTGCGGATGGGCAATGGCGCAAACCAGCCGCTGCTGCACAACGCGGGCTACGACTTCAACGACGAGAACCTGACAGTAGGCGCGGCCTACTGGACGCGGCTCGTGGAGCGCTACCTGTCGGAGTAATCGGGATCGGGCAGGTAGTTGTCTACTTGAAGAACGCGCTGGGCGGCACGCCGAATTGCCGCCGGAACATCGTCGCAAAGGCGCTGGGGCTTTCGTAGCCCATGTCGAGCGCCACATCCACCACCTTGTCTCCTGCGGCCAGCCGCTGCAGCGCGGCCAGCAGACGGGCTTGCTGCCGCCACTGGCCGAACGTCATGCCGGTCTCGCGGGCAAAGCGCCGCTGGATGGTTTTCGGGTCCACGCCGATCCGCGTGCCCCAGTCCGCCAGTGTCAGGTCCGTGTCGGGGTTGGCCAGAATCTCGTCGCAGATTTCGCGCAGGCTGCCGTCGCCGGGGCGGGGCAGATGCAGCGGCAGGGTGGGCACGAGCTTGACCTCATCGAGCAGCAGCCGCATCAGCCGGCCGTCGCGCGAATCGGATTCGTATTCCGGGGGGACGTCGATGGCCGCGAGAATCAGCTCACGCAATAGCGGGGAGATACCAAGCACCGTGCAGCGCGCCGGCAGGTCAGGCGCGGCATCGGGGCGGATATAGGCCGTACGCATCTGCACGCGGCCCACCATGCGGATCCAGTGCACCGTGCCGCCGGGCATCCACATGCCGCGTGTGGGCGGCACGATCCACTGACCTTCTGCCGTGGACACCACCATCACGCCGTGCATCGCGTGGATCAGTTGCGCGTGCGGATGCTGGTGCGGACGGGTGATGTGGCCTGGCACATAGTCGGCGGCCATGGCCGTGACCGGCATCTCGCTGCGGTCGTACTTGAGGTAGGCGGGTTTGGCCGAATAGGTGTCGGCGCGATCTTCGGCAAGGGGATCGCGCGGGGCATCGGCAGGAAGCGGCAGGCTGCCCGGTGTGCCGTGGTCGATCCATGGCACCGGGGGCTGGACGCGCGGCGATGCGCGACGATCACGTGGCATGTTGCGTGCGGTTCCTGACTGTCCGTTTTGCGAAAGTTGCGGCCCCATTCTCGCAGGACAGGCGCTTGTTTGCCAATTAGCATCACACTTTCCAGAAGAGACAACTGGCCAATGCGCCCCCTGCACCATGAGCACAACCGTCAACCAGGCCCCCCAGGCGCCTAGCGCCGCCGCTGCCCAGCGCGAGGAAGGCACGCGTTTTCGCGTGCTGTACGCGATCAGTTTCGCGCACTTCCTCAACGACATGATTCAGTCGCTGATCCTTGCCATCTATCCGATGCTCAAGGGCGGCTTCAACCTGAGCTTCACGCAGATCGGCCTGCTGACACTGACTTACCAGATCACCGCGTCGCTGCTGCAACCCATCGTCGGCCTGTACACGGACAAGCATCCGAAACCGCATTCGCTGGCGATTGGCATGGGCTTCACGCTGGGCGGTCTGCTGCTGCTGTCCGTGGCGCCGACCTACGGCGTGCTCTTGGTGGCGGCAGCGCTGGTGGGTACGGGATCGTCGATCTTCCATCCGGAGTCGTCGCGCGTGGCGCGCATGGCGTCGGGCGGCCAGCATGGGCTGGCGCAGTCGATTTTCCAGGTGGGCGGCAATGGCGGCAGCGCCATGGGGCCGCTGCTGGCTGCGTGGATCGTGCATACGCAGGGCAGCGTGGCGTGGTTCTCGCTGGCCGCGATCCTGGCTATCGCCGTGCTGTGGCAGATTGGCGGCTGGTACGGACGCCATCTGGCCGAGCGTGCCGCAAAGAAGAAGGCGGCGGCGCCGGTGGCCAAGCTGCCGACATCCACCGTGGTGCGCGCCATCGCCGTGCTGCTGATGCTGATTTTCTCGAAGTACTTCTACATGGCGAGCCTGAACACGTACTACACGTTCTATCTCATGGAGAAGTTCGGGCTGCCGCGCCAGACCTCGCAGATCTACCTGTTCCTGTTCCTGTTCGCCGTGGCGCTGGGCACTATCCTGGGTGGCCCGATCGGTGACCGCATTGGCCGCAAGCGCGTGATCTGGGCGTCGATCCTGGGCGTGGCGCCGTTCACGCTGATGCTGCCGCACGCCAACCTGTTCTGGACGGCGGTGCTGACGGTGATCATCGGCTTCATCCTGGCGTCTGCGTTCTCGGCCATCCTGGTGTTCGCGCAGGAACTGATCCCTGGCAAGGTCGGCATGGTGTCGGGCCTGTTCTTCGGGTTTGCGTTCGGCATGGGCGGCATCGGCGCCGCAGTGCTGGGCGGCCTGGCCGATGCGCATGGCATCCAGACCGTCTACGCGCTGTGCGCCTACCTGCCGCTGCTGGGACTGCTGGCCGTCTTCCTGCCGGATCTGCGCGAGCGCGCCCGCGCGGCCTGACGGGCCCCGGCCGGGACGGGATGGGGAGCACGCCTGTCAGGGCGTCGACCTCCGTCCCGGTTTTGCGGCATCATGGCGGGCATGAAGTCCGCCGTGCCCCCGCTCCCCACGCCCGCCATGTCCTCCCGTCCCGCATGCACCCACTGCCTTGCCCTGGCCGATGACTCGCGCCGGCGCGAGCCGCATCCCTGCCTGGCCCTGCGCAATACCGCCCCGCTGGTGAGCCAGAGCGCCGCTGGCGTGCCCTTCAGCATGATGTCGTTCATCTGCCGCGAGTGCGGCACCTCCTGGCGTCTCTACGATCGCGCCAACGAATTGTTCGTGTCGTGGGTGCCCGAGCATCCGCTGGTGCGATAGTCCGGCCTCGGGTGCAATAGCCGATCGGCTAGAATGGCGCCCGTCCTATACCTCTCCACGCCCCACCGCCCATGGCCGCGCTCCGATTCCTGCCGCTGGTTGCCACTGCAATTTCCGCCACCTTCACCGTCTGCGCGCCCGCCGTGGCCGCCGACAACTACCCGAGCAAGCCGATCCGCATGATCGTGGCCTATCCGACTGGCGGCATCAGCGACGCCGTGGCGCGTGCGCTGGGCGAGAAACTCTCGCTGCAGATGGGCACGTCGGTGGTGGTGGAAAACAAGGCTGGCGCTGGCGGCTCGATCGGCATCGATGCCGTCGCCAAGGCCGCGCCTGACGGCTACACGCTGGGCTTTGCCTCGACCAGCCCGCTGACGCTCAATCCGCACGTGGGCCGCGTCAACTACGATCCGCAGCACGATGTGGCCCCCGTGATGAGCGTGATGTACTCGCCGGTGCTGGTCGTTGCCACGCCGAGCTTCACGGGCAAGACGTTCCAGGATGTCATTGCCCAATCCAAGGCCAAGCCGGGTTCGGTGCGCTGGGCGACTTCGGGCCTCGGCACCGTGGGTCACGTGATGCTGGAGCAGATCAAGGCGAAGTCGAAAGCCGACATCACGCTGATTCCTTACAAGGGTGCCGGCCAGCAGATGAACGACGCGCTCGGCGGACAGTTCGAGGTCATGAGCACGAACGCCAGCCCGATGCTGACGCAGCATATGCAGGCCGGCCGCCTGCGTGCCGTCGCCGTGGGCGCGCCCAAGCGGCTGGAAGCACTGCCGAACGTGCCGACCTTCGACGAACTGGGCTATCCGAAGGCCAACCTCACCTCGACCTTCGGCATCTTCGCACCGGGAAAGACGCCGGCCGCCATCGTCAACCGGCTCAATGCCGAACTGAACAAGGCACTGGCCGAGCCCGAGGTGCGCGAGCGTCTGCTGCGCGGCGGCGAAGTGCCCACGGGCGGCACGGCGGCGCAATTCTCCGCGGCCATCCGCACCGAATCCGCCGAGAACGCGCGCATCGTCAAGGAAGCGGGCATCAAGGCCGACTGAGACCGGATCTTTCCGGCGCGAACTCAGCCCTCAGACGTAGTCCAGCCGGCTGCCCATCCGGTAGAC
Organism: Cupriavidus sp. 2SB; assembly: GCF_005503625.1. Lineage (GTDB taxonomy): Bacteria > Pseudomonadota > Gammaproteobacteria > Burkholderiales > Burkholderiaceae > Cupriavidus. The sequence continues at coordinate 6,435 of NZ_SCMX01000032.1, read as the reverse complement.
GTTGCGCAGCATCACGCCGTTGAACGGCCACAGGCCGAGCTTGGTCCGCACGCGGGACAAGTGGCTGTCGATGGTGCGCGCCTGCTCGTCCATGCCGGGGTTGTGCCAGACCGCTTCGGCCATCATCTGCCGCGAGACAATCGCGCCGAGGTGGCGGAACAGCAGTAATGCCAGCGCATATTCCTTGGGCGATACGGTGACGCGCACATCCCTCACCCAGACCTCGCGCTGACCTACCCGAAACCGGAACTTGCCGCAGACCAGCGGATCGGGAACGTCGGTAAAGGCATCGCGGAACACCGGCGCCGCGCCCAGGCCGGCCACCGCGGCGCGCCGACCCAGCGCCTCGATGCGAGCGAGCAGCTCGGCATGCCGCGCGGGCTGCGGCACATAGGCATCGGCGCCGGCTATGAGGCAGCGCGCCACCACATGCTCCGCATCGCTCTCGCCCAGCATCATCACCGGCACGCCGTGGCCCAGCGTGCGGCGAATCCAGTCCAGCAGCTTGTCGGCGTCGGTGCCCACCACGTCGCGGTCCAGCAGCAGCATGTCGTAGGGCTCGCGATGCATCGCCTCGACCATGCTCTGTCCGCAGCGAAAGCGCGCCACGCTGTGCCCGCCCGGATGCAGGGCGCGCTCCAGCACCATGGCCCGCGCCGGATTATCTTCGAGCGCTGCAATCTTCAAGATCGGTTTCCTCGCTTGGGTTGGTCCTGCCGGAGAGGCTAGGTAATGCGGGCCATGGTAGGGCCGGCCACCTTGCGGAAGAAAGTAAACATTTGTGCCCGACGCAAAAATGAGCATCGTCTTATATGGTTTAGGGGCGGGATTGCATCTAATGGACGTCATGCCCACTCATGGTGCCCGGAGGCGGGGCACGACCACGCATGACAACCTCAGGTTTCGGTTTCAGGATTGCTTCCTTCGAAGGCGATCGCGCGGATGCCGCGCGCATTCGCGATGTCTGCGCCAGCGCGGGATACGAATGCACCACGTTCGCCGAAGGGCGTCGCATGCTGCTGGCCTTGCGCAAGGTCGAGTTCGACCTGCTGCTGCTGGAGTGGGAGGTGGCGGACCTCGACGGCATGGAGGTACTGCGCTGGGCCAGGCGGCATCTCGATCCGCGCCTGCCCATCCTGTTCCTGGCCAGGCATGGCGAGGAAGACGACATGGCGGCGGCGCTGGCGGCTGGCGCCGACGACTACATGGTCAAGCCGATCCGGCGCACGGAGCTTGTTGCGCGCATGGCCGCGCTGTTGCGTCGCGCGTATCCCGATGCCCGCGTGAACGAGGAGGCGCCGCTCACATGCGGGGCCTATACCTTCGATGTCATGGCTCGCCAGGTCTCGCGCCATGGTGCGCTGGTGACACTGACGCCCAAGGAGTTCGAACTGGCGCTACTGATGTTCCGTAACCTGGACCGCGTCGTGCCGCGCGAACACATGGTGCTGGCGATCTGGGGCCGCGATATCCCGCCGATGTCGCGCACGATCGACACGCATATCTCGCGCGTACGCAACAAGCTGGAATTATGGGAATGCCACGGCGTGCGGGTACAACCCATTTATACGTACGGCTACCGGCTGGAGCGCGTCGACGCACATGGCCAGCCGATGGCATCGGACGGAAGAGCGCGGCGCAAGACGGGATAGGGGAGGCGCAGGAATAAAAAAAGGCACCCGAAGGTGCCTTTCCCAAAATCAGCTGATCTGAAATGCCGATCAGAAAATGTGGCGGATGCCAGCGGCAACGCCGGTCTGGTTGTTCTTGCCCGGCAGTTCGGTCTGCACGCCGCCGGTGACCTTGTTGAAGTCCACCGTGCCATAGACCTGGGTACGCTTCGACAGCGAGTACTCGGCCAGCAGGACGCCGGTGTAACGGTTGCCGCCATTGTCGGCCACGCCGTTCTTGTTCTTGATGTGGTCGCCGTAGAACACGCCGGTCAGTGCCAGGGCCGGGGTGGCCTGGTACGTCAGGCCGATGTAGCCGATGGTGTCCTTGCGCGGGTTGGCCTGGGCGTTCTGCGTGCCGCCGCCGGTGTACGCACGTGCGTTCAGCCAGTCGGTCGTGTCCAGCGAGCCGGTGCGGTCCTTGCCGCCAATGTAGCCAGCGAACAGCTTGGCCGCGCCGAAGCCGACCTTACCTGCTGCGCCCCACATTTGCTGCTTGTTGCCAGCCTGGTCACGCACTTCCTGGTACACGCCACCGAAGCCGAACGGACCGGTTTCGTAGGAAGCGCGCGCGCCCCAGTACGAATTGGTCGTGGCCGTGCCCTTCGTGAAGCTGCCCGGTGCTTCGCCAAAGCCGTAGCTGGCGCCAACGCTCAGACCCTGGAAGGAGCCCGAGTAGCTGATGACGTTGTCGTTACGGAACTTGGTCAGGAAGAACGGCCATGCGTTGGCGGTGTAGTTGCCGATCGTCAGCGGATCGTAGTCACCGAAGAAGTTAAACCCTTCCGTGTACTGGCGGCCCAGCTTGATGGCGCCAAAGTCGCCCGACAGACCGACGTAAGCCTGACGGCCGAACAGACGGTTGCTCTGGTTGGCGCGGCCGGTATCCGGATCGAAGCCGTTTTCCAGTTGGAAGATGGCCTTCAGGTTGTTGCCGAGGGCTTCGCTGCCCTTCAGGCCCCAGCGGCTGTTGGTCACGGCGCCGTTGGTCAGTTGAACCTGGCTGTGATTGGCAGCATCCGAGTTCGTGGTGTAGCGGACGCTCTGGTCGACAATACCGTACAGCGTGACGGACGATTGTGCGAAGGCGCTGCCGGCAAACAGCGAACCCAGTGCGAGGGCCAATAGCGATTTCTTCATGGTGCTCCTTTTCTGTCTTGTGGTTGGACTACACCGGATCACGGCGCGCCCATTTGAATGACGTTTGCTCTTAACGCCGCGAAAATTTATCAAAACACGGCTGATTCCGACATAAATCCGAACTCAAGCTTGATCTACAGGAGACATTTGGTGCAAATCCGTTGGTTTGCCGCTACAAATTGTCATAAACCTCTGGAGTTGGTGCACGGCAGCACGCGCCACGCTGGTGCAGCGCGGTTGGAAAGCGGCGAGGGAATAGCGATTGCACAAAGTCATGCAGCCGTCTCACGGGACGGCTGCGTGCGGTGCAATATCCCCCGCGAGAGAGGGGAGGGTTATCCCTTAAATCCCGTTAAATGGCCCGTGATAATGGGCCGGGATTTTAAGGGCTCAGCGATTCAGCGATTCAGCGGTTCAGGGTAACCGCTTGAATCAGGCCTGGGGAATCTCGATCTTTACTTCGAGCACTTCCAGGTTGTCCTGGCGTTCGAGACTGACGCGCAGGTCCTGATCGCTGATCTTCACGTATTTGGAGATCACGGCCACCAGCTCGCGCTGGAGTGCCGGCAGGTAGTCGGCCGGCGCGGAATGGCCGGTGCGTTCATGGGCGAGAATGATCTGCAGCCGCTCCTTGGCAACCGAAGCGGACTTCTTCTTTTCCCCTAACAGGAAGGACAGGATCGACATGTGGATGAGTCCTCCTTACTTGTTGCCGAAGATGCGCGAGAGCAGCCCCGGTTTTTGATAGTCAGTGAAACGCAGCGGCTTGTCCTTGCCCAGGAAGCGGTCCACCACGTCGCCGTAGGCGTCCGCCACGTCGGTGCCTTCCAGATGGATGGCCGGCGTGCCCTGGTTCGATGCGTGCAGCACGGCTTCCGATTCCGGAACCACGCCGATCAGCTTGATACGCAGGATTTCCTGGATATCGGTCAGCGACAGCATCTCGCCGCCGTGCACGCGCTTCGGGTTGTAACGCGTGATCAGCAGGTGTTCGCGGATCGGTTCGCCTTCGCTGGCGCGCTTGGTCTTGGACGCCAGGATACCCAGGATACGGTCCGAATCGCGCACGGACGACACCTCGGGATTCGTCACGATCAGCGCTTCGTCGGCAAAATACATGGCCATCAGCGCGCCGGTCTCGATACCGGCCGGCGAATCGCAGACGATATATTCGAAATCCATTGCCTTCAGGTCGTTGATGACCTTTTCCACGCCCTCGCGCGACAGCGCTTCCTTGTCGCGCGTCTGCGAGGCCGGCAGGATAAACAGGTTCTCGCACTTCTTGTCCTTGATCAGCGCCTGGTGCAGGTTGGCTTCTCCCTGCACGACGTTGATCAGGTCATAAACCACGCGGCGCTCGCAACCCATGATGAGGTCGAGGTTGCGCAGGCCCACATCGAAATCGATCACGGCAGTCTTGTGGCCGCGCAGGGCCAGGCCGGCGGCGAAGCTTGCGCTGGTGGTGGTCTTGCCAACGCCCCCCTTGCCGGAGGTCACTACGATGATTTTTGCCATGGCTCTATGGTCCGGTTTGAGTGGAATTCGTTCCCCGATACGCGCTGCTTATTTCATCCGCAGCGGTTCGAGGATCAGTTTTTCGTTTGCCAGGCGAACCTGGGCCGATTTACCGAGCACGTCGGCCGGGAGCGCCTGCTCCGCGGTCCGGTAAATGCCGGCGATGGAAATCAGTTCGGGTTCCAGGCACGTGCAGAAGATGCGCGCATCCGGATTGCCCTTGACCCCCGCCAGCGCACGGCCGCGCAACGGGGCGTAAATATGGATGTTGCCTTCCGCGATTACCTCGGCGCCGTAGCTGACCAGGTCCAGGATCACCACATCGCCCTGTGAATAGACCTGCTGGCCCGAGCGCAGCGGCTTGTCGATCATCAGGGTGGGAATGTTGCGCGGGCCGGCTGCAGCGGTGGCCGCTGCCATGATCTCGGCAATGGCCGCCTGGGTGCCATTTGCGGTGTCTGCAGAGACGCCGGCGTCAGCATCCGGCGCGTTGCCAAGGGTTTGCCCTGAGTGATCCGCAGCGTGGGATGCGGCTTCCACGTCGGCCTTCGCCGCCTCGTCGCGGCCACCGCGCCGGCTCTGGCTGTCCAGCAGCGGCAGGCCGAAACCACCGGCCCAGTCACGCTGGGCGGCGCGTGCCACCACGCCGATGGCGCGAGCGTTGAGGGTGGAAAGGGTCTCGATCACGCGGTCCAGCGCCACGGCGTCATCGCCTTCCAGGCGGCGCAAATCCAGCGCCACGACGTCATCGGAGAAGAAATCGGGGGTCGATTCGAAGCGGGAGAGGAGGTCGTCCCGCAGCGCGTCCGTATCGGCGCTATGCAGTGCGAGAAGGAGGGCGTCGACATTGCCACTGCGCAGCTCGAAGCGTGGCGATTTCTTCTGAGACATAGTCGGTGGACCGTGGAAATGGGTCATTCTAACGTCGGAATTCCGGCGAACTGTAACAAATCTTGGTGTATCGACCCGTGAATGCTCAGGGGTGGACGATGCGGACCATATGGCGGCGCGACGTGGTACGCGCTGCACCGCGCGCGTGGAATTGCTAGCATGTCGCACCCTCACAGCGGAGTGCATATGGGCGCCATCGTCAACTGCGCAGCCTATCGGAACGGCAAGAAGGTCGGCCCGGTGGAGTTCGATGCCATCGAAACCGTGCTCGCGGAGCCGGGGACCTTCGTTTGGCTCGGCCTGCACGAACCCGACCTGACCCTGTTGCGGCGCGTGCAGCAGGCGTTCGGCCTGCACGACCTGGCCGTGGAGGATGCGCTGGACGCCCACCAGCGGCCCAAGCTGGAGAGCTATGGAGATTCCGTGTTCGTGGTGCTCAATACGGCGCAGCTCGCGGGCGAGGAAGTGGTGGTGGGCGAGACGCACCTGTTCGTCGGCCCCAACTACGTGGTCTCGGTGCGGCACGGCGCCAGTTCCACCTATGCTCCGGTGCGGGAGCGCTGCGAGCAGGATCCGCACGGCCTGGCCAACGGTCCGGGCTATGTGCTGTACGCGCTGATGGACTTCGTGGTCGATCACTACCTGCCCATCGTCACCAAGCTCGAAGACACGTTCGAGGCGCTGGAACAGGGCATCTTCCGCGACGAATTCGACCGCGCCGCCATCGCGCGCCTCTATCACGTCAAGCACCAGGTACTGCGGCTGCGCAACGCGGTGTATCCGGTGGAGGATATCTGCGGGCAACTGATCCGCCTGCACGAGGCCCTGGTGCCGAAGGAACTGCGTGCCTACTTCCGCGATATCGAGGACCACTGCAGCCGCATCGTCCGCTCGCTCGACGTGGTCCGCGAAATGCTGACCACCGCCGTGCAGGTCAACCTGGCGCTGGTGACCGTGACCCAGAACGAGGTGGTCAAGCGCCTGGCCGGGTGGGGCGCCATCCTGGCCGTGCCGACCGTGGTGTTCTCTCTATACGGGATGAACTTCACGTTCATGCCGGAGTTGAAATGGCATTACGCGTATCCGGTGGTGATCGGGGTCACGGCGACGGCGTGTGGATTCCTCTGGAGCAAGTTGCATCGGGCGGGTTGGTTGTAGGGCCAAGGCATAGGCAAACCAGCGCGGAAGTCGGAAAACCCCATTTTTATATCTCGTTTAC
>NZ_SCMX01000031.1 GCF_005503625.1 Cupriavidus sp. 2SB | reverse complement strand
GCTGTGGGGGGTGGATCTGGTGCGGCTACGGGGGCGAACGTGGATCGGTTTAATCGGCAGTTGCATCCGGACGAACGCAAATGGGCGAAGGACAACGCCAAGGAGTTTGCGGAGTTTTATGCGGAGAAGACGGGCGATCCAATTTCGGTTTCTGACGCTGAGAATATGTTGCTGTCAGGTGGATATCGGCTGGTTGATTCCGTAGCCAATAAGGCGCCCGGTGCAGATCGTGCTGCGACGGAGTTTATTTCGATGCATGGCGGCGACCTGTTCAACGCGACAGATGCGGAGCGAAGGAATACAACTCTCTATGGCAGTACCGACGGAAGCCCTACAGTAGAGCAGCGCGCACTAAATGTCAGTCACACCCCCGATCTTAAGCCTCAACCTTGGGCAGTAAGTGCAGGCATCTATCTTGGAGTCGGTGGAGAAATAGAGATTGGATTCACCGGTATTTCGCCGACTGCGACCAAGTTAGGGCTTGGCGTAGGGATCGGAGCCCATGGTTGGATGAGAGGTACGAGTCATGGGGCCAATGCTGATATTTTCAGGTACGACGATGATGCCAAATCTGGCGATTATCGCATTGGCTCATCGGCGGCCGGAAATGTATTTTTTGGTCCAGTTTCGGGACAAATAGGTGTTGGTGGGGGACTCTACTCCAATATCAAAAATAAACCTGAAACTGGTACATACGGGGAGGCAAGGATTGGTGCGGGAATTTCGCCGACCACTGGGGTTGGTGCGGAAGCAAAAGCAAACCTATTTGAATTCAGCTATAAAAGGAAATAATCATGAAATCCGATATTCAAACAATAAAAAAATTCAATGCAATTCGTTATGCAATAATATCTTTCATGGCAATTGGATTTCTGGGTGGATATTTTCTAAATTTTCTCCCTGAATCTCACAAGTACCTTTCGGTATTTTATATCTTAATATATGTGGCAATCTTGTTTTTGTCGATAGTAAAAATGTACCGCTGCCCATTTTGCAGTCGCATTCCATTAGGGCACCCCATGCCTTATGTCGACCTCTCCGCAAAAAGCTGCCGAGCATGTGGACATTCGTTCTTACGATCACACGACACCCCAGGGAAGGATTGACCAAACAAACATCCGTGGCGTGAAAAATATCTACAGAAGAATTAGAAATGAAAGCGCAATATCGCACATGGATTCGCATTGCATTCCCCATGACATTGCTGCATTCCTTCGGGGTCGTCGTTCTCATCGCATTTTTAGATCTCGCCATTGATCCATTATTTACCACGATATTTTACAACCATCCGTCATGGTGCGGCCTGACCTGACAATGCCAAGGCTACTCCTAACCATCGCTTTTTCAGCTTCTACTAGCTGGCGCACCTTGGCGAAACGGGGTGTCTGAATCTTTTTTGGCAGATATTGGAATAGTGGCACTGGTCGGAGCAATCTTGGGATTTTTATCTGTGGTGGCCAATATATTCAAAAGATAGAATGTTTTTGACCAAGTAATTCGGAATTATATTGAGCGGCGGCGAATTAACCGGAGAATCAAAATGAAATAGCAAGCCCCGTATGCTAGATTTCAAATCGCATCTACCATTGTGGTGGCTGCAGCGTTTGGTACTGGATTTTGGTCATTTTTGATCGCTGGAATTTTTGAAATTGTAGAGAATGAATCTTTACTATATTTCGGCGCGCCATTGTTTCTTATATTTTTTGTTATCTTCGCAAAAAATCTACGGAAACCATTAAGAAGAGCCGGGTTACTCAGTGACCCTCTCGAATCATTCGAGTCGCCAAAAAATCATTACGGGGATGGCAAATGAACTGGCGCGTCACGTATGCTCGAATACAGATATCTTTTACTATTTCTGTCGCATAAGCCTTCAGCGAGTAGGTTGCTCCGCAATAATTGCCGGACTTTGCAAAGTCATATTTGCAATAGGAGAGAATGAGCCCCTCTTATATGCTTTAAGACGCAAAAAATAAACCATTTAAATAAAGAATAAATTAATACGTACGTTCAGAACCGCCACTCGAACTCATTCACTTTTTAACCGGCCCGGACGCCCCCTCTGGCCCCTCCAACGCCGATGTTTCTAAAACTCACCAAAATTGCCACCGTTGCTTCGCTGGCCATCAGCCTCCTTGGCACTTCAAATTCCATCAACGCCCAGACCCTGCCAGTTCCCCGGCAAGCGGCGGCCCTGAATAATGCCGAGCAGGAACAACGCCATCGCCAGCAGCAGGAGGCGCGTGAGCGTAGCGCCGCGGTGAACGCACCATCAGTACTCGCCCCCGCGACCGAGCATGCCGAGCGCCCGTCGATGCCGAAGGAAGCGCCCTGCTTTCCGGTTCAGCGTTTCGTATTGGAAGTTCCCTCCGATCTCCCCGTCTATCTGCAAGCCGGCGGCGCCTCGGCCCTGCCGATGGATCCGTTTGCCTTTGCCCAGCTCTGGCTGGATCACTACCAAGGAGAATGCCTGGGCAGCCAGGGCGTCGGCATGCTGATCAAGGAGTTGTCCCGAACGATTCTCTCGCGGGGCTATGTGACCACGCGCGTGTTGGTGCCCGAGCAGGACCTGACGTCGGGCACGCTGAAACTGGCGCTGATTCCCGGTGTGATCGGCGAGATCCGTTTCAGCAAGCCGGACTTGTGGGGCACTTGGAGCGCGGCTTTCCCGACCTCGGCCGGCCAGTTGCTGAATTTGCGCGATCTTGAACAAGGGCTGGAGCAGATGAAACGCGTTGCCAGTCAGGACGTGGACATGCAGATCATGCCGACGCCCGTTCCGGGCCTCAGCGATGTGGTAATCACGGTCAAACGCGGCAAGCCGTGGACGCTGGTGGCGTCTGTCGATAATTCGGGATCGCGCTCGACGGGCAAATGGCAGGGAAATCTAAGTCTGGGCATCGACAATCCGCTGGGCCTGAGCGACATTTTCAACGTCGGTTTCAGTCAGGACGTGATGGTCGAGGACAAGGAGTTTGGTACCCGGGGCTGGAACACTTTTTACTCGATTCCCTGGGGATACTGGACCGCCACCCTCTCAGCTTCCAGCAGCAACTACTTCCAGCAGATCGCGGGCGCCAATCAGACGTTCATATCCAGCGGCAAGTCGGAGAATATCGATCTCAAACTGCATCGGGTATTGCACCGCAGCCAAAACGACGTGCTCGGCATGCACATGCGTTTGACGCGTCGATTCGGCCGGAGCTTCATCGAGGACTCCGAAATCTCGCACCAGCGGCGGAATAATACGATCCTGGAACTTGGCCTGACGGATCGTCACTATCTCGGCCGGTCCCAACTCGATGCCACGCTGTCTTACCGCCAGGGTCTCGGGGCTTTGGGCGCGCAAGACGACCTGTTGGCCGTGAACGGCGGCCCAACATGGCGGTATCGGATGATGGTTCTAGACGCCAATTTCTCGGTGCCGTTCAAGCTTGCCAATTTGCCTTTCCGCTACATCACGACGGTACGGGGGCAATATACCGATGATCGTCTCTATTACGTCGACAACCTGACGATCGGCAGCCGCTATACGGTGCGAGGTTTCGATGGGGAAAGCATGCTGGCTGGCGAGAGGGGATTTTACTGGCGCAACGAATTGCAGGTCCCACTAGCCACGGGACAGGCGTTCTATGCCGGGCTCGATTATGGGCGGGTGGCTGGACCCACCACGCGCAACCAAGCAGGAACGCAGCTAGCCGGCGCCGTCATTGGCTTCCGCGGAGGATTCGGCACCTCAAGGCTGGGCAGCCTATCGTACGACGCGTTTGTCGGAATGCCGGTTGACAAGCCGGAGCGCCTGCATACGGCAGGAGTGACAACCGGGTTGCAGGTGGCGTATCGATACTGATATCGCGGCACTAAAGAAAAACCCGCCTTCCGGCGGGTTTTTCTCATCCAACAACCAAACTCAACGCTTGCGCGGCGGTGGCACATCGGTGCACACCCCTTCGTAAATCTCCGCAGCCATGCCGATCGATTCGCCCAGCGTCGGGTGCGGGTGGATCGTCTTGCCGATATCCACTGCGTCCGCGCCCATCTCGATGGCCAGGCAGACTTCGCTGATCAGGTCGCCCGCGTGGGTGCCGACGATGCCGCCGCCGATGATGCGGTGGGTTTCCTCGTCGAAGATCAGCTTGGTGAAGCCTTCGTCGCGGCCATTGGCGATGGCGCGGCCTGATGCGGCCCACGGGAACGTGCCCTTGCCGTACTTGATGCCCTGCGCCTTGCACTGTTCTTCCGTCAGGCCGGCCCAGGCCACTTCCGGATCGGTGTAGGCCACCGACGGAATCTGTTTCACGTCGAAGTACGCCTTCTCCCCGTGGGCGGCTTCGGCGGCCACGTGGGCTTCATGCACGGCCTTGTGTGCCAGCATCGGTTGGCCGACGATGTCGCCGATGGCGAAGATGTGCGGCACGTTGGTGCGCAGTTGCTTGTCGACGTCGATGAAGCCACGGTCGGTCACAGCCACGCCAGCCTTCTCGGCGCCGATCTTCTTGCCGTTGGGCGTGCGGCCCACGGACACCAGCACGGCGTCGTAGCGCACCGGCTCGGCGGGCGCGCCCTCGCCTTCGAACTTCACATAGATGCCATCCGGCTTGGCTTCCACGCCAACCGTCTTGGTCTTGAGCATCACGTTGTCGAAGCGATGCTTGTTCATCTTGTCCCAGACCTTGACGAGGTCGCGGTCCGCGCCCTGCATCAGGCCGTCGAGCATTTCCACCACGTCGATGCGGGCGCCCAGCGTGCTGTACACCGTGGCCATTTCCAGGCCGATGATGCCGCCGCCGATAACCAGCATCTTGTTCGGGATGTCGCGCAGTTCCAGCGCGCCAGTCGAATCGAAAATGCGCGGATCTTCAGGGATGAACGGCAGCTTCACAGCCTGGCTACCGGCCGCGATGATCGCCTTTTCAAAGCGGATCACGGTCTTCTTGCCCGTGGTCGCCTTGGCGTCGCCCTCGGTTTCCTGCACTTCGAGGTGGTTCGGGTCCAGGAACGTGCCGATACCGCGCACAGTCTGCACCTTGCGCGCCTTGGCCATGCCGGCCAGCCCGCCCGTCAGCTTGTTGACGACGCTTTCCTTGTAGTGGCGCAGGCCGTCCAGGTCGATCTTGGCTTCGCCGAACAGGATGCCGTGCGCGGCCAGTGCCTTGGCTTCGTCGATCACGGCCGCATTGTGCAGCAGCGCCTTCGACGGGATGCAGCCCACGTTCAGGCAGACGCCGCCGAGCGTGCCGTAGCGCTCCACCAGTACCGTGTTCATGCCCAGATCGGCTGCGCGGAACGCTGCCGAGTAGCCGCCGGGGCCCGCGCCCAGCACGAGCATGTCGCACTGGATATCGGCCGAGCCGCTGTGCTTGCCAGCCACGGGTGCGGCGGCAGGAGCCGATGCCGCCGGAGCGGCAGCAGGAGCCGGTGCAGCCGCGGGTGCGGGCGCCGGTGCAGCCGCGGCGCCGCCTTCGATCGTGCAGATGACAGTGCCCTTGGCCACCTTGTCACCCACCTTGACCTTGACGTCCACGATCTTGCCAGCCGACGACGACGGCACTTCCATGCTGGCCTTGTCGCTCTCGAGCACGAGCAGCGACTGTTCTTCCTCGACCGTATCGCCGGCCTTGACCAGCACTTCGATCACTTCCACCGCGTCGAAATCGCCGATATCCGGCACTTTGACTTCGATCACACTCATGCTTTCCTCCTGGGATGCGCGCCCTGCCCGCCTGGGGGCTCAGGCCGCGCCGTCGTTGTTGGTTGCCGAGCCGTCCTGTTGCGCCGGCTGCTGGGGCTGTTCAGTCTGCTGCTGGAGCTTCACCGTATGCACATCGATCGGACCCGCCGAACTCTTGTCGAACTCGATCCCGGCATCCACACCTATCCGCGCGATCGCGCCGGCATCCATGCCCGGCATGTCGTAGACCGCGTGCATCGCGCCCAGCGCATAGTTGCGCCCCGATCCGATGCCCCAGAAACGGTCGAACGAAAACACCTCGCGATAGGAATAAACGCCATAGATGCCGCCCGGATTGGCGATCAGGCAAACGATCTGCGATGACTCGTAGGGGTCGTCGTCGTCTTCCTTGGTGTTGATGAAATACTCGTTCTTGAGCTTTTCATGCACTTTGAGGAAGGTTCGGAACACCTCGTCGCGGCTCATCAGGCGGCATTCGTCGCCCATGCCCGTCAGCAGTGCGCGCATGACCGGAAAATGCGCGGTGGTACCCGCCAGCGCGACGAAACTCTCGCCCACGGGAATCACCTTCTGGTTGCGCTCGTAGGCACGCGACAGCCGCGTATCGCCAAACGTCACCAGCGCATCGGCCGCGATCGCCACCTCGTCACCCTTACGTACGACAACGCAGGTCGTCATGGCTCGCCCCCTACGTTACTTTGACTCTTCGCACGCCGGCATTGCCGGCGTGCGTTGCGGTTGCTTCAACATGAAGCGAAGCGGTTCTGGCTAGGCGCGCGGCCGCAGACAGTACAAGTGGTACGGCAAGGCCGCGCAACGACGCCAGAATCATGTTTAAGCGACCGCTTACAGCAAGATGCGGCGGAAATCGGCCAGCAACGCGGCGAAGTACGTATTGAAGCGTGCAGCCTCGGCGCCGTCGATCACGCGGTGATCCCACGACAGCGACAGCGGCAGCGTTAGTTGCGGCACGAACTGCTTGCCGTCCCAGACCGGCTTCATGTACGACTTGCACACGCCCATGATGGCCACTTCCGGCGCATTGATGATCGGCGTGAAGTACGTGCCGCCGATGCCGCCCAGCGACGAGATCGAGAAGCAGCCGCCCTGCATCTGATCCGGCTTCAGCTTGCCGTCGCGCGCCAGCTTGGCCAGTTCGCCCATTTCCTGGCTGATCTCCAGCACGCCCTTCTTGTCGGCGTCCTTGATGACCGGCACGACCAGGCCGTTCGGCGTATCGGCAGCGAAACCGATGTTGAAGTACTTCTTCAGCACCAGATTGTCGCCGTCGAGCGAGGCATTGAAGTTCGGGAACTTCTTCAGCGCCGCCACCGTGGCCTTGATCATGAACGCCAGCATCGTGACCTTGATGCCGGACTTCTCGTTTTCCTTGTTCAGCTTCACGCGGAACGCTTCGAGCTCAGTGATGTCCGCCTCGTCGCAGTTCGTGACGTGCGGGATCATGACCCAGTTGCGGTGCAGGTTGGCGCCCGAGATCTTCTTGATGCGCGACAGCGGCTTGGATTCCACCTCGCCGAAGCGCGTGAAATCGACCTTCGGCCACGGCAGCAGATCCAGACCCACGCCCGAACCGCCAGCAGACGCAGCAGCAGCCGGCGCAGCGGTCTGGCCGCTCATCACGCCCTTGACGAAGTTCTGCACGTCCTGCTGCGTGATGCGGCCCTTCGGACCGGAACCCGGTACGCGCGACACATCCACACCCAGTTCCCGCGCGAACTTGCGCACGGACGGGCTGGCGTGGGCGGCCTTGCCGGTCACGCCCTGAGCCGGTGCGGCTGCTGGCGCGGGGGCCGGAGCCGGTGCCGATGCCGATGCAGCGGGAGCCGCGGACGGTGCGGCAGCAGGTGCTGCAGCCGGGGCAGGAGCCGGCGCTGCAGCGGCAGCACCCGCCGCGCCAGCGGCTTCGAGAATCAGGATCAGCGTGCCCTGGGCCACGTTATCGCCAACCTTGACCTTGACTTCCTTGACCGTGCCGCCTTGCGGGGCAGGCACATCCATCGTGGCCTTGTCGGATTCCAGCGTCACCAGCGCGTCTTCCGCGTTGATGGTGTCGCCCGGCTTCACATGGACTTCGATGACGGGAACGGCGTCGTAGTCGCCGATGTCGGGCACCTTCACCTCGACGATGCCACCGCCGGCAGGCGCGGCAGCCGGGGCCGGCGCAGCAGCGGCCGGAGCGGGTGCCGGGGCAGCGGCGGCTGGCGCCGGTGCGGGTGCCGGGGCAGCCGCCGGTGCGGGCGCAGCGGCGCTCGCGCCTGCAGGTTCCAGCATGACGAGGATCGAGCCCTCGGCCACGTTGTCGCCCACCTTGATCTTGACTTCCTTGACCGTGCCGGCCTGCGGCGACGGCACATCCATCGTGGCCTTGTCTGACTCCAGCGTCACCAGCGCGTCTTCCGCGTTGATGACGTCGCCCGGCTTCACATGGACTTCGATGACGGGAACGGCGTCGTAGTCGCCGATATCCGGCACCTTGATTTCAATCGCTTGACTCATTCAGTGTCTCTCCTGGGCAGCCGGCACCCTGGTTGTTGGCGACGTAGCGACAATCGGACAAACGCAATCGGCGAGGTTACTCCGGCCTCACGCATCTGTCACGCTGCCGCGCATCACCAGCGGCCGTGGGCACCGCCGGTCCAGCCGGGGGCGCCCACGGCACGGCGGCATGCCGTGCTGCGGGGGGTTCAGTCGTGCAAGTCCGGGGTCAGACCGACATCGGGTTCGGCTTGTTCGGGTCGAGGTTGTACTTCTTGATGGCTTCCGCCACCTTTTCGCGACCGATCGCACCTTCGTCGGCCAGCGCCTTCAGCGCGGCCACCGTCACCCAGTTACGGTCCACTTCAAAGAAGTGGCGCAGCTTCTCGCGGGTATCCGAGCGGCCGAAGCCGTCGGTGCCCAGCACCACATAGCGGCGCGGCACGAACGAGCGGATCTGCTCGGCGAACGCACGGATGTAGTCGGTCGAGGCGATGACCGGGCCGCGCACGCCCTTGAGCTTCTGCGCGACGAACGATTCGCGCGGCGTCTCGGTCGGATGTAGCAGGTTGAAGCGTTCCGTGGCATGGCCTTCACGGGCCAGTTCGGTGAAGCTCGGGCAGCTCCAGATGTCCGATTCCACGCCCCAGTCCTTCTTGAGCATCTCGGCGGCGGCAATCACCTCGCGGAAGATCGTGCCCGAACCCAGCAGCTGCACGCGCGGCGCATTGCTGTTTTCCACACCCTTGCGGAACAGGTACATGCCCTTGACGATGTCCTTCTCCGAGCCGGCCGGCATTTCCGGGTGCTCGTAGTTCTCGTTCATCACCGTCAGGTAGTAATACACGTCTTCCTGCTCTGCATACATGCGGCGCAGGCCATCCTGCATGATCACGGCCAGTTCGTACTGGAACGTCGGGTCATACGAGATGCAGTTCGGAATCGCGGCGTGGAAGACGTGCGAATGACCGTCCTCGTGCTGCAGGCCCTCGCCGTTCAGCGTGGTCCGGCCGGCGGTGCCGCCCAGCAGGAAGCCGCGTGAGCGCATGTCGGCAGCGGCCCAGCACAGGTCGCCGATACGCTGGATGCCGAACATCGAGTAGTAGATGTAGAACGGAATCATCTGCACGCCATGCGTCGAGTACGACGTGGCGGCGGCGATCCAGTCGCACATGGCGCCGGCTTCGTTGATGCCTTCCTGCAGGACCTGACCCGTCTGCGATTCCTTGTAGAACATCAGTTGGTCGTGGTCTTCCGGCACATACTTCTGGCCCTGCTGGTTCCAGATGCCGACTTGGCGGAACAGGCCTTCCATGCCGAACGTGCGCGACTCGTCCGGGACGATAGGCACCACGTGCTTGCCAATCTGCTTGTCCTTGAGCAGCGTGTTCAGGATACGGACGAAGGCCATCGTGGTGGACACTTCGCGGCCTTCGCCGGTGGCCTTGAGCAGCGCGTCGAACGCCGTCAGTTCGGGCACCTTGAGCGCTTCGGCCTTCTGGCGGCGGGTAGGCAGGTAGCCGCCCAGGTTCATACGCGCCTGGCGCATGTATTCCAGTTCCTTCGAGCCTTCCTCGAAGGTCAGGTACGGCACTTCCTCGAGCTTGTCGTCCGGCACCGGGATGCTGAACTGGTCGCGGAACGCGCGGATGGCGTCCACCGGCATCTTCTTCTGCTGGTGGGCCACGTTCATGGCCTGGCCCGCATCGCCCATGCCATAGCCCTTGATGGTCTTGGCCAGGATCAGCGTCGGCTGGCCCTTGTGCTCGCTGGCAGCCTTGTAGGCGGCGTAGACCTTGTGCGGATCGTGGCCGCCACGGTTCAGGCGCCAGATGTCGTCGTCGGACCAGTCGGCCACCATGGCCTTCAGTTCCGGCGTATTAAAGAAGTTCTCGCGCACGTAGGCGCCGTCCTTGGCCTTGAAGGTCTGATATTCGCCGTCCACGGCTTCCATCATCCGCTTCATCAGCAGGCCCTTGGTGTCGCGCGCCAGCAGTTGGTCCCAGCGGCTGCCCCACACCACCTTGATCACGTTCCAGCCCGAACCGCGGAATTCCGATTCCAGTTCCTGGATGATCTTGCCGTTGCCGCGCACCGGACCGTCCAGGCGCTGCAGGTTGCAGTTGATCACGAAGACGAGGTTGTCCAGCTTCTCGCGGCCAGCCATGCCGATCGCGCCCAGCGATTCCGGCTCGTCGGTCTCGCCGTCGCCCAGGAACGCCCAGACCTTGCGGTCGCCAGCCTTGGCCAGGCCGCGGCTGTCCAGGTACTTCATGAAACGGGCCTGGTAGATGGCCATGATCGGGCCCAGGCCCATCGACACGGTCGGGAACTGCCAGAAGTCCGGCATCAGCCACGGGTGCGGGTACGACGAGATGCCCTTGCCGTCCACTTCCTGGCGGAAGTTGTCCAGTTGCTCGGTCGTCAGGCGGCCCAGCAGGAAGGCGCGCGAATACACGCCCGGAGCCGAGTGGCCCTGCACGAAGACGAGGTCGCCGCCGCTCTGTTCCGAGGGCGCGCGCCAGAAGTGGTTGTAGCCCACGTCATAGAGCGTCGCCGCCGAGGCGAACGAGGAAATGTGGCCGCCGACGTTGGTGTGCTTGTTGGCGCGCAGCACCATGGCCATGGCGTTCCAGCGCGTGTACGAGCGGATACGGTGCTCCACGTCCTGGTCGCCGGGAATGCGGGCCTGCAGTTCCACCGGGATCGTATTGATATACGGGGTCTCGGCGTGGAACGGCTGCGTCACGCCATTCACGCGTGCGTATTCGATCTGCTTGTCGATCAGGAAGGCCGCGCGTTCGGCGCCTTCCGCCTTCAGGACGCCCTGCAGGGCATCCAGCCATTCATGCGTTTCCTGGGGATCTGCGTCGTTGGCGCTGCTGGCGCCGAGGATCTGCTCTGGTACAGCGGACATGACTGTCTCCTGGTGAATTCCTGCCCCGGGTGTCCGCCACGGTATGGCGGGAGACCGGTTGGCTCGGTCTGACGATTCTGACGCGTGCGGCGGAACGCTATTCTTGCCCTGGCATCGGTTCTGGCCAGTGCCCGGATCCTCTCGTGGGTGCTTTCGCCCGGATCTCGGCCTCGGCAAACGCATGGCGCCCGCCCGCATTTATTCGGTCGAAGCGATTCTATGGAAGCACAGCAACGGCTGACAAGCGAAATTTTCAGATTACGAAGTCATTTTTTATAATGCGGAATATTGCGGCAGTGCACCAGAAAGCGTCACTGCAACCGGGTTTCCGACCTCCAGGCATCGTCTTCTATCCCTTGTGGCGAATAGGCGGTTTCCCCAAGCGACGCACCGCAATAATCTCGATACACTGGCCGGTCAGCCGTTAATCCCTTATGCAGTTCCTCAACCGAATCCTCTCCGGCCTACGCACGGCTATCCTGCCTTCCGGCGCCGCCGACGCGGCAGGCGAATCCGTCACTGGCGCCTCCCCGCACCCTGCCCGTCATGCCGGCACGCACGCCGATCACGGCGCGGATGTCATCGACCATGGCGACACCACCGAGCCGCTGGCGCCAGCCCCGCGCCGGCTCTGGATCCTGCGCTGGCGCAACCTGGTGGCGACGAGCTGGTTTATGTTCATCCCGCTCGTGGCCATCGTGCTGTTCACGGTGGCGATGGGCGTCATCCTATGGTCGCTGCACGAAACCGAGCGGCAGCAGCAGCGCGACGCGCTGTACCGCGATGCCGCCTGGGCCCAGCAACGCGTGCGGCTCTCGCTGCTGAGCAACCAGGACCAGATGGCCTCGCTGGCGCGCGACATCGCTGCCGCGCAGCTGGACCAGGGTGCGTACCGGACCGCCGCGCAGGAGATTCTGCGCGAGAACCCAGAGATCGTCTTCGTCAACTGGCTGGACGCCACCCGTAAGGGGCGCTGGTCGCTGCCGTCCACGTCCGAGTTCGCCGGCCGCCTCCGGGAAACGGTGGACAAGCCGCTGGAGCCGGAGGTACTCGATACCTTCGACGCCGCCCGCGAGACGCAGCGCGTGGTCTACTCCCGGCCGCTGACCAACGACCGCGGCGACAGCTTCATGCTGATGGAAGTACCCATCGTCCGCGACAACGAGTTTCTGGGCACGCTGGGCGCGCTCTACTCGATCAACGGCATCCTGACCCATCTGCTGCCGCCAGAGCTGACGGAGCGCTACCGCTTTTCTCTGATCGACAAGAACAACCAGACGCGCGCGAGTACATCCGTGCGGCCTGTGCCGGGCAACGCGCTGTCGTACGAAGTGCTTCTCGATCCGCCGGGTCATTCGCTGTCGCTGCGCGCCGACGCCTATCCGCCGCCGTCCAACCTGCCCAACAACATGCTGTTGTGGCTGGTGGTGGGGCTGTCGTGTTTCCTGCTCTGGAGCCTGTGGAGCATGTGGCGGCACACCAGCCGCCGCTCCGAGGCGCAGCGCGCGCTACTGGCCGAGACATCGTTCCGGCGAGCGATGGAGAACTCGATGCTGATCGGGCTCCGTGCGCTGGACCTCAACGGCCGTATCACCTATGTGAACCCTGCGTTCTGCCGCATGACCGGCTGGACCGAGGCCGATCTCGTGGGCCGCGTGCCGCCCTTCCCCTACTGGCCGCCCAATGACCAGCAGGAGATGCAGAAGCAGATCGACCTGACGCTCCAGGGCAAGTCGCCCGCCACCGGCTACGAGATGCGCGTCATGCGCCGGGATGGCAGCAGCTTCTTCGCCCGGATGTACGTCTCCCCACTGGTGGACAGCCGGGGTCGCCATACCGGTTGGATGAGCTCGATGACGGACATCACCGAGCCCAAGCGCGCCCGCGAGGAACTGGCCGCCGCGCACGATCGCTTCACTACCGTGCTGGAGAGCCTGGACGCCGCCGTGTCCGTGCTGGCCACCGACAAGGCCGAACTGCTGTTCGCCAACCGCTACTACCGCCAATTGTTCGGCTGGGAGGCGGAAGGACACCTGAAACTGGCCGGCGACGATTTCGACAAGGACCAGATGTCGAGCGACAACACCGACTTTGTCGATGCGTACGCCGGCCTGCCCGCCTCGGAACTGATGCCGTACGCCTCGGACGCGCGTGAAGTGTTCGTGCCGGACATGCAGAAGTGGTTCGAAGTCCGCCGCCGCTACATTCAGTGGGTGGACGGCCACCTGGCGCAGATGCAGATTGCCACCGACATCACGGTCCGCAAGGCAGCCGAGGAAATGGCGCGGCAGCACGAGGAACGCATCCAGTTCACGAGCCGCCTGACGACGATGGGCGAGATGGCATCATCGCTGGCGCACGAACTGAACCAGCCGCTGGCGGCCATCAATAACTACTGCATGGGCGCCGTGGCGCGCCTGCACTCGGGCCGCAGCACGCCCGAAGACCTGATTCCGGTGCTGGAGAAGACCTCCGCACAAGCAGTGCGCGCCGGGACGATCATCAGCCGTATCCGCGGTTTCGTGAAGCGTAGCCAGCCGCAACGGCGGGAAGCCGCGCTGCACGACATCGTGGCCGACGCCGTAGGACTGGCCGATCTGGAAGCCACGCGCCGCCGCGTGACCATCCTGACCCGCCTGCCCGCCCCGCCGCTGATGCTCTACGTCGATCCGGTGCTGATCGAACAGGTGCTGGTCAATCTGCTCAAGAATGCCGTGGAAGCCATGGCCGGCCTGCCCGCGATGCGCGCCACCGGTGTGGTCCGCTTGCATGCCCGCATCGAAAACGTTGAGTTTGGTCAATGTTGCTGCATCGACGTCATCGACCAAGGCCCGGGCGTGGACGAAGCCACCAAGGAGCGCCTGTTCGAGCCGTTCTTCAGTACGAAGTCCGACGGCATGGGCATGGGCCTGAACATCTGCCGTTCGATCATTGAGTCGCACCAGGGACGCCTCTGGGTCGAAAACAATGTGGACGGGATCGGCTGTACGTTTAAAATCACGCTGCCACTGCAATCGGCGCTAACCGAACAGTAACGGGAGCATCCCTGGCATGCCGGACGACCCTCTGCCGCGGGGCATCGGGAGGCCGTCCGGACTTTGATCCGCCGGGGGTGTTGCGCGCCGCCGCATGCAGTTACACTTCGTTGCAAACGACTTTGCCCCAGGAGACTTCATGACCGCAACGCCCAGCCCCACGCCGCATCGTGGCGAGACCGTCTATATCGTCGATGACGATGAAGCGATGCGTGACTCGCTGACCTGGCTGCTGGAGGGCAACGGCTATCAGGTGCGCAGCTTCAACAGCGCCGAGCAGTTCCTCTCCGCCTACGACACGAATGCCGTGTCCTGCCTGATCCTCGACGTGCGCATGCCCGGCATGAGCGGCCCCGAGCTGCAGGAGCGCATGATCGCCGAGAACATCGAGATCCCGATCGTCTTCATCACCGGCCACGGCGATGTGCCGATGGCGGTCTCCACGATGAAGAAAGGCGCCATCGACTTCATCGAGAAACCGTTCGACGAATCCGAACTGCGCGCGCTGGTGGAGCGCATGCTGCTGAAGGCCCGCTCGGACCACTCCACCGCCCGCGAACAGCGCGCCGCCAAGGACCTCCTCGGCAAGCTGACCACGCGCGAGCAACAGGTGCTGGAGCGCATCGTGGCCGGCCGCCTGAACAAGCAGATCGCCGACGATCTGGGTATTTCCATCAAGACCGTGGAGGCGCACCGCGCCAACATCATGGAAAAGCTCAACGTCAACACGGTGGCGGACCTGCTGAGACTGGCGTTGTCGCGTAACGCCTGATTCTTGTTCCCTGCTGCATGTTTGCTCCCCTCTCCCGCACAGCGGGAGAGGGGAGCCGGTTTAGAAGCGGTTTCGGCTTCGACTACCTCCCCCTCAAATACTCCCCCTCATCAAACGTCACCAGCCACTGCGGCCGGTAGACGACAAAAATCGCGACCAGCATCCCCGTCAGGAACGCCTCGCCAAACGCGATGATGACCGCGCCGGTCAGGCTGTCGGCCAGTCCGAGTCCACCCTGGGCCACGCCCATCCGCACTTGCCAGATCGCGCGCAAGCCGCCAGCCACCACGGCCGCGACCAGAGCGCTGAAATACCCGTGCCCGAGAATGAACACGAAGGGATGTCGCGGCACCCACCGCCGTAGCGCGGCCTGCAGCGCTGCCGTGAGCGCACCCGGCACCAGCGCCATCCAGAAGAAGCGCGGCCCCAGCGACACCCAGTCGATCTGCGCCCAGCCTCTCCCCGACAGGTAGGCCAGTCCCAGCAGCGACACCACATCCACGATCGCCAGCGTCACCATCGCCAACGGCAGGCCGAACATCGTGACTGCCAGCGAGGCGCCCATCAACTGGATCACCACGCCCTCACCCACGGTTGCGCGCGCAGACCACAGCAGCGTCAGGAAAACCAGCGACCCTAGCCACGCGTGCTGGAGCGCTTCCCGCCGCAAGGTCAGCCACGGACGCTGCACCAGCGCCCAGAACAGCACCCCGACGCCCAGCGTCGGGAGCGGCCAGGTTGCAAGGAACGCCAGAATTGAAGATTCTTCGATGTGCATAACCGGATGCTAGCAGCGAGGGTCCAAGCGCTGCTTGCACGTGATCAAGCCCGCCGGGAGGCCTTCGCCCCGTCATGGAACCTTTATAATCGCGGTTTCGCGCCGTCGCCCCCGGCCCGGCGCCCGCCTTTCCAGTCATTCCCGCTACGAATCCCATGTCCGCACAACTGATCGACGGTAACGCCCTCGCCAAACAAATCCGCGCCGAAGCCGCCCAGCGCGCCGCCCGCCTGACCGCCGCCGGCCACCAACCCGGCCTCGCCGTCGTGCTGGTGGGCGAAGACCCGGCCAGCCAGGTCTACGTGCGCAACAAGGTGAAGGCCTGCGAGGACAACGGTTTCCACTCGTCGCTGGACCGTTATCCGGCCGACCTGTCGGAAGCGGACCTGCTGGCGCGCATCGACGCGCTGAACAATGACCCGAAGATCCACGGCATCCTGGTGCAACTGCCGCTGCCGAAGCACATCGACAGCCACAAGGTCCTGGAAGCCATCGCCCCGGAAAAGGACGTGGACGGTTTCCACGTGGCCAATGCCGGTGCGCTGATGACCGGCGCCCCGCTGTTCCGCCCCTGCACGCCGTACGGCTGCATGAAGATGCTGGAATCGGTGCAGTTCCCGCTGCGCGGCGCCAATGCCGTGGTGGTGGGCGCGTCGAACATCGTCGGCAAGCCGATGGCGATGATGCTGCTGCAAGCTGGCGCCACGGTCACCATCTGCAACAGCAAGACGCGCGACCTCGCCGCCCATACCCGTAACGCCGATGTCATCGTGGCCGCCGTGGGCCGCCGCAACATCATCACCGCCGACATGGTCAAGCCGGGCGCCGCCGTGATCGACGTTGGCATGAATCGCGACGATGCCGGCAAGCTATGCGGCGATGTGGACTTCGCCGGCGTGGGCGAGGTGGCTGGCTACATCACCCCAGTGCCGGGTGGCGTGGGTCCCATGACGATCACGATGCTGCTGATCAACACGCTGGAATCCGCCGAGCGCGTAGCCGGACTGGCCTGAGGCACGCCCGGATGGCGCTTCAATCGCGCCGATAGCAAAGTCGTACTGGATATTTGGCCTCAAAGGCCTCATCTTGCACAGGTAACGTGCCGCGCCACCTCCCCTTCGCGCGGCACACCAAGCCGGGAATTGCCATGACTGATACCGCCGACCGCGCCAACAACCCGTTACTCGATTTCTCCGATCTCCCGCGCTTTGCCGAGATCCGCCCCGAGCACATCGCCCCCGCGCTGGACGTGCTGCTGGCCCAGGCCCAGGCCGCCGTCGACCGCGCCGAAGACCCGGCCACGCCAGCCACCTGGCTCAGCGCCGTCGAAGCGCTCGAAACTGCCACCGAACCGCTGGGCCGTGCCTGGGGCGTGGTCGGCCACCTGAGCGCCGTGGCGGACACACCCGAACTGCGCAAGGCGCACACCGACAATCTGCCCCGCATGACCGAATTCTGGTCGTCGCTGGGACAAAGCCTGGCGCTGTATGAGAAGTACAAGGCCGTGGCCGCCGGCCCCGAGTTCGCCGGACTGTCGCCGGCCCGCAAGCAGTTGCTGGAAAACGAACTGCGCGGCTTCCGTCTGGGCGGTGCGGAACTGGCTGAAGACCGCAAGCCGCGCTTCGCCGAAATCCAGGACGAGCAGGCCCAACTGTCCAAGGCATTCTCGGACCATGTGCTAGACGCCACCAACGCCTACGCACTCCATATCGAGGATGGCGCACGACTGGCCGGCATTCCCGCCGATGCGCAGGAAGCCGCGAAGCTGGCCGCCGAGAAGGACGGCAAGCCGGGATACAAATTCACGCTGCACTTCCCTTCGTACTTCCCGGTGCTGCAGTACGCCGACGACCGCGCACTGCGCCGGACGATGTACGAGGCCAGCGTCACGCGCGCGTCCGAACTCGGGCCCCAGTACAACCAGGGCCAGGCCGACTGGGACAACACCACGAACATGCGTGACCAACTGGCCCTGCGCCGGGAAGAAGCGCAGATGCTGGGCTATGCCAACTATGGCGAAGTCTCGCTCGTGCCGAAGATGGCCGAGTCTCCTGCCGACGTGCTGAAGTTCCTCGACGAACTCGCCGTCAAGGCCCGCCCGTACGCCGAAGGCGACTGGAAGGAACTGCAGCAGTTTGCAGCCTCCGAACTGGGCCTCGACAAGATCGAGCCGTGGGACGTGGCCTATGCCTCGGAAAAGCTGCGCCAGAAGCGTTATGCCTTCTCCGATGACGAGGTGAAGCAGTACTTCCAGGAGCCGAAGGTACTGGAAGGCTTGTTTGGCGTGGTCGAGAAGCTGTTCTCGGTCAGTATCCAGCCGGATACGGCCCAGACCTGGCATCCGTCGGTGCGCCTCTTCCGCGTGGTGTCGCCGCAGGGCGCCCTGCTGGCGCAGTTCTACATCGATCTTTACGCACGCGAAGGCAAGCGTGGCGGCGCGTGGATGGACGATGCGCGTGGCCGCAAGGAACGTGACAACGGCACGGTGCAAACGCCGGTGGCCTACCTGACCTGCAACTTCACGGCGCCGGTCGGTGGCAAGCCCGCACTGTTCACGCACGACGAAGTCATCACGCTGTTCCACGAGTTCGGCCACGGCCTGCATCACATGCTGACGCAGGTGGGCGACCTCGGCGTGTCAGGCATCAATGGCGTGGAATGGGATGCCGTGGAACTGCCGTCGCAGTTCATGGAGAACTTCTGCTGGGAATACGAGGTGCTGGAAACCATGACGGCCCATGTGGAGACCGGCGCGCCGCTGCCGCGCGTGCTGTTCGACCGCATGCTGGCTGCGAAGAACTTCCAGAACGGCATGATGACGCTGCGCCAGATCGTGTACTCGTCGTTCGACATGCATCTGCACACCGATTACGATCCGCAAGGTCCGGTATCGGTGCTGGAACTGTCGCGCCAGATCAACGACAGCAAGCATGTGGTGCCGCAGTCGGCGCTGTCGCGCTGGCCGAACACGTTCAGCCACGTTTTTGCGGGCGGCTATGCGGCGGGTTACTACAGCTACAAGTGGGCCGAGGTGCTGTCCGCCGACGTCTACGCCGCGTTCGAAGAAGCCAGTAACCTGTCCGGCAGCGTGCTCGATAGCGATGTGGGCGAGCGGTATCGCCGCGAGATCCTGTCGGTGGGCGGCAGCCGCCCGGCGATGGAATCGTTCGTGGCGTTCCGCGGCCGCGCACCGCAGATCGACGCGCTGCTGCGGCACGGCGGCATGGCCGAGACGGCGGCAGCCACGGCCTGATCCCCGCCAACGGGCGCCCGGCACATGGACCTTCCTTTCCCGATTCGCAAGGAATGTCCGCCGGGCGCCTGCGTCTGCAACCGAGAGGTATTGCTGGCCGATCCTTCAGCGGATCGGCGTATCCTGCAACTGACACAGCAGGAAGAAAAGAAGCTCGTCGAACGGCTGGAAAACATCGCAACCCTCGACGAGTTGCAGCGCATGCAGGCCAGGATGCGCGACCTGCTCGGCATGGAAATCTCGATCACGCCCAGTGACAACGTGGTGCGCACCACGCGTGGCTTTCGGATCGAGATGGCCGATCAGCCAGGTCTGTGCCGCAAGACGCGGCAGGCCATTCCGGCTGCGATCCGGCGCAGCATGGACACGCATCCGGAAATCGCTTTCGCTATCCTGAACCAGCGCGACCTGCTGGGCGGTTAGCATGCTGTCCGGCCCGGACCACCCCAAAGAAAAACGACAGAGCTACACATGAGAATCGCGAGCTGGAACGTCAACTCCCTGAAAGTGCGCCTGCCCCAGGTCCTGCAATGGCTTGCCGCGCAGGACGCCGCCGGCACGCCGGTCGATGCGCTGTGCTTGCAGGAATTGAAGCTCCCCGACGACAAGTACCCGCTGGCCGAGCTTGAAGCTGCCGGCTTCCACAGCATCTACACGGGCCAGAAGACCTATAACGGCGTGGCCATTGTGGCGCGCGACGGCACCATGCCGGCGCCCACCGACGTGGTGCGCAACATTCCCGGTTACGAGGACGCACAGCAGCGCGTGGTGGCCGGCACCTACGGCGACGTGCGGCTTATCAGCGCGTACTTCCCGAACGGCCAGTCTCTCGAATCCGACAAGTTCGTCTACAAGCTCGACTGGCTCAAGGCGATGACCGACTGGCTGCGCGCCGAGATGGTCAAGTATCCGAAGCTCGCACTGCTGGGCGATTTCAACATCGCGCCCGAAGACCGCGACGTCCATGACCCCGCCAAGTGGGAAGGCCAGAACCTGGTCTCACCGCAGGAGCGCGACGCGTTCAAGGCGCTGATCGCGATGGGGTTCGTCGACTCGTTCCGCATGTTCGAGCAGCCCGAGAAAACGTTTTCGTGGTGGGATTACCGGATGATGGGTTTCCGCCGCAACGCGGGCCTGCGCATCGACCATATCCTCCTCTCCCCCGCGCTGGCGGCGCATTGCAGCACCTGCCTGATCGACAAGGAACCGCGCCGCTGGGAGCAGCCGTCCGACCATACGCCGGTGGTGGCCTCGCTCGACCTCGGCTGATCGATGATCGTTGCTGCCCGCCCCCCTGCCCTGCAGCGCTGGTTCCCGTGGACGCGGCGTATCACCCCGCTGACGCTGCGCGCCGATGTCATCGCCGGACTACTCGGCGCCGTGCTGGTGCTGCCGCAGGGCGTGGCCTTTGCCACGCTGGCGGGCCTGCCGCCGCAATACGGCATCTACACCGCCGTGGTGCCTTGCATCGTCGCAGCGCTGTTCGGATCGAGCTGGCACGTGATGTCGGGGCCGACCAACGCCAACTCGCTCGCACTGTTCGCGATGCTGAGCCCGGTGGCATTTGCGGGCAGTCCGGCCTATATCGCGCTGGCGCTGGCCGTGACGATGCTCGTCGGCATCCTGCAGCTGGCAGTGGGCGCCCTGCGGCTCGGGTCACTGGCCAATTTCATCTCGCCATCGGTGCTGCTCGGCTTCACCTGCGGCGCGGCCACGCTGATCGGACTCTACGCGCTGAAGGACCTGTTCGGCCTGGCCGTGCCCACGGGAACCAGCGCGTTCGGCGTGGTGCGTTTCCTGTTCGACAACTTCGATACGATCAATGGCAGTGCGTTGATCGTCGGTGCCGTGACGCTGGCGGTGACAGTTGGCATCAAGCGTGTGTCGCGCCGGCTTCCGTTCATGCTGCTGGGGCTGCTGGCCGGCTTCGGCACCGCGATGGTGCTCAACCATAGCGGCTGGAGCCTCGCGCAGCACGTCAACGTGGTTGGCCCCATCCCGGCCGCCATTCCGCCGTTCCACGTCCCCGATATCAATTGGCGCACCGTGCCGGACCTGCTTGGCATCGCCGCCGCACTGACCATCGTCGCGCTGGGCCAGTCGATCTCGATCGCCAAGGCGGTGGCGCTGCGCTCGGGCCAGCATATCGACGCGAACCGCGAGTTCATTGGCCAGGGCCTGTCGAATATCGCGGGCGGACTGTTCTCGGGTTATATCTCCTGCGGCTCGCTGAACCGGTCGATGCCGAACTTCGAGGCGGGCGCGCAGACACCGCTCGCCAGCGTCTTCTCGGCGTTGCTGCTGGTGGTGCTGGTGATGGTCAGCGCGCCGCTGCTCGCACAGATCCCGCTGGCGGCCATCGCGGCCATGCTGCTGCTCGTGGCATGGGGCCTCTTCGACTTCCAGCGCCTGCGCCGTATCGCGCGGTTGTCGCGTACGGAGTTCGCGATTGCAGTGGGCACGTTCTTGGCCACGCTCGTCATCCGCCTGGAAATG
This sequence comes from Cupriavidus sp. 2SB, assembly GCF_005503625.1. Classification (GTDB taxonomy): domain Bacteria; phylum Pseudomonadota; class Gammaproteobacteria; order Burkholderiales; family Burkholderiaceae; genus Cupriavidus. The sequence continues at coordinate 49,394 of NZ_SCMX01000031.1, read as the reverse complement.
GCGGTGCTGCTTGGCACGATCCTGTCGCTGGTGGCGTACCTGTATCGCACCGCGCGCCCCGCCGTGCGCAGTCTCGTACCCGATGCGGATGATCCGGGCCGACGCTTCACACCGCTGGACGAGCTACGTCGTCCGCAGCCGGAATGTCCGCAGTTGAAATTGCTGCGCATGGAAGGCGCGATCTATTTCGGCGCGGTGCAATACGTGACGGACCGCCTGCATTGGCTACGCACGGTCGACGCCGAACAGAAGCATCTGCTGGCGATGACCAAGAGCATGAACTTCATCGACCTCGCTGGCGCCGAGATGTGGGAAGCGGAGTTGACCGAACGGCGCGCCGAGGGCGGCGACCTCTACTTCCATCGGCCGCGCACGCAAGTGCTCGACACGTGGAAACAGACTGGCTTTATCGACAAGCTGGGCCAGGACCATATCTTCCCGACCAAGCGGCAGGCACTCCACACGATCATCGAAACCCTTTCACCGGAAATATGCGCACAGTGCCATGTGCGCATCTTCGAAGAGTGCGCAGGGCGTCCCGGTGCCGCGAACCATCGCGCAGCAACGGACACGACTCATCCTGCCTGAGCGGCAATCGGGATCGAAACAACCGGACGGAAAGTACTACGAGAAGGTGTTACGAACTTCAGTAGGCTTGTAGCGCGCCGGCCGGCCTGTCGTGACAACAGGACCGGAACCGGCGGCGGAGGGTTGCTGCCGTCGGTCGGTCCTTAGACCGGCGCCACGTGCGCGCGCTTGACCACGACCGGCTGGGGCACGCCCTGCTCGATCAGCACCACGGCCGCGCGTTCGATCGTGTCACGACCGGCGCGGAACGCCTCTTCCAGCGACAACACCTGGTCGGCACTGAAGCCTTCCCAGAGCGCTTCGCGTGTTACCACGCAGGTCACGTGCTCACCATTGACCACCGCATGAAACAGCAAACCCTCATTGTTGATGTCGTAGCGGTCTTGCTCTTGGAATTTGATTTCCATCATCACAGCCCTCCATATGCAAGTGGAGAAGCATCCTAACATGGCTTTGCGGAAATCGTCTGTGATCCCCTGCACCATGCATGCCGAATGCGATTCGTCTCAATCATCGCGCGCCTGGCAGTACGTTCCGCGAACACTGCCACATCAGACCGCGATGACACGAGCATGACGGACCCATGTGTCAGCGTGATGTGCCTGTCGGAATGTCCATCGAATCGCTGATTCCACCGATCGCGTCGGCATTGCCACGCGCCGCGAAGACCCGCTTTTCAGCGCGATGCACGAAACGTTTGACAAGCGTAAAAATCCTGCTAGAATCTCGGTCTTCGTCGGGGCGTTAGCTCAGTTGGTAGAGCAGCGGACTCTTAATCCGTAGGTCGAGTGTTCGAGTCACTCACGCCCCACCAGACACAAGAAAGGCCGGAAGCAGCGATGCTTCCGGCCTTTTGCTTTTGCGCCGCACTCCGCTTTTGCGCCGCATTCCAGCACAGCCGTCGGCGAGGCGCGCGCTCATGCGCCCCGCTCATCAAAACCCGATCAAACCCCTGCCTGCTGCGCGCCCTCGAACAACATGCGCGCCAGACGCCGGTGATCGGCCAGTACATTCGGCAGGTCGGCGGTCAGCAGCACACCATCGCGCACCACGGGACGTCCGTTGATGATGCTCGTCGACACGTTGGCCGGCGTGCAGAACACAAGCGCCGCCACGGGGTCATGACCTGCACCGGCAAACCCCACGCCCGACATATCGAACGCAACGATGTCCGCCGACATGCCCGGCGCCAGCGCGCCGATATCGTCACGGTTCAGCACACGGGCACCGCCCAGCGTGGCAATCTCCAGCGCCTCGCGTGCGCTCATCGCAGCCGGCCCAAACCCCACGCGCTGCAGCAGCATGGCCTGACGCGCCTCGCCAAGCATGTGCGCGCCATCGTTCGATGCACTGCCATCCACGCCCAGCCCCACCGGCACCCCGGCATCGCGCATCCGACGGATAGGCGCGATGCCTGAAGCCAGCCGCATGTTCGAGCACGGGCAATGCGCCACGCCCGTGCCCGTGCGCGCGAACAGCGCCACGCCCTCCTCGTCGAGCTTCACGCAGTGCGCATGCCAGACGTCATGCCCGACCCAGCCCAGGTCTTCCGCATACTGCGCCGGCGTCATGCCGAACTTCTCGCGCGAGTAGGCGATGTCGTTGTCGTTCTCCGCCAGGTGCGTGTGCAGGGACACGCCATAGTGCCGCGCCATCACCGCCGACTCGCGCATCAGGTCTCGCGACACCGAGAACGGCGAGCACGGCGCCAGCACCACGCGCAGCATGGCGTGACGCGAGGCATCGTGATATTGCTCGACGAGCCGCTGGCTGTCGCGCAGGATCGCCGGCTCGGTTTCCACCACCACGTCCGGCGGCAGGCCACCCTGGCTACGGCCCACGCTCATCGATCCACGCGCAGCGTGGAAACGCATGCCGATCTGCTGCGCAGCCTCGATCGAATCGTCGAGACGGGAGCCGTTTGGATAGAGGTAGAGGTGATCGCTCGTGGTCGTGCAACCGGACAGCATCAACTCGGCCATCGCGGTCTGGGTGGACACGCGGATCATCTCCGGCGTCAGGTGCGCCCAGATCATGTAGAGGTTGGTCAGCCAGCCGAACAGCTCGGCATCCTGCGCGGCCGGCACGGCACGCGTCAGGCTCTGGTACATGTGATGGTGCGTGTTGACCAGGCCCGGCGTCACCACATGGCCGCGCATGTCGATGACTTCGGCACTGCCGTCGTCGATCAGGCGACGATATTGCTCGGGCAGTTCGGCGGTTGGCCCCACCCATTCGATGGCCGGGCCGTTGGCGACGAGCGCCCCATCGGCAATCTCGCGGCGCTGGGCGTCCATGGTGACCAGTACGTCGGCGTGCTGGAGGATCAGGGTCATGGCGGGTCGTCTCGCGTATCGGTTGTGAACGAGGCCAAGTCTACTTGCCGCTTGCGCAGCACCCCAAGCGCAGAATTTCGCGTGAGGTGTGCGCAAAATGTGCACACCCAAAACTTCATTCGCCTACCGGAACAGGTTGGCCAGCGTCGACGACATCGCCTCAGCCATCAACTCGGCGGCAGGCGTTAGCGGACCCTTGCCACGTGCCACGAGCCGCAGCGTCTGCCGCTGCAGGCCAGCCTCTTGCAGCGGCACGAACACCACCGCGCCACGCGCGCGGTCGTCCATCACATCGAGGGGATTGAGCAGCGCCACGCCGGCGCCCGCCGCCACAAGTCGCTGGATCAGCACGACCGACGTGGATTCCACCGCCGGTGCCACCTCGATCGATTCCCGCGCGAATGCGTCATCCACCAAAGCCCGGATCGACAGCGACGGTGCGGGCAGAATCAGCGGATAGCCGGCGCACTCGGCCAGCCGCGCGGAAGGCTGCGCCGCCAGCGGATGCCCAGGCGCCACCACGGCACCGATCGACCATTCGCGACTGGCCAGCACGCGGAAAGCCGCCATTTCGGGAAGATCGTAGCCAAGTCCGAGATCGGCATCGCCCTGCTCCACCGCTGCGACGATGCCGCCCACTGGCAGGTCCGCCACGCGCACGACGATGCCCGGATGATGCTGCCGAAAATCGTGAACCAGCGAAGGCATCAGCGCGCCGGCGAGACCCGAGGTGGTGGCCACCGTGACCATGCCGCGCCGCGCACCCTTGATTTCGGCCACGCGCGCCTGGAGGGCGTCGTGCTCGCGCAAGGTCTGCCGCACATGCGCCAGCACCATCTCGCCGAGCGGCGTCAGTTGCAGGCGTCGGTTGATGCGATCGAACAGCGGCGCACCGAGCGATGCCTCCAGATCAAGGATCTGCCGGTTGATAGCCGTGGGCGCAACATGGAGGATTTCCGCCGCGCGCCGGATCGATCCGCGCCGGACAACCTCGTCGAGATAGCGAAGCACGCGCGCATGCATGGCAGCAGGTATCGGGTCAGTTCGGGACGCGCGCATTGTAAGCCGCACGAACCTTTTTCGAGAAAAACGCAAAAGGGGCTTGCGCGATACTCTTTGCCTTGCTAAAATCTCTTTCTTCGTTGGGGCGTTAGCTCAGTTGGTAGAGCAGCGGACTCTTAATCCGTAGGTCGAGTGTTCGAGTCACTCACGCCCCACCAGCGAATTCCAGAAAGCCCGAAGCCCTCAAAAGCTTCGGGCTTTTCTCATTGCGGCGCACGCCTCTGCCGTCCTTTCCGCACCCGCTTCCACTGGTCGTCGGACCTCCACGGGTTCCCCCCAATTTCGCGACGCCACCCTTTCGGGGTTGAATGCTCATCGACGCACATGACGGAACGAAGTTCCGTATTGCGGAACTTAGAAGAGCAACACCCTCGGAGGAGCATCTCTTGAAAGCAGTTCTGAAAGCGGGCGCCCTGGGCGCCCTCGCGGCGCTCGGCCTGATGCAGGCCAGCCTGGTCCACGCACAGTCATATCCGAACAAGCCTATCCGCCTGATCGTGCCATTTGCCGCAGGCGGCACCACCGATATCGTTGGCCGCGCCGTATCCGACGCGCTTGGCCGTGAACTGGGCCAGCCCGTCGTCGTGGAGAACCGCGGCGGTGGCGGCGGTGCGATTGGCGCGGATGCACTGGCCAAGTCCGCACCGGACGGCTACACGCTGGGCATCGCTACGGTCAGCACCATGGCCACGAACCCGGCTACCAACGCCAAGAATCCTTACGACCCATTGAAGGACTTCGCGCCGATCACGAACCTTGTGAACGTGCCGAATGTGCTGACGGTCAACCCGAAGGTACCGGCCAAGAACCTCAAGGAGTTCATCGCGCTGTTGAAGGCGAATCCGGGCAAGTACAGCTACGCCTCAGCCGGCAAGGGCAGCATTTCGCATCTGGATGGCGAACTGTTCAAGTTCATCACCAAGTCCGATATGGTCCACATCCCGTACCGCGGATCGGGTCCGGCGCTGAACGACACGCTGGCCGGCCAGGTCAACGCGCAGTTCGACAACCTGCCGTCGTCGATGCCCTTCATCCAGAGCGACAAGCTGCGCGCGCTGGCCGTGGCCGCGCCCAAGCGCGTCGAAGGCCTGCCCAACGTACCGACCTTCGCCGAGGAAGGCATGAAGGACATGAACAACATGGCCTGGTACGGCCTGGTGGCACCGGCAGGTACGCCGCCGGCTATCGTCGCCAAGGTCCACGATGCGGCCATCAAGGCGCTGCAGGACCCGGCCGTGAAGAAACGCCTGCATGACGCCGGCGCTTACCCGGACGGCAACACCTCGCAGCAGTACGCCGCCCAGATCAAGCGCGAGCTGGAACTGCGCAAGAAGATCGCAACGGACCAGAACATCACGTTGGAGTGATGTCCGCTTAACCGGTTACGTGGTGTCCGCGCCGCCTGAGTATCCCCACTACAACATTCGGTCGGCGGATCGCCACGAACCCCGGTACAGTATCGGTATCGGTTTCCCGCGTTTCTATAGGCCGGAAAACATCCCGGCCGTCACCTGTGAGGATGATGATGCTGAAGAAGACTGTACCGGCCCTGATCGTTGCGGCCCTGACTGCCGTCGGCGCCGTGCAACTGGCCCACGCGCAGAAGAACTACACCGAAGGCGGCGATCTTTACAGCGGCAGCCGTTCCAAGGACAAAGCCAATCCGAACCAGAACCCGGCCAAGTCGGGCAAGTTCGACCCGTACACCGACGGCGCCAAGAAATCGACGCGCTCGGACCTGACGCCGCGCAAGGCCGATCCGTACACCGATGGCGCCAGGGGCGGCACCCGCGACCCGTACCTCGACGGCGCGCGCACGGGCAAGCCTGATCCGTACACGGACGGTGCCAAGACCGGCAAGGCTGACCCCTATACGGACGGCGCCAAGAAGCAATAAGCACACGCCGGGCAACCGCCCGGATCGCTGCATCGATCGAATGGCCCCTGCGCTCGCGCCGGGGCCATTTCTTTTTGCATGAGATCGATGCAGCGCACCGTCAGGCACCGTTCGTCACCTCGTCCAAAAGATTGACTAGGACATACCCGATCTGTCATGCAATTGTCTCGACATTACTGCTAGTGTTGCGCCTACTGATTTTTTGTCGTTCCGCGACCGGCCCGGATGAGGCTGGCGCCCATGCCGCCCGGGCCGGCCAATGCACCGGCCCAAGAAGTGTCAGGCGGCAAACCCTAATACGGGAGACCTGAGCCAATGCAGCCAAAAGCACTCGAAATTCACGAACCTGTGGTGATGTCGCTGGTGGATGCGGTCACCGCATGGCAGACCGCGCTGGATCGCACCCTGAACGTCTCGGGGCTGAGCTATCCGAAATGGCTGCTGCTCCGCGCCATCCGCCAGAACGAATTCACGCGTGGACAGCCTTGCGCCGGCGCCATCTTCCTGGATGTGCCGCAAACCGAGCGCCTGCTGCGTGAATTGCATGCCGACGGCTGGATCGAATTTCCGATCGACGATGCCCCGCAGATCTCCCCCGCAGCCAAACCGCAGATTGAACGTGCGGCGCGTGCTGTGCGTGCGCTGCATTCCGTATCGGTCTGTGATCTGAGCGCAGCCGAGCGCGCGGCACTCAGCAGCCTGCTGCATCGCATGACCGGCACGCTGGACGATCACGCAGCCCGGCACGCGCGCCATGCGGCATGGGATCACCATCCGATGTCGATCGTCGTGCCCGACGAGCCTGCCCACGGTAGCCGCCACGCACTGGCTGCCTGACTTCACGGCTTCCTGCTGCACCGCGACGCCCCGCCACTGTGCGGGGCGTCGCCGTTTTGTCGCCCGGCGGACGTAAATCTTTCCTACAGTGTGAGAGCACCGGCACATGACCGGGCACTACCGTGGAGAAATTCATGCCCCCGGAAAACGAAGAAAAGGTTGCGCAACTGCTCGATGATCTGGTCGCCTTTGCGCGGGAGCGCCTGCCAGCGGCCACCTTCGAGATTGTCGAGCCATTGCTGCGCCATTACTACGACCTGGCCGATGCCGAGGATCTCCTCGCGCGCAACGTGGCCGATCTGTACGGTGCCGTGATGGCGCACTGGCAGACCGCGCAGAAGTTTGTGCCTGGCACGGCGCGGCTGCGCGTCTATAACCCGAATTTCGAAGAACACGGCTGGCACTCCGACCATACGATCATCGAGATCGTGAACGACGACATGCCGTTCCTCGTCGACTCGGTGGCTATGGAGATCAACCGGCACGGCATGACACTGCATTCGGCCATCCACCCCGTGTTTCGCGTCTGCCGCGATGGCCGGGGCGCCATCGAGAGCCTGGGACTCGGCGGCAGCGAGACCGCCACCGATCGCTGTCGGCTGGAGTCATTCATCCACTTCGAGGTGGATCGCACGGGCGAGAGTACGCGGCTCGACGCGCTGCGCTTCGGCATCGCCAGTGCGCTGGGCGATGTGCGCGCCGCCGTGGAGGACTGGCCGCGCATGCGCCAGATTGCCCAGGAGACCGTGGCCGGCATGGCGCAATCGCGCGACGCTGGCTCTCCCGATGCGCAGGAAGCGCGCGCCTTCCTCGAATGGATGCTGGATGACCATTTCACGTTCCTCGGTCATCGCGACTACGAACTGATCGCGCGTGACGGGCAGTTCTTCCTGCGCGGCGTGGCAGGGTCCGGCGCGGGCATCCTGCGCGAGGCGCTGCGCGATCCGGGCTCCGACGATCTCACGCCACTGCCCGCCGCCGCGCGCGCCATCATCGAAGGGGCTTCGCCGATCTTCATCACCAAGGCCAATTCGCGTGCCACGGTGCATCGGCCGGGCTATCTGGACTATGTCGGCGTGAAGCTGCTCGATGCCGATGGCAAGATCTTCGGCGAGCGCCGTTTCGTGGGGCTTTACACCTCCACGGCGTACATGGTCAGCACGAGCGAGATTCCAATTGTGCGGCGCAAGTGCGCCAACATCCTGGAACGCGCGGGCTTCCTGACCAAGGGACACCTCTACAAATCGCTGGTGACCATCCTCGAACAGTATCCGCGCGACGAGATGCTGCAGGCCGACGAGGATGAACTCTTCGACATTACGCTGGGCATCCTGCGGTTGCAGGAGCATCAGCGCACGCGCCTGTTCGTACGGCGCGACCGCTTCGACCGCTTTATCTCGTGCCTGGTCTTCGTGCCACGCGACAAGTACAACACCGACCTGCGCCAGCGCATCCAGAAGCTGCTGGTGCAGGCGTTCAACGGCACCAGTTGCGAGTTCACCCCGCAGTTGTCCGAATCTCCGCTTGCCCGCATTCACCTGACCGTGCGCGGCGAGCCCGGCACGATGCCCGAAGTGGATACGCGCGAACTGGAAGCGCGCATCGTGCAGGCCACCCGGCGCTGGCAGGACGATCTCTCGCAAGCGCTGCACGAAAACCGTGGCGAGGAACTCGGCAACCGGCTGCTGCGCCGCTACGGCGATTCGTTCCCGGCCGGGTATCGCGAGGATTACGCGGCGCGTACCGCCGTGCGCGATATCGAATTGATGGAGCACGCACGCCAGCATCCGGGCGGACTGGCGATGAACCTGTACCGGCCCATCGAGGCCGCGCCGGGCGCATTCCGCTTCAAGGTCTATCGCGCCGGCCAGCCCATCGCGCTGTCCCTGAGCCTGCCGATGCTCGAACACCTCGGCGTGCGCGTGGACGAGGAGCGTCCCTACCTGATCGAACCCGATGCCGGCGAGCCGGTGTGGATCCACGACTTCGGCCTGGAGATTGCCGCCGACCCCGACGGCAAACCGGTCGACGTGGATCTGGAGAAGATCAAGCCGCTGTTCGAAGATGCCTATGGCCGTGCCTGGCATGGCGAGATCGAGAACGACGATTTCAACCGGCTGGTGCTGCGCGCCGGGCTGGCCGCGCGCGACGTGACCATCCTGCGCGCCTATGCCAAGTACCTGCGCCAGGTGGGCTCCACCTTCAGCAACGCCTATATCGAACGCGCCCTGACCGCGAATCCCGATATCGCATCGATGCTGGTCTCGCTGTTCGTGGCGCGCTTCGATCCGGCCCTGGCCGCGCCGGACGCTACAGCCGCTGCCACCGAGGCGCGCAGCCGCAAATGGCTCGACGAGATCGACGCCGCGCTCGACAAGGTGCCCAACCTCGACGAGGACCGCATCCTGCGGCTGTTCCTCAATGTCATCAATGCGACGGTGCGCACCAATTATTTCCATCGGGGCCCGGACGGGCAACCGCGCCCCTACGTCTCCTTCAAGTTCAATCCGGCGCTGGTGCAGGGCCTGCCCGAACCGCGTCCGATGTTCGAGATCTGGGTGTATTCCCCACGTGTGGAAGGGGTGCACCTGCGCGGCGGTCGCGTGGCACGCGGCGGCCTGCGCTGGTCTGACCGGCGCGAGGATTTCCGCACGGAGGTGCTGGGCCTGATGAAGGCGCAGATGGTCAAGAATACGGTTATCGTTCCCGTGGGTTCCAAGGGTGGATTCGTGGTCAAGCGGCCGCCACCCGCCACGGATCGCGATGCGTTCCTGGCCGAAGGCGTGGCGTGCTACCAGACCTTCCTGCGCGGCCTGCTCGACCTGACGGACAATCTCGTCTCCGGCACGCTGGTGCCGCCGCCCGACGTGGTTCGTCTCGACGACAACGACCCCTACCTTGTCGTGGCCGCCGACAAGGGCACGGCCACGTTCTCGGACTACGCCAACGCGATCTCCGCGGAGTACGGCTTCTGGCTTGACGATGCCTTCGCCTCGGGTGGTTCGGTCGGCTACGACCACAAGAAGATGGGGATCACGGCGCGCGGCGCCTGGGAAAGCGTCAAGCGCCATTTCCGGGAGATGGGCATCAACATCCAGACCACACCTTTCTCCGTGGTGGGCGTGGGCGACATGTCGGGCGACGTGTTCGGCAATGGCATGCTGCTGTCCCCGCATATCCGGCTGCATGCGGCGTTCGACCATCGGCATATCTTCCTCGACCCCGATCCGGATTGCGCGAAGAGCCTGGCCGAGCGCCAGCGCCTGTTCGATCTGCCCCGCTCCAGCTGGGCCGACTACAACACCACGCTGATCTCCGCAGGCGGCGGCGTATATCCGCGCACGGCCAAGACGATTCCGCTCTCGCCCGAAATACGTGCCGTGCTCGGCGTGGAGGCGGTCACGCTATCGCCCAACGAACTGATGCATGCGATCCTGACCGCGCCGGTGGACCTGCTCTACAACGGCGGCATCGGCACCTACGTGAAGGCCAGCACCGAGACGCATCTGCAGGCCGGCGACCGCTCCAACGATGCCATCCGCGTGAACGGCAACGAACTGCGCTGCAAGGTGGTGGGCGAAGGCGGCAATCTCGGCTTCACGCAACTGGGCCGCATCGAGTTCGCGCGCAACGGCGGGCGCATCAACACCGATGCCATCGACAACTCGGCCGGCGTGGATTGCTCCGACCACGAGGTCAACATCAAGATCCTGCTGGGACTGGTGGTGGCCGAAGGCGAGATGACCGAGAAACAGCGCAACAAGCTGCTGGCCGAGATGACCGACGAAGTGGGCCTGCTGGTGCTGCAGGACAACTACTACCAGACGCAGGCGCTGTCGGTGGCCGGGCGCGAGGCAGTGGCGCTGGTCGACGGCGAGGGCCGGCTGATCCGCTGGCTCGAACGCGCGGGACGGCTTAACCGGCCACTGGAATTCCTGCCATCCGAGACCGAGATTGCCGAACGCAAGGCGCTGGGCCAGGGGCTGACCTCGCCCGAACGCGCCGTGCTGCTGGCGTACAGCAAGATGTGGCTCTATGAAGAACTGCTGGCGTCGGACATTCCGGAAGACGCGCTCGTCGCGAACCTGCTCGTCGACTATTTTCCCGAGCCGCTTCAGCAGCGCCACGCCGACGCCATGACGCGCCATCCGCTACGGCGCGAGATCCTGGCCACGCACCTGACTAACCTGCTCGTGAACCGGATCGGCGCCACGTTCGTGCATCGGCTGATGGAAGAGACCGACGCACGGCCCGCCGACATCGTGCGGGCCTGCCTGCACGCGCGCGACGTGTTCGGGCTGAGCGACCTCTGGGCGCGTATCGACAAGCTCGACAACCATGTGGACGATGCGGTCCAGGCGCGCATGTTCGGCGCCCTGTCACGCCTGCTGGAACGCGGCACGCTCTGGTTCATCCGCTTCCTGCGCGGCGGTGGCACCGTGGAGCCCGGCGCCACGCGCTTTGTGGACGCCGCCCGGTGGCTGACGCCGCAACTGGCGACGCTGCTGCCCGAGGAGGCCTCGAACCAACTGGCCGAGCGCGCTGCGGCGCTGACCGAGGCTGGCGTGGACGAGGACCTGGCGTTGCGTGTGGCGGCCAGCGATATCGCCGCAGCCGCACTCGATATCGCGGAGGTGGCCGGCACGTGCCAACGCAGTCTTGGCGCCGTGGCGGCGGTGTACTTCGCGCTCGACACCGAGATGAACTTCGCATGGCTGCGGGAGCGCACGTTGTCCTTGCCATCGGATACGCACTGGGATCTGCTCGCGCGCACCACCACGCTCGAAGACCTGGGCCGGCTCAAGCGCGCGCTGACCACAAGCGTGCTGGCGCAGTCAGCGGATGGCGAAGAAGCGCCATCCATGATCGAACGCTGGCGCGGCCATCGACAGGTGGCGTTGGAACGCTATGCGCAGATGCTGACGGATCAACGCGCGTCCGGGGTATCGGGCGCGGCAGCGCTTTCGATGCTGTCGGTGGCGGTCAGGGAAATCGGACTGCTGGAGCGGGCCTGAGGTGGAAGGCGCGCCGGAACGCGCGTTTCAATCCTCGTCGATGACGTCGTCGTCATCCATGTCGCGCAGCGGCGGCGGGTCGTCGCCGTCTGCCGTCAGGTCGTCGTCGCCATCGCCGCGCGCGCGGAACTCGATATCAAGACGCAGGAAAAGTTCGAAGGCATCGGCCAGGAGATGTTTCTGGCGAGGCAGCAGGCTCGCGTAGGGCATGTCGTAGATGGACTGATGCGTACCCCGCGCGCCCTTCAGCCCGCGATCGCGCGCGATATCGGACAGCAACGCGGCAAAGCCCGAGAGATCCTGGGCCGCCAGCGCCGTGTTCAGTACGCGCGCAATCACCTGCGGGGAAGCACCCGACCATCCAATGACTTCGGCATTGGAGGCGGAATCGTGGGAAAAATCGCTGATATCCATGTCTAGCCTTAACGGTCCGGCCTCCCACCGCCTTGAGCGAACTTAGGCGACAGGGGCTGTCGTTTTTGGCGTCGCCCCTCTTGAGAGGGGGGAAATCAGGCGCGCTTGCCGCCGCGCCGCGCGCCGGCCGGCGGACGCGAGCTTTTCTTCGCGGTGTCGCCGGGGGCTTCTCCGGCGGGTGGCTTGCCGGATGCCTTGGCACGTGGCGTCGGGGCGGCTTTGTGCACCTTGGCGATCTGGCGATACGTTGGCGTGTCGCCCGATCCCGGCCTGACTTCGAGCAGGTTGCGCGCGCCACATTGCGGGCAGCGGAACAGCGGGCCCTGGCCCTCGTTCCGGATTTCTACCTCGTCATCCGCCCAACGGGCGCCGCAAGGCTGGTTCTGACAGACAAACATTCGTGGACTCCGATGAAGCGGGGCATCCTAACACGTGGACCGGGTGGATAGCACAGGCACTGGAAGGTCGCTATACTACTGTACGTTTATACAGTATCGATCAACGACCGCCCCTGCCCCATGCCCGCCTATCAAGCTGCCTCGATCCTGCTGGAAGCCCACTACTTCGGCGACGACGCCGAACTCCTGCAACTGCCCTGTGACAGCGTGACGGTGCAAGGCGGCGCCATCCTCGTCGAAGGTGTGGAAGTCCGCCACCTGCGCGGCCTGCGCTGGACGCCGGACTACCTGTCCTTCCAGGCGGGCAGCGATCATCATCGCTATCCGGTCGGCCGCCCCGCTTTGGTCGGGCCACAAGCGGCGCGGTTTGCGATGTTGTGAGGTCATCGGGTGCAACAGGAAACTACCGCGCCGCCCGTAACGCAAACGTCAGCGTCGTCCCCACCCCCTTCTCCACCAGCTTTACCTGACTCCCGTTCAACTGCAGCATCCGCTGCACGATCAGCAGGCCCAGCCCGCCGCCGCGATGCGCGCCGCCGGATGGAAACGGCCGCTGGAAGATCGACTCCCTCAACGTAGCCGGAATACCCGGCCCGGTGTCGCTGACCGTCACGGCCACCTTGCCATCCTGGCTGGCGAGGTCGATTTCCACGGTGCCGCCAGTTGGCGTGTGCCGGATCGCGTTGTCGAGCAGGTTCGTCAGCACACGTTCGATCATGCCGAGATCGGCTGACACGGTGGGCAGCGCGGGCGGCACGCCGGCTCGCAGGTGAAGCTGCTTGGCTTCGGCGGACAGTGCGAATTTTTCGAGGACATCCTGCGTGAGATCGACCATCGAAAACTCTTCGGGCGTCGCCTGCACCATGCCGTGTTCCAGCCTGGCCAGTTCGAACAACGACTGCGCCAACCCGCCCACCTTGGCACTCTGTGCCAGTGCGATGGCCAGATAACGCTGGCGGTCGGCGGTGCTCAGGGTATCGGCCTTGACCGACAGCGTCTCCAGATAACCGTGCAGCGAGGTCAGCGGCGTACGCAGGTCGTGCGAGATATTGGCCACCATTTCGCGGCGTTCCTGATCCTGCTGCCGCAGCGTTCGCCATTGCGATTCAATGCGCCCGGCCATCTGCCGGAAGGCCGTCTGCAGCGCGGCAATCTCGTTGCGAGGCAGCGGGTCGGCCAGCTTGTCCGAAGCGGCGGTCTGGTCCTCGCCAGAATCAAAACGGCGGATGTCATCGGTCAGCCGACGCAGCGGGCGCGTGATCAACGCGAAGGCCACCAGACCCGCCACAAGACACAGCGTGGCCACCAGCGCCATCGACCACAGCGTGGTGCGCATCACGGAATCTTCCGACGCCTGCGCGGCCAGCTTGTCGTGCGCTTCGCCCATCAGCACCACGTAGATGTAGCCCCCCTGACGCAACGGCGCGGCGCTGAACACCTTGCGCCCCGTGGCACTGCGCGGATCGTCACCAAGAATCGGTAGTGCCCCGCCATCGAGCAGCTTCTTCACCGGTGCCAGATCCACACGGTCACGCACCAGATGCCCGCTCGGTGCATCGTGGCCCCGGATGCGGCCCTCGTCGTCGAGCAAGTAGACCTCCACACTGGGATTGACCACCATGAGCTGCCCGAACAATTGTCGCAGCGCCTGGGGTGCAATCGCGCTCTGGTCTTCCAGCAGCGCGTTGCGGGCGATGTAAGCAGCCAGTCCGCGCGAAATATCCTGGATGACCTCTTTCTCGTGCATCGCATTGGCACGCACCTGGAGCCATGCGGAAGCGCCACAGCAAGCCAGCAACAGCGCGGCGAAGACGACGGAAAGCCGCTGGGTCAGCGAGAGATTCATGACAAGGCTCCCGGCTCGGAAGTATCCGACGCGCCTTCAGCCTGCGGATCGGCCACGAAGCGGTAGCCGCGGCGCCAGACCGTCAGGATGCGCTGCGGCGCGGCCGGATCGACCTCGATCTTGGTGCGTAGCCGGTTGATGTGCGTGTTGACCGTGTGTTCGTAGCCTTCGTGCTGGTAGCCCCAGACCGCGTTGAGCAGGTCCATGCGCGAGAACACCTTGCCGGGATGGCGAGCGAAGTAGTAAAGCAGGTCGAACTCGCGCGGCGTCAGGTCCAGCCGCTTGCCATCGAGCGTCACCACGCGTGCCAGTGGGTCGATGGCCAGGCCAGCCAGGTCGAGCGTGCCGGCGTCGGAACGCACGTCGCGCGCCATCGCTTCCACGCGGCGCAGCAGCGCCTTGACGCGCGCCACAAGTTCGAGCACCGAAAACGGCTTGGCCAGGTAGTCGTCGGCACCCAGCTCCAAACCCAGGATGCGGTGCACCTCGCTGGAACGGGCGCTCGTGATGATGATCGGGGTGTAGCGCGTCATGGCGCGCGCGCGCCGGCAAATCTCCAGGCCATCGACGCCGGGGAGCATCAGGTCCAGTACCAGCGCATCCCAGCCGCCCTGCTCCAGCAGGCGCAACCCTTCGGCGCCGTCGGCGCTGTGTACCACCTCGTATCGCTCGTCGCGCAGGTGCATGGCCAGCACGTTGGCGATGCCGACATCGTCTTCGACCAGCAGGATCCGTTTGGCTTGTTCCATGTTCTCTCGCCCGGGTGGCGTCCGGTGCGCCCCGGCATGCCGCTATTGTGCAGAAATCCGCGCGACCGGGTGTTCACGAATTGTTTAAGGTTTGGCGAAGACTCCGATACCGGTCGTTGCCTAGCATTCGTTTCATCCCGCATTCGATTCGGAGTCCATCATGCGCATCACCCGACGCTTCCTGCTGTCCGGCGGCACCCTGACCGCCGCAGTGGCCGCCGTGGGCGGCTGGCGGCTGCTGACCGACAACCTCGCCAGCGCCGCCTCGGCAACGCCCGGCGCACCGGCCCCACAGACGTTCGAGGTCACGATGACCGACGCCGAATGGCGCAAGAAGCTGACGCCCGCCCAGTACGACGTGCTGCGCCGGGAGGGCACCGAACGCCCCTACAGCAGCCCGCTGAACGGCGAGCACCGCAAAGGCATATTTGCCTGCGCCGGCTGTGCGCTCGACCTGTTCTCCTCGAATACCAAGTTCGAAAGCGGCACGGGCTGGCCCAGCTTCTGGGCGCCACTGACCGGCGCTGTTGGCACAACCTCCGACCGCACCTTCGGCATGGTCCGCACCGCCGTGCATTGCCACCGCTGCGGCGGGCACCTCGGCCACGTATTCGATGACGGCCCGAAGCCCACCGGCCTGCGCTACTGCATGAACGGCGTGGCGATGACATTCCGCGCCACATCGGCCTGATCCCACGTCCTGACAAACCCTGCCGAGGCTTCGCCATGTTGCTGCTGATTCTTTCCTACCTGGGCGGCGTGCTCACGATCCTGAGCCCCTGCATCTTGCCCGTGCTGCCATTCGTCTTTGCCCGCGCTGACCAGCCGTTCGTGCGAAGCGGCCTGCCACTGCTGGCCGGCATGGCGTTGACCTTCGCAGGTGTCGCGACGTTGGCCGCCGTCGGTGGCGGCTGGGTGGCGCAGGCTAACGAGTATGGCCGCTGGCTGGCCATCGCGCTGCTGGCCGTGTTCGGTATCACGCTGCTGTTTCCCAGCGTGGCCGAGCGCCTCACCCAACCGCTCGTGCGCGCCGGCAGTCGTCTGACCAACTTCGCGCAGGCCGATGGCAAGCCCGCCAGCCCCGCCTCGTCCTTCCTGCTTGGCATCGCCACGGGGCTGCTCTGGGCGCCCTGCGCCGGGCCGATCCTGGGCCTGGTGCTGACTGGTGCCGCGCTGCAAGGCGCCAGCGTGGGGACGACATTGCTGCTGCTGGCTTATGCGCTGGGAGCAGCCACCTCGTTGGCCGTGGCACTGCTGATCGGCGGCAAGGTCTTTGCGGCGATGAAGCGTTCGCTGGGTGCAGGCGAATGGGTGCGGCGCGGCATCGGCGCGGCCATGCTGGTCGGCGTAGGCGCCATTGCGCTCGGACTCGACACCGGCATCCTGACGCGCATCTCCACGGTCGCCACGGGCGGTCTTGAGCAACGCCTTGTCGACGAGTTCGCCGGCCAGAAGAATGATGCCGGCGGCGCGATGATGATGCAGGCCAACCCCACCTCGATGGCGATGTCGGCCAAGCCCGAAGCCGGGAATTCGATGATGATGCGCGCCGCAGGCTCGGACCCTGCCGCGAACCTGCCGGTCGAGGGCAAGTTCCCCGGCCTCGACGGCGCCGTGGCCTGGATCAACTCGCCCCCGCTGACCGCCGCGGAACTGCGCGGCAAGGTCGTGCTCGTCGATTTCTGGACGTACTCGTGCATCAACTGCCTGCGCACCCTGCCCTACGTCAAGGCATGGGCCGACAAGTACCGCGACCAGGGACTCGTCGTGATCGGCGTGCATGCTCCCGAGTTCGCGTTCGAGCGCAACCTCGACAATGTGCGCAAGGCCGTCAAGGACCTCGGCATTACCTACCCCGTTGCCGTCGACAACAACTACGCGATCTGGCGCGCGTTCAACAACAACTACTGGCCCGCGCACTACTTCATCGACGCACAGGGACGCATCCGCTTCCACCATTTTGGCGAGGGTGAATACGCCAAGTCCGAACAGGTCATCCGCGCATTGCTGGCCGAGGCCGGACACACCGGCGTGGACAAGGTGGCGATGACTGGCCCTGAAGTCTCGAAGGGTGTGGAAATGGCCGCCGATAGCGAAGCGCTGCGCTCGCCCGAAACCTACGTCGGCTATGGCCGCGCCGACAACTTCGCCTCGCCCGGCGGCCTGAAGCCAGACGCCACCCAGGATTACAGCGCGCCGGCAAAGCCCGCGCTGAACCAGTGGGGGCTGGCCGGCGACTGGAAGGTCGGCGAGGAACACGCCACGCTGACGCAGCCCGATGGTCGCATCGTCTACCGCTTCCACGCCCGCGACCTGCACCTCGTACTCGGCCCCGGTGCCGACGGCAAACCCGTGCGCTTCCGCGTGACGATCGACGGGCAAGCCCCTGGAGATTCGCATGGCACCGACGTGGCTGCCGATGGCAGCGGCACCGTCACCGGACAGCGTCTCTATCAACTCGTTCGCCAGACCGGAGACATCCGCGACCGCACCTTCGATATCGAATTTCTCGACCCGGGCGTGCAGGCTTACGCCTTCACCTTCGGCTGAAGCCCGGCTGTATTTGGCTATTGCTTTGAATATCTGAAACTTGCCTGACAGGACATCGATCATGACTACCGACACCATGACCACGCTGCAACGCTGGATGCGCCCCACCACGCTCAAGATGATGGGCCTCGCGATGCTCGCCGCAGTCGCCACCACATGGCGCATCCCTGCAATATCCGCCGAGCAGGCCGTGAAGATTCCCGCACCCCTCGTCGATGAGAAACCCGGCACCAGCCACGCCGAAACAGCCGTGTTCGCAGGCGGATGCTTCTGGGGTGTGCAGGGCGTGTTCCAGCATGTACGTGGCGTGACACTTGTCACATCCGGTTACGCTGGCGGCGCGGCCAGTACGGCGCAATACGAGAAAGTCGGCACCGGCAACACCGGCCACGCCGAGGCCGTGGAAGTCCGTTACGACCCCACACAAGTCACCTACGGCAAGCTGCTGCAGATTTTCTTCTCGGTCGCCCATAATCCGACCCAACTGAATTACCAGGGCCCCGACCACGGCACGCAATATCGCTCGGCCATTTTCCCGCGCACGCCGGACCAACGATCGATTGCGGATGCCTATATCGCCCAACTCGGCAGCGCCAAGGCATGGTCGTCACCGATCGTGACACGCGTGGAATCCGACAAGAAGTTCTATGCCGCGGAGAACTACCATCAGGATTTCCTGGTCAAGAACCCGAATTATCCGTACATCGTCTTTAATGACCTGCCCAAGGTCAACAACCTGAAGACGATGTTCCCCGAGGTATATCGGAAGGACCCGGTACTGGTGAACGCCAAAGGCAGCTAATCGCCTGGAATCAACTGGAGAATCTGACCGCCATCGTCATGATCCATCCCACCAGCACGCAAGCTCCTACCCAGCCAACACCGATTACAAAAACGTCACGCCAACTCATCAGCTAACACCCGGCCGCACGACGATACCTTTCGCGTGCGGCGCCTGTCCGGTTCAATGAATGGGGTTAAGGCTAGACGATCTCCCGCACGGAACAATGTCGGAGATGTAAGGAAAGGTTGCGGTTTGATGCAGGTATTACGTAGCAATTCACGCAAATGAAAAAACCCGCCTGGCTCACACCAAGCGGGTTTTTAATTCTGGTCGGGGCGAGAGGATTTGAACCTCCGACCACCTGCACCCCATGCAGGTACGCTACCAGGCTGCGCTACGCCCCGAAGAAGAACGAGAGTATATCAGAGCCATCGTGAATGGCTAGTGGTTTGCGCGCAATTTATTCGATGCGTGCAATCTGCTTGAGTTGCGCGAGGAGATGCTGCACATCGACAAGTTCGTTGCGCAGTGTATTGAGGTCGACCGATAGCAGTGGCGCCGGTGTCGCGTCTGTCGTTTGCACTTCGTCAATCTCTGCATGCATCGCTGCATGGTGACGCCCTTCGTCGAGGCGGTTGCGAGCACCGTTGATCGTGAAGCCTTGTTCGTAGAGCAGCTCGCGGATGCGGCGGATCAGCAAGACTTCGTGGTGCTGGTAGTAGCGACGATTCCCGCGTCGCTTGACGGGTTTGAGTTGGGTGAACTCCTGCTCCCAATACCGCAGCACATGCGGCTTGACGGCGCACAGCTCGCTCACCTCACCGATGGTGAAGTAGCGCTTTGCGGGAATCGGCGGCAACGCGATGCGCTCGCTGGCTTTGTCCGTCATGCGATGGAGGTGCTGGTATCAGGCCGTCGGCCCATGCTGTTGGCGCAACGTACGCGCGGCATTGCAGGATACAGACTGCCACCCCCTCGGGCAATCCACCCGTATGGGGCAGGTGTGGCAAGTGTGTGGCAACCGCGACGGACTGTGCCGATGTCTCGCATGCATCGCCGGAATTTGCTCCGACCATGCATGCGCAGGCAACGGATCCGCTTAGCCGGGGACAGCCGCGTCCGCGCGCTCCTCGACCAGGCTCTTGAGCTTCTGGCTGGCGTGGAACGTCACCACCCGTCTTGCGGTGATGGGGATGATTTCGCCTGTCTTGGGGTTACGGCCGGGGCGTTGTGCCTTGTCGCGCAACTGGAAGTTACCGAAGCCGGACAGCTTGACGCTGTCGCCCTGCTCCAGCGCTTCGCGAATGACGTCGAAAAACGCTTCGACCATGTCTTTCGATTCGCGCTTGTTCAGGCCGACCTGATCGAACAGCATCTCTGCGAGTTCGGCCTTCGTCAGCGTGGGCACCTCGGTCGCGCGGGCTTCCGGCGATGCGTCGTCGAGGGAGGCAGCGTGCCGGTCGCTCGCCTCGCCAAGGTCTGCAGCATTCATGGAAATCGCGTCTCGATCGTTCATCCTTGATCGCTCTCTTAGTACTGTCTGGCGATCCGCCCGGAAGCTGTGTCCGGGCGCTCCTGATGCGGGCTACCGCTCAACCGCGCAGACGGGCATCAAAGCCTGCCGTCAGCGCATCGACCATGCAGCGCACCGCGTTGTCGACGGTCTCGTCCTGGAGGGTCGCCCCAGTATCTTGCAACGTCACGCGGAACGCAAGGCTTTTCTCGTCGGCCCCAATCGACGCCGAAGCGGCCTTGGGACGGAACTCGTCGAACAGCACCAGCGCTTGCACGAAGTGACCAAGACCGGCCTTGTCCAGCGCCGTACGCATCGCGTCCGCCATGTCCTGAACGCGGACGGACTGCTTGACCACGACGGCCAGATCCCGCACGGCAGCAGGGAATTTCGACACTTCGGTATAGACGGGCATGCCCACGTCACGCAGCGCGTCCAGTTCCAGTTCGAACACCACTGGCGCGTTCGTCAGTTCATACTCCTGCAGCCATCGCGGATGCAACTCACCCACCACGCCCACCGGCTTGCCATCCACGATGACGCGCGCAGCACGGCCCGGATGCAGCGCCGGATGCGCGACCGCCTCGAAGCGCGGCGTGCGCGGATGGAACAGCGCCTCGACATCGCCCTTGATGTCGAAGAAATCGACCTGGCGCGTGGCCACGCCCCACTGCTCTTCGAACGCCGGACCATAGGCAATGCCCGCCGCCATCATCGGTTGATGGTAGCCAGCCACGGTGAGGCCGCCGTCGGCCACGTTTGCATCGCGGTGGAACACGCGACCCACCTCGAACAGACGCACGCGCGAAGCCTTGCGGTTGAGGTTGTAGCGCACCTTGTCGACCAGTCCGCCGATCAGCGTCGAACGCATCACGGCCAGTTGGCTGGCAATCGGATTCAGCAGGCGGATCGGGTTGTCGTTGGCAGCGAAATCAAGCTCCCACTTCTCTTCGACAAACGCGAAATTGATGACTTCGTTCAGGTCACGCGCGGCCAGCGCATGGCGCACCACGTGCTGCGAACGACGGGCTTCGTTGGTCGGACGCATCTCGCTCTCGGCGATCGGCGGACGTGCCTGGATACGCTCGAAGCCATAGATACGCGCCACTTCCTCGATCAGGTCTTCCTCGATCTCGATGTCGAAGCGATAGCTCGGCGGCGTGACCTCGAACACTTCGCCCTCGGCACCCTGCACGCGCGTGAACGGGAGTTTGAGACGCAGGAACACGTCGGCAATTTCCGCCGACGACAGCTCGATGCCCAACACGCGCTCGGCACGCGCCACACGCAATTGCACCGGCTTGCGCTGCGGCAGGTTGACGATCTGGTCATCCACCGGGCCAGCCTGGCCACCGCAGATATCGAGAATCAGCGATGTGATCCGCTCGATATGTTCGACGGTCGTGGCGTAATCCACACCACGCTCGAAGCGATGCGCGGCATCCGTCGAGAAGTTGTAGCGACGCGCGCGACCCTGGATGGCGTTCGGCCACCAGAACGCGGCTTCCAGATAGATGTTCGTGGTGTCGAGCGTGACAGCGGTGCTGTCGCCACCCATGATGCCGGCCAGGCTCTCGATCTCCTTGTCGTCGGCGATCACACCCACCTGTTCGTCCACTTCGACGGTATTGCCATTCAGCAGCTTGATCTGCTCGCCCTTGCGACCCCAACGCACGTCGAGGCCGCCGTGAATCTTGTCCAGATCGAACACGTGCGACGGACGGCCCAGCTCAAGCATCACGTAGTTCGAGATGTCGACCAGTGCCGAGATGCTGCGCTGGCCCGAGCGCTCCAGGCGCTGAACCATCCACGCCGGCGTGGCCGCATGTGCGTTCACACCACGGATCACGCGACCGGAGAAGCGGCCGCAGAGGTCCGGCGCCGAAATCTTGACCGGCAGCTTGTCCTGCAGGGTCACTGCAACCGGCGTCATCGACGGCAGCGTCAGTTCCGCGCCGGTCAGCGCCGACACTTCACGCGCCACGCCATGGATCGACAGGCAGTCGGCCTTGTTCGGCGTCAGCTTGATCGTGAAAACCTGATCGTCCAGATCGAGGTACTGGCGGATGTCCTGGCCGACCGGCGCATCCTCGGGCAGCACCAGAAGGCCACCAGCATCTTCCGACAGCTTCAGTTCGCGCGCCGAGCACAGCATGCCGTAGCTTTCCACGCCACGCAGCTTGCCCACCTTGATTTCGAAAGGCTTGCCGCCGGTCTCGGCCGGCGGCAGCACCGCGCCCACCAGCGCGCACGGCACCTTGATGCCGGGCTTGACGTTGGGCGCGCCGCACACGATCTGCAGCGGTTCACCCGTGCCGACGTCGACACGGCAAACGTTGAGACGATCGGCATCTGGATGGCGCTCGGTGGCCAGTACATTGGCCACAACGATCTTGTTGAACGGTGGCGCAACTGGGCCCACCTCTTCCACTTCGAGCCCGGCCATGGTCAGGGCGTGCGAAAGCGCGTCGGTGGAAATCTTTTCAGGATTGGCGAAAGTACGAAGCCAGGATTCCGAGAATTGCATGGCGCTTCTGATCCGGTAGGTATTCTGTGATGTCTTTGACGATGCGGTCGGTCTTGGGGCCTGCCTTGCAGGCTCAGGCGAACTGGCGCAGGAAGCGCACGTCGCCTTCGAAGAACAGACGCAGATCGTTGATGCCGTAGCGCAGCATCGTCAGGCGCTCCAGGCCCGAGCCGAACGCGAAGCCGATATAACGCTCCGGGTCCAGACCCATATTGCGCAGCACGTTCGGATGCACCTGACCCGAGCCCGAAATCTCGAGCCACTTGCCATTGCCGAATGCCATGTCGATTTCCGCCGACGGCTCGGTGAACGGGAAGTACGAGGGGCGGAAACGCACCTGGATATCGTCGCGCTCGAAGAACTTGCGCAGGAAATCGGTATAGACGCCCTTGAGGTCGGCGAAGCTCACGTCCTCGCTGATCCACAGCCCTTCCACCTGGTTGAACATCGGCGAGTGGGTGGCGTCGCTATCCACGCGGTACGTGCGGCCGGGGCAGATCACCTTGATCGGCGGCATCGGCTTGCCCGCGTACTTTTGCACATGCATGCGTGCGTAGCGGACCTGCATGGGGCTGGTGTGGGTGCGCAGGAGCAGCAGCTTGTCGTCGCTGTCGCGGCCGTCCACGTAGAACGTATCCTGCATCGAACGTGCCGGATGGTTGTCCGGGTTGTTCAGCGCCGTGAAGTTCATCCAGTCGGTTTCGATCTCCGGGCCGTCGGCCACATCGAATCCGATCGAGCCGAAGATCTGTTCCACACGCTCCCAGGTACGCATCACGGGGTGGACGCTTCCGCGTGCCACGGCACGGCCAGGCAGCGTCACGTCGATGGCCTCGGCGGCCAGACGTGCGTTCATCAGCGCGTCGGCCAGCGCCTGGCGGCGCGCCTGCAGCGCGGCTTCCACCTGCTGCTTGACCTGATTGATGCGGGCGCCCTCGGTCTTGCGTGCCTCGGGGTCCAGCTTGCCCAGGCCCTTGAGCAGTTCGGTCAACGCGCCCGTCTTGCCCAGGAAGCGGGCTTTTTCGTTTTCCAGCGTGGCGTTGTCGTTGGCGCCGGCGAAGGCGGCCTGTGCGTCAGCGACGATTTGTTCCAGATCCAGGGACATGACGGCAATACGTGGACAGTACGTGGAAGAGTTGCCAATCCCGTGCGGCAGATCACGCGCGGGCTGGCTTCGGCATTGCGAATGGCGTTTCGAAGATCGACACGGCATTCGCAATGGATCGCAATGGCATCTGCAATGAAAACGGGGCTCGGTAAGGAGCCCCGTTTCAGCGAACCTTGCGGTCGGTGCTTGCCCGGAAACGCCTTTCAGCGCTTCCAGCAGCCGGCATCAGGCAACGGTGGCTTTCACCTGGTTGACGATGGCAGCAAAGGCAGGCTTGTCATGGATAGCCATGTCCGACAGCACCTTGCGGTCCAGTTCGATCGAAGCGCGCTTCAGACCGTTCATGAACACGCTGTAGGTCATGCCATGCTCACGCGTCGCGGCATTGATACGTGCAATCCAGAGCGCGCGGAACACGCGCTTCTTGTTGCGACGATCGCGGTATGCGTACTGGCCAGCACGCATGACCGCCTGCTTGGCGATACGGTAGACATTATTGCGACGGCCGCGGTAACCCTTGGCAGCGTCGATGACTTTCTTGTGACGGGCCCGTGCAGTGACCCCACGTTTTACTCGAGGCATATGAAGCTCCTTTCGTTATCGTTGAGGTTATGCGTAGGGCATCATGGCGCGAACCGACTTCAGGTTCGTCTCATGGACGTCCTGGGTGCCGCGCAGCTGACGCTTGTTCTTGGTGGTCTTCTTGGTCAAGATGTGACGCTTGAAGGCCTGGCCACGCTTGAACGAACCGTTCGGGCGTGCCGTAAAGCGCTTGGAGGCGCTTTTTTTGGTCTTCATCTTAGGCATGAATAACTCCAGCTCTATGACATGCATGCAGGTGGACGGCTGACGCCATCGCTTGCAAGACCCGCATCCACTTGTTTTTGTACGCAGCCTCCCGAAGGTGGCTCCGCACGGCTTCCGCACAAGGCAACGCCGGGATGCATGGCATCCCGGCCGTCGACCCCGCACAGGAATTACTTCTTCTTCTTGGGCGCGATGACCATCACCATCTGGCGACCTTCCATCTTCGGCATCTGCTCGACCTGACCCAGTTCGTCCAGGTCCGTCTTCAGACGCTCCAGCACGCGCGCGCCGATTTCCTGGTGGGCCATCTCACGGCCGCGGAACCGCAGCGTGATCTTGGTCTTATCCCCTTCTTCCAGGAAGCGCTTCAGGTTGCGCAGCTTGACGTTGTAGTCGCCATCATCCGTGCCAGGACGGAACTTCACTTCCTTGACCTGGATGATCTTCTGCTTGAGCTTGGCCTCATGGGCGCGCTTGGCTTCCTCGTACTTGAACTTGCCGTAGTCCATGATCCGGGCTACGGGCGGAGCCGCGTTAGGCGCGATCTCCACGAGATCCAAGTCCTTGTCCTCGGCCATGCGCAGTGCGTCCATGAACTTGACGATGCCGAGCTGCTCGTTATCAACCCCTACCAGGCGCAGCTCAGGCGCGCTGATCTCACGGTTGATACGGTGACCTTTGTCTGTAGCGATGTTCCGTTACCTCAAGAAGACAAAAAAACAAGCCGTGCTTCACACCCTCAGGCCTTGTCGGAAACGTCTTTCTCGAGACGTTCGACAAACGCGGAAACAGGCATGACACCCAGATCCACATTGCCACGGGCACGCACGGCCACTTGATTGGCGTCCCGCTCCTTGTCCCCCACAACCAACAGGTAAGGGATCTTCTGAAGCGAGTGCTCGCGGATTTTATACGTAATTTTCTCGTTACGCAAATCCGCCTTGGCCCTAAACCCTTGTTTTTGCAAGAGTTGCACAACGCTCTCGGCATATTCCGACTGCGATTCGGCGATGTTCATCACCACGACCTGCTCTGGAGCCAGCCAGGCAGGCAATGCACCCGCGTGATTTTCCAGCAGGATGCCCAGGAAGCGCTCGAAGGAACCCAGGATTGCGCGATGCAGCATGACCGGACGTTTCCGCGAATTGTCCTCGGAGACGTACTCGGCATCCAGGCGTTCCGGCAGCACCAGATCCAGTTGCAGCGTACCGCACTGCCAGGAGCGGCCGATCGCATCCTTGATGTGATATTCGACTTTCGGGCCGTAGAAGGCACCCTCGCCCGGCAGCTCTTCCCATTCCACGCCGCAGGCGCGCAGGGCCGTGCGCAAACCGTCTTCGGCGTGATCCCAGATCTCGTCCGAGCCGGCACGCTTTTCCGGACGCAGCGACAGCTTGACCTTCACATCCTTGAAGCCGAAATCGTCATACACCGAGAAAGCGAGTTCGTTGAACGCCTTCGCCTCGGCAACGATCTGCTCTTCCGTGCAGAAAATGTGCGCATCGTCCTGGACGAAGCCGCGCACGCGCATCAGCCCATGCAGCGCGCCCGACGGCTCGTTGCGATGGCAGGCGCCAAATTCTGCGAGGCGCAGCGGCAGGTCGCGGTACGAACGCAGACCATGATTGAAGATCTGGACATGGCCCGGGCAGTTCATCGGCTTGATCGCGTAATCGCGCTTCTCCGACTCCGTGACGAACATGTTCTCCTTGTAGTTCTCCCAGTGGCCCGACTTTTCCCAGAGCGTACGATCCATCACCTGCGGCGTACGCACTTCCTGGTAACCGGCGTCCGTCAGGCGGCCGCGCATGTATTGCTCCACGGCTTGCCAGACGCTCCAGCCCTTCGGATGCCAGAACACCATGCCCGGCGCTTCTTCCTGCAGGTGGAACAGGTCAAGCGTCTTGCCGAGACGGCGATGGTCGCGCTTCTCGGCTTCTTCCAGCATCGTGAGGTACGCTTCCTGGTCTTCCTTCTTCGCCCAGGCCGTGCCGTAGATGCGCTGGAGCATCTCGTTGTTCGAGTCGCCGCGCCAGTAGGCGCCCGCCACCTTCATCAGCTTGAAAACCTTGAGCTTGCCCGTTGACGGCACGTGCGGACCACGGCACAAATCGACGAAATTACCT
Source organism: Cupriavidus sp. 2SB (assembly GCF_005503625.1). Taxonomy (GTDB): domain Bacteria; phylum Pseudomonadota; class Gammaproteobacteria; order Burkholderiales; family Burkholderiaceae; genus Cupriavidus. Next base: position 22,837 of record NZ_SCMX01000031.1, on the reverse strand, counting down.
TCGCGATAGAGACCGATTTCCTGACCTGCGGGAATCGAGCCGATGATCTCGGCCTTGTATTTCTCGCCCATCGACTCGAACAGCGCCACAGCCTCGTCGCGACTCAACACCTCGCGCGTGACCTTTTCGTCCTTGCGGGCGAGTTCCGTCATCTTCTTCTCGATGGCGGCGAGGTCTTCCGGCGTGAAGGGGCGCTTGTAGGCGAAGTCGTAGTAGAAGCCGTTCTCGATAACCGGGCCAATCGTGACCTGGGCATCCGGGTATAGCTCCTTGACGGCGTAGGCCAGCAAGTGAGCCGTGGAGTGGCGGATCACGTCGACGCCATCGGCATCCTTGTCCGTGATGATGGCCAGCGAGGCGTCACCATCGATCTGGAAGCTCGTGTCGACCAGGCGGCCATCGACCTTGCCAGCCAGCGCGGCCTTGGCCAGGCCCGAGCCAATGCTCTGCGCCACTTCTGCCACCGTGACGGGGCCGGGGTACTCGCGACGGGAACCGTCCGGCAGCGTGATTGCGATCATCATTGCACCTTTTGTGGATTCCTCCGCGCTGGCATCTGGTGCCTTGGCGAGCGGAGCATAGCAACTTTTGTAGCGCCAGCCCGTCAGATGCGATCAGACGCACATCGGACGAAACCGGCAATGGCATTCTTCTGGCTACCGCACTCCCGCGAAAACACGGGCGGATACGGGCGACGCGGCAGCATAGCAGCACGCTGGCAGGCGACAGACGAAAAAAAACGCGGCCAAGGCCGCGTTTTTCTGTGAATCCCCCGCATCCGCTGCGGGTCGAAGGCGCACCTCGACTACTGTCGCTAACCAGCGGTAGTAGTTCGAGTTGTCATGTTCATGATGCGCTTCCGGCGTTGTACTGCATTGTGCGTTGGTAGGCTCGATTGGACTCGAACCAACGACCCCCACCATGTCAAGGTGGTGCTCTAACCAGCTGAGCTACGAGCCTAGCGAAGCGCAGAGTATAACCTTATTTTCGCCGCGCGTGCAACACCCCCTGCACTTCCTCGATCAACGATACCGCGCGCTGCAACTGTGTGGCTTCCGCGACCTCGGCCGTGAACTGCATGCGCGCCACGCCCTTGCTCGACAAGGTCTTCACGCCCGTCACGTTGATCTTCTCGCGCGAGAGTACTTCGGAAATATCGCGCAACAAGCCCTGGCGGTCGATCGCCTCGACGTGAATATCCACCGGATACACCGAGTCGCTGCGCTTGCCCCATTCGGTCTGGATCACCCGCTCTGGTGCGCGCGACGACAGTTGCTGGAACGTATTGCAGTTGCGGCGATGGATAGACACGCCACGTCCGCGCGTGACAAAGCCGACGATATCGTCGGGCGGCGCCGGCTTGCAGCAGCGCGACATCTGGGTCATCAGTGAATCGACGCCTACCACGAGCACACCGCTCTTGGCGCCGCGCGCCACACTGGTCGCGCGACTCTTCTTGGTGACGGCCTCTTCTTCGTTGATTTGCGGCTGGGCCTCACCTTCCGGATGTCGCAGCGCCTGCTCTACATGACGCAGGCTGAACTCTTCCTTGGCCACCGCGGCGTAAAGCTCGTCCGTGGACTTGAAGTTGAGCCGCGTCGCCAGATCATCGAGATTGACTGCGGTCTTGCCCTCGCGCTGCAGCGTCTTTTCGATCAGCGCACGGCCCTGCGCGATGGTTTCCTGCGAATCCAATGCATTGAACCATGCGCGCACCTTGGAACGGGCTCGGTTGCTGGCCAGGTAACCGAGATCCGCGTTGAGCCAGTCGCGCGACGGGCCGCCCTGCTTGACCGCGACGATCTCCACGGTCTGCCCGTTCTTGAGCGGCGTATTGAGCGGCACCATGGCACCGTCCACGCGCGCGCCGCGGCAACGGTGGCCCAGATCGCTATGCAGGTAGTACGCAAAGTCCACCGGCGTGGCGCCCTGCGGCAGCGCCACCACGCGCGCCTGGGGCGTCAGCACGTAGATATGGTCGTCGATGGCCGCATGCTTCAATTGCTCCCACGGAGAATCTTCGTGGGCTACGGTATGGTCGGCCTCGTCCTTCCATGCCAGCAGTTGTCGCAGCCATGCGATCTTCTCGTCGTAGCTGTTATCGGCCGCGAACTGCCCGGTATAGCCCTTGCCGCCAGCCTCCTTGTAGCGCCAGTGCGCGGCCACGCCGTATTCGGCGAAGTGGTGCATCTCCTGCGTGCGGATCTGCACCTCGAACGCGCGGCCATCGTCACCGATCACCACGGTGTGCAGCGACATATAGCCGTTGGCCTTGGGCCGCGAGATGTAGTCGTCGAACTCGCGTGGAATCGGCTGCCAGATGTGATGCACGATGCCGAGCACCGTGTAGCAATCCTTGATGTCATTGACGATCACGCGGAACGCGCGCACGTCGTAGAGATCGGCAAAGTCGAGCTCCTTGCCGCGCATCTTCTTCCAGATGCTGTAGATATGCTTAGGACGCCCTGTGACTTCCGCGCGGATGCCTGCCGTATCCAGTTCCGAACGCAGTCGCTCGATTGCGCCCGTGATGAAGCTCTCGCGCTCGATGCGCTTTTCGTCGAGCAATTTGGCGATGCGCTTGTAGGTCTCCGGCTGCTCGAAGCGGAAGGCCAGATCTTCGAGTTCCCACTTCACCTGCCAGATCCCGAGCCGATTGGCGAGCGGCGCATAAATATCGAGCGTTTCGCGCGCCACGCCGGGCAGCGGGAGCGACTTGGTCTGCGCCAGCCAGCGCAGCGTCTGCAGACGCGATGCCAGGCGTACCAGCACCACGCGAATATCCTGCGCGAAGGCCAGCAGCATCTTGCGCAGCGCCTCGACCTGCTCGTGCCGTGCAGCCGCCTGCGACTTCGACGATTCCGATACATCTGCCTGCGTCACGGCAATGGCGCCGATACGCAACAACTGGCGCACGCCACGTTCGAGCCGGCACACTTCCTCGCCGAATCGTTCGGCAATACCGGCCTCGGTGCCAGGCACGAAGGCCGCTACCGCGAACAGGCAGGCAGCTGCGCGTGCGGCGTCGTCCACGCGCAGGCCATCGAGGATGCGCAGCATGCCTTCGGCGTGCGACAACACGCTCTCGCCCGTAGGCAACAGTGCCGGGTTGTCTCCACCGGCCACTTCGCGCACGTAGGCGAGTGCGCGCTCGACGAGTCCGGCGTCCGGAACGCCAGCCGTCTGTCCCGTCAACTCCGTGGACGTCACCATGTCACTGCACCTGCCATCAGTTGAGCGCGGCGGTCACCACCACTTCGATCAGGTAGTCGGGATTGGCCAGGGCGGCCTCAACCGTGGCACGCGGAGGCGTGTTGCCCTGCGGCACCCATGCATCCCAGACCTCGTTCATCTCGCCGATGCGCGACACGTCGGTCAGAAAGATCTGGCACATCAGGATGCGTGTCTTGTCGCTGCCGGCCTCGGCCAGCAGACGGTCGATATGGCCCAGCACCTCGCGTGTCTGGCCGCGCAGATCGGCCTTGGGATCGACTTCGGGAACCTGGCCAGCCAGGTAGACCACGCCGTTGTAGACCGCATATTCGGACAGGCGCTTGCCCACATGGGCGCGCTTCAGGGTATTGGTGCTCATAACAATGTCTACGTTGTGAATTCAGGTTGTTCGGTGGTTCAGGTGCCCAGGAAAAAGCGCCGGGCAATATCGATCTGCTCCGCGTTGACGAACGTCGGGGCGTGCCCCACGTCGGGCACATCGATGGTCTCGACCTGCTTGCCGCGCGCCACCATCTCGGCGGCTGTCTCGCGAAGCAGCAGGTCGGATTGCGCACCGCGCACCACCAGCGTGGGGCCCGGTGCGGCTTCGAACAGGTGCCACAGGGCGGCTTCGCCAGCCTGCACGACTTCAGGTGTCGTGTTGCGGAACGGCACGGCCAGCGCCGGATCGTAGTGGAGGCCCCACTCCAGGCCCTCGTCACCCTGTACGGGCTTCAGGATCGCGCCATTCAGTTCGCGCCACTGCTCCGGCGTGTGGCGGCCAAACGATGCACTGATTGTCTGCAGGTACGCCAGTCCTTCCTCGAACGTCTTGAAGCGGACAGGCAGCCCCAGGTAGGCGCCGATACGCTCGATGGCCTGCGCCGTGATGCGCGGCCCCACATCGTTGAGCAACAGCTTGCGCACCGGCGACTTTGGCAAGCCTGCCAGTCCCATGCCGATCAGGCCGCCCATCGACGTGCCAAACCAGTCCACCTGCTCCACATTGAGCCGCGCAATCAGTGTGACCATGTCGGCCACGTACTGCGGCAGGATGTACTGCTTCGGATCAGCCAGCCATTCCGAACGACCCCGGCCCACCACATCGGGACAAACGACGCGGTACTCGTCGGACATCGTATGCGCCAGCGTGTCGAAATCACGCCCGGTTCGCGTCAGTCCATGCACGCACATCAGGACGCGCGGATTGGCCGGGTCGCCCCATTCGTGATAGGCCATGCGATGCAGGCCGGCGGGACTGATGCATTGAACAAAGCCGAGGCGCGGACTGGAGGACATCGGAACTCCTGTGCGAGGCCGCCGCATCCCCTGCGGCGTAGAGTTTTGGGAATGGCTGCGAAAATCGGAAAGCCAATGGCAGTCAAACGCCGCGCAAAAAGCAGAGCAGCTGCTGCCAAAGACCAAAGCCGGATTGTACGCCCTGCGAGTACAATGCCCCAGCACATCCTGACACTCCCGACGGAGGCTTACATGCTCAAAGGCAAGACGGCACTGGTCACGGGCTCGACCAGCGGTATCGGACTTGGCATCGCGCAGGCACTGGCCGCGCAAGGCGCCAATATCATCGTCAACGGATTCGGTGACGCCGACGGCGCAAAGGCGGAAATCGCCGCCGCCGGCAGCGGCATCCAGGTCGGCTATCACGGCGCCGACATGAGCAAGTCCGCCGAGATCGAAGACATGATGCGCTACGCCGAGAAGGACTTCGGCGGCGTGGACATCCTAGTCAACAACGCCGGCATCCAGTTCGTGGCACCCATCGACGAGTTCCCGGCCGACCGCTGGGACGCGATCATCGCCATCAACCTGACCTCCGCATTCCACACCACCCGTCTCGCCCTGCCGTCGATGAAGGCGAAGAACTGGGGCCGCATCATCAATGTGGCCTCGACCCATGGCCTGGTCGCCTCGGCAAACAAATCTGCCTACGTGGCGGCGAAACACGGCATCGTCGGATTCACCAAGGTCACCGCGCTGGAAACCGCGCAGACCGGCATCACCGCCAACGCGATCTGCCCGGGCTGGGTGCTGACGCCGCTTGTGCAGAAACAGGTCGAGGCGCGTGCCCAGAAGGAAGGCATCCCGGTGGAGCAGGCCAAGCGCGAGTTGGTACTCGAGAAGCAGCCTTCGGGCCAATTCGTCACGCCTGAAGAACTCGGTGCGCTGGCCGTCTTCCTGTCGGGCGAAGCTGCGCGTCAGGTGCGCGGCGCGATCTGGAACATGGACGGCGGCTGGGTGGCCCAGTAAGGAGCGGTAATCATGAAAACGCGTCGCGATGCATTGCGAACGCTGGGCGCCGGAGCCTTGATGCTGTCGCCGCTAGTGGCGACAGCGCAGTCCGCCAAGCCGCTGGCTATCGTCGTCTACAAGACACCGACCTGCGGCTGCTGCGGGGATTGGGTCAAGCATCTGCAGGACAACGGCTTTACGGTCACCACGCATGATGTGGAAGACACGGGTCCGTATCGCCAGAAATACGGGATTCCGGAGCGCTTCGGTTCGTGCCATACCGGTGTGATCGCGGGGTATGGCATCGAAGGGCATGTGCCTGCGGCAGATATCAAGAAGCTGGTGGCGACGAAGCCGAAGGCGACGGGTCTTGCTGTGCCAGGTATGCCGGTCGGATCGCCGGGCATGGAGATGGGGCCGCGCAAGGACCCGTTTGATGTGCTGCTGGTGAAGGCGGATGGAGCGGCTTCGGTGTTTTCGAGTTACAACAAAAAGGCGTGAGGTTTGTTGTTACTCCCCTCTCCCGCCATGCGGGAGAGGGGAGAAAACCCGGCTTAAACCAGTTCCGCGCCAGTCTTGGCCTGAACTTCCTCGCGGGTGACGCCGGGCGCCGTTTCCACGAGTTTCAGACCTTGCGGCGTGACGTCGATCACGGCCAGGTCGGTGATGATGCGATTCACCACGCCTACACCGGTCAGCGGCAGGTTGCAGTCCTTGAGGATCTTGATGTCCTCCGTGCCGTCCTTCTTCTTGGCGGTATGCTCCATCAGCACGACCACACGGCCCACGCCGGCCACGAGGTCCATCGCGCCGCCCATACCCTTGACCATCTTGCCCGGAATCATCCAGTTGGCCAGGTCGCCTCGCTGGCTGACCTGCATGGCGCCGAGGATGGCCAGGTTGATCTTGCCGCCGCGAATCATCGCGAACGAATCGGCCGACGAGAAGATCGACGAGCCACGCAGCGTGGTCACGGTCTGCTTGCCGGCATTGATCATGTCGGCGTCCACTTCTTCCTCGGTCGGGAACGGGCCGATGCCGAGCAGGCCGTTTTCCGATTGGAGCCACACTTCCATGCCTTGCGGCACGTGGTTGGCCACCAGCGTCGGCAGGCCGATGCCCAGGTTCACATAGAAACCGTCCTGCAGTTCCGCGGCCGCGCGCGCGGCCATTTCATCACGTGTCCATGCCATGATCTGTCTCCTTACTTGGCACGCACGGTGCGCTGTTCGATGCGTTTCTCGGGGGTCTTGTTCAGCACGATACGGTGAACGAAGATGCCCGGCAGGTGGACGTCGTCCGGATCGATCTCGCCGGTCTCGACGATTTCCTCGACCTCGGCCACGGTGATCTTGCCCGACATCGCGCACACCGGATTGAAGTTGCGTGCAGTACGGCGGAAGACCAGATTGCCGGCCTTGTCAGCCTTGTGTGCCTTGACCAGTGCCACGTCAGAGACCAGCGCCTGCTCCATGACGTACTTCTCGCCATTGAACTCGCGTACTTCCTTGCCTTCGGCGACGATCGTGCCGACACCGGTCTTGGTGAAGAATGCCGGGATGCCCGAGCCGCCAGCGCGCAGCTTTTCGGCCAGCGTGCCCTGCGGCGTGAAATCGAGCTGGAGTTCGCCGGCCAGGTACTGGCGCTCGAACTCCTTGTTTTCACCGACGTATGACGAGATCATCTTGCTGATCTGGCGGGTGGCCAGCAGCAGGCCCAGGCCGAAGCCATCGACGCCCGCGTTGTTCGAAATGCAGGTGAGCTGCTTGGCGCCACTGTCGCGCAGCGCGGCGATCAGTGCTTCAGGGATGCCGCACAGGCCGAAGCCGCCTACGGCGATCGTCTGGCCGTCGCGCACGACGCCCGCGAGCGCCTCGGCGGCGCTGGCGTAGACCTTGTTCATGTTTGCTCCTTCCTCGGTAGTCCCGCTACGCGGCCGGGTAGCCCCGCGCGGAAATTGTAACGGTACAATCGGCGGTCAGGCGCCGCCGTTGACGCCCCAGAGCATACGTCAAGGGATGCCGCGAGCGCCATTACGTAAAAGTACATAAGGGATAATGCCGTCCATCGACTACCAGACCGCTTTCCAGTTGGCCCCGGTTGGCCTGGTGCTATCGCGCGCCCGGGTGATCGAGGATTGCAACGACGAGGTCTGCCGGATCTTCGGCACCACCCGCGAGGCCCTGATGGGCCAATCGTTCCAGGTGCTCTATCCCACCGCCGACGAGTTCGAGCGCACGGGCGCGCGCATCGTGCCGGTGATGAACACCAAGGGCCTGTATTCGGACGAGCGAATCATGAAGCGCGCCAGCGGCGAGCTGTTCTGGTGCCACGTTACCGGACGCTCACTGGATCGCAAGGACCCGTTGGGCGCCGGCATCTGGACGTTCGAGGATCTGTCGCAGAAGCGGCCGGTCACGGCCGAACTGACCGCGCGGGAGCGCGACATCGCCGCGCAACTTGTGGAAGGCAAGACTAGCAAGCAGATCGGGAAGCTGCTGGCAATCAGTCCGCGCACCGTGGATATCTACCGGGCGCGGCTGATGAAGAAATACGGGGCCCATACGGCAGTGGACCTGGTGCAGCGGCTGGTGAATCACTGAGGTGTTGTCTTACTCCCCTCTCCCGTTGCACGGGAGAGGGGACCTGCCGGCGATGATCAGACGCTTACGCTTCGATCAGTTGCCGAATCGCCTCCGGCACCGGCACGCTCTTCTCCACCGCATAGTCGCACCACACCACCTTTGCCCCGCCTTCCGCCCAGACCACGTCAGGCAGATCGGTGCGCCGCACCTCGATGCGCGTCTCAAAGCTCGAACGCCCCAACTCTCCCGCGTACACCCGGCACTCGATGTCGCCGGGATAGCGCAGTTGCTTCAGGAACGTCATGTGGGCGTTGATCAGCACGGGGCCGTGACCATTGGCGTCTCGGCCATTGCGGCCGATCGACTCGAACCATTCGATCCGCGCCTGCTCCAGATAGCGGAAGTAAACGGTGTTGTTGACATGGCCCATGGCATCCATGTCACCCCACCGGATCGGCATCACGCAGGTGAAGACGTGCTTCATCAGCGCTTGGCGATCGAAGCTTCGGCCTTGGTCACGAGGTCGGCGCCGATTTGTTTCTTCCACTTGTCGTAGACCTTGGCCGTGGCCTTCTTGAAGGCGTCGTGCTCGGCCGGCGTCAGCGACGTGACCTTCACGCCGTGCTGCTCCATGTCCTTCCACGCCGGGGCGCCGGCCTCGACCAGGCCCTTGCGGGCCAGTGCGATTTCCTGCTTGCCGGCGTCGATGGCCGCCTGCTTCACGATCTCGCGATCCGCCGGGGTCCAGCTTTCCCAGATCTGCTTGTTGACCACGAAGACCAACGGATCAGCGACGTAGCCCCAGGTCGTCACGTACTTCTGGCCCACCGTGTACAGCTTGGCGGCCGCGAACACGCTCTGCGGATTTTCCTGGCCATCCACGGCGCCCGACGCCATGGCGGGCTGGGCGTCGGCCCAGCTCATCTGCGTCGGGTTGGCGCCGAGCGCGTTGAAGGTTTCGATATAAAGCGGCGAACCCACCACACGCAGCTTCATGCCCTTGAGGTCTTCCGGCTTGCGGATCTCACGCTTCGAATTCGACACTTCGCGGAAACCGTTCTCGCCCCAGGCCAGTGGCACCACGCCGGCCTTGTCCAGCGTCGTGAACAGTTGCTTGCCCACTTCACCCTGCGTCAGCGAATCCAGCGCCTTGTAGTCGGGCATCAGGAACGGCAGCGAGAACAGGTTCAGTTCCTTGACCTGCGGCGACCAGTTGATGGTCGAGCCAATGGCCATGTCGATCACACCCTGGCGGATGGCCGAGAACTCGCGCGTCTGGTCGCCGGCCACCAGCGACGTACCCGGATACAGCTTGATGTTGATGCGGCCACTGGTCCGCTGGCGCACCAGGTCGGCCCAGATCTCGCCGCCCTTGCCCCACGGGAACGCGGGGCCGAGCACCAGCGACATCTTGTATTCGGACTTGTACGTCTGGGCCGATGCGGCAGCCGGCAACAGGGCGGCGGCGGCGATCGAAGCGGCAACGGACAGCATCAGGGCACGGCGTTTCATGCGGGAATCTCCTCTTTTCAATCTTGTCGATGTCTTCAACGTCTTCAGCAAATCAGTAGCCCAGATAGTCTGGCAGCCACGTCGCCAGCGGCGGGTAGGCCAGCACCATCAGCATGGCGATGAACATCGCCAGCAGCATCCAGATCACCCAGGGCACGGTTTCCTCCATCCGTACCTTGGCGATGCGGCACGACACCATCAGGTTCACGGCCAGCGGCGGCGTGAACTGGCCCAGCGCCACCTTCAGCGTCAGCACCACGCCGAACCATACCGGATTCCAGTGGAATGCATTGGCGATAGGCAGCAGCAGCGGCACGAAGATCAGGAAGATCGAGATGCCGTCGAGGAACATGCCTACCGTCATCAGCAACAGCACGATCAGCGCCAGCACGCCGTACTCGCCCAGCCCGGAGTTGGCAATGGCGTGAGCCAGCGGATCGATCACGCCGAGCGTGGACAGCGCATAAGCAAAGATACCGGCCAGCGCGACCACAAGCAGGATCACCGCCGAAGTCTCCGCGGCTTCCTGGAAAATCGTGAACAGGTCGCGCATGCCGATGCTGCGGTAGATCACCATGCCGACGAACAGCCCGTAGACCACCGCCACCACGGCGGCCTCGGTCGGCGTGAACCAGCCCGCGCGCATGCCACCGAGAATTAGGAACGGCGCGACCAGACCCCACGCGGCTTCGCGCAGGCTCTTCCAGAACGGCGGACGCGGCAGCGCGGCCTCCACGGCACCCATGTTGTGCTTGCGCGCCAGCCAGACGGCCGGGACGATCAGCGCCACGCCGGCCAGGATGCCCGGGATCAGGCCGGCCGCGAACAGCGCCGGTACCGAGGCGCCCGGCACCAGTACGCTGTAGATGATGAACGCGACCGATGGCGGGATCAGGATGTCGGTGGCGGCTGCCGCGCCCACCACGGCGGCACTGTACGAGCCCGGATAACCGGCCCGCGACATCGCCGCGATCATCACGCCGCCCACCGCTGCCGCGTTGGCGGGGCCCGAGCCCGAGATACCGCCGAGGAACATGGCCACGAGAATGGCCACCAGCGGCAGCATGCCCGGCCCACGCCCCACCACGGCAATGGCAAACGTGACCAGCCGCGCCGCCACGCCCGAGCGGTCGAAGATCGACCCTACGAGCACGAACATCGGAATGGCCAGCAGCGGGTACTTGGCCAGCCCCGCATAGAAGTTCTGCGGCACGGCCAGCAGGCCGAACATCTGCGTGTCGAGATTCGACAGGCCGATGGCCACCAGCCCGCCCAGCCCCAGCGACACGCCAATCGGCACGCCCAGCAGCATCAGGCCGATAAAGACCACGAAAAGAGTGATGGCGACGAGCGTCATTGCGCGCCCTCCCCGCCCTGCTTCGAAGTCGTCAATGCCTTCAGCGCACGGACATTGCGCCAGGCCAGCGCCAGCGCGCGCAGCCCGATGGCTACCGACAGCACCGGCAGCCAGATCGAATACCACCAGGCGGGCACGCCAATACCGGGCGAGGTTTCGCCAAACGCGTACTCATCCCAGGTAATCCGTACGCCGAGTACGGCCAAGGCCAGGAACATCACGGCCACGGCCAGCGCGGACAGGATGGCCAGCCGCTTCTGCCGGGTGGGGCTGCCGCGCTCGAAGAAATACTCGATGCGGATATTCCGGTCGCGCGCCACTGCCGCGCTGCCCGCCACGAGCGCCAGCACGATCATCAGGAAGACCGAGAATTCCTCGGTCCAGGCGAACGATTCGTCGGTGAAATAGCGCACCACCACGTTGGCGAACGTGATGGCGACCAGCAGCACCATGACGATGACGCCGATCCAGTCCTCGATACGTGGGGAAATGCGGAATTCGCTGTCGCGTGCCTCGTCGGACGCTTCGGGAATGATCGCCGAATCGACGATATGCTGCGGCCCGGCGTCGCGCCGTGCCTGATTGTCTTGATCCATTTTTTGCTACCCGGCCTCCGGTCCCGGGCCGCCCGGGGGCCTTGCCGGCCGCCGGGGCGTCTCTCTTCTTATGTACTTGTCGGCCTGTCTCCTCCCCGGGGGCGGGTGGAAGTCAGACCATGCCATCGTCGGCTGTGATCACCGCGCCATTGATAAAGCGCGATGCATCGGACGCCAGCAGCAGCAAGAGGCCATCGAGGTCTTCGGGTTGGCCCAGGCGCTTGCGCGGCAGCATCTGGATCAGCTTCTGCCCCGCATCGGTATCCCAGTGGTGGTGGTTGATGTCGGTATCGATGTAGCCCGGGCAGATCGCGTTCGTGTTGATACCGTGACGCGCCCACTCCAGGGCCATGGCCTTGGTCATGTGGACCACCGCAGCCTTGCTCATGCAATACACACCAATCTGCGACAGTACCTTGAGACCGGCTACCGACGCAATATTGACGATGCGTGCCTGTGGCAACGGATTGCCCTGTTTCTCTGCGCCCTTGGCCCGCGCGATCATGCGCTTGGCCACTTCCTGAGCCACGAAGAACGCGCCGCGCGTGTTGGTATCGAACACGAAATCAAAGTCGTCGGCGGTCACGTCGGTCAGCTTCTGCGTGGTGGACACCCCCGAATTGTTGACCAGGATATCGATGGAACCGGCTTCGGTTTCCGCGTGTGCCACGGCCGAACGGATGCTGTCGGGGTCGGTGACATCGAGTCGCACCACGTGGGCGCTGCCGCCGTCGGCCTCGATGGCCGCACGCAGTTCCTTGAGCAGTTCCACCCGGCGCGAGGCCAGCACCACCTTGGCGCCCGCAGCCGCCAGCACATGGGCGAAACGCGTGCCCAGTCCGCTCGAGGCACCGGTCACCAGCGCGACCTTGCCTTCCAGATTGATCGACAAACCCATTGTTTACCTCGGCGTTGAAGCATCCGGCCCTGCCGGACGGTGCGGTTCCAGTTCCGCTCTGCGGGAGCCGGACATGCGTTCCGGCTATCGCCCAAAAAAAAGAACGGTCGTTCCAAAAAATTGCTTGCCTGAGGTTGGCGAGTCCCGGACAATGCCGAAGATTCTAAGAACTTGGTCCCCAAAGGGAAAGAGGAAAAACGCCTAGTTCAGGCCCGGTCATCCGCCGGAGAGCCTGTTCCCGCGCCATGTCCGCACGCGGACGACACCCCGGCCACCCCGGGCCGCGCGCAGTGCCCGCCTCGCCCCGCCCGTTCCCGGTTCCGCAGAGCACGATCACCGCATCCCACAAACCGCAGTCACGCGTCACGCAACCAGTCACGCGCTGCAACCATGCGGCAGTATTGCCGCCCAGAAGAAACAGAGGGTTAGAGACAATGGATCAGCAACAGCTCGTCGAGCAGTTCGGCCCGCGCGAAGCCATGGAGTACGACGTCGTCATCGTCGGCGGTGGCCCCGGCGGTCTGGCCACGGCCATCCGCCTGAAGCAGCTGGCCGCGGAGAAAGGCGGCGACGTCAATGTCTGCGTGCTGGAAAAGGGCTCCGAGCCGGGCGCGCACATCCTGTCGGGCGCCATCATGGACCCGATTGCGCTGAACGAGCTGATCCCGAACTGGAAGGAACTGGGCGCACCGCTGAACCAGCCGGTCACCGAAGACAAGTTCCTGTTCCTCGACGCCAATGGCTCCAAGGGTGCCCCGTTGCTGCCCGAGTGCTTCCACAACGAAGGCAACTACATCGTCAGCCTGTCGAACTTCGTGCGCTGGCTGGGCCAGCAGGCCGAAGCGCTGGGCGTGGAAATCTTCCCGGGCTTCCCCGCCGCCGAAGTCCTCTACAACGAGGATGGCTCCGTCAAGGGCGTGGCCACCGGCAACCTCGGCATCAACAAGGAAGGCGAACCCACCGAGAACTTCCAGCTCGGCATGGAGCTGCACGCCAAGTACACGATCTTTGCCGAAGGCGCACGTGGCCACCTGGGCAAGCAACTGATCGCCAAATACAAGCTCGATGCCGGGAAGGATCCGCAAAGCTACGGTATCGGCCTGAAGGAACTGTGGGAAATCGATCCGGCCAAGCACCAGCCTGGCCTGGTCGTCCACACGGCCGGCTGGCCGCTGGACCCGGCCACCTACGGCGGCTCGTTCCTCTATCACATGGAAGACAACAAGGTGGCCGTGGGCTTCGTGGTCGGTCTCGACTACACGAATCCGTGGCTGTCGCCGTTCGAGGAATTCCAGCGCTTCAAGACGCACCCGGAAATCCGCCAGTACTTTGAAGGCGGCAAGCGCATTGGCTACGGCGCGCGCGCCATCACCGCCGGTGGTCTGCTGTCGCTGCCGAAGACGGTATTCCCGGGCGGTGCACTGGTGGGCTGCGACGCGGGCTACCTGAACGCCTCTCGCATCAAGGGCAGCCACGCCGCGATCAAGACCGGCATGATGGCCGCCGAAGCCGCGTACGACGCGCTGCAGGCGGGCCGTCAGCACGACGAACTGTCCGACTACCCCGCTGCTTTCGAAAAGAGCTGGCTGCACAAGGAACTGCTGCAGGCCAAGAACTTCAAGCAGTGGTTCAAGAAGGGCCGCACCACCGCCACGCTGATGACCGGTATCGAGCAATGGCTGCTGCCGAAGCTGGGCATCCGCAACCCGCCCTGGACGATCCACCGCGAGAAGCCGGACCACGTGTACCTGAAGCCGGCTGCCGAATGCCAGAAGATCGAGTATCCGAAACCGGACGGCAAGCTGACCTTCGACCGACTGTCGTCGGTCTTCATCAGCAACACGAACCACGAGGAAAACCAGCCGGCGCACCTGACGCTCAAGGACGCCAGCGTGCCGGTGAACATCAACTGGGAAAAGTACGCCGGCCCCGAGTCGCGCTACTGCCCGGCCGGTGTGTACGAATTCGTGCAGAACGATGACGGCAAGGAACGCCTGCAGATCAACGCGCAGAACTGTGTGCACTGCAAGACCTGCGATATCAAGGACCCGACCCAGAACATCGTCTGGGTGACGCCGGAAGGCGGCGGCGGTCCGAACTACGTGGGGATGTAAGTAGTACGCCGCAAGGCTGCTACTGCATGACGAAAAAACGCCGGTACTTTACCGGCGTTTTTTCATGGCTGCATGGCTCAGGACTCCGCGCCGCGCGGTGCCTTGAACACCTCCACGGGCGGCGGCACGCCCTTGAACTTCTCCACATCGGCCATGGCCGTATGGCCGCAATTGGCTTGCGCGAGTTTCGACGTGCCGATGCCGGTCGTCAGGTTGTTCACGTCTCCATAGCGGCAAAGCGTGCCTGGCTTGCCACCCTCGGCCGGGTCGTACCACGCCCCCTCGCAAACCCGGATCGCACCGCGCCGGATGCCGTCCGTCAGCTTCACGCCAACGAGCATCTGGCCCCGGTCGTTGAACACCCGCACGATGTCTCCGTCGGCGATGCCACGCGCGCGGGCGTCCTCCGGATGCATCAGGCAAGGTTCCCTGTCCTTTATCGCATAGGACTCGCGCAATACCGTTCCGCATAGCTGGGAGTGCAGCCGGCTCTTCGGATGGCTCGTCACGATATGGAGCGGATACTTCGTGGTCGGCCCATCGAGCCGCTCGACCGGCTCCATCCATGTCGGGTGCGACGGGCAATCGTCGTACTTCATCCGGGCGATATTCGACGAGTAGATCTCGATGCGGCCCGACGCCGTACCCAGCGCATTCAGCAACGGATCGTCGCGAAACGACTTGTGCCGGATGTAACCCCTGGCCTCCTCGCTGATCGGGAACGCCAGCGGCTTGTTGCTGTTCCAGAACACATCGAAGACCGGCATTTCCATGCGCTTGCCGCGCGCCTGCACGCGCGCCGCCTCGTAGAACGAACGAATCCAGCCCATCTCGTCGCGCCCGTCCGTGAAAGCCTTCCCGGTGCCCATGCGATCGCAGATGTCGGCAAAGATGTCGTAGTCGTTGCGCGCCTCGTAGACCGGATCGATGACCTTGCGCATGGCCAGGATATGGCTCATCGCATAGTCGCCAATGCCCTCGATATCGTTGCGCTCATAGCTCGTCGTGCACGGCAGCACGATATCGGCGTGCCGCGCGGTGGCGGTCCACTGGAAATCATGCACGATGAAGGTGTCGAGCTTCTGCCATGCCTTGAGCATGCGGTTGCGGTCCTGGTGGTGCATGAATGGATTGCCGCCCACCCAGTACGCCAGCTTGAGATCGGGATACGTCGAACGCCGTCCGTTGAAATCGTAGGTCTTGCCGGGGCTCTCCAGAGCCTCGACGATGCGTGAGACGGGAATCGTCTCGGTGCCGCCTGCCTCCAGCCATTCCGACCCCGGTGGCGGCTTGGCCCCCCCGACGATGCCCGGCAGCACCGGACCCGTGGCCGTGGGGCTGCCGCCATTGGCGTAGTGATACGTGAACCCATAGCCCCCACCGGGCAAGCCGATCTGGCCGAGCATCGACGCCAGGGTGACCATCATCCAGTGGGCCTGTTCGCCATGATGCTGCCGCTGGATCGACCACCCACCAGCCAGCATCGTCCGGTTTCCGGCAAAGCGCCGGGCCAGTCCGCGAATCACGTCTGCGGGCAGCCCGCAGATGCCCGATGCCCAGTTGGCGTCCTTGGGCACACCATCGGATTTGCCGGTCAGGTATGGGACGAATCGTTCGAAGCCCGTCGTGTAACGCGACAGGAACTTCGCGTCATGCAGGTTTTCGGTATAGAGCGTATGGGCGATCCCCAGCATCATCGCCACATCGGTCTGCGGCCGGGGTGCAAGCCACTCGGCGCCGAAGTACTCGCAGGTTTCCGTGCGCACCGGGTCGATGCAGATGACCTTGATGCCCTTCTTCTTCAACGCCTCCATGCCGGGAAACGCGCCGTGGTCCGGAACCTGCCAGCCGATCTGGTTCGTGACAATCGGATCGGCACCCCAGAACACCATCAACTCGGTATGGGCTTCGAGCACGGGCCACGTCGTAGGCTGCTCGTACACATCGATCGACCCCACCACGTACGGCAGAATGACCTGTGCAGCCCCGGTCGAATAGTCGCCGCTGCGGCTCACGAAGCCGCCGTTGACTGTCAACGCACGCGACAGCAGCGTCTGGCAGTTGTGGAGCTTTCCGGGACTCTTCCAGCCGTAGGAACCGCCGAAGATCGAGGTCGGCCCGTGCTTGCGCCGCACCCGGTCAAGTTCCTTTGCCACGAGATCCAGCGCCTTCTCCCAACTCACTCGCACGAAGTCACCCTTGCCCCGCCCTGCCGGATCGGCGCCCGGCCCGTGCTCGAGCCACGCGCGGCGCACCATCGGATAGCGAATCCGCGTGGGCGAATAGATCGAATCGAGCACACCGGGCAGCATGTGCGAAGGCCGCGGGTCCTTCTCCCACGGACGCAGCCCCGTGACGCGGCCGTTTTCCACCTTGGCGTAGAACGCGCCCCAGTGCGAACCGGTCAGCACCTCGGACGTTCCGACCGAACCTTGTCGGCTGGCGCCGGTTGCCAGCAGTGCGGGACTCGCGGAGCCCAGCGCACCCGTAGCGAGGGCGCCCTGGATGAAACGACGGCGCGACACGCGCGTGTCGCGGTGATTGTTGTCATTCGGCATGGTGACTCCATTCCTGTGTTTCCTGCGATTCTTGTGGTGCCAGGCATGGCTGGAATTCCAGCAGCACGCCGAGCAGGCTGGCGGTGGCGCCGTAGAAGCCGCTGGGATCGTTGGACCGGCACAGTGCGATCAAGCCGGGAACCCACGCAACCAGCCTCGCGTGCATCAGTGCGATGCCATCGGCGTCATCGCGGCGCAGCAGCGAGGCGTACAGCGCCAACTCCACCGCCACGTGATCGGCCGGCTCGCCCGGCGAAGCGATCGATACGTCGAACCGCATCAGCAGTTCGTTGACCTCGTCGACCGCACAGCCAAACGGGCGCAGACCGGGGTGCTCGTCGCCGACCGCATAGGCGCTTTCGTAGAGCGATATGGGCGGCGTGCCCATGACGCCTTCGAACAGACGCGTCCAGGTCACGGCGATGTCGAGCGCCAGTTGCGGGGCCGGTGCCGCCGACAGTGCCGTGCGCAACTGCGCGACTGCATCCAGGCAATCGAACTCCCCGCCAATGGCATCCAGCAGTGCCTGTCCTTCCGGCGACTGCAGTTGCGCAACCACCGCCTCCGTGGGCGGCATCGCGAGCCATCCGCCAATCCAATCGATTGTCGAGGCACGGATCTGACGTGGAGTGCAGGCAGCGGTGCCAGCCGGGCTCATTGCGGACCACCGCCGTGTGCAGTGCCGGCAGGGTTGCCGGGCGTATCATGTCCGCCGCCCACATCCTTGGAGTGGTTCTGCAGCCAGGACAGCATCAGGCGGTATTCGGCATCGTCGAGCGAGGTGTAGCGCTTCATCGCTCCCAACGTGCCGATCCACTGGTTGGCCAGGTACTCGTTGGCATGCGGTAGCGCATGGCACGACGCGCAGGACTGGCGATACGTCTCGTCCGCATGCCGCCAGAGTTGCGCCACATCGGCCGACAGCCCGGCGGAGGGGATCCAGACCGTGAGACTGCCTTCATGCCAATCCAGGCCTGTCTCCTCGTCGCGCACCGTCTGCTTGCGCTGCACCCTTGCAATGGCCTCCGGAGACAACACCGCCTGCATGATCCGCTGGCCCTTGAGCGCATACATCGCGCTCTCGGAACCATCCTGCTGCCAGCCATCGAAGCGCACCTGGAGGCGGTCGCCCTCGCGTGTCAGCACCTTCAGACGCGTGGCGCCAAGCAGCTTGCCGTCCTCGCCCGCTCCGCTGGTATCGAGCTGGAACGGCGTCGGGGATACGACGAAGAGTTCGTCGCGGCGCGCCAGTTCGGCCGGCGGCGCCGCCAGCGATGTCAGGCGCGATGGCCCGACGTGTCGCTGGTCCTCCGGCAGCATCACCACTTCCTCGGTGCGGTTCGGCGTGGGCGCGCCTGCGTTCGGCGCTTCCACTGCGGGGACGGATTTCAGGTAGACCGCCATCGCCAGCCGGTCCGCTTCGGACAGCCGCGACGTGTTCATCACGACCTCCTTCATGTCCCCGCCGGCCTTGATGCCAATCGGGTTGAGGCCGTCCTCAAGATATCGGGCGATATCGTTCACGGACCGGTAGCCGATACCCGTCTCGTCCTGCGTGATATTGGGGATGTAGCCCGTGCCCTCGGGGTTCGGTCCGCCCGAGAAGCGCCTGGCGAATGGCACGGCACCCATCAGGTTGCGCGGCGAATGACATTCCACGCAATGCGCCGAGCTTTCCACGAGATAGCGCCCGCGATTCCACTGCTCGGTCTGCGTCGGATCATCGGCAACAGGCTTGCCGTCCAGGAACGCCAGTCGCCACAGGCCCACGCCGCGCCGGATGGAATACGGAAATTTCAGTTCGTGGTCTGCCACCTTGCCGGGTATGGCCGGCAGCGTCTGCATGTAGGCGAACAGATCGCGCAGATCGTTTGCCGACATGCGCTGGTAGGACGTGTATGGGAAGGCCGGATAAGCGTTGCCCTTGCCCGGAATCACGCCCTCGCGCATCGCCATGATGAACTGCTCGAGCGTCCATCCACCAATGCCATCGGTCTTGTGTGACGAGACATTGGGCATATGGAACTTGCCGAACGCGGTCTCCAGCGAGCGGCCACCTCCAAGCACTGTCTCGTCGTTCTTGCCTGGCGATGCGTGGCACGTGGCGCAGTCGCCAGCAAGAAACTGCGTGCGCCCGTTTACCAGATCGGGCATGGACGTATCGGGTACGTCCCGCGCGGGATGGAGGAGTCGCCAGGTGGATGGTGCGGTGAGCACCAGGAATGCGACGATGCCGATCACCGCAACGGCGGCGGTGACGATCAGGGACCTTCTTCTCGTTGTCATGCGGTTACCTCGTTGAGCAATCCGTGATTGCTCGTAACCGTATGCCTGACTGCCGAGGTGGTTATTGATGCGAGGCAACCCTCGCATCGGTCGGGACGGGGCTAACGCAAACCGTCCCGATACAACTTGCTACGACATCAATTGCCCGAGACCGGCATGCAGGTGGATGCCAGCAACTGCTCGTAGATGAAGCACTGCAGCAGCGTCAGTTCACGCTCGCCCAACGCTTCGAACGCCACGCCGAACGCGGGGAATTCCTCGTCGTCCTGCGACGGCGCGCTGCGCACCGTGCCATCGACCGTCACCTCCGTATCGAGCGATGCCGTGCGCAACTGGAAGCGCAGCCTCACGCGCTGGCCTACCGCTGGCGCCGGGGTGGAGGTTTGCACCAACGCACCGCCCGTGCTGAGGTCCGATAGCAGCCCAAGCCGCGCAAGCCCTTCGCCCATCTGGTCATCGAGACTGACATCGGCACCCTGCTGCGTCGATTCGGCACTCCCTTCGTCTCCGCTCTCGCTGGCAGCCTCCACCAGATAGGCAGCCATCCGCGTGGGCACGCGGGCGGCGCGCCGTACCGGCATCTGCTCGGTCTGTGCCGGCGCCGACAGCACCAGATAGCGGAACGGGCTGCGGCAGACCGCCGTGACCGTCGATGTGAAGCTGTGGATCGCGTGCCCCGAGAAGCCGCGCAGCAGCAACGTTTCGCCCGCATTGATCGACAATTCGCGGCCACCCAGCGTGGGCCACGTCACGAACAGGCCATGTTCGATGAAACCGATCAGCCGGCTGGCAGCCGCCCGGGCCGTGTCGCCGGGCGTCTTCACGTGCAGCAGCGTCCCGACCTGGAGACCGAGCGGCCCCGAACTCAGCCTCGACCCACCATGCGCGTCAGGCTCGTTGCCGGCTTCGGGCATGTCGTCGGGCCGGCAGACCGTACCGTGTCGGAACATGAGCGCGAGGTCGCGCGCGTCAGGGATGATGCTGCCGCTGCCGAGCATGAGATTGCCCTGGCCGTCGAGCAGCGCCCACGGCAAGGGTTGCCCGACCGGCAGATCCTGTGGGGTCAATGGAATCATGGCGCGATGGCTCCCCATGAAGCAATGCACCGGTACGCGTCAGCCGCCAGTGCGAGGGTAAATCGAAGACGATGGGCCCGCCCCGCCACATTTCCTGCGTGGCGTGCAACCCCGGATGAGTCAGCTATCGACAGTTGCGAACGAACCTTGACACCCCTCGCAGGGGGCATGCGGGCGCAACAGAGGTTACCGGGCAGGCATCCGAAAACGCATCAGTCTTGGACGGCTGGCTTGACGCGGCACAAACAACATCGCAAAATCTCCAAAACGCCGAATGCTGTCAGACAGCCTGACATCTTAAAACTGCCGACCGAGCCCCTCTCGCCCTCACGCCCACTCCCCATGGACCGACTGTCCCGCCCTGCCACCCTCGCCTCCCGCATCGCCCAGACCCTGCGCGACGACATTGCCGCCGGCCGCTTTGCCACCGGTGCGCGGCTGCCGGCCGAGGCCACACTGGCGGGCACCTTCGACGTCAGCCGTCCGATCGTGCGCGAGGCGATTGCGCTACTCAAGGCCGACGGCGTGCTGGTGACGCGCAAGGGATCGGGGGCTTATGTTTCCGAAACGCCCGGCGGGCAGGTCTGGCGTGTGGCCAGCGCGCCCGAAGGCGGGCCGACGCTGGCGCAACTGTTCGAACTGCGCCGTGTGGTGGAAACGGCGTGTGCTGAGATGGCTGCGTTGCGCCGCACCGATGCGGATATCGCCGCCATGCGTCAGGCGCTCGACGCCATGCGGCGTCAGGCCGATGATTTTCCGAGCGCCGCAGCCGCCGATATTGCCTTTCACCACGCCATCGCCCAGGCCGCGCACAACCCGTGCTTCACGGGCCTGACCGATTTCGTCAGCCAGCAACTGCTGGCCGCCCGGCAGCGGGCCTGGGAAAACACCGCGCGCCTGCGCGACACCGACGGCCAGCCACGGGCGGCCGATGCCGAACACGCGGCGCTCGTCGATGCCATCGCCCAGGGCGATCCCATGGCTGCGCGCGCTGCGGCTACCGCCCACCTTGGCGCGTCGGCGGCGCGCATGGGCCTGGCGTGACATCGGACCCGAGTACCGACTCGGAAAAATCAGCATCCAGGGATCAGGAATCAGGAGCAGACAGATGGAACAGGTAGATTGCGTCGTGATCGGCGCTGGGGTGGTCGGGCTCGCCGTAGCCCGCGCCATGGCGCTGCAAGGCCGCGAAGTCATCATTCTCGAAGCGGAGAATGCCTTTGGCACGATCACGAGCGCGCGCAACAGCGAGGTGATCCACGCCGGCATCTACTACCCGGCCGGCTCGCTGAAGGCCGAGCTTTGCGTGCGCGGCAAGGCCATGCTCTATGACTACTGCGCCAGCCATCACGTGGTGCACCAGCGCTGCGGCAAGTTGATCGTGGCCACCAGCGAGGCTCAGGTCGCCACGCTCGCCGGCATCCGCGCCAAGGCCGAGGCCAATGGCGTGCACGACATGCAACTACTGACGCGCGACGAAGCGCGGGCCATGGAGCCGCAACTCGAATGCCACGCCGCGCTGCTGTCGCCGTCGACCGGCATCATCGATAGCCACGGCTTGATGACCGCACTGCTTGGCGATGCGGAACAGGCCGGTGCGATGCTGGCCGTGCAGTCGCCCGTGCGATCGGGGGCGGTGACGCCCGATGGCATCCGCCTGGACATCGACAGTCCGGACGGCGCCACCACGCTGCTGGCCCGCACGGTGATCAATTCGGCCGGGTTGACCGCGCCCGATCTCGCCCGTCGGATCGACGGCATTCCCGCCGCGCACATTCCACCGCAGTTCTACGCCAAAGGCTGCTATTTCACGCTGGCAGGCCGCGCGCCATTCTCGCGTCTGATCTATCCGGTGCCCGAAGCAGCCGGCCTTGGCGTCCATCTGACGCTGGACCTGGGCGGCCAGGCGCGCTTCGGCCCGAATGTGCGATGGATCGACGACATCGAATACAGCGTGCCGCCGCACGACGCGGATAGTTTCTATGACGAGGTTCGCCGCTATTGGCCGGGGCTGGCTGACGGTGCCTTGCAGCCGGGCTACGCGGGCATCCGCCCGAAAATCAGCGGCCCAGGCGAGACGGCTGCTGATTTCAGGATCGATGGACCGGAAACGCATGGTGTGCCGGGGCTGGTGAATCTGTTTGGGATCGAGTCGCCGGGGCTGACGTCGTCGCTGGCGATTGGGGAGAAGGTGGTGGGGTTGTTGGCATAGACCCTCGCCCGTAGTTATGCGCTCCCCTCTCCCGTGCAACGGGAGAGGGGTGGGGGTGAGGGCAAGCGGTGCAAACTTAGACAGGTCGGCAAGCAGAACCTCCGGCCCTCACCCCTAACCCCTCTCCCACTTTGTGGGAGAGGGGAATAAACCGAGAGGTGACTCAGTCAGTCCCTCCCC
>NZ_SCMX01000030.1 GCF_005503625.1 Cupriavidus sp. 2SB | reverse complement strand
CTCTCCCACTTCGCGGGAGAGGGGAGCAAACCAGCGGCGAAGTCAAACAGGCTCAATCACTCTTGATCCCGTTGTCCTTGATCACCTTGCCCCACTTGGCGTAGTCGTTCTGCATGCGGGTCGTAAGCTGGTCGGCAGGCAGGAATGACGCCACCGTACCGGCGCCCAGCATCTTCTGCTGCACGGTCGCGTCGGCCAGCGCGCCCTTGAGGGCGTCGGAGAGTTTGGCGACGATGTCCTTGGGCGTGCCGGCCGGCACGAGCAGCGCGCCCCACGACGAGGCATCGAAGCCCGGGAAACCCTGTTCGGCCACGGTCTTCACGTCGGGCGTGAACGACACGCGCTTGATCGATCCCACGGCGATCGGACGTAGCTTGCCGGCCTTGATGTGCGGCAGTGCGGCGATCATGTCCGAGAACATCATCGGCACCTGTCCGGCCAGCAGGTCTGAAATCGCCGGCGCGCTGCCCTTGTAAGGAACGTGCTGCACGTCGAAATGGCCCAGGTTCTTGAGCAGTTCCGTCGACAGATGGCCGAAGCTGCCATTGCCCGCGCTCGTGTAGTTCATCTTGCCCGGCTGGGCCTTGGCCCTGGCGATGTACTGCTGCAGGTCGGTCACGTCGGGTAGCGACTGTGGATTGACCACCATGACGATCGGCAACTCGTAGGCGTTACCGACGGGCGTGAAATCCTTGAACACGTCGTAGCCCTTGCGCGGCAGCAGGTGCGGCGCCAGCAGCGTGGGCGTAGCCAGCATGACGAGCGTGTAGCCATCCGGTGCGGACTTGGCAGCGGCATCCGCGCCAATGGTGCCCGACGCGCCGGGACGGTTATCGACGACGATGGTCTGCTTGAGCGTCTCGCCCATCTTCTGGCCGATGATGCGCGCGGCGGTATCGGTCGGGCCGCCTGCCGGGAACGGCACGATCAGCTTGATTGGCTTGTCCGGGTAGCTCGGCTGTGCGAAGGCGGCAATCGGCGCGAACGGCAGCAGCGCAGCCAGCGCGAGCGTGGACAGCGCCAGGCGGCGCGGTTGACGGTGTTGCATGTTGTTTCCTCCATATATGCCGGCGCGATCATCGGGCGCCGGCTGATTCTGTGATCGTTTGTGTGGCGCTCAGAGCTTCATCACACCCGGCTGGAACAGTCGTGCATCCATCTGGCGCAGGTCATCGGCCACGGCCACCGGCGTGGCGCACTGGTCGAGCACACCGCGCTGCAGATCTACGCCAGGTGCGATTTCCACAAGCGTCAGACGCGGCTCGCCAGATGCATCGGCGCGCATCTCGAACACCGCGCGCTCGGTCACGTAGAGCACGGGGATACCGAGCGACGCCACGTAGGGACCGTTGAAACTCAGGTGCGAGACTTCGGGCACGATCTTTTTGACGCGCCCTTCCTTCGTAATCGTCAGCCGGCCATCTTCGGCGCGGATCTCCAGTCCGCCAGCCGTCAGCGTGCCCATGAACACCACGGCCCGAGCGCTCTGCGTGATGTTGATGAAGCCGCCCACTCCAGCGATCAGCGCGCCCTCGCCTTCACCGAACTTGCTGACGTTCACGTTGCCGTGGCCGTCCAACTCGGCCAATCCGAGGATGGCAAGGTCGATGCCGCCGCCTTCGTAGAAGTCGAATTGCGCGGGCTGATCGACCACGGCTTCCGGATAGGCCGATGCGCCAAAGCTCAGTCCGTCCGCAGGCGTGCCGCCGATCGGCCCCGCTTCCACGGTCAACGTGAAACCACCGAGTCCGGCCTGATGCGCCAGCGCGCCCACGGCCGCTGGCATGCCCACGCCGAGGTTCACCACGCGCGGGCTGCGCGCTGCGAGTTCCATCACGGCGCGGCGCTGCACGATGGTGCGGGCGTCGAGCGGTGCCGATGCAGCAGGCAGCAATTCGGCTTCCTTCGCTTTCTCGGCGGCGTCAGCCGCTTCTCCCCGCCACGGGCGGACGTAGGCTTCGTTGTACGCCTCGGCAAAGGTCATCTGGTGATGAGCCGGTTCCTCGCTGACCACGACGTAATCGACGAGGATGCCGGGCACGTGGATGGCCTGCAGCGTCTCGTGATAATCGACCAGCGACTCCACCTGCGCGATCACGATGCCGCCCGAGTTGTGCGCGGCCTGCGCCATCGCCAGCAACTCGTGATGGAACGCCTCGCGATGCGTGCTCAGGTTGCCGCGCGTATCCGACGCCGTGCAGCGGATCAGTGCGCAGTCGATGCGGAAACTCGGATAGAACAGGTATTCGTCGCCACGAAAATTTACGGCCTCGACCCAGTTGGCCGTGCCGGCCGCGATGGCCTCGCGCGCCCGCGCGTTGACGGCGCCGCCGTGATAGCGGGAATCCTGGGCCGTGCGTGGATCGACAAAGGTGTGCAGCCCGATCTTGGTCAGCACGCCGGGCTTGCCGCCGGCAATCGCACGATACAGATGGGTCAGCACACCCTGCGGCAAATTGAAGCCCTCGCACTGCTCGTTCATGGCGAGCGTGGCGAGGCGCGTGGCCGAACGCCAGTGACCGCCCACAATGGCACGGGTCATGCCGGCGTTGCCGAAGTGATTCACCCCGCGCGCACCGCGATCGCCCTGCCCTGCGGAATAGACCAGCGTCAGATCGCGTGGCAAGCCATCGCGCAGAAAGCGCTGCTCCAGCGCCTCGGTCACGCCTTCGGCATGGCCCGCGCCGACAAACCCTGCACTGGCCACGGTCCAGCCGGTCTGGACAAGTGCCGCCGCCTGCGCGGTGGTGATCACCTTCATGCCTGTCTCCTGCATCTTGTCATGTCGTGGTTTCTACCGATCCACGTACTACACACAAATCGCGAACAATTGTTCGGAAAACGCCTATCATACGGATCGCACGGCCAGACGCAAGTCCGGTCTGACCCGCAGACCCCCCCTATTTCACTCATTCGCCCATGCCGCGCAGCCAGGCCACGCCAGCCGACGACACGCCCGAGATTCCAAAAAAGGAAGAACTGCTCGACTCCCTGACCAAGGGCCTGGCCTTGCTGCGGCTTTACGCCAGCGGTGTGGACCGGCTGACGATGCAGGACGTGGCCGAGCAGCTCGACGTGACGCGCGCCGCCGCACGCCGGCTGCTGCTGACGCTGGCGCACAACGGCTATCTGGCACAGGAGGGGCGGCAGTTCGTGCTGACGCCCAGGGTGATGGATCTCGGCTATGCCTATTTTGCGTCGATGAACCTGCCGCAAATCGCGCGCCCTTATTTGCAGGCGCTGTGTGCGGAAGTCAGCGAAAGCTGCTCGATCGGCATGCTCGACCGCGATGCGGTGGTGTTGGTGGCGCGCGAGGAACCCAGCCAGTTGCTGCGCGTGGACATGGCGATCGGCCGGCGCATGCCCGCCTATGCACACTCGCTCGGGCGCGTGCTGCTGGCAGGACTCGACGAGGCCACCCGCAGCGCCTATCTGGCCGATGCCGAGCTTCGCAAGCTGACACCGTTCACCATCGATTCGCACAAAGTGCTGGGCCGAAAGCTGGAACAGGTCGCTGTGGATGGCTACTGCACGCTGATCAGCGAACTGGCCGATGGCTTTGCAGGGGTCTCGGTGCCGCTGCACGACCAGACCGGCAAGGTGGTGGCGGGGCTCGGCATCAGCATGGTGCTGGGCAGCCGTGACAAGGCGTATCTGGAGCAGCATTTCCTGCCGCCGCTGCAAGCTGCGGCACAGAAGATCGAGACAATTCTCAAAGCGCGGTAAACGCTTATCCCGCTTCAGAATGAAAGAGCCCCGCTGGCCGGGGAGGTCGCGGGGCTTGAAGTGGTAGCGGAGCAAGGATCCTGTTGCCCCGCCACAATCTTGATGCATGACACCCGCCACCACATCACCCGATTGTGGGGATCTTTGTGCGCGAACGCACAAGAACGCACCCCCCATGTCGCGGGGACTGCGCACCGTTGTCAGATCAATCGTGCGGCAACGACGAGAAAGCCGAAAAACGCTCCACGGCTGCGGTGTACGCGGCCAACGCCGGATGTTGCGCCGGATCGACGTGACCGGGCAACAGCGCCTGGGTGAACGTCCAGACCACTGCAGCGGTCAACCCTGCCTGATCCACATCGCCTTCCTTGGCGGGCACGGGCAGCGTGGCCACTTCATCCTCCAGCAGCGCAAAGGCGCTGGCACACTGACCATTCACACGCTCCACCCAAGGCTGATGCACCTTCTCGGAGGGACGCAGGTTGTGCTCGTACACGTTCTGCACTGCCTTTTCGCACGCAGCCAGCGCCAGGCCAATGGTCCGCAGCGCGCGTTGCCGATGCGCGATGTCCGCCGGCATCAGGCTGCGACCGGCCAGCGTTTCTGCATAGTCGATGATGAGCGTCGAATCCATCAACACCACGTCGTTGTCGCACACCAATGTGGGCGCCTTGACCACGGGGTTGATCGCGCGAAACTGCTCGAACGTGCGGAACACCGAGACGGATTCGTGCTGGAACGGCAGCCCAAGCAATCGCATCGAGATGGCGGCGCGGCGCACGTAGGGGGAATCGAGCATGCCAATCAGTCTCATGATGTACCTCGGTTGTGGGCAGTGTGGTTCGGAAAGAGTGACGATTATCCTTCACGGTTCGCGATTGCGTGTCGTGCGAGGGTTCTATCGGGGACATCACTTCTTGACCACTTCAATCATTTTTATGATCGAACTAGTCAAATCTAACCGTTTCGCCTACACTGCCGCCCAGGATTGATCGATTCGATCAAATACCTGCCCGAAACAAACAGGCGCCGCCACCCCACGCGGCGGGAGACGAAAAAATGCAGATTCATATCAAGCGCGCCATCGAGCGCGTACCCGGCGGCATGATGATCGTGCCGCTGCTGATTGGCTCGCTGGTGGCGACTTTCGTACCGGACGGCCCGAAGTTCTTCGGATCATTCACCAACGCGCTGTTCACGGGTGCGCTTCCGATTCTGGCGGTGTTCTATGTCTGCATGGGCGCGAGCATCAACATCAAGGCCACGCCGTATATTGTCAAGAAAGGCGGCGTACTGTTTGCCACCAAGGTAGGCACCGCCATGCTGCTGGGCGTGGTCCTGGGCCACTTCCTCGGTGAAGCGCCAATCAGCGCCGGCATGTTCGCCGGCCTCTCCACGCTGGCCGTGGTCGCCGCAATGAACGACACCAACGGTGGCTTGTACATGGCGCTGATGGGCCAGTACGGCAAGCCGGAAGACGTGGGCGCCTACAGCATCATGTCGCTGGAGTCCGGCCCGTTCCTGACGATGGTGACGCTGGGCGTGGCAGGTCTGTCGGCCTTCCCGTGGCCGACGCTGGTCGGCAGCATCCTGCCGCTGATGCTGGGCATGCTGCTTGGCAACCTTGACCGCGAAATGCGCGATTTCCTGAGCAAGGCCGTTCCCGTGATGATCCCGTTCTTCGCGCTGGCACTGGGCGCTGGCCTGGACCTGCACAAGGTGTGGCAAGCCGGCATGCTGGGCCTGGGCCTCGGCGTGGCCGTGGTGGTCATCACCGGCTTCACGCTCTACATTGCCGACCGCCTGAGCGGCGGTACCGGCGTCGCTGGCGTGGCCGCCGCGAGTACGGCAGGCAATGCCGCCGCAGTGCCCACGCTCGTTGCCGCAGCCAATCCGATCTATACCGAAGCCGCCAAGCACGCCACCATACTTGTGGCCGCCTGCGTGGTGGTGACCGCCGTGATGACGCCGCTGGTGACCGCATTCGTGGCACGCCGTGCGGCCAATCGCGAAAACGCCGCGCTGGCCAGGAACGCCGCATGAGCTGGCTGATCATCGCCGACGATCTGTCTGGCGCCGCCGATTGCGCAATCGGATTCGCCGCGCATGGTGCGCGCGCCGTCGTCACGCTCGATACGCCGCCAGCAGGCCGCACACCGTCCGATATCGTCGCGACCGATGTAGACAGCCGGCGCCTGCCGCCCGCCGATGCCGCGGCCCGCAATATCGAAGCGTGGCGTAACGGACAGGCACCGGGCCGGCGCCTGTACAAGAAGATCGACTCCACGTTGCGCGGCAACTGGGCTTCCGAGACAGCTGCACTGCAGCCGATGGCCGGGCTGGCCATTGTCGCTCCGGCCTTCCCGGCCACGGGTCGCACCACGCAGGATGGCCGCATGTTCGTGAAGGGCCAGCCGCTCGAAGACACCGACATCTGGCGTACGGAAGGACTGACCGGGCAGGCGGATATGGTCGCGCTGCTCACGGCCCAAGGCCAGCGCACCGCGTGCGTTTCGCTCCGCACAATCCGCGCTGGCGTGGCCGCCGTGCGGTCGCAACTCGAAACCTGTGTGGCAGAAGGTTACAACGCCGTAGTCGGCGATGCAGAGATCGAGCAGGATCTGGTAACACTCGCTGAAGCGTCGATCGACCTTGGCACGCCCACGTTCTGGGTTGGCTCCGGCGGATTGGCACGCGCGCTGGCGGCGGTCTCCCCGGTGAGCGGCAGTCCGGAATCCACGGCAACGAGCCGACATACCGGCCCGGTGCTGACGCTGGTCGGCAGCATGTCGGGCATCTCGGGCAAGCAGGCCGCCTATCTGTGCGATCAGACCGGCATGACATCGCTGGTGGTGCCGCCACAAGTACTGCGCGATGGCGCAACCCATCACGACTGGACCGCTACGCAACGATCGCTGGCCGAGGTGCTAGGCGCGAATCGCGACCTCCTCGTCAGCATCGGCCGTGACGACGCCTTCGACCCATCGGAAGGTCCAAAATTGTCATCCGCACTGGCGCAACTGGTGTTGCCTCACTTTGCACTGGTCGGCAGCCTGATTGCCACCGGTGGCGAGGCGGCCCGCGCCATGTTGTCCGCCGCAGGCATCGACGCGTTGCGGCTGCAGCGCGAAGCCGAGCCCGGCGTACCGCTATCCGAAACCACAGACACTCCCGCCCGGCGCGTGGCCACCAAGGCCGGCGCGTTTGGCACCGAAGCAGCGCTATGGCTGGCCTGGCAAGCCATGCGCGAAGACTGAATTCGCCCCACAGGAACGGCTACACAATGAGCAACTACATTCCGGTAATCGGCATCACGATGGGTGATGCCACGGGCGTTGGCCCCGAAATCGTCGTCAAGAGCCTGGCCCACGCCAGCGTCTACGCCCAGTGCCGCCCCCTCGTAATCGGCGATGCACGCCGGCTCGAACAGGCGGCAGTACTGGTGAACTCGACGCTGAAGATTCGCGCGATTGCCACGCCCGACGAAGCCCGCTTCGAGTCCGGCACCATCGACTGCATCGACCTGGGCCTGATCCCGGAAGACCTGCCGTTCGGCAAGCTCTCCGCCGTGGCCGGTGACGCCGCGTTCCGCTACATCGAGCGCGCGGTGCAACTGGCGCAGCAGGACAAGATCGACGCGATTTGCACCGCGCCGCTCAACAAGGAAGCCCTGCACGCGGGCGGCCACAAGTTCCCGGGCCATACCGAGATGCTGGCGCACCTGACCGGCACGCCCGAGGTGTCGATGATGCTGGTGGCGCCGCAACTGCGCGTGATCCACGTGACCACGCACATCGGCCTGCTCGACGCCATCCGCAAGATCGAGCCGGGCCTCGTGCAGCGCACGATCGCCCGTGGCGACGAGACGCTCAAGCGCGCCGGCATCCCTGCTCCGCGCATCGGCGTGTGCGGCATCAACCCGCATGCGGGCGAGAACGGCCTGTTCGGCCATGGCGAGGAAGAGCAGAAGATCATTCCCGCCGTGGAAGCACTGCGCGCGCAAGGGCTGGACGTGGAAGGGCCGCTGCCCGCCGACACGCTGTTCTATCGCGCCGGCCGGGGCGACTTCGATCTCGTCGTGGCGATGTATCACGACCAGGGCCACGGCCCGGTCAAGGTGCTGGGCCTGGAGGCCGGCGTCAACATCACCGTGGGCCTGCCGGTGATTCGCACTTCGGTCGATCACGGTACCGCGTTCGACATCGCCGGCAAGGGCATCGCCGACGAACGCAGCCTGCTCGAAGCCCTGCGCCAGGGCGCGGAACTGGCCACCCGCCGGGGCTGAGCACCCCTGCACTGCTGTAAGATCGGGGGTCCTTGCGATCCCCTTTTTCTTTCCCTGCCATGAAAGCCGTCGACCGCCGCCGCGCCATCCTCGAACTCGTGCTTGCAGGCGAGGATGCCAACGTGGAACGCCTGACGGCGAGCCTCGGCGTATCGGAAGCCACGGTACGGCGCGACCTCACCGCGCTCGCCCGTGAAGGCCGCATCGTCCGGACCTATGGCGGCGCTGCGGCGCTGATGCAGGTTGGCGGCCACGAGCCCGAAGCCTCGCTCGAAGAGCGCAAGGCACTGCAGCGCGAACAGAAGGAATCCATCGCCCGCCTGGCCGCGAGCTTTGTGCAGGACGGCGACGCCGTGCTGCTCGACAGCGGCACCACCGCCGCCGCCCTCGCCCGCCTGCTGGCCGCACGCGAAGACCTGCACGTCTACACTACCAACCTGCTGGCTGTCACCGCACTGGCCGGTCTGCCAAAGGTCCGCGTGACCCTGATCGGCGGCGATGTACGCCCATCGAGCATGGGCACCTTCGGCCCGCTCGCCCAGGTGGCGCTGTCGCGCATCAGCGTTGACAAGGCATTCCTCGGCGCCGACGGCGTGGTAGCCGGCGTGGGCCTCTGCGAAGCCAGCGCCGAACAGGCATACCTCAAGGAATGCATCATCCGCCAGGCCGCGGACATCTTCGTACTGGTTGATTCCACCAAACTCGGCCGCGCCCGACAGCAACACTGGACCCCGCTCGAACGCGCCTGGACCCTCGTCACGGACAGCAGTGCCACCCCGGCCCAACTGGAACCGTTCCACGCGTTGAAACAGGTGAAGGTGGCAGTGGCGAGTTGATCCGAGCAAAAGGACAGGACAAAAAAAGGGGCTACGGCGATAACCGTAGCCCCTTCTTTCTGACTGCCTACTGTCTACTACCTACTGCTATAAGTTGGTGGGCCTCCCGTGAGTCGAACACGGCACCAACGGATTATGAGTCCGCTGCTCTAACCAGGCATGAGCTAGAGGCCCATGAAAGGCGTACTGCTTAGTTGCCTTCCAGGAAGCTCTTCAGCTTGTCCGAGCGGCTCGGGTGGCGCAGCTTGCGCAATGCCTTGGCCTCGATCTGACGGATACGCTCGCGCGTGACGTCGAACTGCTTGCCCACTTCTTCCAGCGTGTGGTCCGTGCTCATTTCGATACCGAAACGCATGCGGAGCACCTTGGCTTCGCGCGGCGTCAGGCTGTCGAGCACGTCCTTCACCACGTCGCGCATGGAACCATGCAGCGCCGCTTCGGCGGGGGCCAGCGTGTTCGTATCCTCGATGAAATCGCCGAGATGGGAATCGTCGTCGTCACCGATCGGCGTTTCCATGGAGATCGGTTCCTTCGCGATCTTCATGATCTTGCGGATCTTGTCCTCGGGCATTTCCATCTTTTCGGCCAGCGTTGCCGGATCCGGCTCGTTGCCGGTTTCCTGCAGGATCTGACGCGAAATGCGGTTCATCTTGTTGATCGTTTCGATCATGTGAACCGGAATACGGATCGTACGGGCCTGGTCGGCAATCGAGCGCGTGATGGCCTGGCGAATCCACCACGTGGCGTACGTGGAGAACTTGTAGCCGCGACGGTATTCGAACTTGTCCACAGCCTTCATCAGGCCGATGTTGCCTTCCTGGATCAGATCCAGGAACTGCAGGCCACGGTTCGTGTACTTCTTCGCGATCGAGATCACCAGACGCAGGTTGGCCTCGGTCATTTCGCGCTTGGCTTCACGGGCACGGCGCTCGCCTTCGGACATCTTGCGATTGACGTCCTTCAGTTCCTTGAGCGGCAGCACCACGCGGGCCTGCAGGTCGATCAGCTTCTGCTGCAGTTCGTGCACGGCTGGCACATTGCGCTCGACGATCGTGCTGTAACCCTTGTGGTCGGCCACGATGGTCTGGATCCAGTCCAGGTTCGTCTCGTTGCCGGGGAAACGGGCCACGAAGTCCGAACGCGGCATTCCGCACTTGTCGACCACGATGTTCAGGATCGAACGCTCAAGCTTGCGCACTTCGTCCACCTGGCCACGCAGCGTGTCGCACAGGCGCTCGACGTTACGGGCAGTGAAGCGAATGCCCATCAGCTCGGCCTGGATCGCTTCCTGGGCCTTCACGTACGGCTTCGACTTGTAGCCTTCCTTCTCGAAGGCACGGCGCATCTTGTCGAACTGCTCGGCGATGATGCGGAACTTCTCCAGCGCGGCAACCTTCAGTTCCTCGAGCTGGCGAGCGGACGCGCCTGCGCCAGCGGCACCGTCGTCGTCTTCTTCTTCGTCACCGTCCTCGCCGTCTTCCTCGGACTCCTCGTCTTCCTCGACTGCCGCGGCAGCCTGGGCCGGCGTGGTGTCCTGGACTTCCTCGGCGTTCGGATCGATCAGGCCGTCGACGAATTCGTCGATCTTGATCTCTTCGTTGGCCACGCGCTCGGCGTGGGCCAGGATTTCCGAGATCGTGACCGGGCAGGCGGAAATGGCCATGACCATGTCCTTCAGGCCGGCTTCGATCCGCTTGGCGATTTCGATTTCGCCTTCGCGCGTCAGCAGTTCGACCGTACCCATCTCGCGCATGTACATGCGGACCGGGTCGGTGGTGCGGCCGAATTCGGAATCGACGGTCGAGAGCGCGGCTTCGGCTTCTTCTTCCGCCTCTTCCTCGCTGGTAGCCGACGGAGCGTTGTCGTTCAGCAGCAGCGTCTCGGCGTCCGGCGCCTGTTCGTACACGGCGATGCCGATGTCGTTCAGGGTGGCAACCAGCGTATCGATCGTTTCCGAATCGACCATGTCGTCCGGAAGGTGATCGTTGATTTCGGCGTAGGTCAGGTAACCACGCGACTTGCCCAGCTTGATCAGCGCCTTCAGCTTCTGGCGGCGAACTTCCAGCTCTTCTTCGCTGCCCGCCTGGTTGGACGAGGCAAACTCCTTGAGCAGTGCCTTTTCCTTGGCCTTGCGGTCCTTGGCTTTCTGCTTTTCGGTCTTGGGCGCAGCGGCGGGAGTTGCCGGCGCGTCGTTGTCGTATAACTCTTCAGTCACGTCTTCGCTGGTGCTGTCGTCTTGCTGCATCTCGGCCTTGGGCTTGCGGCCGCGCTTTTTCGGCTCCGGCTTGACGGCCGGGGCGGCGGGCTGCTCAGATGCAACGGATGCGGGAGTTGCGGCACGGGCCTTGGACACGGCAGCCTCCGCTGCGCCTGCCTTGGCGCTGCTGCTCCGGGTGCCGGCCGTCGTTGCCGCACGTTTGCTCTCGACTTCGGTATTCTGCTGTTTCGCCACGGTGATACTCTTACCTTTCACTGGTGCAGCAGCCTGAAGGCCGCTTGTATTGGCGCTCTTGCCGCTCTCGCGTGCCGAAGTCGAGGGCTTGGTATTTTCGGATATGCGATTCCTGACGGAAGCGGTTCCGGCGGGCGCCGAAGCGCTTCGCACGGTTTTTGCTGGCGCAGACCGGGCTGATGTCGTCCTGACTGACGCGGTCGATGTCTTCGCCGCCGTTGTTTTCACGGACGCTTTGCCGCTCCCTGATTGGGGAGCTTTGGAGGGCGCCTTAACGGCTACCCTTTCGGTTGCTTTGGCCTTTGCCATTGGCACGCTCACTTTCGCCAGTACTGGAGAGAAAGATTTCGCAATCCAAACCGGGCATTGTAGCACGTCACCAATCCCCGGCTTCCTGTCAGGTGGGGTTTTCACCTGATAAATCAAGGCTTAAGCGTTTAGACCCCGGATTCTTCGCATAGTTGGGGCCACGTACCGCCGGGCTCAAGCCAAAAAATCGCGCTGCTGTGCTGCCTTAATTTTCCGCGGTCGCGGGACGCCATCCCATCTGGCGCCGGCGCTGCACCTCGCCCGCCAGCCACAGATAGCGTTGCTTCGTCTCGGCATCGGCTGTCCCACTCATCACGGCGGGTTCCAGTGCCTTCTGCTCCCTTTCCAGTGGATCGGCCAGCAGCTTGAAGATGGCGCCTTCGAATTCTAGTGCCGCCGCCTCCACTTCGATATCTTCTTTAAGCACAGCGGCGCGTGCCGTGGCGTAGACATCGGCGTAGGGTGTCTGAGCCAGTTGCTCGCTGAATGCCGCGAAATTCACTTCGCCCTCGATGCCATCGCACGCCGCCACGAGGTGAGCCAACACTTCTGTTTCCGGCCGATGGGGATCGAGCAGCAGCGCGCGGGCATCGCCATCGAGCTGTGCGGCCAGCGCCGGATGGTTCATCAGTAGCTGGATTACTCGCTGCTCCAGCCCGGTTGGCGCCTGACGCCGTGCCCGCGGCCGGGGTTGCGCGAAGCGGCCGACCCGCGACGGATCGCTGCCGAGTCCACAAACCGCCTCGATTTCCGCAGGGGTCGTCCCTGTAGCATCGGCAAGTTCCCGCACGATCTGTAGCCGCAGGCCGCCCGCCGGCATGGCCTGGAGCAGCGGCTTGGCCTCGAACTGCGCCCGCGCCCGACCCTCGGGCTGGCGCATGTCCTGATCCTCGGTGACCACTTGCAGCAAGAAGCGCGACAGCGGCATCGCGTTCTGCACTTCACGCGCGAAGGCGTCGGTGCCCTCTTCGCGGACGTAGCTGTCGGGGTCGTGCTCGGCAGGCAGGAAGAGGAAGCGGATAGTCTTGTTGTCTGCCAGGTGTGGCAGGCACGCTTCAAGTGCACGTCGCGCCGCACGGCGGCCAGCCGCATCACCGTCGAAGGAAAACACCACGGCGTCGGTCTGGCGCAGCAGCTTCTGCACGTGGACCGGGGTACATGCCGTGCCCAGCGTGGCCACGGCATTGGCAAAGCCCAACTGGGCCAGCGCCACCACGTCCATATAGCCTTCCACCACCAGCACGTAGCCATTCTCACGAATCGCGTGACGGGCTTCGAACAGACCATAAAGCTCCGTTCCCTTGCTGAAGAGCGGCGTTTCCGGTGAGTTGAGGTATTTGGGCTCGCCCTGGCCCATTACCCGGCCGCCAAACCCGATCACATTACCCTTGGTATTGCGGATGGGGAACATGATCCGGTCGCGAAACCGGTCGTAACGGCGGGGCTTGCCATCGGCATCCCGCTTGTCCTGGGATTCGATCAGCAGACCGTTCTCGACCAGCGGGCCGGCAATCGCGTCGTCCCGATAGCTGCCGAAGATGGATTCCAACCCCTGCCAGTCGTCCGGTGCGTAGCCGAGGCCGAACTGGGCGGCGATCTCGCCCGTCAGGCCGCGCCCTTTCAGGTACTGGATAGCCTGCGGCGCACCGCGTAGCTGCTTCTTGTAGAAATCCGTGGCGCGCGTCATCGCGTCGCTCAGCGCCACCGAGCGGGCCTGTTGCTCAGCCCGTTGCGCGGGCGGCAGGCTGTTTCGCTCCTCGGGCACGGACAGGCCAACGGATTGCGCCAGTTCGCGCACGGCCTCCGGATAGGAACTCCCCGAGAACTCCATCAGGAAGCCGATGGCCGATCCGTGGGCGCCACAGCCGAAGCAGTGATAGAACTGCTTGGTCGGCGACACCGTGAATGACGGGGATTTCTCGTTGTGAAACGGGCACAGCCCCATGAAATTGGCGCCGCCCTTCTTCAACTGCACGTACTTACCCACCACGTCGATAATATCGACGCGGTTGAGCAGGTCCTGAATGAAGGATTGCGGAATCACCCGGCTGACCGTCCTGATGCCATGGCCTTCCGGGTATGCCGGTGGCCTGTTCTAGTTAATGCGTGACCGGTACGACGCCCGGCCGTGATTCGAATCATTGTAGTGCAGCCGCAACGCCGTGCCGGTCTTTACCGACATCACCCGCCAAGTCCCGTCAACGCGTCGGCATTCTCACGGATCGCAACTGCTAATCATGCTTATCACTGACCTGACGGTCAATCGCTTCAAGGTTACTTCGGGGCCAATGCCGCCTTGACGAGTCCAGACACTGCCGTCATGTCTGCGCGACCGGCCAGACGTGCCTTGACCAGGGCCATCACCTTGCCCATATCCTGCGGGCCAGTGGCGCCGGCTTCCTTCACGGCGTTCTGGACTTCGGTGGCCACTTCGGCCTCCGACAACTGGGCCGGCATGTAGGCCACCAGCACATCCACTTCGGATTTTTCCTTTGCGACCAGATCATCGCGGCCAGCCTGCTCGAACTGGCTGATCGAATCCTTGCGCTGCTTGATCATCTTGTCGATGACGGCCGTGACTGCCGCATCGTCCAGTTCCACACGCTCATCGACTTCGCGTTGCTTGATCGCCGCCAGCAGCAGGCGGATCGTGCCCAGGCGGTCGGTCTCACGGGCACGCATGGCGGCCTTCATGTCATCGTTGATGCGGGCTTTGAGGGACATGGCAATCTTCCGGAAAATATGGAGTGAACAGCGGTCGAGCAGTTTACCTTATCGGGACGCCTCGGCAGCGGCTTCACCGGCGGCCACGGCTGACGCCCAGGCCCACTGGAAGTTATAGCCGCCCAGCCAGCCGGTCACGTCGACCACTTCACCGATGAAGTACAGCCCTGCCACCTCGCGCGCCATCATCGTCGCCGACGACAGTCCGCGCGTATCCACGCCCCCAAGGGTGACCTCGGCCTTCTTGTAGCCTTCCGTACCTGAAGGAAGCAGGCGCCAGCGATTCAACGCTTCGCCCAGTTGGCGCAGCGCGCGGTCAGGCATGTCGGCAATGGATTGGCCTTGGCCGCCGTGCAGGCCCACAGCCTCACACCACGCATCGGCCAGCCGGGATGGAAGGCGCTCGCCAAGCAGGTTGTTCAAGTGCTTCTTACTGTTTTTCTTGTGGCCGATCAGCCATTCTGCAGCATCCTCGCCGTCGAAGAGGTCTACCTCGATGTGCGTGCCGGGACGCCAGTAGCTCGAAATCTGCAGCACGGCCGGACCGGAGAGTCCTCGGTGAGTCCAGAGCAAATCCTCCTTGAACGCGCCGGCTGTCTTGCCGCTGCCCGTGGAGATATCGACTTCCATCGATACCCCAGCCAGTGGCACGAAAGGCTGCCATGCCTGGCCGTCGAACGTCAGCGGCACCAGTGCGGGGCGGGTCTCGATCAACTTGAGTCCAAACTGCTTGGCGATGCGGTAACCGAAGTCCGTCGCGCCGATCTTCGGGATCGACAACCCGCCCGTCGCCACCACCACTGCGCCAGCGCGCACCTCGCCTTGGGTCGTCAACAGCAGGTAATCATCGCCTTCCTTGCGGATTTCCTCGATCGTGCAGCCGGTCTGCCAATGGACGCCACCTGCGTCACACTCGGCGCGCAGCATGCAAATGATGTCCTCGGCGCTATCGTTGCAAAACAACTGCCCGCGATGCTTCTCATGCCAGCCGATGTCGTAGCGACGAATCAGGCCCAGGAAGTCCTGCGGGGTATAGCGCGCCAGCGCGGAACGGCAGAAATGGGGATTCGACGACAGGTAGTTGGCCGGCCCGGCCTGCAGATTCGTGAAATTGCAGCGCCCGCCGCCTGAAATACGGATCTTCTCGGCCAGCCGCGTGGCGTGGTCGATCAGCACCACGCGCGCGCCGCGCTGCCCGGCCACGGCGGCACACATCATGCCGGCCGCGCCCGCGCCCAGCACGGCCACATCGAACCGTTCCTTCCTGCCCTGTGTCATAACGTCCCTTGAAGAAGCCGCGATTGTAGCGAATGGCGGCGGCGCCAGCGCGTCGGGTGCGGGTGTGCTACCCTGCTGGCCTTCCGTTTTTTGCCGGCACAATGGCTGCAGTTGCAGACCAAAACGGGCTGGCGGCACCAGAATCTCCCCATGCTTGTCCTCGGCATCGAATCCTCCTGCGACGAAACCGGGCTGGCCCTCTACGACACCGAGGCCGGACTGCTCTCGCACGCGCTCTACTCGCAGATCGCCATGCACCGCGAGTACGGCGGCGTCGTGCCCGAACTGGCCTCGCGCGACCATATTCGCCGCGTGCTGCCGCTGTTGCAGCAGGTACTGGACGAGGCCGGGCGCAAGCGCGAGGACATCGACGCCATCGCCTTCACGCAAGGCCCCGGTCTTGCCGGTGCGCTGCTGGTGGGCGCCTCGGTCGCCAATGCACTCGGCTTTGCGCTGGGCGTGCCCATGGTGGGCGTCCATCACCTGGAAGGACACCTGCTGTCGCCACTGCTGACCGATGCGCCGCCGCCCTTCCCGTTCGTGGCGCTGCTGGTTTCCGGCGGCCACACCCAGTTGATGGAAGTGAAGGGGATCGGCGACTACGCACTGCTCGGCGAGACGCTCGACGATGCCGCCGGCGAGGCGTTCGACAAGACCGCCAAGCTGCTGGGCCTCGGTTATCCGGGCGGCCCGGAAGTGTCTCGTCTGGCCGAATTCGGCAATCCAGGTTCGTTCGAACTGCCGCGCCCGATGCTCCATTCGGGCAATCTCGATTTCTCGTTCGCAGGGCTCAAGACAGCGGTGCTGACGCAGACCCGCAAGCTGGGCAATGCCTGCGAGCAGGATCGCGCCAACCTGGCGCGCTCGTTTGTCGATGCCATCGTCGATGTGCTGGCCGCCAAGTCGTTCAACGCGCTCAAGCAGACCGGCCACAAGCGATTGGTGGTGGCCGGAGGCGTAGGTGCCAACCGCCAGTTGCGCGAGCGTCTCGACGAGATGGGCCGCCGCCGCAAGGTGGAGGTGTTCTACCCCGACTTGGCCTTCTGCACGGATAACGGCGCGATGATCGCCTTTGCCGGGGCCATGCGCCTGCAGGCGGCGCCGCAACTGGCGCAGCACGAATACAGCTATGGCGTGACGCCGCGCTGGGATCTGGCGGACATCCGGCTGCCGGTCTGAGTTGGTGGCAGCCCTCTAATCTGGCTCTCCGCCCCGGGGCCGGACACATGGCGGTCACATCGCCACCGAACAATTTGCGTTTCCCGCATCACATCCCACAAAGACGAGGAAACGCAGATGGATCGCCGCAAGTTCCTGAAATGGGGCAGTTTCGTTACCGTGACGGTGGCCACTACGGGCCTGGCCGGCTGCGGTGGCGACGACGATAACAACACCCCCGCCCCCACCACGCCGCCGACTACCGAGCCGGGCGCGACCTACAAATTCGATCAGGGCGTGGCCTCCGGCGATCCGAAACCCGACAGCGTGATGCTGTGGACGCGCGTGGCAGGTGCCAGCGCAGGCAAAAGCGTCAGCGTGCGGCTGCAGGTCTCGGCAAACGCCGATTTCAGCACGCTCGTAGTCGACAACACGCTTTCCGCACTGCCTGACTGGGACTACACGTTGCGCAACAAGGTCACGGGCCTGACGGCCGGCACGACCTACTACTACCGCTTCATCGCCGGTAGCCAGACCAGCCCGGTGGGCCGCACCAAGACCGCGCCGGCCGCCGGCACGCCGCTCTCGCAGCTCAAGTTCGCCTTCATAACGTGCCAGGACTGGAGCGTAAATCACTGGGCCGGCATGGAGGAACTGGTCAGCGAGGATCTCGATTTCATCGTCCACATGGGCGACTACATCTACGAGACCGTCGGCGCCGCCTTCCAGACAGGCAAGGTGGAAAGCCGCCATACGCAACTGACGCTGCCGAACGGCACCGCCACCGCCGATGGCACCTACGCCACCACGATCGACGACTACCGCTACCTCTACAAGTCGTATCGCAGCGATGCCCGGCTGCAAGCACTGCACGCGCGCTTTCCGGTGATCGGCATCTGGGACGACCACGAGTTTTCCGACGATTGCTGGCAGGACCACCAGACCTACACGGCCGCCGACGATGCCGACCCACGCACGGCCCGCCGCCGCGCCGCCAGCCAGGCATGGTTCGAATTCATGCCGGCCGATGTCAGCTTCGACCAGGCCGATACGTCGTTCCGCAATATCCAGATCTACCGCTCATTCACGTTCGGTAATCTCGCCACGCTGGTGATGACCGACGAACGCCTCTATCGCGCGGACCACGTGATCCCCGAGCAGGCAGCCGGCAGCAGCATCGGCAGCCGCTACTTCGTGCCGAAGGCCACGTTGGCTGGACTCGAAGCGAGCAAGATCAGCGGCGCGGGTGGTGCGCTGACGCCGGTGTCGATCCTCGGCGATACGCAGCGCGCGTGGTGGCAGCAGCAGATGGCGAGTGCCTCGACGACGTGGAAACTCTGGGGCAACGAGGTCTCGCTGCTGCGCATGCAGATCGATGGTACGCAAGCCATCGCCGCATTGCTCGCCAGCGGCCTGGTGCAGGCGAACAGCGCGCTCGCGCCGCTGCAAACGGGCATGATCGGCGCACTGGTGGCCGACCTGACCACGGCCAAGGGCGATGGCACCTATCCGACGCCGGCCTATGCCTCGCTCAAGGCGTACTTGCTGACCAATGCGGGCATCTCGAACGGCGTGTTCGACGCAGGCATCGCCCCCGTGCTCAACGCCGCCCTGCCCTCGGTGGCGCTACTGGACAAGTACATCCTCAACGCCGATCAGTGGGATGGCTACAACGCCGAGCGCAAGGCCATGATGGCCTTCCTGAAGAACGGCAGCATCAAGAATGTAGTGGCGCTGACTGGCGATATCCACGCGTTCTTCGCCGGCCCGGTGATGGACGACTACGACGCCACCACGCCGGTGCCCGTGATGGTGGATCTTGTCACCGCTGGCCTGTCGAGCAACTCGTTCCAGAGCTACTTCAAGAGCGTGGTGGATAGCGATGCGGCATTCAAAGCTGCCGCGCCGCTGATCTACACGACCGACTCCAGCGGCACGGTCACCAACACCTTCAACAGCACGCTGACGACGTTCAATCCGTGGCTGAAGTATGTGAATACGGACGCGCAGGGGTATGCGGTGGTGACGTTGACGGCGTCGAAATTGAGCTGCAGCTTCCGCAAGCTCAAGCCGCTGGCGAACGGCGTGGCGCCTGCGCTGCCGGCAACGGAGAGTGTGAAGGTGGTGGAGGTTGCGGCAGGGGTGCCTGCGGTGACGGTGGTTTGACCTGCTGATGGCATTCTCCCCTCTCCCGCGTAGCGGGAGAGGGGAGCAAACAAGCAGCGGGCGATCAGTCGACGCGCTTGTCGCGCTCGATCACAGCATAGGCACTGTGATTGTGGATCGACTCGAAGTTCTCGGCTTCCAGCGTGTACGCCACGATGCGCGCATCGGCATTGAGTCGCATCGCAATATCGCGCACGAGGTCCTCGACGAACTTCGGATTTTCGTAGGCGCGCTCCGTCACGAACTTCTCGTCGGGGCGCTTCAGCAGGCCCCACAGTTCGCACGACGCTTCTTCCTCAGCCATGCGTACCAGTGTTTCCACGTCGAGGTCGCCGGCCAGCTCCACCTTCATGGTGATATGCGAGCGCTGGTTGTGTGCGCCGTACTGCGAGATCTTTTTCGAGCACGGGCACAGGCTGGTCACCGGCACCAGTGCGGTCAGGAACAGGCGGGTCTGACCATCGCGTTTCTCGCCGATCAGCGTGACTTCGTAATCGAGCAAAGACTGCACGCCCGAGACCGGCGCGGTCTTGCTGATGAAGTACGGGAACGTGACTTCGATACGGCCGGCGTCGGCTTCCAGGCGCACGAGCATATCGTCGAGCAGCGCGCGGAACGCTGCAAGATCCAGCGGCGCGCGGTTGTCTTCGAGCAATGCCACGAAGCGCGACATGTGTGTGCCTTTCTGGTCAGCCGGCAGGCGTACGTCCAGCGTGAACGTGCCAACCGTGGCCACTGCGCCGGCCGGCGTCTTCAGCGTCAACGGATAGCGCACGCCTTTCACGCCAACGCGCTGGATCACGATCTGGCGGGTATCGACGCTCGATTGCACGTCGGGCATGACAAAGGCGGGATTGATGTCATTCATCTACGGTTTCCTCCAGGACGCCAGCCGGGGCGCGGCAGCCATCCTTACGGTCGCGGCGTTTTTCGCAGGATTAATTCTCCACGCCGCGCAACGAGTGTGAAACGACGGGTCCATGTACATGGTTCATGCACCGGCCCGCAGCTGCGAACACAAAATGGGAACGGCGATTTTACGGGATATCGGCAAGGCTCGCCGCAGGCGTGCGTGATTCCGCGCATTTCGAGCAGCCCATGCCCTGCCCGTGCGGCGCGTTGCCGGTTTGCGGCGCCCAAAACAAAACCGGCGCGGAATTTCCGCGCCGGTTTCAATCTTACTGAGACCGCTCAGGCCATCACGCCACGCGCGAGGTAGCCACCTTGACCGGTTGATCGGCCAGCTTGAAGCGCTCGCGCACCGAGCGCTCGATACCCGCCGCATCCAGGCCGCATTGCGACAGCAGGAATGCGGGATCGCCATGGTCGATGAAGCGGTCGGGCAAGCCCAGCACCAGCGTCGGGATCTCCACGCCGGCCTCGGCCAGCGCTTCGAGCACCGCACTGCCCGCACCGCCCATCGTTGCACCCTCTTCGACGGTCACCAGGAAGTCGTGGTCGGCAGCCAGTTGCTTGACCAGCTCCACATCCAGCGGCTTCACGAAGCGCATGTTCGCCACGGTGGCGTCTAGCGGCTCGGCTGCCGTCAGCGACGGCTGGAGCATCGAACCAAACGCCAGGATCGCCACGCGCTGGCCGGCACGTGCCTGACCCTGGCGGCGAATCTCACCCTTGCCCACCGGCAGCGCCGTGAGTTCAGCCTGCGTGGCCGCGCCCACGCCCGCACCGCGCGGATAGCGCACGGCGGTCGGGCAATCCTGCTGGTAAGCCGTGGTCAGCAGTTGGCGGCACTCGTTCTCGTCAGACGGCGTCATCACCATCATGTTCGGAATGCAGCGCAGGAACGGGATGTCATAAGCGCCCGCATGCGTGGCACCATCGGCGCCCACCAGGCCGGCACGGTCCAGTGCGAACACGACGGGCAAGTTCTGCAATGCCACGTCGTGAATCAGCTGGTCATAGCCGCGCTGCAGGAACGTCGAGTAGATCGCCACGACAGGCTTCAGGCCCTCGCAGGCCAGACCGCCTGCAAACGTCACCGCATGCTGCTCGGCAATGCCCACATCGTAGTAACGATCCGGGAAGCGCTTCTCGAACTCGACCATGCCCGAACCTTCGCGCATGGCCGGCGTCACGGCGATCAGGCGCTTGTCGGCAGCGGCCGTGTCACACAGCCAATCGCCGAAGATCTGCGTGTAGGTCTTGCGCGATGGCTTGGCAGCCGGGCGGATGCCTTCCTCGGGATTGAACTTGCCCGGGCCGTGGTACAGGATCGGGTCGGCCTCTGCCAGCTTGTAACCCTGGCCCTTCTTGGTGACCACGTGCAGGAACTGCGGGCCGTGGCCTTCCAGGGCGCGCTGGCGGATGTTCTGCAGCGTCGGCACCAGCGAGTTGAGGTCGTGGCCATCAATCGGGCCGATGTAGTCGAAGCCGAATTCCTCGAACAGCGTGGCCGGTACGACCATGCCCTTGGCATGCTCTTCCAGACGCTTGGCGAATTCGAGCACGGGGGGCGCAACGGACAGCACCTTTTCGATGCCCTTCTTCGTGGCCGCGTAGAACTGGCCAGACAAGAGTCGCGCCAGATGCTTGTTCAGCATGCCCACCGGTGGCGAGATCGACATGTCGTTGTCGTTCAGCACCACCAGCAGCG
The DNA here is from genome assembly GCF_005503625.1 of Cupriavidus sp. 2SB. Taxonomy (GTDB): domain Bacteria; phylum Pseudomonadota; class Gammaproteobacteria; order Burkholderiales; family Burkholderiaceae; genus Cupriavidus. The sequence goes on along the minus strand of NZ_SCMX01000030.1, from coordinate 52,996 downwards.
GCAGGTCCTTGTAGACGCCCGCGTTGTTCATGGCCTCGAAAGCCATGCCGGCGGTCATCGCGCCATCGCCGATCACCGCGATGCCAACGCGCTTCTCGCCCTGCGTTCGGGCGCCGAGCGCCATGCCGAGCGCGGCCGAGATCGAAGTGGACGAGTGTGCGGTGCCGAAGGTGTCGTACTCGCTTTCGGCGCGGCGCGGGAAGCCCGAGATGCCACCGTACTGGCGCAGCGTCGACATGCGGTCGCGACGGCCGGTCAGGATCTTGTGGGGGTAGCTCTGGTGACCCACGTCCCAGACCACGCGGTCACTGGGCGTGTCGAAGACGTAATGCAGCGCAATGGTCAGTTCCACCGTGCCGAGGTTCGACGACAGGTGGCCGCCGGTCTGCGAGACCGATTCGAGCACGTAGGCGCGCAGTTCGTCGGCCAGCGTCTCGAGTTGGCGCCGGTCCAGGCGGCGCAGGTCTGCGGGGTCGTCGATGTTGTTGAGCAGCGTGTAGGTCATTTGTGTCCGTTCGGCCGCCGGATTCTGTTTGTCCGGCTTGTCAGTTCAGTTTGAGCGCAGCACGATCAGGTCGGCCAATTCGGCCAGCCGGCCGGCGCGTGCGCCGAATCCCGCCAACGCCTCGTGGGCGTCGGTGCGCAGCTGGGAGGCCAGCTCGCGTGCGGCATCCAGACCAAGCAGCGACACATAGGTCGGCTTGTCATTGGCGGCATCCTTGCCGGCAGTCTTGCCGAGCGTGGCCGTATCGGCAGTGACGTCGAGAATATCGTCTACCACCTGGAACGCCAATCCCACGGCTGCCGAGTAACGATCCAGCGCTGCCAGGCCGTCCGGATCGATGCTTCCGCACAACGCGCCCATGCGCACGCTGGCACGCAGCAGCGCACCGGTCTTCATGCGATGCATGCCTTCCAGCGCGTCGCGGCTCATCGCCAGACCCACGTTCTGCAGGTCGATGGCCTGGCCACCGCACATGCCCACGGAGCCCGATGCGTGCGCCAGTTCGGCCACCAGCTTCAGGCGCGCCTCGGCGCCCAGCGCCGGCGTCTGGGCCAGCACGATGAAAGCCTGCGTCTGCAAGGCATCGCCCACCAGCAGCGCCGTGGCTTCGTCGTAGGCCTTGTGGACCGTGGGACGGCCGCGGCGCAGGTCGTCGTCGTCCATGCATGGCATGTCGTCGTGGACCAGCGAGTAGGCGTGGATCATCTCCACGGCGCAGGCCGCAGCGTCACAAGCCTCGGGGGATGCCCCCGCCACTTCGCCAGCCGCATGCACCAGCAGCGGGCGAACCCGCTTGCCACCGCCGAGGACAGCATAGCGCATGGCTTCATGGAGGGTGTGTGGAATTGTGTCCCTGGACGGCAGTGCTGCGTCCAGGGCGGCCTCGGTCCGGGCGCCCTGCGCCCGCATCCAGGTTGCAAAATCGCTCATTCGAAGTCTGCGCCGTTGCTGTTGTTATCGGTACGTGACTCGGCTGCCAGGGGTTTCAGCGCGTCACCTTCCAGAACCTTGACCTGTTGGGCCACCCGCTCCAGGCTGTGCTGGCAATAGCGCACGAGTTCGGCGCCACGACGGTATGCCGTCAGTGAGGCCTCCAGGGGGAGTTCGCCGCTTTCCATGCTGGCCACCAGCGTTTCCAGCTCGGCCATGGCGGCCTCATAGGAAGCCGGCGGCACGCTTGCGGCCACCGGCTCGTCTGCCTCTTGAGGCTGCGCCGGGGCTGTGGTCGTTCTTGGCATGTCAGGCCTTGATCAGGGTAATTCGCGATTTTACGCCAAACCGTGGGCAGGCCGCAGAACAGACTGATCCATATTGCAGACAGCCCCGTGCGGATAGCGCACATATCAATCGCTTGTGACACGGGCGTGACCGCCATGTGACGTGTGCGCCCGGGTCGTCATTCCGAATGCGCCCGAAAGGGCACCTCCATGACGACCCGGGTCGACTTTTTCGCTAAAAAGGCCAAATAATCAGGCCCTTAACTTTTTGGGTCGGGTACAATCCCCGGCTCGTCAGCGAGTTCGCCCCCGTTGCGTTTTCCACGCATTCTCCAGTCTTGCAGATTGGGGAACCGGACCGGTTTCTGCTCGTCTGACACGGTTTCCCAAATCGATTCATATTTCGATGGTTGGGTTGTTCACTGCTTTCGCCTGTTCATAGGGAGTGGGGATAATGTCCAATCTCAGCACCGCGCTCAAACTTGCGCCGGCTGATTCGCAGTTGCCCGTGGATGTCTATTTCGACGAGGCGCTGCATCAACAAGAACTCGAACTGCTGTTCAAGAAGGGTCCCGGCTACGTCGGCCACGAACTGATGGTGCCGGAATCCGGCGACTTCCAGACGCTGGCCGCCGAGGACGAGGGACGCATGCTGGTGCGCAACCCGGACGGCATCGAACTGCTGTCCAACGTCTGCCGCCATCGCCAGGCCATCATGATGAACGGCCGCGGGAATGCGAAGAACATCGTCTGCCCGCTCCACCGCTGGACCTACGACCTCAAGGGTGACCTGTTGGGCGCGCCGCATTTCGCCGAGCAACCCTGCGTCCACCTGAACCGTTCGCCGCTCCAGAACTGGAACGGCATGCTGTTCGAGGGCGAGCGCGATGTGCGGGCGGACCTCGCGCGCATGGGGGTGGCCGAAGACCTGAACTTCGAAGGCTACATGCTCGACCACGTGGAAGTTCACGAGTGCGACTACAACTGGAAGACCTTTATCGAGGTCTATCTGGAGGACTACCACGTCGTACCGTTCCACCCAGGCCTTGGCAGTTTCGTGTCGTGCGACGATCTCAAGTGGGAGTTCGGCGAATGGCACAGCGTCCAGACCGTGGGCCTGCACGCGGGCCTGAAGCGTCCGGGCAGCATGACCTATCAGAAGTGGCACGAGGAAGTGTTGCGCTTCAACAACGGCAAGCTGCCCAAGCATGGCGCGATCTGGCTGACCTATTACCCCAACATCATGGTGGAGTGGTATCCGAACGTGCTCTGCATCTCGACGCTGCACCCGCTCGGGCCGCGCAAGACGCGCAATGTGGTGGAGTTTTACTACCCCGAGGAAATCGTGCTGTTCGAGCGCGAGTTCGTAGAGGCTGAGCGCGCCGCCTATATGGAGACGTGCATCGAGGACGACGAGATTGCCGAGCGCATGGACGCCGGCCGCCTCGCACTCATGAAGCGCGGCGTCAGCGAGACCGGACCTTACCAGTCGCCAATGGAAGACGGCATGCAGCATTTCCACGAGTGGTATCGCCGCGCCATGGACTATCAGAAGCGCTAGGCGCCACTGTGGTAACCCCGAAACGGACCGTGAAAACGGTCCGTTTTGCTTTGGAGCCGACCTCTTCCGACTGTTACAATCGCCATTCGCAATCGTTGCCGATACAACGAATTTCCCGCCCGGCGCCATGCCATGCGGCTTCAACCCGCTTCACCCGTTACCGCCCCTCGCCATGCAATCGCTCTGGATGCTGTTCGCCGCCTTCGCTTTCTCGTTGATGGGGGTGGGCGTCAAGCTGGCGTCGGACTACTACACCACGGGCGAGATCGTCTTCTACCGTAGCCTGATCGGCGTGACGATCATGTGGATCATGCTGCGCTCGCAAGGCATATCGGTACGTACGCCCCACATGGTCACGCACATCAAGCGCAGCCTGTTCGGCGTGACCGCGCTGCTGCTCTGGTTCACCTCGATCACGATGCTGCCGCTGGCCACGGCGATGACGCTGAACTACATGTCGCCGGTCTGGATCGCGCTGATCATCGGTGCTGGGGCGGCGCTGGCTGGCACGGGCCGAACCGCCGACAAGAAACTGATCGGCGCCATCCTGATGTCGTTCGGCGGTGTGATCTGCCTGTTGCAGCCTTCCGTCGTCGGCCACAACCAGCTCGCGGGCGGCATGATCGGCTTGATCTCGGGCGTGTTCACGGCGCTGGCGTATGTGGAAGTGCGCCAGCTCGGCCAGCTCGGCGAGCCCGAAGGCCGGATCGTGTTTTATTTCTCGGCGGTCGGGCTGGCCTGCGGTCTGGTCTGGATGTTGTATTCGGGGGTCAGTCCGATGACCTGGCGCGGCGCCGGCATGCTGCTGGCGATCGGCATTCTTGCCACGCTGGGCCAGACATCGATGACGCGCGCCTACAAGCGCGGCAATACGCTGCTGACCGCAAACCTGCAATACGCAGGCATCGTGTTCTCCAGCCTCTGGGGCATCCTCGTCTGGAACGACAAGCTTAACTGGGTGTCGTGGCTGGGGATGGCGCTGATTGTCGGCAGTGGCATCGCCACCACGCTGACACGGGCGCGCGATACGGACGAGCATCCCACGCCGGCCACGCCGGTGAAGTCCCCGGAAGCCGAGGTCCACCCCGAGGTTTGATCCCTGAGCGGTGTAGCATTGACGGCGATTCGCTCAACGAGAGAGACCGCTGTCCATGCCATCTTCCACGCCATCACCGCTGATCACCGCCACCGAACTGCAGCAACTTCGCTCCGAAGGCCGCCGGACCGTCATCATTGACTGCTCGTTCGACCTGACCAATCCGGCTGCGGGCCGCGAGATCTACCAGCAGGGCCACCTGCCGGGCGCCTTCTATCTCCACCTCGACAACGAACTGTCCGGCCCGAAGACCGGCGTCAATGGCCGCCATCCGCTGCCCGACGCCGAACTGCTTGTGAACCGGTTGCGCGCGCTGGGCGTGGATGACGATACGCTGGTCGTGGCCTACGACGCCCATGGCGCGATGTACGCCGCGCGGCTGTGGTGGCTGATGCGCTGGGTGGGTCACGGTGCCGTAGCCGTGCTCGATGGCGGCAAGGCCGCCTGGGTGGCGGCGGGACTGCCGCTCGAACCCGGCGCGACGCCCGATCCGGAAACGGGTGGCAACCTGACGCGCCGGCCATCGCTGGTGCGCACTGCCAACGCCAATGCCCTGCTCGCCAATCTCGATCAACCTGCCCTGCTCGTGGTCGATGCCCGCGCACCGGATCGCTTCCGCGGCGAGAACGAGACGCTCGATCCTGTGGGTGGTCACATCCCTGGCGCAGCCAATCGCTTCTTCAAGGACAATCTGGCCGCCGATGGCCGGTTCAAGCCAGCCGATCAGTTGCGCGCCGAGTTCGAAGAAGTTTTCGGCGGCAAACCTGCTGCGCAGACCGTGATGCAGTGTGGATCGGGCGTGACGGCCTGCCACAACCTGCTGGCGATGGAAGCGGCTGGCCTGACCGATGCGGCGCTGTATCCGGGATCGTGGAGCGAATGGTGCGCCGACCCGAAGCGGCCGGTGGCTACCGGTAGCTAATCCACTGGCCACTGCAGGCAAAAAGCGGCGTCACCGGGACGCCGCTTCCTCCTGCTTGGAATGCTGGTGGGCGTGCTGCTCGTGCACGCCATTGGTGATGAACACGATGGCCGTGATGCCGGCGGCCACCAGCAACACCTGCACCGCCGATTCCTTGAGCCGTGGCTTGCGCTGCATCTGCGGCATCAGGTCGCTCACTGCGATATAGAGGAAGCTGCTCGACGCGATCACCAGCACGTACGGAATCCAGCTCGACAGCTCGTCCAGCAGGAAGTAGCCGACCACGCCGCCGAGCACGGCCGCCAGACTCGACAGCAGGTTGAAGGCAAAGGCGCGCGCCTTCGAGAATCCGGCATTGAGCAGCACGATGAAGTCGCCCACTTCCTGCGGAATCTCGTGAGCGGCAATCGCCAGGGCGGTGACCAGTCCGATATGCGGATCGGCCAGGAACGCGGCCGCAATCACGATGCCATCGGCAAAGTTGTGGAAGGTATCGCCCACCAGGATCGTCAGGCCACTGCGACCCGCTTCCTCGCGGTCATGCCCATGGTGATGGTGATGGCCGTCACCTTCGTGATGGTGCGAATGGCGCAGCAGCGAGATCTTTTCGAGAAGGAAGAAGCCCAGCAGCCCGGCCAGCAGCGTGCCGAACAGCGCGCGCGGATCGGCGCCGGATTCGAACGCCTCGGGCAGCGAGTGCAGCAGCGCCGTGGCCAGCAGCACCCCCACCGAGAAACTCACCATGCGCTCCACCACGCGCGAGGCAACGGTCAGCGATAGCACTGCCGCACCCAGGATGCTGCCGACGCCCGAAATGGTCGCCGCCAGCAGGATGTACAAAAGCGTGGAATGGATGATGAACTCCCGGACCGGCCCCCGCCCGACCACCGGGCAGTCGTCGCCGACTGAAACGCTCGCACTAACGCAACATGGTTGCAAAAACGCAAGAGTCGGCATTGTACGTACGTCCGGCCTTGCTTTGCAATCACCCGCGCGGTCGTTGGGGCTACTTCACCGTCATCCGGGTCGATGCGGCATCAGGCAACCTTGTGCTGCTTGAACCAGGCCAGGCATCGCTGCCAGCCGTCCTTGGCCGCCGCGTCCACATAGCTGGCCCGGTAGTCGGCATGGAACGCATGCCCGGCTTCGGGGTAGACCACGAACGTCGACGCCTTCGCATTCGGATTCGACGATTCGGCCAGCGCCGCCTTCATCTGCGCCACGTGTTCCTGCGTGATACCGGTGTCCTTGCCGCCGTAGAGCCCCAGCACCGGCGCATTCAGTTCGCCAGCGATATCCACCGGATTGCGCGGCTTCAGCGGGTTGGGCTGGCCCACCAGTTGGCCGTACCAGGCCACGCCGGCCTTTACGCGCTTGCTGTGCGCCGAGTACAGCCACGTGATGCGCCCGCCCCAGCAGAAACCGGTGATGGCCAGGCGGTTCACGTCGCCGCCATGCGCAGCCGCCCAGGCCACGCAGGTGTCGAGATCGCTCATGACCTGTGCATCGGGCGTCTTCTGGATGATGTTGGCCTGCAGTTCCTGGATGGTGCCATAGCTGCTGGGGTCGCCCTGCCGCGCAAACAGTTCGGGTGCGATGGCCAGGTAGCCAAGCTTGGCAAAGCGTCGGCACACATCGGCGATGTGCTCATGCACGCCGAAGATCTCGCTGACGACCAGCACCACGGGCAGGTTGGTCTTGCCCTCCGGCTGGGCGCGGTACACGGGCATGTTGAAGCCGTTCGACGGCACCGTGATCTCGCCGGCCGTCAGGCCCTGGAAATCGGTCTTGATGGTCTGCGCGGTCACCGGCAGCACGGCTGCGGCAAAAGCCGAGCCTAGCGCGGTCTTGACGAAACTGCGGCGGTCGAAGGGCTGGCCGGGGACGAGACTTTCAATTTCTGGCTTCAGCATGGGGCGGGCTCCGGGAATCAGGCGATATCGGGATGCCGCTCCATGTGACGCCAGCGCGGCGCCGTCGATTCTAAGCAAAGATGGCCGGTAGCGCACGCGCCACCGGCCATCCTTCTTTCGCCCATCGACCTCAGTGCAGCTTCACCCGGGGGCTGGTCTTGCTGCGCAGCCAGTGCGTGACCGTGTCGAGCCCCATGCCGATGGCGCCGTGCAGCGCCAGTACGTGCATGCGATACAGCGACGTGTACATGAAGCGTGCCATCAGCCCCTCGATGAACATCGACCCGCCGATCAGGCCGCCCATCAGGCTACCTACCGCGCTGAAGTGTCCCAGCGACACCAGCGAACCAAAGTCCTTGAAGCCGAACTCCGGCAGCGGCTTGCCTGCGAGCCTGGCGCGAATCGCGTCGTACAGGAACGTGGCCTGTTGATGCGCGGCCTGCGCACGCGGAGGCACCGTGGTCTGCTTCTCGGTCCATGGTGCGGCAGCGCAATCGCCAAACGCAAAGATGTTCGGATCGGTCTCGCTCTGCAGCGTGGGGCCAACCACGATCTGACCCATCTTGCTGACTGGCAAACCCAGGGTGCGCAACACGCCCGGCGCGGTGATGCCGGCCGCCCATACGGTGAGGTCGGCATCGATATGCTTGCCACTGGCCGTGAGCACTGCATCCGAAGTGACTTCGGTCACGCGTTCGCCAGTGAACACATCGACTTCGAGCTTGCGCAGCAGCTTGGTCGTTTCTGCCGACACGCGTTCGGACAGCGCGGGCAGGATGCGCGGGCCGGCCTCGATGACGTGGATACGCACATCGCGGCGCGGGTCGAGCTGGTGCAGCCCATACGCGTTCAGCACATGCGCCGTGTTGCGCAACTCCGCCGACAGTTCCACGCCCGTTGCCCCAGCGCCGATGATGGCGACATCGACACGCGGACGGCCGTCCTCGCCCATGCGCCCCTTGCCATTCTGGGCGCGCACGCATGCCGCGATCAGCTTGCGGCGGAAGCGCTCGGCCTGCGCCACGGTATCGAGGGCAATCGCATGCTCGGCCGCACCGGGCACGCTGAAGAAGTGCGTCACGCAACCGATGGCCAGCACGAGCGTGTCATATGCCAACTCGCGCGCGGGCAACAGTTCGGCACCGTCCTGGTCGATACAGGCAGCCACATGGATGACCTTGCTCTCGCGATCGATGCCCGTCAGTTCGCCCTGCTGGAATTCGAAGTGGTGCCAGCGTGCCTGCGCCACGTATTCCAGTTGGTGAGTGTTGGGATCCATGCTGCCGGCAGCCACTTCGTGCAGCAGCGGCTTCCAGATGTGCGTGGGCGAGCGATCCACCAGCGTGATCTGCGCCTGACGCGACTTGCCGAGCTTGTCACCGAGCCGCGTGACGAGTTCGAGCCCGCCGGCACCGCCACCGACAACGATGATGCGATGGAGTGCGTTGGATGCACGCGGCGCCGCGCTGCGTTGCGGACCGCTTGCGATTGGTGTGGTTTCCGTAGGAGTAGGGGCGCTTTCCTCTTTGCCTTGTGCGTTGCTCATGGTCTACCCGATGTTTTCAATTTGAAAACCGGTGCAGGCCCCTGCGGCGTCTTTCTGTTGTGGTCTCGCACCGCGAGGCCGTTATTCTGTACTGCGAAGATTCTGCTGACTACGACTGGGTTGCTGCCAGTGTGCTGCACAGCAACACGACTGGCAAGGGGTCCCCGGTCGTTTCAGCAAGTACTTCTTTGCATACAGCGGCATCGCAGGGGCGACAGACAAGACAGGTGACTTGCTAGTGCGCCTCTTCCCAGTTCGAGCCGCTGCCCACTTCAGCCACCAACGGCACATTCAACTGCGCCACGCCGCACATCAGCTCGGGCAGCTTCACCTTCACAAGTTCGAACTCTGCCTCGGGCACTTCGAGCACCAGTTCATCGTGTACCTGCATGATCTGACGCGAGCCCAGCTTGTCGGCCTCCAGCCAGTCCTGCACGCCGATCATCGACAACTTGATCAGGTCTGCTGCGGTCCCCTGCATCGGCGCGTTGATGGCCGCGCGCTCCGCTGCCTGACGGCGCGGACCGTTGCCGCCGTTGATATCCGGCAACCACAGGCGACGACCGAACACCGTCTCCACATAGCCCTGTTCGCGCGCCTTCTGCCGCGTCTCTTCCATATAGTTCGCCACGCCGGGATAGCGCATGAAGTAGCGATCGATATAGTGCTTGGCCGCCTCGCGCTCGATGCCAAGGTTGCCGGCCAGCCCGAACGCGCTCATGCCGTAGATCAGGCCAAAGTTGATGACCTTGGCGTAGCGGCGCTGCTCGCTTGTCACGGCCTCGCGTTCCACGTTGAAGATCTCGCCGGCCGTGGCGCGGTGGATATCTTCGCCATTGGCAAACGCGCGCAGCAGATTCTCGTCGCCCGAGATATGCGCCATGATGCGCAGTTCGATCTGCGAATAGTCGGCGGAAACAATCACGTTGCCCGGCGCGGCAATGAACGCTTCGCGAATGCGGCGGCCTTCTTCCGTGCGCACCGGAATGTTCTGCAGGTTTGGCTCGGTCGAAGCCAGGCGGCCAGTCACGGCAGTGGCCTGCCCATAGCTCGTATGCACGCGGCCCGTGCGCGTGTTGACCATGCGCGGCAGCTTGTCGGTGTAAGTCGATTTCAGCTTCGACAGCCCCCGGTAGTCCAGCAGCAGCTTGGGCAGGGGATAGTCTTCGGCCAGTTTCTGCAGCACCTCTTCGTCCGTGGACGGTGCGCCGCTGGCGGTCTTCTTGACCACCGGCAGCTTCATCTGGTTGAACAGGATTTCACCGATCTGCTTTGGCGAACCGAGGTTGAACGGCTGCCCCGCAGCTTCATGCGCAGCGCGCTCGGCTTCCATCATGCGCTGGCCCAGGTCCGCGCTCTGTGCAGCCAGACGGTCCGCATCGATCAGCACGCCGTTGCGTTCGATCTTCTGCAGTACCACCGACACCGGGATCTCGATCTTCTCGTAGACGTAGCGCAGCCCATCGGCCTGCTCCAGTTGCGGCAGCATCTTGCGATGCAGGCGCAGCGTCACGTCGGCATCTTCCGCCGCGTACTCGGTGGCACGCTGCAGGTCGATCTGGTCGAAGCCGATCTGGCTCGCGCCCTTGCCGCAGACTTCCTCGTACGTAATCGTCTTCACGTTCAGCAGGCGTTCGGCCAGGCTGTCCATGCCGTGATTGCGGTACGACGCCAGCACGTAACTCTCCAGCATCGTGTCGTGGGCAATGCCACGCAGCGTGATGCCGTGATTCATGAAGACGTGCGAGTCGTACTTCAGATGCTGGCCCAGCTTCAGACGCGAATCATCTTCGAGCCACGCACGCATCCGCTCCAGCACGAACTCGCGCGACAGCTGGCCGTGGTTATCCATGCCCGCCACATCGGGACCGCGATGGGCCACCGGAATGTAGGCGGCCTCGCCCGGCTCCACCGACACCGAAATGCCAACCAGTTCGGCCACCATCGGATCGAGCGACGTGGTTTCCGTGTCGATGGCTACCAGTGGCGCATCGGTCAGCTTCTGCATCCACGCTTCCAACGCGGCCTCGGTCGTCACGGTCTCGTAGCGGATGTCAGCGGGCGGCAAGTCCTCGGCGGGTGCCTCGGCTGCGCTCGGCGCGGCATCGAACAGCCCCCCCTGCGCAGACTGCGCGGGTTGCGGCGTGGCGCGTGCCCCGGCCGCGCGTGCATTCGGCAATGCCTCGCCCGTGGCTTCGCGCAACCATGTCTTGAAACCGTACTTGCGGAAGAAATCGACAAGCTTTTCCTTGTCTTCGCCAAGGTCGTGCAACGCCTGGAAATCGGCCACGGCATCGCTCAGGTCGCAATCGGTCTTGACGGTCACCAGTTCGCGCGCGCGCGGCAGCCAGTCAAGCGTGTTGCGCAGGTTCTCGCCCACCACGCCCTTGATACCGTCGGCACCGGCCATGATGCTGTCGAGCGTGCCGTACTCGGTCAGCCATTTGACGGCAGTCTTCGGCCCCACCTTGGGCACGCCCGGCACGTTGTCCACGGCGTCGCCGATCAGCGACAGATAGTCGACGATACGCTCGGGGGCCACGCCGAACTTGGCGACCACGCCGGGCGGATCGAGGATCTCGCCGCTCATCGTGTTGACCAGCGTGACGTTGCCATTCACGAGCTGCGCGAGGTCCTTGTCGCCGGTGGAGACCACGGTATTCACGCCTTGCGCCGTGGCCTGGCAGGCCAGCGTGCCGATCACGTCGTCGGCTTCCACGCCCTCGACCACCACGATCGGCCAGCCCAGTGCGCGCACGGCCTCATGGATCGGCTCGATCTGGCGAGCCAGGTCCTCGGGCATCGACGGGCGATGTTCCTTGTAGGCGGGATATAGATCATCCCGGAACGTCTTGCCCTTGGCGTCGAATACGCAGGCGATATATTGTGCGGGGAAATCGTTGCGCAGCTTGCGCAACATGTTGATCATGCCGTAGATTGCCCCTGTGGGCAGACCTTCGCCATTCCTCAGGTCCGGCAGCGCGTGATACGCGCGATACAGATAGCTCGATCCATCGACGAGCAAGAGTGTTTTTCGACTATCCGACATTCCCATGGACTCTAAATTGACTGGTGCCCCCGCAGGCGGCGCAGACGCCGCCCCCCTCGCCGACACGGACGTTTCCGACATTTCCGGTAACACGGTGAATCCGCCGCCCGAGAAAGCCTCGGCACACGCCGCGTCCATCGCCGCAAAAGCCGATGCCGCAGCAGCTGGCAAGACACCCGAGGAACAGGACGCTGCCGCCCGCGCGGCGGCCGCTCGCGCAAATCCGCGCAAGATGATTCCAAGCCTGCGTGCGCTGGCGGATGAAGACCGCGCCACGGCAAAGAAGGCGCGCGCATCGTGGCAAATGTTCACGATTATGGCAGAGTTCATCGAGGCGACCGAGTACCTCTCCGAGATCCGGCCGGCCGTTTCGATCTACGGCAGCGCACGGCTGCGCGAGGACTCGCCGTACTACCAGAAGACCATCGAGATCGCCCGGCTGTTCTCGGACGCTGGCTTCGCCGTGATCTCGGGTGGTGGCCCCGGCATCATGGAAGCCGCCAACAAGGGCGCACACGCCGGCAAGTCCGCCAGCGTGGGTCTGAACATCGAACTTCCGCACGAGCAGCAGGGCAATCCGTACCAGGACATCGCCATGCGGTTCCGCCACTTCTTCACGCGCAAGGTCACTTTTGTGAAGAATTCGGATGCGTTCATCGTGATGCCCGGCGGGTTCGGCACGCTTGATGAACTGGCCGAAGTGCTGACGCTGGTGCAGACCGGCAAGTCCCGCGCCGTGCCAGTGGTCATGTACGGCAGCCGCTTCTGGAAGGGCCTGCTGGACTGGTTCCGCTTCACGCTGCTGCCGATGGGGTTGATTGCCGAACACGATCTGGACCTGATGAAGATCGTGGACGAGCCGCAGGAAGTGCTGGAAGCCGTGTACGAGTACTACGAAAAGCGCGGCGGCGACCACCCGATTCCGCCCAAGGAAGAAATGTTCTACCTGTAAGGCATTACGCGTTGCAACCACCCGCTGGCCGGTGTCGCGACGGACCCGGACAGTGGGTGGACGGAAGGCCACGAGAACAGACCGAAAATGGCAGGAATTGCTAGAATGGAAACCTGTTCATCCTGACTGGGCCGGCGCCGCCGGATTCGGCAGGATCCATCCGCGCAGCGGGCCCTCCCTGCCCGCGCGCACAGGAGCTTCAGATGACTTCCCCTTCGCAACCGGGTGCCAGGCTGGCCGATCTGCATGCAGCGATCCGCCGCCCCGGCTATGTGCTCGCGCTTGCCGCCGCCGTGCTTGCCCTGACCGCCAGCCAGCGTGTGCTGGCGCAGGACTCGGAAACCAGCAACGCCTTGACGCAGCAGGAACTCAACAAGATCAACAACCAGCCGATCGCCCCTGCGTCCAAGAGCCAGCTGAACCAGCCGCGCGAGCCGAGCTTCCAGTTGCGTGAGCGCGATGGCACCCAGGTGACCGAATACAAGGACAAGGGGCGCGCCACCGAGATCCAGGTGCAATCGGGGTTCGGCACCAAGTACGAGATGAGCAAGCCGGAAGATAGCTCGCCGCGAATCCGGGATCACGACGTGAATCGCGTGCCCTCCGTGAACCTCAAGTTCTGAGCCTGAAGGACGTTTTCTGGTTCAGGGCCTCATGTCCTGATACCCTTTAGCCTTTCTTACCCACGATTGCCGCCAAGGCCCAGCCCGGGCGGCCATCGCGCCGGCCCTCCGGCAGCAATGCCGCGGCGGCTGGCCGGCACCTTGTCGTGCCGACCGGCCGCTCCCAGATTCGCACCAATTAAACAGTATGGCCGTTTTCACCACGGTCTCGCAGGACGAGATCGCCCGCTGGCTGCTTGACTATGACCTTGGCGAAGTGCGCGCGCTGCGCGGCATCGCCTCGGGCATCGAAAACAGCAATTTCTTTCTGACCATGGAGCAGGATGGCGTCACGCGCGAGTACGTGCTGACGATCTTCGAACGGCTGCGCAGCGACCAGTTGCCGTACTACCTGCATCTGATGGACCATCTGGCGCGCCACGACATCAGCGTGCCGGCCCCGATGCCCGCTCGCGATGGCGAGATCCTGCGCGAGCTCAAGGGCAAGCCGGCCACCATCGTGACACGGTTGCCCGGCACCTCGCAATTGGCCCCGCAGCCCGAACATTGCGCCGAAGTGGGCGCGATGCTGGCGCGCATGCACCTGGCCGGGCAGGACTATCCGCGCCAGCAACCGAACCTGCGCAGCCTGGGCTGGTGGCAGCAGACCACGCCAGAGATCACGCCATTCCTCGACACGGCACAGCGCAAGCTGCTGACCGACGAGATCGCGCACCAGACCGCCTTCTTTGGCAGCGCCGACTATGCCGCGCTGCAGGGCGGCCCGTGCCATTGCGACCTGTTCCGCGACAACGTGCTGTTCGATACTGCCGGGGGCCAGCAGAAGCTCGGCGGTTTCTTCGATTTCTACTTTGCCGGCAACGACAAATGGCTGTTCGACCTGGCCGTGACGATCAACGACTGGTGCATCGACTTGCCGACCGGCGTGCTCGACCTCTCGCGTGCGGAGGCCATGCTGCGCGCCTATCATGCGGTGAGGCCGCTGACAGCGGTAGAGGCGCGTCACTGGCAAGACATGCTGCGCGCCGGCGCGCTGCGCTTTTGGGTATCGAGGCTGTGGGATTTCTATCTGCCGCGCGAAGCCGATATGCTGCAGCCGCATGACCCGACCCATTTCGAACGCATCCTGCGCCGTCGCCTCGACGACGCAGCGGCGCTCCCCTGGATCTGATTCGCCATGCAACTACTGGAAGTTTCCGCCAAGGAAGGCTATGTCTGGTTCCGCCAGGGTGTCTGGCTGTTCCGCAAGAACCCGCTCGCCTTCCTGATGCTGCTGTTCATCTACCTGATCGCCGCGCAACTGGCGATCTTTGTGCCGCTGCTCGGCATCATCGCACTGCTGGTTTTCACGCCAGGGCTTTACGTAGGCGTGATGACGGCTTGCCGTGAGGTCATCCAGAACAAGCGCGTACTGCCAACCATCCTGTTGTCGGGCTTCCGCAGCAACGGCAAGCAGGCGATGCGCAATCTGCTTGTGCTGGGTGGCATCTATGCGGTGCTGATTTTCACGCTGAGTCTGATCGCAACCTCGGTGGTGGACATCGGCACGGTGGCGCCCATGGTGCTCAAGGGCGAGGAACCTTCGGCCGAAGCCGTACAGCAGCTCTACTATGCGCTGATGATCGGCGCCCTGCTCTATACGCCGATCGCGATGCTGTTCTGGTTCGCGCCGCTGCTGTCGGCCTGGCACCAGGTGCCGCCGGTCAAGGCGCTGTTCTTCAGCTGGACCGCCTGCTGGCGCAATCGCGGCGCGTTCTTCACCTACGCCATGCTGTTCGCGGTGTTGCTGGTAGCGGTGCCGCTGGTGCTGGAGACCGTGTTCGCGGCATTCGGCGGGCAGGAAGTGCTGTCGTTCCTCGTGACGCCGTATTCGCTGCTGATGCTGGCGATCCTGTACTGCTCGTTCTATGCGACGTACCGGGGTTGTTTCAATATCCTGCCGCCGGAAGAGGTGGTGAACGGGGCGCAGCAGCCTTGATATCCGCTTGTCTTGCTCCCCTCTCCCGCACGGCGGGAGAGGGGTCGGGGGAGAGGGTCAGCAGTGCAAATTGCGATGCGCCGGCAAGCAGAACCTCCCGCCCTCTCCCCTACCCCTCTCCCAGAGGGAGAGGGGAGTAAAACAGCGAGGGAGTGAAGCGCTCAATCAATCGGATCCAGCTTCGCCACTGCCAGTGCCAGCCACTTCACGCCGTGGCGCTTGAAGTCGATATTCGCGCGGGCATCGGCACCCTCGCCTTCCAGTGCCTTGATCCGGCCTTCTCCGAACTTGGTGTGAAAGACGTTCTGGCCCACGCGAAAACCCGTGGCTGCGGCGCGTTTTTCCTCGGCGTAGTTCTTCTTGCCGGTATCCATGCCGCCCGTGGGCTTCGTGCCCGTGTACGGCACATCTTCCGCACGCTTGAACCAATCCCGGCCCCAGGCGTTGTCGCGCTCCTGGCGGCTGACGCCGTAGCCGGTCTGGCCTTGCGGAATGATCCACTTCAGCGATTCCTCAGGCAGTTCCTCGAAGAAGCGTGATTTCATGTGGTAGCGCATCTGGCCGTGCAGGACGCGGCTCTGCGCGAACGACAGGAACAGCCGCTCGCGGGCGCGGGTGATGGCCACATACATCAGGCGGCGCTCTTCCTCGATGCCATCGGCTTCCTGTGCGCTGTTGTCGTGCGGGAACAGCCCCTCTTCCAGCCCGGTGATGAATACCACGTTGAATTCCAGGCCCTTGGCCGCGTGGACCGTCATCATCTGCACCGCATCCTGGCCGGCCTGCGCCTGGTTGTCGCCGGCTTCCAGCGACGCGTGAGTCAGGAACGCCACCAGCGGCGTCATCACCACCGGCAACTGTTCGGGGTCGAGTACCTGCTGATCCTGGTCGCCCTGCGCCAGTGCCGGCGGCGCATCGCGCCCCACGGGCAGCATGCGCGCCGGGGCATCCAGCCCGAAGCCATCTTCCACGACGAATGCCTGCGCGGCAGTCACCAGTTCCTGCAAGTTCTCGATGCGGTCCTGGCCCTCTTTCTCGGCCTGGTAGTGCGCAATCAGGCCGCTGGTATTGGTGACGTACTCCACCGTCTCCGGCAACGTCATGCGAGTGGTTTCCGTACGCATCTGATCGATCAGGCGCAGGAACGCGCCCAGCGAACTCCCCGCCTTGCCGGGCACGTAGGCCACGGCCTCCGCCAGCGAGAGGTTGTACTGGCGCGCGGCGTCCTGCAGCGTTTCCAGGGACTTGGCGCCGATGCCACGTGTCGGGAAGTTGACCACCCGGGCGAAAGCGGCGTCGTTGCGCGGGTTCTCGATCAGTTGCAGGTAGGCCAGCGCATGCTTGACCTCGGCCCGCTCGAAGAAGCGCAGGCCGCCGTACACGCGGTACGCGATACCCGACGAGAACAGCGCATGCTCGATCACGCGCGACTGCGCGTTGCTGCGGTAAAGGATGGCGATCTCGGAGCGTGTCATGCCCTGCGCGATCTGGTCACGAATCTCCTCGACGATCCACGACGCCTCCTGGCCATCGGTGCCAGCCTGATACACGCGCACCGGCTCGCCGTGCCCGGCATCGGTACGCAGGTTCTTGCCCAACCGGCGCGCGTTGTGCGAGATCAGGTGGTTGGCGGTATCGAGAATGTGACCATGCGAGCGATAGTTCTGCTCCAGCTTGATCATGTGGCGCACGCGGAATTCCTGCTCGAAATCGCGCATGTTGCCCACGTTGGCGCCCCGGAAGGCGTAGATGCTCTGGTCATCGTCACCCACCGCGAACACCGCCGCCCCGTTGCCCGTGCCATAGCCCGCCAGCAGCTTCAGCCAGCGGTACTGGAGTACGTTCGTATCCTGGAACTCGTCGACGAGCACATGCCGGAACCGGTACTGGTAGTGCTGGCGGATGGCATCGTTGTAACGGAGCAGCTCATAGCAGCGCAGCAGCAGTTCGGCGAAATCCACCACCCCTTCCCGCTGGCACTGCTGATCGTACGCCGCGTAGAGATCGACGAACCGGCGATTGAAATCGTCGTTGGCTTCGACGTCAGCCGGACGCAGGCCCTGCTCCTTGGCGTTGTTGATGAAGTACTGCAGGCTCTTGGCCGGGTACTTCTCGTCATCGACATTGAGTTGCTTGAGCAGGCGTTTGAGCGCCGAGAGCTGGTCCTGCGTATCGAGGATCGAGAAGGTCTGCGGCAATCCCGCGTCACGGAAATGCGCGCGTAGCATGCGGTTGCACAGGCCGTGGAAGGTGCCGATCCACATGCCGCGCGTATTGATCGGCAGCATGGACGACAGCCGCGTCTGCATTTCCTTGGCGGCCTTGTTGGTAAAGGTCACCGCCAGGATGCCGGCCGGCGAGACCCGGCCGTTCTGGATCAGCCAGGCAATCCGCGTGGTCAGCACGCGGGTCTTTCCACTGCCCGCGCCCGCCAGGATCAGGGCCGGTTCGTCCGGCAGGGTGACGGCGGCGAGTTGTTCGGCGTTGAGATTGGCTAGCAGGCTGGACATCGGGACAGGGCCGGAAAAGTAGGCGGCAATTATACCGGCGGCCAACCCTCCCTTACCGGGATGGTTTCCATCGGACGGGGCGCCGGACGCACGCCGAGGCGCCCGAAATGCGCACCGGCACCCCGCCTCCCCTATAATTTGACGTTTTCCCGGCCGAGTGCCATGGCGCGCCAATCCGCCTGCCGGCCAGGGCCCTGACCCGCATCCCACCAGCATCCAAGCATGACCGCAGAAGACCAGTCCCTCGCCAAGAGCTTCGAACCCGCCGCCATCGAGGCGAAATGGGGCCCAGAATGGGAGCGCCGGGGTATCGCCCAGCCTACGTTCGACCCAGCCCGCCCGGACTTTTCCATCCAGCTGCCGCCGCCCAATGTGACCGGCACGCTGCACATGGGCCATGCGTTCAACCAGACGATCATGGACGGCCTGACCCGCCACGCGCGCATGCTTGGCGCCAATACGCTGTGGGTGCCGGGTACGGACCACGCCGGTATCGCCACGCAGATCGTGGTGGAGCGCCAGCTCGAGGCGCAGGGCGTATCGCGCCACGACCTCGGCCGCGAGAAGTTCACCGAGAAAGTGTGGGAGTGGAAGGAAGAGTCGGGTTCGACGATCACGCGCCAGGTGCGCCGCATGGGCGCCTCGATCGACTGGACGCGCGAGTACTTCACGATGTCGCCCGAGATGTCGAAGGCCGTGACGGAGGTCTTCGTCCGCCTGCATGAGCAGGGCCTGATCTACCGCGGCAAGCGCCTGGTGAACTGGGACCCGGTGCTGGGCACCGCGGTGTCGGACCTGGAAGTCGACAGCGTCGAGGAAGACGGCTCGCTGTGGCACATCCACTATCCGCTGGCCGAGGCCGATACCGTACGCGGCCTGACCCACCTGACCGTGGCCACCACGCGCCCGGAAACGATGCTGGGTGACACCGCCGTGATGGTGCATCCGGAAGACGAGCGCTATGCGCACCTGATCGGCAAGATGGTGAACCTGCCGCTGACCGATCGCCAGATTCCGGTGATTGCCGACGAGTACGTCGATCGCGAGTTCGGCACGGGCGTGGTCAAGGTGACCCCGGGCCACGACTTCAACGACTATGCAGTGGGCCAGCGCCACAACCTGCCGCAACTGTCGATTCTGACGCTCGACGCGAAGATCGTGGCCGATGCGCCTGCCGCCTATGCTGGCATGGACCGGTTTGCAGCGCGCAAGCAGATGGTCGAGGACCTGAAGACGCAGGCCCTGCTGGGCGAGGTGAAGCCGCACAAGCTCATGGTGCCGCGCAGCGAGCGCACCAGCAGCGTGATCGAGCCGATGCTGACCGATCAATGGTTCGTGGCCATGAGCAAGCCGGCGCCGGAAGGCACGTTCTATCCGGGCCGCTCGATCGCCGACGTGGCGCTCGACGCCGTGCAGAGCGGCGAGATCAAGCTCGTTCCCGAAAACTGGAACAGCACCTACAACCAGTGGCTGGCCAATATCCAGGACTGGTGTATCAGCCGCCAGCTGTGGTGGGGCCACCAGATCCCGGCCTGGTACGACGAAGCCGGCAAGGTGTTCGTCGCCCGCACCGAGGAAGAGGCCCGCGCCAAGGCTGACGCCGCTGGCAGCACCGGCCCGCTGCGCCGCGAGGAAGACGTGCTGGACACGTGGTTCTCGTCCGCACTGGTGCCGTTCTCGTCGCTGGGCTGGCCCGAGCAGACGCCTGAACTGAAGCACTTCCTGCCGTCGTCGGTGCTGGTCACCGGCTACGACATCATCTTCTTCTGGGTGGCGCGCATGGTCATGATGACCAAGCACTTCACCGGCCAGGTGCCGTTCCATACCGTGTATGTGCACGGTCTGGTGCGCGACTCCGAAGGCAAGAAGATGAGCAAGTCCGAGGGCAATACGCTCGATCCCGTGGACCTGATCGACGGTATCGAACTGGAACCGCTGCTGAAGAAGCGCACCACGGGTCTGCGCCGTCCCAAGGACGCGCCGAAGATCGAATCGAAGACGAAGAAGGAATTTCCGGACGGCATTCCGTCGTTCGGCGCCGACGCGCTGCGCTTCACCTTTGCATCGCTCGCCACGCTGGGCCGCAACATCAATTTCGATACCGGCCGCTGCGAGGGCTACCGCAACTTCTGCAACAAGCTCTGGAACGCCACGCGTTTCGTGTTGATGAACACCGAGGGCCAGGACTGCGGCATGGGCCCGTGCAACGACAACTGCGGCCCGGACGGCTACCTGCACTTCTCGCAGGCAGACCGCTGGATCGTGTCGCTGCTGCAGCGCGTGGAAACCGAGGTTGCGAAGGGCTTCGACGAATACCGCTTCGACAATATCGCCAGCGCGATCTACAAGTTTGTCTGGGACGAGTACTGCGACTGGTACCTGGAACTGGCCAAGGTGCAGATCCAGACCGGCACGCCGGCGCAACAGCGCGCCACGCGCCGCACGCTGCTGCGCGTGCTGGAGACGGTGCTGCGCCTGGCGCACCCGATCATTCCATTCATCACCGAGGAACTCTGGCAGAAGGTGGCGCCGCTGGCCGGCCGCGCCAAGGGTGACGGCAGCGAGACCATCGCCACGCAGTCCTACCCGCTGCCGGCCATGGCCAAGATCGACGAAGCCGCCGAAGCCTGGGTGGCGCAGCTCAAGGCCCTGGTGGACGCCTGCCGCAACCTGCGCGGCGAGATGAACATTTCGCCGGCCCAGCGTATCCCGCTCTACGCACATGGCGACAGCGCCTTCCTGAACGAAGCCGCGGCGCAAGTGCAAGCGCTGGCGAAACTTTCCGAGGTCAAGGTGTTCGAAGACGAGACCACCTTGCTGCAGGAAGGGGCCGGAGCGCCGGTGGCCATCGTCGGTGGCAACCATCTGATGCTCAAGATCGAGATCGACGTGGCGGCCGAGCGCGTGCGCCTGTCCAAGGAGATTGACCGGATCACGGGCGAGATCGGAAAGTGCCGTGGCAAACTGTCCAACGATAGCTTTGTCGCCAAGGCGCCGCCTGCAGTCGTCGCGCAGGAGACCCAGCGTATGTCGGATTTCGAACAGACGCTGGCAAAGCTGCAGGATCAACTACAGCGTCTGCCGTCCTGACGTGCTCATCGCACCCGTCCGGCTCCCGAGTCGGACGGAACCGGACAGACGGCGACCCCATCCTGCGGCACGGTATTACACCGGATTGAAAAGGAAGCTGAAATGGAAAACCGCGTCACCAAGGCCGTCTTTCCCGTAGCCGGGCTAGGCACCCGTTTTCTGCCCGCCACCAAGGCGAGCCCCAAGGAAATGCTGCCGGTGGTAGACAAGCCGCTGATCCAGTACGCCGTGGAAGAAGCCATGGCTGCCGGCATCAACGAGATGATCTTCGTCACCGGCCGCTCCAAGCGCGCCATCGAGGATCACTTCGACAAGGCCTACGAGCTGGAAATGGAGCTCGAAGCCAAGAACAAGCAAGCACTGCTCGACGTGGTGCGCTCGATCAAACCCAAGAACGTGGAGTGTTTCTACGTGCGCCAGCCCGAAGCACTGGGCCTGGGCCATGCCGTGCTCTGCGCCGCACGACTGGTAGGCGACGCCCCGTTCGCCGTGATGCTGGCCGATGACCTGCTGGACGGCCTGGGCGACGAGCCGGTGATGAAGCAGATGGTGGATGTGTACAACCACTACAACTGCTCCGTGCTAGGCGTCGAGGAAATCGCGCCCGAGCAGAGCAAGTCGTACGGTGTGGTCGATGGCCGCGAGTGGGACGAACGCGTCATCAAGATGTCCGGCATCATCGAAAAGCCGGCACCCGAAGACGCCCCATCCAACCTGGGCGTGGTGGGCCGCTACATCCTGACACCGCGCATCTTCGACCATATCCGCGACCTGAAGCCGGGTGCGGGTGGCGAGTTCCAACTGACGGATGCCATCCAGGCGATGCTCGGACAGGAGCAGGTGCTGGCGTACCGCTACAAGGGTGTGCGCTACGACTGCGGCAGCAAGCTTGGCTACCTGAAGGCGACCGTCGAGTTCGCACTCAAGCATCCGGAAGTCCGCGACGAGTTCAGCGCTTACCTCGCGCAACGGGGTTGATCGCTGGTTGGTGCGAAACCCAAGCCAATAAAAAACCGCCTCTTCACGAGGCGGTTTTTTTACATCCAAATCCCGCAAAGACTCAGCGGCGCTTCATGTAGAACACGAACACCTTGTCGACTTCGGCGTGCGACACGAGTTCGTTGCCGGTCTGCTTGGCGAACGCCTGGAAATCGCGTGTGGCGCCCGGGTCGGTGGCCAGCACCTTGAGCACTTCACCGCTAGCCATGTCTGCCAGCGCCTTCTTGGTCCGCAGGATCGGCAGCGGGCAGTTCAGGCCGCGTGCGTCCACTTCTTTCTGGAAGTCCATTCCTCTCACCTTCTATTTCTGATGGATGCCGTATTGTAGCGAAGCGGCGACCATGCTGAAGTCCGTCGGCCGGCGCGGGTCGGGGATATCCTCGCCGGTGGCCCGATCGAAAAAACGCACGGGCAAGCCGCGGCGCTCAAGGAAATCAGCCACTGCAAAGCCGGTGCCGGCGTTCCAGATCTTCATCCTCTCGGGCGCCACCAGCCGATACTCGGCCAGTTCCTCGGACAGCCGGATGTCTCCCTCCGCCTTCACGTGATAGGCGATGATCAGTTCGTTCTTGCGCATGAACTCATAGACGCCGATCAGCGAGGCCGACACCGTATCGAGATTCGTCTCTTCCTTGAGCTCGCGCGCGACGCCATGTTCCGGGGTCTCGTCGCGTTCCATGAAGCCTGTGACCAGCGCGAACATTTTCTCCGGCCACAGCGCATTGCGCGCCAGCAGCAACTGGCCCTCGTATTCGACCACGGCCGCCAGCACCGGCAGCGGGTTGTCCCAATGCACGAAGCCGCAACCATCCTGCACGCAGGCATGGCGATAGCGGCCCGACATCGGCAAGTGTTCCAGCGTCGATCCGCAGCGCGGACAGAATCGATAGGGTTCCATCAGGGGGCTCCAGGGACTGTCTCGTTATTGTGATGCTGCCCGTTCTTGCTTGATATTCGGTTCAGCGGCCGCATGCAGCGCGGATGTCCGCAGCGAATGCCTCCACGGTTTCCGGCTGCAGATCCCACGCGCACATCATGCGGCATCCGCCCGCGCCAATGAACGTGTAGAACAACCAGCCCTTGGCGCGCAGCGCCTCGATGGCCGGCAGCGGCAGTTCGGCAAACACCGCGTTGGCATCGGTCGGGAACATGATGCGCACGCCCGGGATATCCGCGATGCGTTGCGCGAGCAGCGTCGCCATCGCATTGGCATGGCGACCGTTGCGCAGCCAGACATCGTTCTCCAGCATGCCCAGCCAGGGCGCCGAGATAAAGCGCATCTTCGACGCCAGATGACCGGCCTGCTTCACGCGATAGGCGAAGTCCTCCGCCAGTCTGCGATCGAAGAAGACCACCGCCTCGCCTACCGGCAGGCCGTTCTTGGTGCCGCCGAAACACAGCACATCCACGCCGGCACGCCACGTGATTTCCGATGGATGCACGCCCAGCGATGCCACGGCATTGGCAAAACGTGCACCGTCCATATGCACGCGCAACTGGCGCCGCTTGGCGATAGCCGCGATGGCACGCACTTCTTCCACGGTGTAGACCGTGCCCACTTCCGTGGCCTGTGTCAGCGACACCACGCGCGGTTTGGGATAGTGGATATCCGTGCGGCGTGTGACCAGCGCCTCCACCGCATCGGGCGTCAGCTTGCCGTTCTCGCCGGGGGCAGTCAGCAGCTTCGAGCCGTTCGAAAAAAACTGCGGCGCGCCGCATTCATCGGTCTCGATATGTGCCAGTTCGTGGCAGATCACCGAGTGATAGGACTGGCACAGCGAAGACAGCGCCAGCGAATTGGCCGCGGTGCCATTGAAAACGAAGAAGACCTCGCAGTCGGTCTGGAACAGGTCGCGAATCCGGTCGCAAACTTTCTGGGTCCAGCTATCGTCGCCGTAGGCTTTCTCGTGGCCGGTGGCATTGGCTTCGAGAAAATACTTCAGCGACTCCGGACAAAAGCCGGCGTAGTTATCGGAGGCGAACTGCTGGGCGGGGGAAACTGCGGAGGTCATCGGTCAAACCTTGCTGAATGGATTACTGCTTGTCGGCCCAGAGCTCGCCACCGGTGGCCCAGTTCTCGCGCTTGACGTCGGTGATGATGATATCGACCGCACCCGCCGAGCAACCAAGCGTCTCGCACGTGACGCGCGTGACTTCCTCAACAAACTTGCGCTTCTGCTCCACCGAGCGGCCTTCGAACATTTCTACGTGAAACGTGGGCATTCCTTGACTCCTTCTAGGTGTTGTCAGTCTTTGTACGAGGGATCGATTCTATCGAGTTTGCGCAGCAGCGCGGGCCACTCGAGCACGCCCTCCACCGCACCATCGTCGAATAGCTGGAGCGAGGTCCGATCCGCCACGGCAGGCAACGGCTGCACCGTGGCGCTGCCAAGCTGCGCACCCAGCTGGATCTCGCATGCCTTGATCAGCGTGGCCATCAACACGTAAGCCTCGGCCACGGTGCGGCCCAAGGTCAGCGTGCCATGGTTGCGCAGCAGCATTGCCGGATGATCGCCGAGCGAAGCCGTCAGCCGCGTCCCTTCGGCAGGCGTGAAGGCCAGCCCTTCGTAGTCGTGATAGGCCATGCGGCCATGAAAGCGCATGGCATGTTGCGAGAGCGGCAGCAAGCCTTCAGCCTGGGCGGATACGGCGATGCCTGCGGTGTTGTGGAGGTGCATGACGCAATGCGCGTCGGCACGCGCCGCGTGCACGGCGCCATGGAGTGCGAAGCCCGTGACATTGACTGGATGGACCGTCTCGCCCACCACTTCGCCCTGCCCATTAATTTTGACGAGGTCCGATGCGCGGATTTCGTCGAAGGCAAAGCCGAAGGGATTGATCAGGAAGTGACCGGGCTCGCCAGGCACGGTGGCCGAGATGTGCGTGTAGATCAAATCATCCCAGCGTTCCAGTGCGGCCAGCCGATAAGCGGCGGCCAGGTCCACGCGCACGCGCGCTTCCTCGGCACCGATCGGCCAGGCCGGGCCGGCGGCACGCCCGGGATGCAAGGCAAAAGACATGGAGATTGGCTTTCGCGCCGCCCTGCAGCGCCGGCGCGGGGGCGACCGGTTCGAGTGGGCGACGAAGCCAATACTGTAGCGTACTCGTCAGCCGGCTGCCCGTCCGTCCACCGGCATCGTGCGCCACATCCACAAGTAGATAGCGGCGCCCAGCAGCAGCGCGGCCGAGGCCACGCCGAGCGATGCACCAAAGCCACCCGTGCGCGCCACCAGCGATGTTGCCAGCGGCGGCCCCGCAATCTGGCCGATGGCATAGGCGGCCGTCATCAGCCCGATCAGCTTCGACGCGCTGGCGCCCCACAGCCGCCGTGCCTCGCGCATGGCAAAGGACACCAGTGCCGTGAACGGCAGACCCACCAGCAAACTGCTCAGGGCGAAGCCGGTCACCGTGGGCCACACGGCCGCAATCGCCACGCCCAGCGCCTGCATCGCATACAGGTACATCATCATGCGACGGTTGTCGTGGTGCATGCCGAAGCGCGTCACGGCCCACGCACCCACCGCCACGCCGGCACCGAGGATCGGCCAGAACAGATCGGCCCATACGCTGCCGGGCATCTCGTGGCGCGCGATCACGGGCAGGAAAGTTGCCGTGATGATGTAGCCGAAACCCGCCAGCCCGTAGGCCAGCGTCAGCGCCCAGGTTTCGAGGTTGAGGCGTGGCGCAATCGGGGCGGAGGAAGCAGCATGTGCCGCCCCTCCTGTCGGTGACGCTAGTGGAGACGGCGTGCCGAATACGCGCCACACGGGTGCCAGCATCAGCGCTCCGAGAATCGTGAAGGTGATCCAGCCCCAGTTGGCCAGCCAATGAGCGCCGACCATCCCAAAGACCGACACGCCCGTCACGACGATGCCGATACCGGGGCCCGCGAACATCAACCCGCCTAGCGTCGGATGCCCCAGTTCAGCCAACCGCTGCATGCACCACGCGGTGGCGTAGACCATGACCACGGCACTGGCGATGCCCGACAGCGTGCGCCACGTGAGCCATGCCGGCATGCCGCCAGGCAAGGCCATCGCCAGCGTCAGGATGACCGTCAGCACCAGCGAAATCTTGACCATGCGCGCTGGGTCGGGGCGGATCACCAGGCACAGCACGGCACCAAGCAGATAGCCAATGTAATTCAGTGTGGCCAGTGCACCACCCTCTCCCAGCGTCACGGTGCCATCGTGCAGCATCATCGGCAACAGTGGCGTGAACGCGAATCGGCCAATTCCCATAGCCAGCGCAAGCGACACAAAGCCAGCAATCGCCACAGCCCATGGGCTAGCGGTGGGCCGGGTGGTGCGCCCGGCAGGAACCTCGACATCGATAGACATGGGGCGGTTGGCGCGCCTCAGGGGCGACTGGCACGGTTTGACGTTGTTGACTATGCTATGCCCAAACATCCATCACGAAAAATGAATTTCCGAGATGGAAACCATCTGTATTTGGAAAGGATGCACATATGGACCTCGCTGCCCTGGAAATCTTTCGTGCCGTCGTTGAAGCGGGCGGCATCACGCGCGCGGCCGAACGTCTGCACCGCGTGCAGTCGAACGTCACCACGCGCATTCGCCAGCTGGAGCAATCGCTGGGCGTGGAATTGTTCGTGCGCGACGGACGCCGCATGGTGCTCACGCCGGCCGGCAAGACGCTGTTCGAATACGCCTGCCGCATCCTGAAACTTTCCGACGAGGCCCGCCACGCCGTGCAGCCCGCGCGTCCGCACGGCCGGTTGCGGATTGCGTCGATGGAAAGCACCGCCGCGAGCCGGCTGCCCAACATACTGGCCGCCTACCACCACGCGTGGCCCGATGTCGAACTCGAACTCGTGACACTCCCCACCCGGCAGGCCCTCGACGCCTTGCGACGCTTCGATGTGGACTGCGCGTTCGTGGCCGAACCCGTGGACGATCCAGGCCTTGTGACCCGCGCCGGCTTCGAGGAAGAACTCGTGATCATCGCCAGCGCAGGCCACGCCCCCATCACCAGCCCCGACGATCTCGAACGTGCCACGCTGCTCGCTTTCGAGACCGGCTGCAATTACCGCTCGCGCTTCGAGCAATGGTACGGACAGTGCGGCCATGCACCGCACCGCGTGATCCAGCTCGGTTCCTATCACGCCATCGTGACGTGCGCCGCGGCAGGTATCGGCGTGGCAATCATGCCGGGCTCCGTACTGACGCTCTATCGCAACCTGCCGCAGATCAGCATCCATCCGCTGGGCGATGCCGGACGCGTGACCACTGTCTTGGCCTGGTATCCGTCGATGGGCAGCGCCGCGCTGCTGGCACTGGCGGACATGCTGACGAATGCGGATGCTGCTTCCGATCTGGCGCCGATTTCGGCCGCAGCATGAAAGAATTTTCCGGCCCTCTGCGACCTTTGAGAAAAGTCGTATTCCGACATGATTGACACCACGCAAGCCTCGGCGCCGATGTCACAAAAGTTCACATCCGCCCTATTGTGAGTGGCCGATGCGGTGCCTAGGATGAGGGCCATTCTTTGGCTCTTGCCCGACGGACACCATGAGAGGACTGGAACAGTTCGGCTGGTTCGTGTTCAACATCGCGATCCCGCTGCTGGCGCCGCTGGCGTTGCTGCCACTATTGAGACTACCGACATTCTTCAGGGAGCATGCGCGCGGCGCCGTGCTCCGTGCCATGGAGCACGGGCAGTTGCTGTGGACGGCGATTCCGATGAATGCCAGCGCGGGCTACGTCATTGGGCAGCAGTTGAACAAATCGTCGGCCAATCCAGCGCTCATGTGGGTGTTGCTCTGCGGCCATGTCGCGTTGATCGTGCTTGCCTCTGTGCTTGTTCTCATCGGGACTATGGAGGCCAGTCTGCGTTCAGATACGTGTGCGCACGGCCCGAACAGGATCCTGCGTGTATCTGTCACTTTGACTGCGATCACCGCAGCCATGCATCTGGGCGGCTATATCTGGCTATTTCAGCCTGTCGTGCATTAACCGATTCGATCGAAGAATGCGGCCCAACAGTTTATTTCTACTCAAGCAAAGGAAAGCCATCATGCGAAGGTTCTTCTACCGGCTCATGACCGAATCCGATCTGCAATACAAGGTCATAACGCCCATCCTCTACGCCATGGGCGTCTACGCGTTGGGAGTCAACGTGTGGATGGCTTACCTTCACTACACGCGCTAGCGGCTCGCTGCGCGCAAAACAAAAAACGCCCACATGGCGAACCATGCAGGCGTCTTTTCCAGCGCAGTACAACGATCGATCAAACCTTCGCCGACACCCACTCCGTCACACCGGCCAGTGCCTGTGGCAGGCCCGAAGGATCGGTACCGCCTGCCTGCGCCATGTCCGGACGACCACCGCCCTTGCCGCCCACTTGCTGGGCGACGAAGTTGACGAGTTCGCCGGCCTTGACCTTCGACGTGGCATCGGCTGTCACGCCGGCGATCAGGCTGACCTTGCCGTCGGCGACGGCGGCCAGCACGATGGCAGCGCTCTGGAGCTTGTCCTTGAGCTTGTCCATCGTCTCGCGCAGGGTCTTCACATCGGCGCCGTCGAGTTGGGCGGCCAGTACCTTGAGGCCCTTGACGTCCACAGCCTGCGCCATCAGTTCATCGCCTTGCGACGAGGCCAGCTTGCTCTTGAGCTTTTCGAGTTCCTTCTCGAGCGAACGGACCTGATCCTGGACCTGACCGATACGCGGCACGAGTTCGGAAGGTTGTGCGCGCAGCGCGGCGGCGGCTTCGTTCAGGCGGGCATCGAGCGACTGCAGATAGTGCAGCGCGTTGTCGCCCGTGATGGCTTCCACGCGACGGATGCCGGCAGCAACGCCTGCTTCCACGACGATCTTGAACAGGCCGATATCGCCAGTGCGGGTCACGTGCGTGCCGCCGCAGAGTTCCTTCGACGTACCGATCGACAGCACGCGCACATCGTCGGCGTACTTCTCGCCGAACAGGGCCATGGCGCCACTCTTCACGGCATCATCGAACGGCATCACAGCGGCCACAGTAGCTTCGTTGCGCAGGATCTCGGCGTTGACGATTTCCTCGATCTGGCGGATCTGGTCGTCGGTCAGCGGCGCGTTGTGCGAGAAGTCGAAGCGGGTCTTGTCCGGATCCACCAGCGAACCCTTCTGCTGCACGTGGGTACCGAGCACCTCGCGCAGGGCCTTGTGCATCAGGTGGGTTGCCGAATGGTTGCGCACGGTGCGCGCGCGGCGTACGGCATCCACCTGGGCAGCGACGGTGTCGCCCACGTTGAGTACGCCGTTGGCCAGCGTGCCCTGATGACCGAACACGTCGGCCTGGACCTTGGTGGTATCAGCCACGTTGAAGACGGCAGCACCGGACACAAGCGTACCCTGATCGCCCACCTGACCGCCAGATTCGGCGTAGAACGGCGTGTTGTCGAGCACGACCACGCCGGTCTGACCCGGTTGCATCGTCGGCACCGAAGCACCATCGACGTACAAGGCGGTCACGCGCGCGCCTTCCTTGCTCAGTGCGTCATAGCCATGGAACACGGTCTTGTCGCCCGTGTATTCGAGGCCGGCAGCCATCTTGAACTTGCCGGCGGCGCGGGCCTGCTCGCGCTGGCGCGTCATCGCCGCGTCGAACGCGGCCTCGTCCACCGTGATTTCCTGTTCGCGCGCCACATCCTGCGTCAGATCGAGCGGGAAGCCGAACGTGTCGTGCAGCTTGAACGCCAGTTCACCATCCAGCACCTTGCCGCCCTTGGACTTCAGCTCGGCCACGGCCGCGTCCAGGATCGACATGCCGTTTTCGATGGTCTCGAAGAAGCGTTCTTCCTCGGCCTTGAGCACGTCACGGACGCGCGTCTCGGCTTCGGCCAGTTCCGGATAGGCTTCACCCATCTGCGCCACCAGGTCGGCCACGAGCTTGTGGAAAAAAGGCGTCTTCTGGCCCAGCTTGTAACCATGGCGAATGGCACGGCGCACGATACGGCGCAGTACATAGCCACGGCCTTCGTTGCCCGGGATCACGCCGTCGACGATCAGGAACGAGCAGGCGCGGATGTGGTCGGCAATGACCTTCAGCGAATTCTGGTGCAGATCCGCGATATGCGTTTCGCGGCCAGCCGCCGTGATCAGTGCCTGGAACAGGTCGATCTCGTAGTTGCTGTGTACGTGCTGCAGCACGGCGGCAATCCGCTCCAAGCCCATGCCGGTGTCCACGCACGGCTTGGGCAGGCGCGTCATGTTGCCCTGCTCGTCGCGGTTGAACTGCATGAACACGAGATTCCAGATCTCGATGTAGCGGTCGCCATCTTCCTCGGGCGATCCCGGGGGGCCGCCCCAGACATCCGGGCCGTGATCGTAGAAGATTTCCGAGCACGGGCCGCACGGGCCGGTATCGGCCATCTGCCAGAAGTTGTCCGAGGCGTAGCGCGCGCCCTTGTTGTCACCGATTCGTACGATGCGTTCGGCCGGCACGCCCACTTCCTTGGCCCAGATGTCGTAGGCTTCGTCGTCCTCGGCGTAGACGGTCACCCAGAGCTTTTCCTGCGGCAGCTGGTAGACCTTCGTCAGCAACTCCCAGGCGTACTGGATGGCTTCGCGCTTGAAGTAGTCGCCAAACGAGAAATTGCCCAGCATCTCGAAGAACGTGTGGTGCCGTGCGGTGTAGCCCACATTTTCGAGGTCGTTGTGCTTGCCACCGGCGCGCACCGAGCGTTGCGACGACGTGGCGCGCGAGTACGGCCGCTTGTCGGTGCCCAGGAACACGTCCTTGAACTGCACCATGCCCGAATTGGTGAACAGCAGCGTCGGGTCGTTCGCCGGCACCAGGCTGGACGAGCGGACCACGGTATGGCCCTTCGACTCGTAGAACTGCAGGAACTTGCTGCGAATGTCGGAGACTTTCATGTTGTATCGGGCGCTTCCCGCATCGGGGCAGGGCGCAGTGGGTCAGGTTGGATTTTTCGAACCCTTGATTATACGGGCAAGCCCAGCGCTGGGGCAGTCGCTGGCGGACCTGTGGCGCGCACGCCTATGCCGCGCTGGCCAAGGCCCGGCAGCCTGTCCGGTTATCGCCCAA
Organism: Cupriavidus sp. 2SB; assembly: GCF_005503625.1. GTDB lineage: Bacteria > Pseudomonadota > Gammaproteobacteria > Burkholderiales > Burkholderiaceae > Cupriavidus. The sequence goes on along the minus strand of NZ_SCMX01000030.1, from coordinate 21,988 downwards.
GGAAGTCCGTTCCCGCCCCGCCCTGGCGCGTCGACCCCGAGACCCGGTGATAGAGTGCTGGCTCCTCAGACCTGCCAGCCGTGACCGCCATGGGTGCCTTAAGCCATCTTCGTGTTCTTGACCTGACCCGCGTGCTCGCGGGGCCGTGGTGCGCCCAGAATCTTGCCGATTTCGGCGCCGACGTGATCAAGATCGAGCGGCCCGGCGCGGGCGACGACACCCGCATCTGGGGACCGCCCTGGCTCAAGACCGAAGACGGGCGCGACACGGCCGAGGCCGCCTATTACCTGGCCGCCAACCGCAACAAGCGCTCGGTGACCTGCGACATCAGCACGCCCGAGGGCCAGCAACTGGTGCGCGAACTGGCTGCACAGAGCGATGTGGTGCTCGAAAACTACAAGGTTGGCCAGTTGAAGAAGTACGGGCTGGACTACGAATCGCTGAAGGCGGTCAAGCCTGATCTGATCTATTGCTCGGTCACCGGCTTCGGCCAGACTGGTCCGTATGCGCAACGCCCCGGCTACGATTTCATCGTGCAGGGCATGGGCGGTTTCATGAGCCTGACCGGCGAGCGCGACGACCTGCCCGGTGGCGGCCCGCAGAAAGCCGGCGTGGCGATTTCGGATCTGATGACGGGCCAGTACGCCACCATCGCCGTGATGGCGGCGCTCATGTACCGCGACCGTACCGGTGAAGGCCAGTACATCGACATGGCGCTGCTCGACGTGCAGGTGTCGATGCTGGCGAACATGAACACGAACTACCTGGCTAGCGGCGTGGCGCCGAAGCGCTGGGGCAATGCCCATCCGAACATCGTCCCTTACCAGACGTTCCAGGCCGCCGACGGCTGGATCATCGTGGCGGTGGGCAACGACGGGCAGTTCCGCAAGTTCGTCACGGCGGGTGGCAAACCCGAACTCGCCGACGATCCGCGTTTTGCCACCAATCCGCAGCGCGTGGCACACCGCGACGTGCTGGTGCCGATCTTGTCCGAGATGGTGGCCCCGCGCACGCGCGAGCAATGGATTCTGGATCTGGAGCGTGCTGGTGTGCCCTGCGGCCCGATCAACACGCTCGATGAAGTGTTCGAGAACGAGCAGGTTGTCTCTCGCGGCCTGCGCGTGGACCTGCCGCACCCCACGGCCGGCACGGTCAAGCTGGTGGGCAGCCCGATGCGGATGAGCGCCACGCCGCCCGAGGCGCTGCGCCACCCGCCGTTGCTTGGGGAGCACACCGATGTGGTGCTTGGCGAGACACTCGGCTACAGTGCCGAACACATCGCCACCCTGCGCAGCAAGGGCGTGGTCTGATAGCTTCCGCTTGATCAGGCACGGCCCCCGCCACACACCGGGCAGGCGATCATCGACGCGTATTTTCGAGTTTTCCCGAGTATTCCCCACTCCGAGGAGATTTCATGCTGACCGATGCCCTGCTCGCATTCCTGCACTTCACGGCCATCTTCATCCTGGTAACGCTGATGGCCGCCGAAGCTGTAGTACTGCGCCCGGACATGACCCCCGCAACCGTCCGCCGCCTGTCGCTGTACGACCTGTTCTACTTCCTCTCGGCGATGGCCGTGCTGGCCACCGGCCTGCTGCGGCTGTTCCTGGGCGCCAAGGGCGTGGAGTTCTATATCCACAATCCGTGGTTCCACGCCAAGATGACGGTCTTCGTGCTGATTGCGCTGTGCTCGCTGCCGCCCACGTTCGCCATCGCGAAGTGGCGCAAGCAGGCAAAGAAACTCCCGGAGTTTGTTCCCACGCCCGCCGAGATCAGGAAGACCCGCCGCTGGGTCATGATCGAAGCCCATGTATTTATCCTGCTGCCGCTGTGCGCGGTGATGATGGCGCGCGGAATTGGCGCTCGCTGAAGCGCATCCACCGAAGGCCGGCGCTCGCGGGCCCATTTGAGACGCGGGGACGCAACGCACGTCCCCGCGCACAAGATTCCCATCCTTTCCACGCCTGATATGTTGAAGACCCTGCTTTCTGCCGTTCTGGCCGCCACCACCGCGCTCGCCTCGTTCGCCGCCCCGGCAGCGACGCCGGCCAACTGGCCCACCAAGCCCATCCGCTTCGTCGTGCCTTACCCCGCGGGCGGCCCGCTCGATACGGTGGCGCGCGCCATCGGCGAACAGTTGCGCAACAGTCTCGGCCAGCCGGTCGTGGTAGAGAACAAGCCCGGCGCAGGCGGCAACCTGGGGGCCGACTACGTGGCCAAGCAGCCCGCCGATGGCTACACGATCGTGATGGGCGCCGTAGCCACGCACGCCATCAATCCGACGCTGTTCACCAAAATGCCGTATGACCCGGTGAAGGATTTCGCACCGATCACGCTGGTGGCCGACGTGCCGAACGTGCTGGTGATGCATCCGGGCAAGGCCACCGAACTGCACATCAACAACGTGCGCGATCTCGTCGAATATGCGCGCAAGCATCCGGGCAAGCTCGACTACGCGTCGGGCGGCAACGGCAGCGCCGGCCATCTGTCGGGCGAGCTGTTCAAGAGCATGGCGCGCGTGAGCATGGTCCACATCCCGTACAACGGCGCGTCGCCTGCGCAATTGTCGGTGCTGTCGGGCCAGACCGATCTCATCTTCGATAACCTCGCCTCGGCCTCGGCCAACATCAAGGCGGGCAAGCTCAAGGCGTTTGCCGTGACCACCGCCAGCCGCGCCACATCGTTCCCGGAACTGCCGACCATTGCCGAGGCCGGCAAGGGGCTGGGGCTTGAAGGATTCGATATCTCCACATGGTTCGGCGTGCTCGCACCGGCCGGCACGCCGCCCGAGATCGTCGAACGGCTCAATCGCGACATCGTGGCCATCCTCAAGACCGACGACATGAAAGCCAAGCTGGCCCGCATCGGCGCTACGCCGGCGCCCACCACGCCCGAACAGTTCGGCGCGCTGATTCAGCGCGAACTGAAGAAGTACGGCCAGGTGGTCAAGGCTTCCGGCGCGAAGGTGGATTGAGCGCATCGCTTGGCCGCGCCTTGTCGCGCATGCGCCAGAGGCGCTCCTTGCCGTCGCGGGCATCCTCGGCGGCATTGCGCGGCAACAGCAGGCCAACCTGCACGATACGTGGCCCGTCCATGCGGGTCACCGTAAGCCGCAGGCCGGCAATCTCCACCGCATCGCCTTCAACGGGTGGCGAGGGAAACATGGCGAGCATCGCCGTCTCCAGCGTCCACTGCAGTTCCTCCGGCGTCAGCGGGCGCGAGCCATAAAGCAAAGCCACGTCGGCCAACGCGGCCTGGCCGTCGAGCACGAAGTCGTGCCCCACCTGATCCCAGGCAGGTGGTGTGGCCGCCGTCAGGAACAGCCGCGACAGCAACGGCACGGTGCCGCTCGGCGCCAGCACGGAGACGACATCGCCAGCATGCAGGACAACCTGATCCAGCGGCACCAACGCGCCGTCGCGCGCCACAGTCATCAGCCGGCTGCGCGGTGGTAGCTCCACCTGATCGGCACGCAGGTCCTCCATCGATGAATTGGCCGCCACCACGAACTGCATCAGCTCGAGGGGCGGATTGCGCGTGCCCCGCAAGCGCTCGCGAGAAAGCGGCTCGTCATAGGGCGGGCGCAACACCCGGGCCAGGCGAGCGGCCAGTGCCACGGTGGTTCCCTGGCATAGCAGGCTCGCCAGCACCACGGCGAAGGCCACGCGGAACAGCAGCCCCGAATCCTCCATGCCCTGCAATAGCGGAAACAGCGACAGCACGATGGGCACCGCACCGCGCAGCCCCATCCACGCGACGAACGCCTTCTCGCGGGTATTGAACCGGAATGGCAGCAGCGAAACGAACACAGCCACGGGCCGCGCCACGCACATCAGGAACAACGCGAGTGCCGTCGCCGGCAAGGCGATGTCCCAGATCCGGTGCGGCGTTACCAGCAGCCCGAGCAGCAGGAACATCGCAGACTGCGCCAGCCACGCCATGCCGTCCATCGCGCGCATGGTGTCGCCCGTCACCGCGCGCTCGCGGTTTCCCACGATCATGCCGGTCAGGTAGACCGCCAGGAAGCCACTGCCGCCCGCCGTCTGGACGATGGCCCAGACCATGCAGCCGCCCGAGCACACCAGGATGGCCTGCAGCCCCTCGGCCACATTGACGCGCTCCATGATGTTGGCCAGGCAATACCCCAGTGCCACACCCAGCACCCCGCCCACGCCGAATTGCACCACCAGCCGCATGGCGAGCGCGGGGCCGGACAGGCCATCCGGCGCCGTGATCCATTCGATCAACGTCAGCGTCAGGAAGATCGCCATCGGGTCGTTGATGCCCGATTCGATCTCCAGCACACTGGCCACCCGCTCCTTGAGCCGGATGCCGCTGCTGTTGAGCAGCGAGAAGACCGCCGCTGCATCCGTGGACCCGACAATGGCGCCCAGCAACAGTCCGAGCTTCCAGTCGATGCCGAGCAGCCAGGTTGCGAATAATCCCACCAGCACCGCCGTCAGGACCACGCCGAGTGTGGCAAGTGACAGCGAAGGCCGCAGCGCCACCCGGAAGGTGGCGAAGCGCGTCCGCAGCCCGCCATCGAGCAGGATCACGGCCAGCGCGATATTGCCGACGAGGAAGCTGAGCCAGGTGTTGTTGAAACGGATGCCACCCGGGCCGTCCACACCGGCTGCCATCCCCACCCCCAGGAACACCAGCAAAAACGGCACGCCGAAGCGCGACGAAAACACGCCAAGCAGGATGCCCAGCGTCATCACCACGGCGCCGATGAGAATGGCATGGTCGATGGTTTCCAAGCGCACCTCCGGGGACTGTGAATTGTTCTTTTTCGTTCTTTTTCGGAATGCCGAGGGATGGAATATTCGAGGCGCCAGGTGCGCGCCGGAATCCATCAAGCTTAGCTGACGACCCTCGCCCGATCTGTCCGCTTTCGTCCTGCTTTCCACAAGTCCGCGCACCGCGTTGCTGCGCGTTTTCCCTGCATTTTTCCTTGCATTGTCAACGACTTACCGAAACCTTTCGGACGTCTGCGTAGGGACATACCCTGAGGTTGCCACTTTATGCAGACATATGAAAGGTAGCTGAAAGGATGCGCTTTTACCTTCCACCCTGCCGCGACAGGCAGCCCCTGTCGCGAAGCTTTTCAAGATTCAAATCGAGGAGAATCATTTTGCGCATACGCAGCCAAAAGGACTTTGCCTCCGGCCTGATGTTCATCCTGGTCGGACTGAGCTTTTCCTTCGTTGCCCGTGGCTATTCCATGGGAACAGCCGCCAAGATGGGACCGGGATACTTCCCGTTCTGGCTCGGCATCGTGCTCGCCATCCTTGGCGCGCTCGTACTGTGGGGCTCGCTGTCTTCCAAGGCAGAGAACGACCAACTGGCCCGCTGGGACCTGAAGATCCTGCTGTGGATCCTGGGCTCGGTCGTCCTGTTCGGCCTGTTGCTCAAGCCGCTGGGCATGGTGCTCTCGGTGGTGGTCCTGGTACTGGTCTCCTCGATGGCCAGCCATGAATTCAGCTGGAAGGGCGCCGTACTCAACGCGATCATCCTGGTGATCATCAGCCTGGGCGCGTTCGTATACGGCATCAACCTGCAGATGCCGGTGTGGCCGGCGTTCCTGGCAAGCTAAGGAGACGGCCCTCATGGAATTGTTGACCAACCTCGGACTGGGCTTTTCGACCGCCCTGTCCTTCCAGAACATCGCCTACGCGTTCCTGGGCTGCGTGCTCGGTACGCTGATCGGCGTGCTGCCGGGTCTGGGCCCGCTGGCCACCATCGCGATGCTGCTGCCCGTGACCTACACGCTGCCCCCGGTGGCCGCGCTGATCATGCTGGCAGGTATCTACTACGGCGCGCAGTACGGCGGCTCCACCACGGCTATCCTGGTGAACCTGCCGGGCGAATCGTCGTCGGTGGTGACCACGATCGACGGTTATCAGATGGCGCGGCGGGGTCGCGCCGGGGTGGCGCTGGCCACTGCCGGTCTGGGCTCGTTCTTCGCTGGCTGCGTGGCCACGCTGATCCTGGCTGCCTTTGCTGCCCCGCTCTCGGAACTGGCGTTCAAGTTCGGCCCTGCCGAATACTTCTCGCTGATGATCCTGGGCCTGATCGGTGCCGTGGTGCTGGCCTCCGGCTCGCTGGTCAAGGCGATCTCGATGATCGTGCTGGGCCTGCTGCTGGGCCTGGTCGGTACTGACGTGAACTCAGGCGCCGCGCGCTTCTCGTTCGACGTACCGGAACTGACCGACGGCCTGAACTTCGTGTCGGTGGCCATGGGTGTGTTCGGCTTCGCGGAAATCATCGCGAACCTGGAACAGAAGGATGCCCGTGAGACCTTCACGGACCATGTGACCAACCTCTTCCCGACCAAGGAAGACTTCAAGCGCATGATCCCGGCCATCCTGCGCGGTACGGCACTGGGTTCGATGCTCGGTATTCTCCCGGGTGGCGGTGCGGCACTGGCGTCGTTTGCAGCGTACTCGCTGGAAAAGAAGACGTCGAAATTCGCACACGAGTTCGGCAAGGGTGCCATCGAAGGCGTGGCAGGTCCGGAATCGGCCAACAACGCCGCAGCGCAGACCTCGTTCATCCCGCTGCTGACGCTGGGCATTCCGCCCAACGCCGTGATGGCGCTGATGGTCGGTGCGATGACGATCCACAACATCCAGCCGGGTCCGCAGGTCATGACCAGCAACCCCGCGCTGTTCTGGGGCCTGATCGCCTCGATGTGGCTGGGCAACTTCATCCTGATCATCCTGAACCTGCCGATGATCGGTATCTGGGTGAAGCTGCTGAAGGTGCCGTACCGTTACCTGTACCCGGCCATCCTGACGTTCTGCTGCATTGGCGTGTACTCGGTTCAGAACACCACGTTCGACGTGTTCCAGACCGCAGCCTTCGGCGTGATCGGCTACCTGTTCATCAAGCTGCGCTGCGAACCGGCTCCGTTGCTGCTCGGCTTTGTGCTGGGACCGATGATGGAAGAGAACTTCCGTCGCTCGCTGCTCCTGTCGCGTGGTGACTTCAGCGTGTTCGTGACGCGTCCGCTGTCGCTGGGCCTGCTGATTGCCGCAGCCGTGCTGGTGCTGATCGTGGCCCTGCCGTCGATCAAGGCCAAGCGCGAAGAAGCGTTCCAGGAAGAGTAAGTCTCCGGCGGTCTCGCGGAAATGGAGAAGGGCGCCTACGTGGCGCCCTTCTCCATTTATGCCGCCCCCTTTTCGTCATGCGTTGAACAGGGCTGCGCACGCCGCGCGGATGGCCTCGGTCACGCGCACGCGTCCGTGGTCACGCCGCTCCAGCATGCCGATGATGCGCACCATCGGCTCCCCGCCCGCGCGCAAAGGCACGATGCGCAGCGCGGGGTCGTCGCGCCAGCGCGAACGCTTGAGCAATGGCACCACGGTCACACCCACCTCCTGCCGCACCAGTTCCACCAGCGCCTCGATCGAATTCAGTTCGAGGAACTCGTTGGTCCGCAAGTGAGCGCGCCGCAATGCACGCTCCACCAGTGCGCCCGTCCGCTGGCTCCGGTCGAATCGCAGGAAGGGATTGGCGGCCAACGCCTCCCGCGCGTCATCGCCCCGGCTTCCCCGTCCGGCAATCAGCACGATGGGCTCCTCGTAAAGCGGCGTCCACTGCAGTGTGCCGGCCAGCTGCGCCGAGCCTTCGGCCACGAACGCCGCATCGAGTTCGCCACTTTCCACCATCGCGGCCAGTTCGAACGACTTCGCGCCGATCAGGCGCACGTCGAGCGCGGGATAGGTCCGCTTCATCCCGGCCACGACATGCGAGAGGCCGCCCATGACCGACACGACTGCTCCCACTGCCACGGCACCCGCCATATCGCCGGCACCGGACAGCGGCAGCCGCATTTCGTCATAGAGCGCCAGCAGTCGGCGCGCCTGCGGCAGCAGCGCCCGGCCATCGGCATTCAGCGTGGCCACTCGTCCACTGCGGTCGAACAAGGCACGTCGCAACTCCTCCTCCAATGAGCGCATCTGGAGGCTGACGGCGGCCTGGGTCAGCGCCACCTGCCCTGCTGCTGCGGCAAAAGACCCACGCTCGGCCACAGCAACAAAGGTCTTCAGAAAGCGAATCGTGCTCATAGGTCAACGTAGAAGGAAGGGGCAGCCGATGATCGGCCAATCCACAAGATTTTCTTGTGGATCAAGCAACAAATATTAACTTTCATTGTGACCGAGGGCGCGGAATAATTTGGGTTTCCTGCCGAATTTCCACGCTGTCCGTTCCGTACCGGAGAACAACAATGCAACACTGGCTACGCCTTCTCGGCATCGGCCTTGCCTCGAGCCTGACCATTGCCGCCGCGCCCTCGCGTGCGGACAGCTTCCCGTCCAAGCCGATCCGGCTGATCGTGCCGTTCCCGGCCAGCGGCGCCACCGATCTGCTGGCGCGTGCCATTGCGCAGAAGGTCGGCCAGAACATGGGGCAACAGATCGTCGTGGACAACCGGCCCGGCGCTGGCGGTGCGATTGGTTCGGACATGGCTGCCAAAGCCGCGCCTGACGGCTACACGATCCTGATTGCTACCACCAGCACGCACTCGGTGGGGCCGTTCGTGAATTCGCGCCTGCCCTACAACACCGAGACCGATTTCACGCCGATCGGCCAGGTCGCCACGGCGACCAACGTGCTGCTGGTGCCGAATACGCTGCCGGTCAAGAACGTCAAGGACCTGATCGACTACGCCAAGAAGCATCCTGGTGAACTGAACTACGCCTCCAGCGGCAACGGCACCGTGGTCCATCTGACTGCCGAATCGTTCAAGGCGCAGGCCGGCGTGTTCATCACGCACATCCCCTATCGCGGCACCGCGCTGGCCGTACCCGACCTGATTTCCAGCAAGGTGCAGGTACTGTTCGACAGCATCGTCTCGGGCATGCCGCATGTGAAGGACGGCAAACTCAAGGCATTGGCCGTGACGAGCATGAAGCGCTCGCCGCTGGCGCCGGAACTGCCGACGGTCAACGAGTCGGGCCTGCCCGGCTTCGAATCGGATACGTGGTTCGGCATCTACGGCCCGAAGGGCCTTTCGCCCGAAATCGTCACGCGCCTGAACACCGAGTTCAACAAGGCTATCCAGTCGCAGGACGTGAAGGACCGCCTGGCCAAGCTCGGCGCCGAACCGATTGGCGGCACCCCCGCGCAATTCGCGGCGATGGTAAAGAAAGACAGCGCCCGCTGGGGCAAACTGATCAAGGATCGGAAGATTCAGGTGGACTGATTTTTTCACTCCCCTGGTTTTCTCCCCTCTCCCGCCCTGCGGGAGAGGGGCGGGGGAGAGGGCTGGCGGCTACGATTCGACAGACCGCAATTTGAACCGCTGAACCCTCTCCCCCAACCCCTCTCCCGCGCCGCGGGAGAGGGGAGCAGAACAGAACGTGTATCGGACGACGAGACAACCATGCAAACCTTCAACTGGACCAACCCCTACCCTTCCGTGCGCATTCCGCTGTTTGCGCGCAATGTGGTGTCGACCTCGCACCCGCTGGCCGCGCAGGCTGGCTTGCGCATGCTGCTCAAGGGTGGCAATGCCGTGGACGCTGCGATTGCCGCAGCCGCTGCCATCACGCTGGTCGAGCCGGTCTCGTGCGGCCTGGGCAGCGATGCGTTCGCCATTCTCTGGGACGGCAAGGAACTGCATGGCCTGAACTCGTCGGGCGTGGCGCCGGCTGCGTGGAGCACCGACTACTTCAAGAACAAGTACGGCGCCGACGGCAATGGTTTGGCCAATCGCCCGGTGCGTGGCTGGGACTCGGTGACCGTGCCGGGCGTGATCGCCGGCTGGGCTGCGCTGCATGAGCGCTTCGGCAAGCTGCCGTTCGAAGACCTGATGGAACCTGCAATCGAGATCGCCGAGCGTGGTTATGCCGTGCCGCCGGTGGTGGCGCACAAGTGGGCCGCCGCCGTGCCTGATCTCAAGAACCAGCCGGGCTTTGCCGAGACCTTCATGCCCAACGGCCGCGCGCCGCACGTGGGCGAGAAGTTCGTTTTCAAGGACGCCGCCGAGACGCTGCGCAAGATCGGCGCCACCAAGGGCCGTTCCTACTACGAAGGCGAAATCGCGGAGAAGATCGCCGCGTTCAGCAAGTCGTGCGGCGCGTCGATGACGCTCGATGACCTGCGCAACTATCGTCCGGAATGGGTCAAGCCCATCAGCAAGTCCTACCGTGGTCACGAAGTGCATGAGATTCCGCCGAACGGCCAGGGCATCGCCGCGCTGATGGCGCTCGGCATCCTCGACCAGTTCGACGTCGGCTCGCTGCCTGTGGATTCCGTGGATTCGCAGCATCTGCAGATCGAAGCCATGAAGCTGGCCTTTGCCGATCTCTACCGCTACGTGGCGGACCCGCGCAGCATGGAAGTCACGCCCGAGCAGATGCTCGACGACGCCTACCTGAAATCGCGCGCCAAGCTGATCGACATGCAGCGCGCCACGCATTTCGATTTCGGCATGCCGCGCACGGGTGGCACGATCTACCTGACCGCCGCCGACGAGAACGGCATGATGATTTCGTTCATCCAGTCGAACTACATGGGTTTCGGTTCGGGTGTGGTGGTGCCGGGCACCGGCATCAGCCTGCAGAACCGCGGCGTGGGCTTCTCCATGGATCCGAAGTCGGCCAACGTGGTGGAAGGCGGCAAGCGTCCGTTCCACACGATCATTCCGGCATTCCTGACCAAGGACGGCAAGCCGCAGATGAGCTTTGGCGTGATGGGCGGCGATATGCAACCTCAAGGCCACTTGCAAACCGTGGTGCGCATGCTCGACTACAACCAGCAACCGCAGGCCGCCTGCTGTGCCCCCCGTTGGAAGGTCAACCGCGATTTCACGCTGGACGTTGAAGGCACCATGGACCCCACCACCGTGGACGGTCTCAAGGACCGCGGCCACCAGTTGAAGTCGGTGGACGATCCGTACATGGATTTCGGATCGGGCCAGTTCATCTGGCGCCTGTCCGACGATGGCGAGCACGGCTATGTGGCCGCCAGCGACAGCCGACGTGACGGTCAGGCAGTCGGCTTCTGATTTTTTGCAGTACGTAGTACGGCAGTACCGCAGTAGAAGTCCTGCGAGGCGCCATCGGGAAACCGGTGGCGCCTTTTTTAACGTTTATCGCAGGCGAACGATCAGGGGCCGATCAGCGCAGGCGCGATCATGGGCAAGTTCAGGAAGAACTGGATCACGATGGCGTTGACGATGTCGATGAAGAACGCGCCCACCATCGGCACGATCAGGAAGGCCAGATGCGACGGACCGAAGCGGTCGGTCACCGCCTGCATATTGGCAATGGCCGTGGGCGTGGCGCCAAGGCCGAAGCCACAGTGTCCTGCCGCCAATACCGCTGCGTCGTAGTTGCGGCCCATCACGCGGAACGTGACGAAGATCGCGTAAGCCGCCATCGCGGCGGTCTGGACCGCAAGGATCAGCATCATCGGCAAGGCCAGCGACGACAGTTGCCAGAGCTTCAGGCTCATCAGCGCCATCGCCAGGAACATCGACAGGCTGACGTTGCCAAGCACCGAGAGCGCACGGTCGAACACCGTGTACCAGCCGAGTGCTGCCAGCCCGTTGCGCAGCAGCACGCCGACGAAAAGCACCCACACGAAGGTGGGCAATTGCACGCGCGTGCCCTTGAAGAATTCGGTCAGCGCATAACCGGCCGAGAGGCAGATCAGGATCAGCGCCAGCGTCTCGATCAGCGACGAAGCCGTGATCTGCCGCCCCGCCTGCGGGTTCTCGAAGGTCAGCGGATCGGCGGCATCCGTCCCGAGGCCGGGAACTGTCACCTTGCGCAACAGATGGCGTGCCACCGGACCGCCGATCAACCCACCGAGCACAAGGCCGAACGTTGCGCATGCCACGCCAAGTTCCTTGGCATACGTCATGCCGAATTGCCTGGTGAACGTGTCGCCCCATGCTGCGCTCGTACCGTGCCCGCCGGACAGCGAGATCGATCCCGCCAGCAAGCCCGTGACCGGCTCCAGGCCGAGTGCGCTGGCGAGGCCAACGCCGACCCCGTTTTGAATGATCAGCAACCCGGTGACCACGAACAGGAAGATACCAATCGACTTGCCACCCTGCTTCAGGCTGGCCAGATTCGCGCTCAGGCCGAGCGTGGCGAAGAACGCGAGCATCAGCGGAGTCTGCGTCACCGTATCGAACTTCACCTCGACATCGGCCGTGTAGCGCGCGAGCGCCAGGCAGATCGCCACGATCAGGCCACCTGCGACGGGCTCGGGAATATTGTAGGTACGCAGCGGACGAGTGACCTGCACGAGCTTGCGCCCGACCAGCAGCACCAGCGACGCCGCCACGAGCGTTTCGTAGTTGTTGAGTTCCAGCATGGATGGAGTACCCGAAAAAAGCATCCATTCTTCGCATCGGCAACGATGTCGCCAATCGCCAAATGTCCAAAAACGCAGCGTAGCGGAACTGTCTGGTTCGGCGGGTCAGAAACTGTGCATGGCATCGGGACGCCGTTTCCGTAGACTGGCGTTTTCAACGTCCGCCTGCCATCGACCATGCCCAGCTACGCGTACCGAATCGTCAATGTCTTTGCAGAATCCACATTCGGAGGCAACCCGCTCTGCGTGTTCGAGGATGCCCGTGGCATGGATGACGCCACCATGCAGGCGCTGGCGCTGCAGTTCAACCTGTCCGAAACGACCTTCGTCCTGCCGTCGGAACAGGCCACCGCGGCCGTGCGCATCTTCACGCCCGGCTACGAGATGCGCTTCGCAGGACATCCCACGCTGGGCACGGCGCACGTCGTGCGCGAACTCGCCAGCACGGGCGATGCGCTGACGCTCGAATTCAAGGCCGGCGTGGTGCCCGTCACCGCACAGGCAGACCGCTGGACGCTGACCGCGCCGCACACAGGCGCGCCGAAGACCGCGCCCGCCGGGCTGCCCGATGCCGAGATGGCCTCGCTGTTGGGCCTCTCGGCCGATGATCTGGCCGCTTCGCCGATGTGGGTCGATACCGGCGCCGACCAGTTGCTGGTGCCGCTGAAAACCCCCGATGCCGTACGTCGCGCGCAACCGGACAGCGGCCGGTTGGAGCAGTGGCCGCAAAGCAGCCTGGGACGCAAGACCGCCTATGTGTTCGCCTTCGATCCCACCCATCCGGGCAAGGTGCTGGTTCGCTATTTCTTCACCAAGCAGGGTGGCGGCGTGGCCGAGGATCCGGGCACGGGTTCGGCCTGCGCCAATCTCGGCGGCTGGCTGCTGGCCACGGGACAGGCATTGCCGGCGCAATACGAAGTGGATCAGGGCGAACAAGTAGACCGCCGCTGCCGGCTCGATCTTTCGGTGACCGCCGACGGCGCCATCCGCGTGGGCGGCCGCGTGATTGAACTGGGCCGGGGCACCGTGACGATCTGAACCGCCGATACTTCGCCCGGAGCCTCCCGACATGCTGCGGCATACTGGAGGCCCTGTCGCATCTGCTCAAAGAGTTCGCATCATGCCCCCGCACACACTAGACTCGATCGCCGCGCTGGAAGCGCTGTATGCCCAACCCGCTGGGGCATCCCTGGCGAAGGAAGTCGACTACCTGCATCCTCACTACGGTGCCTTTGTCGAGAAGGCGCCGTTCTGTCTGCTGTCGACCTCGAACCCCAATGGCGGCGATTGCTCGCCACGTGGCGACGCGCCAGGTTTCGTGCAGATCCTCGATGACCGCACGCTGCTGCTACCCGACCGACGTGGCAACAACCGCATCGACAGCCTGCGCAATATCGTGGCGGACCCGCGCGTGGGCCTGCTGTTCATGATCCCCGGCATCAACGAAACGCTGCGGGTCAGTGGCATCGCGACGATTTCCGTCGACCCCGAACTAATTGCACGCTGCACGGTGGAGGACAAACCGCCCACCACGGTACTGGTGATTGCGATTCAGTCGGTCTACTTCCAGTGCGCCCGCGCGCTGGTGCGGTCGCATCTCTGGTCAGCCGACGCTCAGATCGCACGCAGCACCCTGCCGAGCACTGGCACGATGGTCGCCACACTCAGCCAGAATGCGATCGACGGTGAGACCTATGATCGCGAACTGCCGGAACGGTTGCGCAAGACGCTGTACTGAGCGTCGTACTGACTCCGTTACGTCAATGGCTGCCGCGCAGCAGCCATTCCGGCGCATGCGTGCCGAGCGGCACCGATGGCAGCGCCCAGTGCGCCGGCGTCTCCGAAAGCTGCGCGGCGTGACGCACGGTGGTCAGTTCGCCGAACCCCGACTCCTCGATCTGCAGCAGATCGGAGATTTCGTCGATGTGCTGGTCCGGCGTGGCCATGCCGTCCGGTATGCGGCCCAGGCTCCGCAACCACTGTGCGGTCTGTGCCAGTGACACCCGCACATGCCAGCTCCCTCCCTCCGAAGCACGCCGATGCAATGCCGCCATCGCGCCCAGCGCCAGCAGGTAACCCGAGGCATGGTCGAGTACCTGCGCCGGCAGCGGCACCGGATCGGCGCGCCCCGCCGCCTGCGCCTCGTCGCCATTGATCCCCGTGGCCGTCTGCACGAGCGAGTCGAATCCGCGCTTGCCAGCCCACGGTCCCACATGGCCATACGCCGACAGCGACACGTAGACGATGCCGGGCCGCGCACGCGCCGCCGCTTCGGGACCGACGCCGAGCTTATCCAGCCCACCCTGCCGATAGCCCTGCACCACCACGTCGGTGCCATGCAGCAGCTTGTGCAGCGCGCGCTTGTCCTCGGCATCGCGCAGGTCCAGTTGGCAGGACCGCTTGCCTCGGCCGGTGTCGATTACCAGCACCTCCATCGCAGGCAGGTGTGCCGCAGTGACCAGCAGCACGTCGGCGCCATGGGCCGCCAGCGTGCGACCTGCCACCGGTCCGGCGATGATCCGCGTGAAGTCGAGCACGCGAACACCGCTTAGCGGGCGGGCATCGACATTGATTTCGGCATGGGGCGGCAGTTCGGGCAAAGGCTGGGGCGGCGCCTCGCCGATCTTCTCGATGATCACGGGCGGCAGGCCACGCAGCGCCTGGGCCTGCGGATGCGCCAGCCACTCGTCGTGGGTCCGCATCGCCGAGACGACCATGCCGGCATCCGATGCCACCTGCTCGAAATCCTCGGCCTTCCACTTGCCAAGCGCGGTGCGCACGGCATCCTTCTCCGCCGCGCATTGCAGGATGCGCAGCACGCCGTCCCGGTGATGGGGGAAATTGGTGTGCAGGCGCACCCAGCGCCCGTCACCGCACGGATACAGGCCGGCGATCTTGTCCCACAGCTCCGGGGCCGGACCACCATTGACGCGCAGGTAGCGCTCGCTGCGGAACTCGGCCAGTGCGTGGCGCATATCCACGGATACCTCCTGCCAGCGTCCGGTGCGCTGTGCCCAGAGCGCTGCCGCAGCCAGCCCCGACGCGCCCAGGCTGACCTGTGCGGCGGTGCCGATCGCGAAGCTCGACGGCAGTATCGGATCAGCGCCTGTGAGGTGCAGGTGGCGGAGGGCCTCGGCCGGCAGGGCCAGGTCCTGCCATAGCGCAGCCAGTGCATCGGCAGGATGGGTGGAAGAGGCGGGAGAAGAAGGGGTATTCATGGCGTGTGTTCCTGCAGCAAGGCGGGGCGCGGCATGCGACGATCACGTCGCACGGCAGAACGCCTCGCAAAATGGGCGGGGAGCCGATCTGCGGTGAATTCTGCACCACTTCGCCACGCCATGCAGGTGAGACGATTCTTAAAATCACCGGGTCGTCACAGGTTAGTGACGGGTTAGCCCGCAAGCACTGTAAAATCTCGCCATTCCAGGCAACACCAGGACCGGGGCTGACCGATCCCTGCCCGTCCGCCAAGCTATCGAGCCGCATGCCACGCGGCGCCACCATGAGCCAAGACAACAAGCCCAACGACACGCCAGCCGCCTCCAACTTCCTGCGGAGCATCATCGACCAGGATCTCGCCGCAGGTACCTACGCCGGACGCGCCGACCAGCAGGGCGCGCCGCTGCCGACCGTCATCACGCGCTTTCCGCCGGAGCCGAACGGCTATCTGCACATTGGCCACGCCAAGAGCATCTGCGTGAACTTCGGCCTGGCGCGCGACTATGCCGGCCGCTGCCACCTGCGCTTCGACGATACGAACCCCGTCAAGGAAGACACCGAGTACGTCGACTCGATCATCGACGCCGTGCACTGGCTGGGCTTCTCGTGGGACGCCAAGTCCGCCGATGCCGCCCCGCACCTGTACTACGCGAGCGATTACTTCGACCGCCTGTACCAGTTTGCCGAGACCCTGATCGAGCGCGGCGTGGCCTACGTGGACAGCCAGACCGCCGAGCAGATTGCAGCCAACCGGGGCAACTTCTCCGAGCCGGGCAAGCCGTCGCCGTTCCGCGACCGCACGGTCGAGGAAAACCTGACGCTGTTCCACGAGATGCGCGACGGCAAGTTTGGCGATGGCGAGCACGTGCTGCGCGCGAAGATCGACATGTCCGCGCCGAACATCGTGCTGCGCGACCCGGTGCTGTACCGCATCCGCCACGCCCATCACCACCGCACGGGCGACAAGTGGTGCATCTATCCGATGTACGACTTCACGCACTGCATCTCGGACGCCATCGAGAACATTACGCATTCGCTGTGCACGCTTGAATTCGAGAATAACCGTCCGCTGTACGACTGGGTGCTCGAACACCTGCGCGACGCCGGCGTCTTCCCCGCCCCGCTGCCGCACCAGTACGAGTTTGCGCGTCTGAACCTGACCTACGCGATCACCAGCAAGCGCCGCCTCAAGCAATTGGTGGACGAGCAGCGCGTGGACGGCTGGGACGATCCCCGTATGCCCACCATCGTCGGCATCCGCCGCCGCGGCTATACGCCGGAATCGATCCAGCTCTTCTGCGACCGCATCGGCGTGTCCAAGGCCGATAGCTGGATCGACATGAGCACGCTGGAAGGTGCCGTGCGCGACGACCTCGATGGCCGGGCTCACCGCAGCGTGGCCGTGCTGGACCCGGTCAAGCTGATCCTGGACAACTACCCCGAGGGGCAGAGCGAGGCATGCTCGGCGCCGGTGCATCCGAAGCAGCCCGAACTGGGTCGCCGCGAGTTCCCGTTCTCGCGCGAACTGTGGATCGAGCGCGAAGACTTCACCGAGACGCCGCCCAAGGGCTACTTCCGCCTGTTCCCGGGCAACAAGGTGCGCCTGCGCCATGGCTACGTGATCGAATGCACGGGCGTGGACAAGGACGCCGACGGCAACGTGATCGCCGTCCACGCGAACTACCTGCCGGAAACGAAGAGCGGCACGCCGGGGGCCGACAGCGTCAAGGTCAAGGGCAACATCCACTGGGTCAGCGCCCTGCATGCGCAGGAAGCGGAAGTGCGTCTGTACGACCGCCTGTTCAACGATCCGAACCCGGATGCTGGCGGTAAGAACTTTCTTGATGCACTGAATCCCGAATCGAAGAAGGTCATCAAGGCCTACCTCGAACCGGGCCTGGAAAACGCGAAGCCGGAAGACCGCTTCCAGTTCGAGCGCATGGGCTACTTCGTCGCAGATCGCGTGGATTCGAAACCGGGCAAGCCCGTGTTCAACCGCACGGTCGGACTCAAGGACAGCTGGGGCGGCAAGTAATGGCGCAGACGATCACATTCCCGCTCGAAGGCGAGTTTGTCGCGCTGAACGACCTGCTCAAGCTGGCCGGGATCTGCGATAGCGGCGGCGCCGGCAAGGCGCTGGTCGCGTCGGGCGAGGTGTCGGTGGACGGCACGCAGGAGTCGCGCAAGACCGCCAAGATCCGCGCCGGACAGGTTGTCGCCGTGGGCGGCACCGGTGGTGTGCGCATCAAGGTCGTGGCCGCATGAAGGTTCGTCGCACCAGGTCACGCGGCACCGCCTGGCTGTCCTGATTGTCCGATGGCGGCGCGCTGGGCGCCGTCACGTCAACCCATCATCCAAGGAGCACGCATGCCGATCGCGTTCTGGTGTGTCCTGCTGGCGGGGCTGATGCCCGTTTTGACAGTCGCGATTGCCAAGGCCGGAAGCGGCCGTCGCGGCTTTGACAACCACGATCCTCGCGCGTGGCTGGAAAAACAGAGCGGGCGGGCGCGGCGCGCCGACATGGCGCACCGCAACCACTTCGAGGCCTTTCCGTTCTTCGCCGCAGCCGTGTTGTCCGCGTCGTACCTCGCGGCACCGCAGGCACGCATCGACGAACTGGCGATGGTCTTCATCGTCATCCGCATTGCCTATACCATCTGCTACCTGACCGACCGGGCCACGCTGCGTACGCTGTGCTGGACGATTGGCATGCTGACCGTCATCGGCATCTTCCTGCTGCCGGTGTTTGTTCACTGACTGTTCCCTCACAACCCTAGCACCATGCCGCGCGCCCTCCGCCATATCGCCATCGTCGGCGCGCTGCTCGCATCGAGCGCCTCCGCCTGGGCAGCCCCTACCAACTACACGGTGGACCCCGTCCACACGAGCGTGTACTTCGGCGCCAGCCACTACGACCGCACGACCGTACGGGGCCGTTTCGCCAAGATCGACGGCCGGATCGTCTACGACCCGCAGACCGGTGCCGGATCCATTGATTTCACGGTCGACACCGATTCCCTCGACACCGGCAATCGCAGCCTGGATGGCGTGCTGCGATCCGAGCAATTCTTCGATGTGCAGTCGTTCCCCGTGGCACGGTTCCAGGCCAACCGGTTTGTGGTCGAGGCAGGCAAGCTGACTGCCGTGGAAGGGACGTTGTCGTTGCACGGCATCTCGCAGCCGTTTCGGCTCGAAGCCAATCGCTTCAGTTGCGGCCAGACGGTGCTGTTCGGCATCCGGCGAGATGTCTGCGGCGGCGATTTCCGGGGTAGCCTGTCGCGCAGCGCTTTTGGCATGACCCGTTTTCTGCCCGAAGTGGGCGACATCGTCACATTGCAGATCGCCATAGAGGCTGCGCCGTCCGGCGCCGCGCCCTGAGCCAGCAATTCCTCCGTCGATGACGACCCGGCATCACCTTTAAACGCAAAATCTTCCGTAGAATCAGCGCCTTGCCGATTTACATCCTGCCGCGTTCGAAGTATGCGGTACTGGTCCGACGCGAGCCAAGATGAGCCTGATTTCTCCCAACGACGTCGTCGCGGCGTCGCTTTCTGCTGCGGGTGCCTGCCTGGCCCTGAGCATTCCCGCCAATTTCCTGCGTCGCTTCCCGCTGTGGGCATTCAAGACCTACGGCCGTGGCGCGATATTGCTGCCATTGCTCTCGGCGATGGTCGCCATGCTGCTGGTACGCATCGCACTGGCTGGCCAGATCAATAGCGATGGCGGCCTGGCGCTGGTAGCGGCGGCAGCGTTCCTGGTGCTTTTGTTTGTCTCCGCGCTTCTGCGCTTCTGGCTCGGCGACTACCGCAAGTCCTGAACAAGCGCGCGCCACCGCACGCCAGCCATCCGGTTTTCCATCGCGGCGCCACGCGGATCACGTATGATGCGGCCTTTCGCGTGTCCCCCACCCTGGGGCGGCACGCGCTGCATTCCGTTCCCATGGCGCTCAAATCCACGATCTTCAAGGCCGAATTGTCCGTATCGGACATGGACCGGCCGTACTACGGCAGCCACGCGCTGACCATCGCCCAGCATCCGTCCGAGAACGACGCGCGCATGATGGTGCGCCTGCTGGCCTTTGCCTGCGAAGCGTCCGAAACCCTCGCCTTTACGCGCGGCCTGGACGAGCCGGACGAGCCCGACCTCTGGGACAAAACGCTGACGGGCGATATCGAGCACTGGATCGAACTGGGTCAGCCCGACGAGAGCCGCCTCAAGCGCGCTGCCGCCCGTGCCGACCGCGTGACCGTCTATACCTATCAGAGCGCCAGCGCCCGCGAATGGTGGAAGGGCATGGCGGGCAAGGCCAGCAAGCTGCGCAACGTGACCGTCTACAATGTGCCATCGGAAGCCGTGGATGCGCTGGCGCAGATGGCCCAGCGCGCCATGCGGCTGTCCGTGACGATCCAGGATGGCGATATCTGGGTCAGCGACGACGACCATAATGTGCAGTTGACGCGCGACGTGCTGCAACGCGCCGACTGACACCCCTCAGCAACCAGAAAAGGAAGAACGCGATGCAAACCACTCCCTCCGGCCTGCAGTACGAAGATACCGTCGTTGGCTCGGGCGACGAAGCCAAGGCAGGCACGCACGTGACCGTGCACTACACCGGCTGGCTGTACGAGAACGGCCAGGCCGGCAACAAGTTCGATTCGAGCAAGGACCGCAACGACCCGTTCATCTTCCCGCTGGGCGCCGGCCATGTGATCCGCGGCTGGGACGAAGGCGTGCAAGGCATGAAGGTTGGCGGTACGCGCCGCCTGGTGATCCCGGCCGAGCTGGGCTACGGCGCACGCGGCGCCGGCGGCGTAATCCCGCCGAACGCCACGCTGCTGTTCGAAGTGGAACTGCTGGGCGTCTAAGCCCCCTGCTCTTCCGCAACCATGAAAAACGGACGCCAAGGCGTCCGTTTTTCGTTGAGGGCTGAGAGCGCTGATCGGGATCAGAACCCAATCGCCGCATTGCCCACGTCGACCCGCACCTTGTCGCGGTCCAGCAGCCGCCCCGCATGACGCGCGAAGTCCTGTGCCCATTCGGCATTGCCCGCGAAGCGGGCCTCGCCCGAGAACTTGGCCACGTTAAGGATCTTGTCGATCACAAGCACCTTGCCCACCGGGCTAGATGCCTGGCAGTCAAGTTCGGCGTACTCACGGTCGAACCAGCGCCACGCGGCGTCCTCGGTCACCGCCGACAACTCGGCGTCTCCCAGCGTGAATTCAAATTCCTTGCCGCTGCCAAATACCACGGTCAGGGTGCGCGCCATCTTGGGTTCTCCGAAGTTCAGTGACTGTTCCACGAGGTTAGGGTGCCTATTGTAGTGACTTGGCACCCGGTCAGGGCGCCCGCTCCGATCAAGCCTGCGCCGCCGACCGTTGCCTGCTGCACACACCCCACCAACAAACCGTTGTTTGCTTGCGACGTGTCAATGCGCTTTGGATTATTCTTTCACCCATGGCCATCACCAGACAGGATCTCGAAGCGGACAGGCTGCGCACGACGCTGTGCAGCTCACCGGTCGCGTCGTCCCTGCTGTCCGATGCCGATGTGGAGCGCTCGCTTCATCAGACGCTGTCGCAGCGCCCTGAACAGCCCGGCCTCGACGGCGATGTCTGGGTATTCGGCTACGGCTCGCTGATCTGGAATCCGATGATCGTGCATACGGAAAGCCGCCTGGCCACCGTCCACGGCTATCATCGCGGCTTCTACCTGTACTCCAAGATCAATCGCGGCACATGGGATCACCCAGGTCTCGTGCTCGGCCTCGACCGGGGCGGCTGCTGCACCGGCATGATTTTTCGCGTTCCGGCGCATGTCGTGGAACAGGAGTTCCGCGTGCTGTGGCGTCGCGAGATGATGACCGGCGCGTATCACCCGCGCTGGCTGCGCGTGAAACTCGATACCAATCCGGAAGCGCCTGCCCAACGCGCCCTGGCGTTTGTGATGAACCGCGAGCACGCAAGCTACGCGGGCCGCCTGCCAGATGCACGCGTGGTGGCCTGCCTGCAGCACGCCTGCGGACTTTATGGCCCGGCGCGCGACTACCTCCATCAGACCCTGCTCGGCCTCGCCACACACGGTGTGGAAGATCCCTACCTTGGCCGGCTGTGGCGCCAGCTCCAGGCTAGCGACGCTGCGGAGGCCGCTGCCGATTCATGCCCGGTTGCCACGCCGCTCGCCGTGTCGGCCTCGGCAGCCACGTGCCCCGGTGACGCCATCGCGGCCAGCACGCATCCACACGAAACCGTCTGATCGTCCTCCACATTCACCACCATGACGCGCTTCCAGACACGGTCCCGACGCCAGGCACTTGCCGAGTTGATCGGCCTGACGGGATTGCTGGTGACAGGGGGATTGCTGGCGGGCCAGGGCAGCCAGACACTGGCCCGCTCGATGAGCGGCGCACGCGACGCGTCGTCACCCTCCCCTGCTT
>NZ_SCMX01000002.1 GCF_005503625.1 Cupriavidus sp. 2SB | reverse complement strand
CCCCAATACTCCCAATCGCGCCCGCTGCCCACCCCTCTTAGTCTGGTGGTAGAATCCAAGTCTTTGATTTTCCGGGCAATTCATCTTTTCGCATCTTTTCGCCGGGTTTGGCGACCGCGATCTGTTGCCCGCGAACCGTATAGACGCGTGTCCGTTGCCCCGGCTCCGCGCCGAGACTGACACACCATAGATGACGATGACCACCACCCCAGACCAGACCCCAGCCACTGAGCAGACGTTCGAGAGCTTCGGGCTGGACCCGCGTATCCTGCGCGCCTTGACCGACCAGGGCTACACCAAGCCCACGCCGATCCAGGCGCAGGCCATTCCGGTGGTGCTGCTGGGCAAGGATGTCATGGGTGCCGCGCAGACCGGCACGGGCAAGACGGCAGGTTTCGCGCTGCCGATCATCCAGCGGCTGCTGCCGCTGTCGAATGCCAGTGCATCGCCCGCCCGTCATCCGGTGCGCGCGCTGATGCTGACGCCGACGCGCGAACTCGCCGATCAGGTCTACGACAACGTGGCGCGTTACGCGCAGCACACGGACCTGCGCAGCACGGTGGTGTTCGGCGGTGTGGACATGAACCCGCAGACCGAGGCGCTGCGCCGTGGCGTGGAAATCCTCGTCGCCACGCCGGGCCGATTGCTCGATCACGTGCAGCAGAAGTCGGTGAACCTGTCGCAAGTGCAGATGCTGGTGCTGGACGAAGCGGACCGCATGCTCGACATGGGCTTCCTGCCGGATCTGCAGCGCATCATCAATTTGCTGCCGGCCCAACGCCAGACGCTGCTGTTCTCGGCCACGTTCTCGCCCGAAATCAAGAAGCTGGCTTCGAGCTACCTCAAGCAGCCGGTCACGATCGAAGTAGCACGCAGCAACTCGACGAACGAGAACGTGCGCCAGATCGTGTACCCGGTGCAGGACGGTCACAAGCAAGCTGCAGTGGTGCACCTGCTCAAGCAGCGCGCCGACGCCCAGCAGTCCAAGCAATGCATCGTGTTTGTGAACAGCAAGATTGGCTGCTCGCGACTGGCACGCCATCTGGAGCGCGAGGGCATCAACGCCGCGGCGATCCACGGCGACAAGACACAGACCGAGCGCATGCAGACGCTCGAGGGTTTCAAGACGGGCACGATCGATGCGCTGGTGGCTACCGACGTGGCCGCGCGTGGCCTCGACATCCCCGCCATGCCGTGCGTGATCAACTTCGATCTGCCGTTCAGCGCCGAAGATTATGTGCACCGCATCGGCCGTACGGGCCGCGCCGGCGCCAGCGGCGATGCGCTTTCGATCTATGTGCCGGGCAGCGATGATCGCCTGCTGGCCGATATCGAGAAGCTGATCAAGCGCGCCGTGCCGCGTGGCACGCTCGACGGCTTCGACCCGACTGGCGAGCGCGCCCGTCAGGAAGAATCCGACCGTCGCCGCCAGCGCACCGAAACGCGCCGTCCGCGCGAGAATGGCGCCACCGAGGAAGAATCGACCACGCGCCGCCGCCGTACCGAGCCAAACGGGCGTCAGGCGTTCCGTCCGTCCGACGATCCGTTCTTCTCGCGTCCGTACGAGCCGTCGGGCAACTACACGCCAGCACCGAAGACGGAAGACGAACTTGCTGCTGCGCTGACGCGTGGCCGTCAGGCGCCCAAGCGTCCCGTTGCAGCGTTGCTCGGCGGCGTACCGCGCAAGTCCTGACGCTTCAGGCGGCAAGCGATAAAAGCTGGCGGATCGACTAGTTCGATGCCGCCAGTTTTTCTTTCCACTGTTCCGTGGCGGTCTCCAGCCACGCGGGCACATTCCCTTCGCCGTTCACGATGCCGAGATGCGCGCCAGCCTGGCGCAGCGCATCGAGCGGTGCAGCCGTGTCCAGCGCTTCGGCGCCGCTCTGCTTGCTGAGTTTCTCGCCCACCGCGTTCACGACAACCGGCACATGCAGGTACGACGGCGTAGGCAGGCCGAGCAGGTGCTGAAGATGGATCTGGCGCGGCGTGGAATCGAGCAGGTCCGCGCCACGCACGATATGCGTGATTTCCTGCGCGGCGTCATCGACCACTACGGCCAGTTGATAGGCCCAGAGTCCATCGGCCCGGCGCAATACGAAATCCCCGAGTTCCGTTTCGAGGTTCTGGCATTGACGGCCCTGCCAGCGATCGTCGAAGCAGACGGTCGCGGCATCGCCGTCGGGTACGCGCACGCGCCATGCGCGGGGCAGCTTGCCATGGAGGCCATTGCGGCAGGTGCCCGGGTAGCCGAGCGTCTGGTGTCGCTCGCGCACGTGTATTAATGAATCGGCAATTTCCCGGCGCGAGCAGCCGCACGGGTAGAGCTGGCCGGCGATTTCCAGCGAATGCAGTGCTTCGGCGTAGCGGGTTTCGCGGCGGCTCTGCCAGACGGGTGGCTCGTCGGGATGCAGCCCTAGCGCGGCGAGCGTGCGCAGGATATCGTCATCGGCGCCCTTCACGCAGCGTGGATAGTCGATGTCCTCGATTCGTACGAGCCAGTCGCCGTCATGGGCACGGGCGTCGAGCCAACTGGCCAGCGCCGTGACAAGCGAACCCAGATGCAGCGGACCCGTGGGGGAGGGGGCAAAGCGCCCCCGATAGCGTTGCGTCATGCGGACTGCCAGCCGACCCGGTTACTGCGGGGCTTCCGATGACGGCGGCAGCAAGACATCCAGTGACTCCGGCTGCCCCTGCGGCGCTTGCTGCATCAGCGCCTGCGCCAGTCGTGGATCTTCCAGCTTGTTGCTCCACCACTGCACGGCCTTGCCGCGCGTATTGGTGCGCCATGCCACCTTGAAGTTGCCGGGCGCCCGAACTTCCACAGTCTCGCGCACCTGTAGCACGCCGCTTTCGATGTGCGGCTGTGCCATTGGCGCGGGCAGCCAGCCGCAGCCCAGGCCACGGATCTGTGCTTCGAGCTTGTCTCGCATGGTGGGCACCACGAGCACGTCCTGGCCGGCCAGCACCCCATGGGTACGCGCCGGCAGGTTGCGCGAGGTATCGCCCACGGCCACGATCCGGTGCCGTGCGATCTGAATCGTCGTCAGCGGCCCTTCTTCGGTGGCCAGCGGATGATGCGCCGCTACGGCAAAGACAAACGGGATCGTGCCGAGAGGCCGGACCTGGAACCCCTGCGTACTCGGAATCTCGTAGGCGCCGCCAATGATCATGTCCGCGCGGTTGCTGACCAGTGCGTCCCATGTGCCGCCGAGCACCTCCTTGGAAAAACGTAGTCGCGTGACCGTGTTTTCGGCAAAGAAGTCCTGAATGACGGGCAGCAGCGCGCGGAAATTGACGAGATCGTCGACGGCGATGTTGAGGCTGGCCTCCCAGCCCGTTGCAAGCCGTTTGACGCGGCGGGCCAGGTCGTCAGCCGCATGCAGCAGGTGGCGCCCCTCGTCGAGCAACGCGCGTCCGGCTGGCGTCAGTTCCGCGCGATGGCGCCGCCGGTCGAACAGCAGCACGTCGAGATCTTCTTCGAGCTTGCGGACTACATAGGTCAGGGCGGACGGCACCTTGCCCATCTCGTGGGCAGCGGCGGCAAAGCTTCCCTTGCGCTCGATGGCGTCAAGGACTTCGAGTGATTCTAGTGACAGGGGCATATTCAGATTTTCTGAACAACTGCTTCTAAGGCGGTGTCCGCAAATATACTCCCGCTCCCCTAAACTGCCTAGCATCGAAACGTTGCTGACCCCCAAGCCCCAGCAAACAAGCCGCTAACGGGGGTCGAAGACCAGGCCTAAGGAGGGCCATCAAAATGATTGAAATCCGTAAGTCTGAAGAGCGCGGTTATGCGGATCATGGCTGGCTGAAGTCGTATCACACGTTCTCGTTTGCCGACTACTACGACCCGCGCCACATCCAGTTCGGCCCGCTGCGTGTGATCAATGAGGACCGCGTGGCGCCAGGCATGGGCTTTGGCACGCACGGCCACCGCGACATGGAGATCATCAGCTATGTGCTGGAGGGCGAACTGGCCCATAAGGACAGCATGGACAACGGCAGCGTGATTCGGCCGGGTGACGTACAGCGGATGAGCGCCGGCACCGGTGTGCGCCATTCGGAATACAACCACGCCCAGCACGACACCACGCACTTCCTCCAGATCTGGATCGTGCCTGACCAGCAGGGCATCGAGCCGGGCTACGAGGAAAAGCGCTTCGACGCGGCAGACAAGCGTGGCCGCCTGCGCCTGGTGGGCAGCCCGGATGGCGCCGAAGGTTCGGTGGTGATCCATCAAGACGTACGATTGTTTGCCGGCCTGTTTGATGACGATGAGGCTGCCACGCTGGCGCTGCAGCCGGGTCGCAAGGCGTATGTCCATGTGGCGCGGGGACGTGTCACGGTAAATGGTCAGCCGCTGGAAGCTGGCGACGCCGCCCAGATGGAAGGTGAAAGTGCCGTGAGCATCGAAAAGGGCGAGGGCGCCGAAGTGCTGGTGTTCGACCTGCCTTGAGTAACATGGCCGTAGCTGGCGTCAGAGCGCCCGCCCCCTCACCGGGGCGGGCGTTTTGCTTACCAGCACTTACAGGTCTTTTGCAAAGTTGCCTTGCCGCTATGCTATCGTCTGCACTATCCGCCATGCGACCGCCGCGGCACTTCGCCGCGCGCTGAATAATCGTCCCGCGATGACATTCGTTTCCATTCTGCTGGCACTGATTGCCGAACAGTTCCGTGCCCTGGGACGGAACAATCCCATTGTCGACATCGTTCGCGTATTAGGTGAACGTGCCGAACACGCCTTCGATACAGGCCGCCCGCGCGATGCCGCGCTGGCGTGGCTGACCGTCGTGCTGCCGCTCGTGCTGGCCGCCGTGATCGTTCACTACCTGCTGGCTTCGATCAGCGTGGCGTTGACGCTCGCGTGGAATGTCCTGCTGCTGTATCTCACGCTGGGCTTCCGCCAGTTCAGCCACTACTTCACCGATATTCACGAAGCGCTCAACCGCGACGACCTGCATACGGCCCGCACGCTGTTGCATGAGTGGACGGAGATCGACACCGTGGACATGCCAGTCAGCGAGATCGTGCGCCATACGCTGGAAGCGGCCATCGTGGCCGTGCATCGTCACGTGTTCGGTGTGTTCTTCTGGTTCCTGGTGCCGATTGGCCCCGGTGGTGTGGTGCTGTATCGCACGGCCGAATTCCTGAATCGTCAGTGGAACGTGCCGTCGAACGAGCGCAGTCCTGCATTGGGCCGCTTTGCTGCGCGGGCGTTCTATGTGCTGGACTGGGTGCCATCCCGACTGACCGCCATCGGGTTTGCCATCGTCGGCAACTTCGAGGACGCGGTCTATGCGTGGCGCAACCACGCACGCAAGTGGAACGATGCCGTCAACGGCATCCTGCTGGCAAGCGGCGGCGGCGCGCTCGGCGTCCGGCTGGGCCAGCCGCTGGCAGAAGAGGATTCGAGTGTGATGCTGCGCACAAGCCTGGCTGGCGTGGACTACGCGCCCGGCATGGGCGATGCGGAACCGGTACCGCCCGAATTCGGCATGGACCCCGGCATCCGCACGCTGCAATCGGCCATCGGACTGGTCTGGCGTGCGGTGATCTTGTGGATGCTGCTGCTGGCGATGATTTCGCTGGCGTTGTGGGTGGGGTAACTCACCACGCCCTCTGGTTTTCTCCCCTCTCCCGCATGGCCGGAAAGGGGAGCACCCCTCAAGGAAATATCTCAAATCACCAAGGCTTCTGCTGCCTCGACTCGTGCAGCAACTGGGTATAGAGCTCATGCCTGCGCGGTGAGATGTCACCGCCTTCGATGGCGCCCAGCACGCCGCAGCCTGGCTCGTTGATGTGATGGCAGTTGTAGAACCTGCAATCCGTCAGGCGCTCCCGGAACTCCGGGAATGCGCGTTCGAGCATGCCTTCGCTCAGATGGTGCAGACCAAATTCCTGGAAGCCGGGTGAATCGATCAGGTAGCCTGGCTTGCCATCCACCACCGCCCACGTCTCGGGCAGGTGATACAGCCGCGTGAACGTGGTCGTGTGCTTGCCGGAATCGAGCTTGGCCGAGATTTCGCGCGTCTGGGCTTCCACGCCGGGAATCAGCAGGTTCAGCATCGACGATTTACCCATGCCCGACTGCCCGATCATGATGCTCGACACACCCGCGGTGCGCGGCTGCAGCGCGGCCAGTGCTTCCTCGGGGCGGCTGTTCACGGACAACTCCAGCGTGTCGTAGCCAAGGTCCTGATAGAGCTTGAGCCGGCGCCGCGCATCGTCAAGGCGCGCGGTCAGGTCGGTCTTGTTCAGGATCACCAGCGGGCGGATGGCCAGCGCCTCGGCCGAGACCAGAGCGCGGCCCAGCAGATCCTCCGAAAAGCTCGGCTCTGTTGCGAGCACGATGATGACCTGATCGATATTCGCGGCGAGCAGCTTCGACTTGAACTGGTCGGAGCGGTGCAGCAGATTCTTGCGCGGCTCGATGGCCGTGATCACACCTTGGTCGGCGGCAGCGAGTTCGATGCGAACGTGGTCGCCCACGGCGGCGTCGCTCTTCTTGCCGCGCGGGAAGGCGTGCAGATGCGAGTGGTCTGCGCGCTCCACCACGTAATGGCGGCCATGCGCGGCAACGATCAATGCGGATTCGGACTCGGCGCCCTTGCCGGCACCCTTCCCGGCGTTCTGGTGGCGGGAGCTGCGGTTCATGCGTTGTACGAGAGCAGGCGATCGATCCGTTGCGCGGCAGGCGGATGCGAGTAATAGAAAGCGCTATAGATGGGGTCGGGCGTCAGCGTCGACGCATTGTCCTTGTACAGCTTCACGAGTGCCGACACCAGATGGCCGGCATTGGTCTGATGCGCGGCAAACTCGTCGGCCTCAAACTCATGCTTGCGCGACGACTGGCTGGCCAGCGGTCCGAGGATGAAGGTGAAGACCGGCAGCGCCAGGAAGAACAGCACGAGGGCCAACGCATCGTTGCTGGTGCCCAGGTTCGGCAGCACGCCCAGATCCATGTAGAACCATTCGCGCGTGGCAAGCCAGCCCAGCACCGCCAGGAACACCAGCGACAGCGCAAACGTGACCGCGATCATCTTGGCCACATGGCGACGCTTGAAATGGCCGAGTTCATGCGCCAGCACCGCTTCCACTTCCTCGCCGTCTAGACGGGCCAGTAGCGTGTCGAAGAAGACGATGCGCTTGGCGGCGCCAAAGCCGGTGAAATAGGCATTGCCGTGCGCGCTACGCTTGCTGCCATCCATCACGAACAGGCCCTTGCTGGCAAAGCCGCACTTGCGCAGCAGCGCCTCGATGCGTACGCGCAGGCCGTCGTCGGTCAACGGCTCGAAGCGGTTGAACAGCGGTGCGATGAAGGTCGGCACGATCACCTGCAGCAACAGGCTGAAACCTACCCAGAGCAGCCACGCATAGAGCCACCAGTAGGTGCCGGCGCGATCCATCAGCCAGAGCACGGCCAGCAGCAGCGGCAGGCCCAGCACGGTGGCGACCGCGGCCATCTTGGCGAGGTCGGCCAGCCACAGTCCCACGGTCATCTTGTTGAAGCCAAAGCGCTGCTCGATCACGAACTGGCCGTAGAGCGAGAAGGGCAGGTCGAACAGGCCGCCGATCAGCGCCACGCTGGCTACCAGTGCCACGCCATAGAAATAGCCGCCGCCGTCAAAGACCTGCAGCCAGAACTGGTTCAGTGCGTGCAGGCCGCCCAGCATCGTAAAGCCGATCAGCACGGCGGCACCGGTCAGTACCTCCAGCATCGACAGCTTGGTACGAGCGATGGTGTAGTCGGCGGCCTTCTGGTGGGCGGAGAGGGTAATGGTGTCGGCAAACCGTTCGGGCACGGCGCCGCGGTGGCGGGCGACATGGCGAATCTGGCGGGAGGCCAGCCAGAGCTTGGTCAGCACCATGACGACCAGGGCGGCAAGAAAGATCAACGTGAACATCGGCAAGCCTTGTTGGGATGACGCAGTGCGCAAAAGCTGCGCGGACGCCATTCGGGGCAGATATGCGAGAATTATAAGTTGTTCGCCCCCGAGCCAGCCGCGCCCGGGGAAAATCCCTTCCGAATCCCATATCGAGCCGTACCGCAAGATGACAAGCCCCGCCGCATCCTCCGTGAAAAGTGAAAACAACCTCGTCTGGCTGGACATGGAGATGACCGGCCTGCAGCCGGACACCGACAGGATTATCGAAGTGGCGGTAGTGGTCACTGACTCCGAACTGAATATCCTGGCCGAAGGTCCGGTGCTGGTGATCCACCAGTCCGATGCTGTGCTCGATGGCATGGACAACTGGAACAAGGGCACGCACGGCCGTTCGGGCCTGATCGACAAGGTCAAGGCGTCCACGCTGACCGAGGCGCAGGCCGAGGCGGAACTGATCGCGTTTCTGAAGCGCTGGGTGCCGGCCAGCAAGTCGCCGATGTGTGGCAATTCCATCTGTCAGGATCGTCGCTTCATGGCGCGTTACATGCCGAAGCTCGAGGCGTTCTTCCACTATCGCAATCTCGACGTCTCGACGCTCAAGGAACTGTGCAAGCGCTGGGAGCCGGCCATCCACAAGGGTTTCCACAAGCGCCAGTTGCACACGGCGCTGGCGGATATCCTGGAGTCGGTGGAAGAACTGCGCTACTACCGCCAGCATTTCATCAAGACGCCGGCCGAGGCGGCCGCGTCGCTGCCGGCTCCCGAAGCACCGGCTCCGGATGCGCCTGCCGCCTGAGTCCCGCGCCCGCATGAGAAGTTGGCGGGCTGGCCCTGACGGGGCGGCTACGCCGTCCCGATAGCTTTTTTCCCCGCCCCCATGTTCACGCGCATCGTCTCGATCATCACGCCAGTCATCCTGATCATCCTGATTGGCTGGATCTACGGGCGTCGTGCCCATCCGGACATGACCGGTATCAACCGGGCCATGCTCGATGTGATCGCACCGCTGCTCGTCGTGTCGGCGTTCATCAGCAGGGATTTCGTGCTGGCGGACCAGTTGGTGCTGCTGGCCTGCGCGGTGGCCGTGGTGATCGGATCGGGCATCCTGGCCTACGTGGTAGCCAAGGTGCTGAAGGCCGATCCCCGCACTTTCGTGCCGCCGATGATGTTCAACAACAGCGGCAACATGGGGTTGCCGCTCTCCGTCTTTGCGTTCGGACCGGTGGGTCTGGCGCCTGCCGTGGCACTGTTCGCGGCGTCCAACCTGATGCATTTCACGATCGGGCTGAAAATCGTCAACCGTCACGCCTCGCTCACGCAGATCGCGCGTAATCCAATGGTGCTGGCCACCGTGGCTGGCGTGGCACTGTCGCTGGCGCGACCGTATTTTTCGTTACCTGATCCCGTTTACGAATCGATCAAGCTGCTGGGCGACTCCACGGTGCCGCTGATGCTGTTTGCGCTGGGTGTGCGCATGAAGGACGTGAGCCTGCGCAACTGGGGCATGGGCCTGCTCGGTGCGGCGGTGTGTCCGCTGGCCGGCATTGCCGTGGCGCTGCTGTTGGTGTGGTGGGTGCCAATGACCGATTTGCAGCGCGGGCTGCTGTTCGTCTTTGCCGCGCTGCCGCCCGCGGTGCTGAACTTCCTGGTTGCCGACCACTTCCGACAGGAGCCGGACCAGGTGGCGTCGATCGTGTTGCTCGGGAATATTGCGGCGGTGGTGTTCGTGCCGATCGGGTTGTATCTGGGGCTGAAGTAACGGCTCGCTCCCCGCCGGTTTGCTCCCTCACTCTTGCTTTGCGGGAGAGGGGAGCCCTAAACCGCTGCGGGCTTAACCCGCACCGCACTCTTCGGCCGAAACGCCTTTACCACGCCCTCATCGGTTTCCATATACGGGCCGCCAATCAGGTCGATGCAGTACGGAATCGCCGCGAACACCCCTTGCACCACGGGTTTGCCGTCGGCGTCGCGCAGTCCTTCCAGTGTTTCGCGGATGGCTTTCGGCTGCCCGGGCAGGTTGACGATCAACGCAGCGCGGCTCGGCGTTTCGCGGATGACCGCCACCTGGCGTGACAGGATTGCCGTCGGCACGAACTTCAGGCTGACTTGGCGCATCTGCTCCCCAAATCCCGGCATTTCCTTCGTGCCTACAGCCAGAGTCGCCTCGGGCGTCACATCGCGTCGCGACGGCCCGGTGCCGCCAGTGGTCAGCACCAGATCGCAGCCCACCACATCCACCAGTTCGATCAGCGTCTTCGAAATGAGCGCCTGCTCATCGGGAATCAGTCGCTCCACGACCTGCCACGGCGACGTCAGCGCCTTGCCAAGCCAGTCGCGCAGGGCCGGAATGCCTTCGTCCTGATAGGTGCCGGCCGAGGCGCGATCGGAGATCGATACCAGACCGATCACGATTTCGTCGGGATGGCTGCGCGCGACTGGCGACGTGGCGGTTGCGTTCATTCGTCGGATTCCCCGGGTTCGGTGGGCTCGCCTTCCTCGGCTGCACCTGCCTTGATGTCCAGCGCCGTCTTGATGGCCTGGAACAGCTCGCGGTAGTACTTGGGCGGCTTGCCGGATTCCTTTTCCTTGCGGGCGTTGCGGATGATGTTGCGTACCGCCTGAACGTCCACGCTGGGGTGCTCGCCCAGGAACTTGGTCAGGTTGGCGTCATCGGCCAGCAGCAGGTCGCGCCAGCGCTCGATCAGGTGCAGCTTGGCGGTTTCGGCCTTGCTGGTGCCCTTGAAGCCTTCCAGCGCGGACTGGATCGCGGCCACTTCCTCTTCATCGAGGTTGCGCATGACCTTGCCGACGAACTGCATCTGGCGGCGCTTGCCTTCGTGATTCGTGATCTTGCGGGCGGCGAAGATCGCGTCGGCCACGGCTTCGGGCAGTGGCACGCGCAGCAGGCGGTCCTTGGGCAGCGCCTCCAGCTCGGCGCCCAGCTTCTGGAGCGCCGTCGAATCCCGCTTGCGCTGGGATTTGCTGATGGGCTGGTCGTCGTCTTCCTCCGGGGCAAAGGCGCCCGGGAAACGGCCGTTGGAGTTGTTACGGGTATTTCGCGTCATGGGCGGCATTTTATCTTGCTATGATTCCCGTTTGCACTTTTGATCACGCCCGCCCATATGAGCCAGACCGCCGAACAGACCGCGTATTTCACCTATACCCAGGACGAGCTCAAGGCCATGGCGGCCGATGTGCTGCGCGTGGCACGCGAACTGGGTGCGAGCGACGCCGCCACCGAGATTTCCGAAGGCAGCGGCCTGTCGGTCACGGTACGCAAGGGGCAGGTGGAAACCATCGAGCAGAACCGCGACAAGGTCGTGGGCGTGACCGTCATGATCGGCCAGCGTCGCGGCAATGCCAGCACCTCCGATTTCTCGCCGGCTGCGCTGCGCGCCACGGCCGAGGCTGCCTACAACATCGCCCGGTTCACGGCCGAGGATGACTGCGCGGGCCTGGCCGAAGAGGATCTGCTCGAACGCGATCCCAAGGATCTCGACCTCTTCCATCCGTGGAGCATCGATGCCGCTGGCGCCATCGACATCGCGCGACGTGCCGAGGCCGCTTCGTTTGCCGTATCCCCGAAGATCAAGAATAGCGATGGCGCGAGCGTATCGGCCCAGCATTCCCAATTCGTGCTGGCCACGTCACGTGGTTTCGTGGGCGGCTACCCTTATTCGCGCCATTTTGTGTCGGCCGCGCCGATCGCCGGCTCTGGCGGTGGCATGCAGCGTGACGACTGGTACTCGTCGAAGCGTGCCCCCGAGGCGCTTGCCGAGCCAGAAGCCATTGGCCGCTATGCCGCCGAGCGCGCGCTGGCCCGCCTGAACGCGCGCAAGCTGTCCACGCGCAAGTGTCCGGTGCTGTTCGAGGCGCCGCTGGCCGCTGGCCTGCTGGGCGCTTTCGTCCAGGCGGTATCGGGCGGCGCGCTGTATCGCAAGTCCACGTTCCTGCACGATTCGCTTGGCAAGCAAGTCTTTGGCTCGCATATCCAGATCCACGAGAATCCGCATCTGCCGGGCGCGATGGGCAGTGCACCGTTCGACGAGGAGGGCGTGCGTGTACATGAGCGCGATGTGGTGCGCGACGGCGTGGTGGAAGGCTATTTCCTGTCGACCTATTCGGCGCGCAAGCTGGGCATGAAGACCACTGGCAACGCTGGCGGCTCGCACAACCTGACGCTGACCAGCTCGCTGACCCAGCCTGCCGATGACTTCGCGGGCATGCTGCGCAAGATGGGCACTGGCCTGCTGGTGACCGAGCTGATGGGGCAGGGCGTGAACTATGTCACCGGCGATTATTCGCGTGGCGCGTCGGGCTACTGGGTCGAGAACGGCGTGATCCAGTATCCGGTGGAAGAAATCACGATTGCCGGAAACATGGTCGAGATGTTCAAGCAGATCGTCGGTATCGGTTCCGATGCGCTGGTGCGCGGGACCAAGGAAACTGGGTCGATTCTGATCGAACAGATGACGATTGCCGGGGGCAATTGAGGCGTAGCGCTTTCGCCCCCTGATGGTTGCGCCCCTCTCCCGCAAGGCGGGAGAGGGGCGCATAGCCCAAGCGGGGAGACTTACTCCTCCCCCGAAGCCGGCCTCTCATACACCACGAACGCATATTCAAACCCATTCGACTCCGAATGGTGCGTTTCGCGGGCTGTCTCCAGCCATGTCGAACGATCCACTGCCGGGAAGTGCGCATCCCCTTCCACGTCGGCATCGATCTCGGTGACGATCAGGCGGTCCGCTGACGGTAGCGCCTCGGCGTAAAGCTGCGCGCCGCCGATCAGGAATACCTGCTCCACGCCCACGCAAAGCCGCTGGGCATCCTCGAGCGAACCCACCACCTCGGCACCTTCGAGCTTCAGGTCCCGGTTGCGGCTGACCACTTTGTTGCGTACCGAGAGCAATGAATCCAGCGTCTTAACATTCTGAGATCTCCGATCACGTCGTAGAAACCTTAAATCGACTGCGCTTCAATTTCAATTATATGGAAATTAGAAGTAATTAATATTCAGATCACTTTTAGGAAATTCTTATAGACGAGTCGCATATTTTGTGAAAATTAAGCGACGAATGATTTCATTCATCTCAATCTGGCATTCCTTTGCTTCAGGTCGTTGCGAAATCGAAGATTGCGCCTGATATTTGCGCGCAGCGTCTTTTGATATTCGCAGTGAATGCATAGGGAAGGAGAGATGATGGGTGCCTCGTTCAATCGGCACGGGACCGCTGACCGTACGGTCACGCTCACGGGGGAGGGACTGCCAGAACTGCTGGGACGTTCCGCGCTGACCGTCGTGCGTGTCGAGGGCCAGGAGAACCTCTGCGAATTGTTCGAATACCGTGTCACGCTCAAGACCCCGGACAGTCTGAACACCGCGTTTGGCCCGGCGGCCAATCTCGACATGCCGGCGCTGCAGGGACGCGAGTTGACCATTGCCCTCGAGCTGGACGGCAAGGGCAGCGGGTTAGTGGGCAGGGCCGGTGCAGGCAAGCGAGAGATCAGTGGCCTTGTCACGAAGGTGGAAGGACCGGTCAACGATGGCAGATCGCTTGCCTACACGCTCACGCTGCGACCGTGGTTGTACCTTGCCACGAAGACTTCGGACTTGAAGATATTCCAGCAAAAGACCGTGGTCGAGATTCTGCATGAACTGCTTGCCGACTATCACTTTCCGGTCGAGATGCGGCTCGACGTGAGACGCTACCCAAAGCGGGAGTATCAGGTGCAATACGGCGAGACGGACTACGCGTTCTTTCAGCGCCTGACTGAGGAGTGGGGAATCGCGTTCTTCTTCGAGCATTCAGAGGAAAAGCACCGGCTGGTGCTGACTGACGGCAACGGCGCGTTCCGCAGATCCCGGAGCCCGGCATACCACTCTGTGCGGTGGCATGGTTCCGCAGCCCGCATTGATGAGGAGCATATCCAAGAGTTCGCGGTCACCGACAGGCTGGTGTCCGGCGCATGGACGTCCAACGACTTCGATTTCAACAAGCCACGTGCGGAACTCGGCGTCGGCACGCGTGATCCGCGTGAAACTGCACATGCTGACGGCCAGATTCATGAATGGCCAGGGGATCACGCCCAACCTGTGACGGGCAATGATCCATGGAAGGAGGGCGATATGCTCTCTCGTATCCGCATGGAAGAATTGCGCCAGGTCGGCAGTCGTGCCAGCGGAAAGGGCAATCTGCGAGGCTTGGCGGCGGGATGCATTTTCGCGCTAACGCACCATCCCCGGAAGCAGGCCAACGTCGAATACCTGATCTATGCCACTCGGTTACAACTCGAAGAAGTGGCCGAGGAAGCCGGGCAGGACCAGCATTGGCAATGCGAAGTGGGATTCGAGGTTCAGCCAGCGACTGTGATTTTCCGCCCGGCGCGGCTTCTGAAAAAGCCTAGAACCTCCGGGCCGCAAACTGCCACCGTCGTTGGGCCGCGAGACCAGGAAGCATGGCTTGACGAGTTCGGGCGAATCCGAATTCAGCTTCACTGGGACCGGATAGGACGCAGCGACGAAAATAGCTCATGTTGGGTGCGTGTCTCGCAGACTTGGCAGGGTGATCAGTTTGGGGCAAGCCACATCCCGCGCATCGGTCAGGAAGTCATCGTCGATTTTTTGAATGGCGATCCGGATTGCCCCATCGTCACAGGCCGAATACCCAATCGCGTCAACATGCCGCAATGGTTGTTGCCGAGCCAACACGCGCTGTCGGGTATCCGCAGCAAGGAGCTGTTTGGAGAGCGCCACAACACCTTCTTGCAGGATGACACCCAGGGCCAGATCCAGACCCAGATCGGGAGTGATCACCAGACTTCGCTGCTGAGCCTGGGCTATATCACCCGGGTACACGATGCCGAGGGCCGCAAGGAAAAGCGTGGCGAAGGGTTCGAGTTGCGCACCGATGGACACGGCGCCATCCGTTCCGCAAAAGGCATGCTTGTCTCCACTGAGCTACGCCACGAAGCGCAGGGCCACCACAAGGATATGGGTGAGGTGGTCCAACGGCTCGCGAACGGTCGGGATGTCCAAGCCATATTGGGAGAAAGTGCCGACTGCCAGCGAGCGCAGGACAGCGAGCAATCAGGCGTGGCGAAGCTGCTAAAGGCGCAAATCGATGGTATCCGAGGGAATGGCGAACTCGGGGAACTCAGTGAGCCGCACCTTGTTGCGGCCGGTCCGGCGGCAATTGCGGCAACGACAGCGGAATCCACACATTTGCATAGCGGGCAGCATACCGCTATCAGTACTGGTGCCCACGTGTCGTTTGCGACCGGCGGCGGAATCTTCGGCAGCTTCGCCGAGCGCGCCGTGCTCTTCGTTCAGAAGCTCGGGATGCGGTTCTTTGCAGCTAAAGGCAAGGTCGAGATACAGGCTCAATCCGACGATATCGAGATCATCGCCCAGAAGGTACTCAAACTAGTCAGCTTCACTGATCTGATCGAGGTTGCTGCCAAAAAAGAAATTCTACTGAATGGCGGCGGCAGTTATATCCGCATTCACCGTAACGGCATCGAACAAGGCACCCCCGGGAACTGGAAGGCTTTTTCGGCAGTGCCCACGCTGCCCGGCGCAAAAACCGAGTTTTATCCCATGCCTGGCTTTACCTCTTGCGCCTCAGAGGTCTCCGACGCGATGAGCATCGGCGCGGGTTCACTATCACGCTGAGGGGCGAGCATGCATCAGTGGAAAAGTCTTGACGCAACAGACCAGCAGAGATTGCTGCCGTTAATCGATGACGTGACAGCCATCGTCGACGGCAGTGCCAGGGGATTGTTCATTTATCTGTTGCTCGACCAGGCGCAAGACAACCCGCTTGCGGATGCGCTGACGGAATCAGCAAGTATTCATCGCATGTATCCGGTGCCAGATCCGTACTTTGCTAGGAATTCTGCGCTCGCCCCCCAACTCGTCGCCCTGGCGAGTCCGCCCGGCGTGACCATCCTGCGGGAAATCGTGGCGGCTGCCTATACGGAGGCAAAACACCGACTGCGGCCTCACTACATCTGTGGGTTGCTTTGGAGCGAAGAGGAGATCCACGCCGTGGCGGATCATCTGCTGCGACTTGGATATCAATCTGACCCCGCGGATGAGCCACGGCTATTCCGCTATCAGGATCCCCGAGTCATGCAACGTCTCTGGCCGGCGCTAACAGCCGCGCAACAAGCGGCCTGGCTCGGTCCGATCCGGCAGTGGTGGTCTTATCCGCAGCCTCATGGTCCGATGCCATGCGATGGGGCCACAGGCGAACGGGTCGCAGCCGTGGCAGAGAATTATTGGGTGCGAGCGGTCCGGCCAACTGAGCTTGCGGCGAATCGAGTCTCGCTATCCCGCCGCTTCCTGAGCGCGCAGCAATGGGCGCTGGCACATCTGAGTCCAGCTATCTCCCGATTCTGGCTTCATCTGGCACAAATCGGCCCAACTGCTTATCGCGTTCCAGACGAAGCAGACGTGGTGCGCTGGCTCATGGAAGCCGACGGCCACCAGTTGAAAGATGCCGATGCCGTTGATTACGCGATCAGCATTTTTCGCTCGTCGGAGGAGGTCTGGCGGCGCCATGACATGCAGGCTGCGGTAATCGCGGCGCTTTCTCATATGAATGCCGAGCCTGGCATCGGCTTTGGCGACGCGTTTGGGAGCGTCGCGCCAACTGAGTATAGATTTTCCGGAGTGTAAATTGTCATGGCTGTTTGTCAGACTGCCTGTAAGAACTGCGACCGAAAAGGTTTGCCGATTCTCTTTACGCGCTATGCCACGGCATACACCGCAAACCATCGAACGCTGCTGGACCAGTTCGCGCCCACTGGTCAGCTCCAGGCCAAGCCGGGCGGCATTTCGCTGAAGGGATCCCAGTACGTGGTGCGGATGCTGCGTCGCGGATATCTGTATGTGTTGGTGGAGCGCGCCGGCGGCAAGACATGGAGCGGCTACCGTGCGCACCCCCATGGCTACTTGCAGCAGTTCATTCTTGACGCCGAACCGCAGGATGACCAGAAAAAGCCGTGCGACCCGGAGATTCGCGGCGCCAATGCCTCGCTGGTGATGGTCCCCGATGCCAAAGGCGTGAAGAACCTCTGGTACTTGTTCCATCCAGACCCTGTGCCATTCAAGAAGCTGGAAGAACTCAAGAGCAATACAGCATCGTTGCAGCACCTCGACCTGGCCGGTTGGATGAATGGCAAGCAATCGCAGAAAGACACCTGCCCCCCTGATCAATTGCGCAACCAGGTGCTCGAATGGTCAGCGTTGGAGAACCCTGCGCTGCAAGAGATCCTCAACGATCAGTGGTTTGGTCTGATGGGGATGAATCAGACCGAACAGGAGTGGGGGCCATACATCCGTGTTGAGCGAAAAAGATTGGGCAATTCGAAGGGTGCGCCCTTCTTTCTGAAGCAGATCATCCCCGAACCCGGACAGTCCTACGCCGAGGTGCATGGAAAGCGTCTTGCGAATATCGAAGCCACGCTGCGTTGCACCAAAGGAGCCGCCATCGTCGCGTGTCATGACGGTATTGGCATCACGCAGGAGCTTGCGCATGCCTATGCGCCTGCGGGGCAACCGTATCTGGATTGGCTGCAGATGGAACAAAAAGTAGACATGCCTTCTGGCGAAAAACTAAAAATCAGCAATGAATGGAAGTTGATGACCAGCGGGATGATCAAGCAGTTCCGGGAAGGCTACGTTGCGCAAAGGGTAAAAGCTAGGAGGCAGCTCGAGGAGGAAAGAATTGGTCTCAATCACGCTCTGGAAAACGCGCGAAGAGATGCCAGGGTGCGGCAAGGACAAGTCATGGTCCCGCTTCCTGGCGGAGGGCAGGTCTCCATGCCGTTAGCAGAACGGGAGCGTGAGCTTCGTCGAGCGGCAGAAGGGCACATGGCTTCTATTCTGGACAAGCCAGGAGGAGACGCAGGCAAGGTGTTCGACAGTCTTTACTTTAGCGACGAGCGAACAAGATTTGACGAAAAGCACAGCAAAGACGGATACAAGCCTTACCAGCAGCGCTTGAAGGATTCAGGCGAAGATCACGTGGCGTGGCTGGACAGTGATCTGCTGAGGAAATCGGCACTGTCTCTTTATGATCGCCGGTACGCATCCCGAGGCGTTCCCACTGACGTGCTTGGCGTGCGCTACATGGTCCAGGTTGGAAATGCCATGCAGGGTCTGGAAAGCAGTGATGCAGGGAAACGCTGGATGATGGCAGGAGCATTGCTGGATGATTCTGACCGAAATCTACTGCTGACAGCGATCAGCTATAACGATCCCGCTCTCAGGGCGTTGCTATCTCGGCAATTGGCGTTGGTGGACCGTGTGTTGAGTCCGGTCACGGTCGCACCTTCTGCTGCAGACCACGCCAAAAAACAGGCCGCGCTTGGTCAGGCTGAAAATTTCCTGAAGAGCATCAAGGCGTATCTGGCACAAGGCGATGCCATGCAAGCGCTCATGAGCGCGCGCGATCCGTTGGCACATGGCGCAATGGGCTCCCTACTGAGCCTGCTTGCGGGTCGGGCGGCTTTGACCATCACAGCAGGACCGCCATCAACCTGGATGGCGCACGTGGCGCAAACACAACTAATGACGCTGGGATGCGGCCTCGCCGGCGATGCGATGAAGGCTCTGGAACCCCATCGAAAAGAACTTAATGATCGTGCACAGAAAGTGACCAAGGGTGTTGGAGCCGCATTCGCGGATATTCCACCGTCGGAAGAACAATTGCAGCAACGCGTCAAGGAGATCGTAGGCAAACGCACGGCAGCCGCCCTCTCTTTGTCACGCATCGGATTTGTTCTCACAGTCATCGAATTGTTGGGCGTAATGACCAGCGTTGGAAAAGCGTCTACCGAGCGCAATGGACGAAGTTGGACCGAGGCAGGAGCCCAACTTCTAATGCTGATCGGTAGTGCATACAGCTTCAAAGCTACGGTGGTTGAGGAAACGTTCGGAACCGGGCTGAAGCAGCTGGCTGCCCAAGCAGCGACGCCTTCCCAACGGAGAAATGTCAGCGTGCTGGAAAATTCACATGTGAGGAAACTAAGAAGTTTCAGGATGTCGGCAGCAGCCTATCTCGGGTTAGGAGCGGTGATCGGAATTTACTTCGATCTGATTGACGGACGGAAAGCAGCGAGCGAAAAAGATAGGGCGTTGGCGATTGCTTATATGTCTCGTTCGGTAGCGGCGGGCGTTTCTGTGGGGGCTTCCGTAGGCATGCTATTCAAGCCACCTCCGAAATTATACCGCTTTCTCGTACGTCTGAACGGCGCGGCTGCCGTTGCGGTTGCGTTGCTCACAGTGATTATTTTGGTAGTAACAAAAAGCAAGCTAGAGACTTGGCTGAATTCTTGTCCATTTCGTAACGAAAACACGGAGGGAATGCACGGGAACATTGATGCCTCGATTGAGGCGCTTCCAGGGGTGATGGAGGAGCTAAGAATATGAAAGTAAAAAATAAAAAATTCGTTGATATGAAAAAAATAACCGATAGGATTTCTTTCGATGTCATTGTTCCCGCCATTTTTGCTCTCGTTTTATTGACCTATCCTTTCGAATTGGTAAGAGTCCGGTTCAACCTGTTCGCGCAGGATATGAAACCTGTCGAAGTGTGGAAGGGAGCATGGGACGACAAAAATCTGGGATATCCGGAGACCGGGTGCAGCTCGCTCAGCAGAATAGGGGGGGCAAGGTTTGTTGTTCTGAAGGGTTTAGCAGGCTATGCTGGTTCTCATACAGCACAACTTGAGTCGCTCGTGGATGTTGATGAGGACTGGCATGAAGCACGTCGGAAGTTCAATGCACGCTTCTCCAGTAGCAAGGATGATGACCGAAGGTTCCTGGTTTGGAGGGTAGACGCACTTGGAAATGTAAAGCTGGTCGCCACTAGCCCTGAAAAAGTTTGCATGACCACAGCGCCTGATGGCGCAATCTATGCGCGCACTGGGATCGCTGTCCAATCAGGCGAAGGAGGACGTGAGCGACTTCGCGACGCGGTCTTTCGGTCTGATGACGGAGGGAATACTTGGTCCTATCACTCGGCAGATTGGGGTGGTCGGTCAATCGGGCTTGCCTGGGGCGTAGATGTCGTCTTCTCGGATTCGACCAATGTGTGGGCCTATAACAATAAGTTTGACAGCAGCGGGCCTGCCATGAGCCATTCGATGGATCAGGGGCGGACTTGGCGGGTAGTCGAAGAGATCAATGCGGCGGAAGCGGCCGTGCTTAAGCAGATCGCACCGGAGGCAAATCTCGCTTTCTTCGACAGGGAGATGGTCAGAACGCTATTCGTGAACGAGGACAAGAGCATCGATTTGTGGATGTCCGGAAAGTATCACGATCAGGACGACCGCTTCCCCCATGGACTTGTCACGCAGCGGATATCGCTTCGCGAAACGACAAATGGGTGGGCCGTTAGCGCGCAGCATCATTACCCCGGTGTCTATGTCAAATTTATAGAGAAGGACGCAAAAGGGGTGCTGCGGGGTGTGGTCAGGATGGGCGGCGATCAATGGATTGGCACTTTCAATCCGATATCAGACAGATGGGAAAAGACGGTTGATTTGCCGACGCTTTTCTGGAAGCCGATGAGTTCCTTTCTTCGGGTGGATAAAGCGTATTTCACGGAAAACGTTTGGGTCATCCAGCCTGAGGATACTCACAGAGTTTCCCGCTGGATATTTCCTTGGTCGGATGCAGAGATTTCCTCGTATCGTGTATGGCTGTATTCGACGGATCAAGGTGCTAGCTGGATCAGGCTGAGCAACGACCCTTTTGTAGTTGGGTTCGACAAGGATCTTGGTCGCTTATACGTCGTTGAAAATTGGCCAGACAAGATGCTGGGATTTCTGCAACTAGCGCCAGTCGACGAAGCAAAAGGGAATTTACCCGATCTGTCGAAATCCATGTAGTTGCAGAGATGGGGGTATGAAAAAAGTAACCGATAGGATTTCTTTCGATGTCATTGTTCCCGCCATTTTTGCTCTAATTTTATTGACCTATCCTTTCGAATTGGTAAGAGTCCGATTCAACCTGTTCGCGCAGGATATGAAACCTGTCGAAGTGTGGAAGGGAGCATGGGAAGAAAGCTCGTTAGGATATCCATACGCCGGATGCAGTTCGGTCTCGAGGATAGGCAATGCGATGTTTATTGTTTTGGCGGATTTGACGGATCATGTAGATCCTCACGTGATACAGCTCCAGTCACTTGTTGATATTCATGAAGATTTAAACCAGGGTAGTCGGGTTTTCGACACACCTTTTTACGATTATGATGGCAGAGCGCGCAAATATTTGGTTTGGAGAATAGATACACCCGGAAAGGTTAGTCTGGTCGCCACTAGCCCAGCGGAGGTTTGCATGACCACAACACCTGATGGCGCAATCTATGCGCGCACTGGGATTGCTGTCCAATCCGGTGAAGGAGGGCATGAGCGACTTAGCGACGCGGTCTTTCGGTCTGATGATAGGGGGAATACGTGGTCCTATCACTCGGCGGATTGGGGTGGTCCGTCAATCGGGGTCGTCTGGGGTGTAGATGTCGTCTTCTCAGATTCCACCAATGTGTGGGCCTATCACAATGAGTTTGACAGCAGCGGGCCTGCCATGAGCCATTCAATGGATCAGGGTCGGACTTGGCGGGTAGTCGAAGAGATCAATGCGGCGGAAGCGGCCGTGCTTAAGCAGATCGCACCGGAAGCAAATCTTGCTTTCTTTAACAGGGAGATGCTAAGAACGCTATTCGTGAACGAGGACAAATCTGTCGATTTATGGGTGTCTGGCGAATATTACGAGAAAGATAACCGAATTCCACACGGGCTCGTCACGCAGCGGATATCGCTTCGCGAAACGACAAATGGTTGGGCCGTTAGCACGCAGCATCATTACCCGGGTGTCTATGTCAAATTTATAGAGAAGGACGAAAAAGGGGTACTGCGGGGTATCGTCAGTATGGGCAGCGATCAATGGATCGGCACTTTCAATCCGATATCAGACAGGTGGGAAAAGACGGCCGATTTGCCGACGCTTTTCTGGAAGCCGATGAGTTCCTATCTTCGGGTGAATAAAGCGTATTTCACGGAAAACGTTTGGGTCATCCAGCTTGAGGATACTCACAGAGTTTCCCGCTGGATATTTCCCTGGTCGGAAGCAGAAATCTCCTCGAAATATCGATGGCTGTACTCGACGGATCAAGGCGCTAGCTGGACCAAGTTGAACATTGGCTCTTCCTTGATCGGCTTCGACAGGGATCTTGGCCGCTTATACGTCGTCGAAAATTGGCCAGACAAGATGCTGGGATTTTTGCCGCTAGTGCCAGTCGACGAAGCAAATGGGAATTTCCCCGATCTATCGATATCCATGTAGTTGCAGAGATGGGGATATGAAAAAAGTAACCGATAGGATTTCTTTCGATGTCATTGTTCTCGCCATTTTTGCTCTCGTTTTATTGACCTATCCTTTCGAATTGGTAAGAGTCCGGTTCAACCTGTTCGCGCAGGATATGAAACCTGTCGAAGTGTGGAAGGGAGCATGGGACGACAAAGCGTTGGGGTATCCGGCGATTGGCTGCAGTTCACTCACTAAAATAGGCGAAAC
Organism: Cupriavidus sp. 2SB; assembly: GCF_005503625.1. Taxonomy (GTDB): domain Bacteria; phylum Pseudomonadota; class Gammaproteobacteria; order Burkholderiales; family Burkholderiaceae; genus Cupriavidus. Next base: position 159,754 of record NZ_SCMX01000002.1, on the reverse strand, counting down.
CAAGTACTTTGTTTTGAAGGGCGTGGCAAATCACGATAATCCTGATGTTACACAACCTGACGCGACACAACTCGAAACGCTTGTGGATGTCCATGAAAAATCGCGTGAAGCACGTCGAAAGTTCAATGCACGCTTCTCGAGTAGGAAGGATGATGATCGAAGGTTCCTGGTTTGGAGAGTAGATGCACTTGGATATGTGAAATTGGTTGCCACTAGTCCTGAGAATGTTTGCATGACCGCAACGCCCGATGGCGCAATCTATGCCCGTACGAATATCGATATTCGATTAAATGAAGGAGGAGGTGAGCGACTCAGCTACGCCGTCTTTCGGTCCGATGACAAGGGAGATCATTGGTCCTATCATTCGGCCGCATGGGGAGAAGAATCAGTTTCGTCCGCCTCAAGTGTGGAAGTTGCCTTTTCCGATTTGACCAACGCGTGGGCCTATCGAGATACTAATTTTTTTAAGCATCCTGCCATGAGCCATTCGATGGATCAGGGGCGGACTTGGCGGGTAGTCGAAGAGGTCGAGGCGGCAGAAGCGGCCATTCTTAAACAGATTGCACCCGAGGCGGATCTTGGTTTTTCGAGCGGGGATACGACTAGGATGCTGGTCGTGAACGAGGGCAAAAGTGTCGATTTATGGGTGTCTGGAAAATATTTCGATAAAGATAACCGCATCCCAAGCGGACTCGTCACCCAGCGGATATCGTTTCGCGAAACGACAAATGGTTGGACCGTTAGCACGCAGTATCACTACCCCGGTGTCTATGTAAAATTTGTAGAGAAGGATGCTAAAGGGGTGCTGCGGGGTGTCGTCAGGATGGGCGGCGATCAATGGATCGGCACTTTCAATCCGATATCAGACAGATGGGAAAAGACGGTCGATTTGCCGACGCTTTTCTGGAAGCCGATGAGTTCCTATCTTCGTGTGGATAAAGCGCATTTCACGGAGAACGTTTGGGTCATCCAGCTTGAGGATACTCACAGAGTTTCCCGCTGGATATTTCCTTGGTCGGATGCAGAGATTTCCTCGTATCGTGTATGGCTGTATTCGACGGATCAAGGCGCTAGCTGGATCAGGTTGAGCAACGACCCTTTTGTAGTTGGGTTCGACAAGGATCTTGGTCGCTTATACGTCGTTGAAAATTGGCCAGACAAGATGCTGGGATTTCTGCAACTAGCGCCCGACAAAGACGCTGTTGCTGAGTAGAGGCAACACCGTAGGTATGGAGGGCGACGCTAATCACCGTCGGGATATTACTCCTCCCCCGAGGCCGGCCTCTCATACACCACGAACGCATACTCAAAACCATTCGCCTCCGAATGGTGCGTTTCGCGGGCTGTCTCCAGCCATGTCGAACGATCCACTGCCGGGAAGTGCGCATCCCCTTCCACGTCGGCATCGATCTCGGTGACGATCAGGCGGTCCGCTGACGGTAGCGCCTCAGCGTAAAGCTGTGCGCCGCCGATCAGGAATACCTGCTCCACGCCCACGCAAAGCCGCTGGGCATCTTCGAGCGAACTCACCACCTCGGCACCTTCGAGCTTCAGGTCCCGGTTGCGGCTGACCACGATATTGCGGCGGCCCGGCAGCGGGCGGCCGATCGAATCCCAAGTCTTGCGGCCCATGATGATGGGTGCGCCCAACGTGGTGCGCTTGAAGTGCTGCAGGTCTTCGGGCAGGCGCCAGGGCAGCGTGTTGTCGCGGCCGATCACGCCGTTGCGCGCGCGCGCGACGATCAGGGTCAGCAACGTCATACGGCCACCGGCGCCTTGATCGCGGGGTGCGATTCGTAGCCGACCAGTTCGAAGTCGTCGTAGCGGTAGTCGAAGATGCTGTCGGGCTTGCGCTTGATGTTCAGCGTCGGCAGCTTCAACGGCTCGCGCGAGAGTTGCGTCTGCACCTGCTCGAAGTGGTTGCTGTAGATATGGCAATCACCGCCGGTCCAGACGAAGTCGCCCACAGCGAGGTCGCATTGCTGGGCAATCATGTGCGTCAGCAGCGCGTAGCTGGCGATGTTGAACGGCACGCCGAGGAAGATATCGGCGCTGCGCTGGTACAGCTGGCAGCTCAGCTTGCCGTCTGCCACGTAGAACTGGAAGAACGCGTGGCAGGGCGGCAGCTTCATCTGCGGAATCTCGCCCACGTTCCACGCCGACACAATCAGGCGGCGCGAATCGGGGTTGTTCTTGATCTGCTGCACGACCTCGGTGATCTGATCGATATGACGGCCGTCTGGCGTGGGCCATGCGCGCCACTGGTAACCGTAGATCGGGCCGAGGTTGCCGTTGGCATCGGCCCACTCGTCCCAGATCGTGACGCCGTTGTCCTTGAGGTACTGGATGTTGGTGGAGCCCTGCAGGAACCACAGCAGCTCGTGAATGATCGACTTCAGGTGCAGCTTCTTGGTCGTGACCACCGGAAAGCCAACGCTTAGATCGAAGCGCATCTGGTAGCCGAACACCGAGCGCGTGCCGGTGCCGGTGCGGTCGGACTTTTCGGTGCCATGCTCGAACACATGGCGCATGAAGTCGAGGTACTGTTTCATCGGCGCGTGGGAAGGGAATGTGATGTCGGCGTTTTAACCGCAAGGTGGGGATTTTAGCCTATCGGCACCGTTAACGAAGCTGGCCGCCCGGAGGCGGCCAGCTTCAACTCAGGTCAGCCAGTTCAGTGGCTTTCCACCGGCTTTTCGGTGGTCTCGCGCGAGCCGCGACGCTTCTGCGTCAGGTAGCCGGCGCCAAGCACGCCACCCACCAGAACCACGTACAGGCCCCACTTGATCACGGGCTGCGACTCGAAGAACGCCTTCGTGATCGGTTCGCCCAAGATCATCTTCACGGCCGTGAAGGCCAGCACGCCGGCGCCGATGTAGATGATCGACGGATAGCGCGACATCAGCTTGAGCACCAGGCTCGAACCCCAGACCACGATCGGAATGCTGATCAACAGGCCCAGCACTACCAGCAGGAAGCTGCCATGGGCAGCGCCGGCCACGGCCAGCACGTTGTCCACGCCCATCACGGCGTCGGCGATGATGATGGTTTTCATCGCACCAACCAGCGTGGCAGCGCCCGCGCCATGCTCGTCGCCATCTTCCTCGGCGGCCAGCAGCTTGTAGGCAATCCAGACCAGCGCCAGGCCACCGACCAGGAGCAGGCCGGGGATCTTGAGCAGCCAGACCACGCCGATGGTCATCGCCGAACGGACGACCACGGCACCGACGGTGCCCCAGACAATGGCTTTCTTCTGCAGGTGGGGCGGCAGATTACGTGCCGCCAGGGCGATCACGATGGCGTTGTCGCCGGCAAGAACCAGGTCGATGACGACAATAGACAGCAGTGCCGTCAGGAACTGCATCGTGAACAGATCAGTGAACCACTCCATGTACGCTCCTCAATGTGCGAAACAGCTGCGGGCCAGGCGGCCAGCAAGGTCTTTTATTTCACATCCGGGATCTGGGGCGAGCGCAGGAAGTCCGATGGGGCTGCCTTTGCAAACCATAGAAACCAGGTGTGCAAAGGTCTTGCTCGACTGGCTGCCGCGGAATGCGCGTCAGAGTCAGCACAACCGGAGACGGGTCGCGTCTCGGAATGACGATTGTGCTAAGGGCAAAGATGCCCCCAAGCTACTCCCCTTTAACTTCCCTTTCTGGAAGGGATTCGTGCCCGTCAGATACTCCGCCGAGCACGTTGGACGCGATTATAAGGGAACTACGAGGAAAAATGTTGCACTGCCGAGGTGGGGTTTGTATGTATTCAGAATCGGACATTGTCCGTCGTGGCGTCTGACGGAGATCGCCCGACAGACTTGTAAAGTGATGCAACGTATTGTGGGTGTATAAGCTTATGCACCTATCCTGTTTGGATTGGCCAGGCAGAAGTGCGTCGGACAGGACAGGCGCGCATCCCCGGCCAACCGCCGTGCCTTGCACAGGCGGTGCCTTAGAGGGATGCCACGTAGTGCCCATCGACAACAAGGACAAGTCATGCCGGCCGTTACGACACCCAGTCAGCCCCCCAGCCAGTCAAGTTCCCGCTCCCACTCCCACAACAACGGTTCAGCCAATCACCACAATCACGCCACGCCGACGCTAGCGCCCGAACCGGGCATCGTCATTGGCAATGGCCACGCTCGAGCAGGCGCCGCCCCCCAGCCGGAATTCGTGCAGCAATACCGTGAGGATAGCGGTGCGTTGCGTGCGGAGATCCTGCGCGGCTTGATTGAAGCCCAGGCCCGAATCAGCCCTAAGTTCTTCTACGATGTGTTGGGCTCGCGGTTGTTCGAGGCCATCACCGACCTGCCCGAGTATTACCCCACGCGCACCGAGGCATCGATCTTCAACAATATGGCGCCGGCCATTGCGGCGCGGGCGGGCAGTGGCTGCGTACTGATCGATCTCGGCGCTGGCAACTGCGAGAAGGCGGCGCGGTTGTTTCCGAGCCTGCAGCCGGCGCAGTACGTGGCTGTCGATATATCCGTCGATTTCCTGCGCGGCACGCTGTCGGGCCTGCAGCAACAGCATCCGCAGATCCCGATGTTGGGGCTGGGCGCGGACCTCTGCGGGCCGCTGGACCTGCCGAGGAACGTGCGGCGGGGGCGTCGGCTGTTCTTTTATCCAGGGTCCAGCATCGGAAATTTCAGCCCGATCGACGCATTGGCGTTGCTGCAGCGTCTGCGCGCGGCAGCCAGTCCCGGTGACGGCGTGCTGATTGGTGTGGATCTGTTCAAGGATGCGAGCACGCTGGAGGCGGCCTATGACGACGCGCTCGGCGTGACTGCCGCGTTCAACCGGAACGTATTGCGCAACGTGAACCGCATCGTCGGCAGCGACTTTGCTCTGGAGGACTGGCGGCACGCCGCTACCTTCGATACGCAGTCGTCGCGCATCCAGATGCATCTGGAGTGCGTGCGGCCCGTGACGGTGCGATGGCCGGAGGGCGAGCGCCAATTCGCGGCCGGGGAACGTATCCACACGGAAGATTCGCACAAGTATCGGGTGGAGGATTTCGCGATCCTGCTTGAAGCGGCTGGCTTCACCGATCCGGTGAGCTGGACCGACCCCCAGGGCTGGTTCGCGGTGTTCCACGCGCGCGGATAGAGAGTTCGGGAAGCCTCGCCGCCAGCAGGGTGAAGCGGGGCCGGCCGGAAGCCGTGCGCGTGCGATGTCATAATGCGCGCAGCCGGGCCGGCCGGCCCTTTTTTCATTCTCTGACACGGATATTTCGATGAGCGGATTCTCCATGCTTCCCGATCTCCATTTCACCGGCGGCAATGCGCAATGGCCTGACGCGCGCCGCCTGCCGCGTGAAGGGTTGGCGCAGGCGCTGGTGGAATCACGCAATCGCACGCTCGCGTGGCTCGGTGCCTTTGGCCAGACCCGCAAGGGCTGGGATGTGCCGCGCCAGTACGATTGCAACCCGCCGCTGTGGACCCTGGGTCATATCGCCTGGCACGCCGAATGGTGGTGCCTGCGCGGCGTGCGTCATCTGGAGCAGGGCGGCATCCGCCTGCCGGTAGCCAGCGAGCCGTCGTTGCTCGATGGCGCCGATGAATGGTTCGATCCAGACCGGATCGGCCCTGACGAGCGCTGGGAAATCGTGCTGCCCGATGTGAGCCGCGTGAAGCAATATGCCACGCAGGTGCTCGACGGCCTGCTGCGCCGTATCGCGCTGTTGCCCGATGATGAGGACGCGACGCTGTACCCGTTCCGTCGCGCACTCTGCCATGAGGACGCGCAAGGCGAGACCGTGGCGACGCTGCTGCAGGCGCTGGGCATGGCGCCCGTGGAGCCCGCCGCCGTGGGTCCGTCGATATCGCAGTCGTCGGGCGGTACGCTGCATTTCCCAGGCGGCAATTTCACGCAGGGCTGGGCCGAGGCCGATGGGTTTGCCTGGCCCGACGAATTGCCGCCGCAGAAAATTTACGTCCCGGCCTTCGAGATGGATGCCTCGCTGGTGACCAACGCCCAGTTCCTGGAGTTCGTCGAGGATCGCGGCTATGAGCATCCGTCTTATTGGTCGGTTGCGGGCCGGCAATGGTTGATGACGCAGGAGCGCTCGGCACCGCGCTACTGGGGACGCCATGCGGTCAGCCGTAGTTGGGTGGCATCGCGCTTCGGCACCGAGCGCACGTTGAATCCCGACGAGCCGGTGCGCCATGTCTCGCTGTTCGAGGCGCAGGCCTGGTGTGTCTGGGCAGGTCGCCGCTTGCCGCAGGAAGTGGAATGGGAACTGGCGGCCACGCAGAACCGCGGCCTGCAGTGGGGCGCGCTGCGCGAATGGACGGCCACGCCGTACGAGCCGTACATCGGGTTTGTCGCAGAGCCGACCGACGGCGAAATCATCGGCCGCTTCGGCACGCATCAATCCGTACGCGGCGTATCGTTCGCGAGCCCGGCACGCGCACGGCATGTGCGGGCGCGGACAGCGTTGTTGCCGGAGGACGATGTGTCGTTTGTGGGGTTTCGGAGTTGTGGGGTTTGAGTAAATCTCTCCGTTGTCTTGCTCCCCTCTCCCGCTATGCGGGAGAGGGGAGCAAACACTGGGCAGGTGAAACGCAGGAGCACCAACAAAAAAGGCACCCGAAGGTGCCTTTTTCATTTCTCATTTCTGAGAATCAACGCTCGTAGCGCGAACGGCTGTTGCCGTTGCGTTGGCCGCCGAAGCCGCCGCGATCGTTGTTGCGGTCGCCGAAGCTGCGGTCGCCAAAGCTGCGCTGTTCGCCGCCGAAGCCGCGGTTGCCGTCGCGCTGGCCGCCTTCGCGGTTGCCGAAGCTGCGGTTGGCATTGGCGCCATCGCGGTTGAAGTTGCGCTCGCCGCCACCAAAGCTGCGTTCGCCGCCGAAGCTGCGCTCACCGCCACCGAAGCCGCGTTGCTGGCCTTGACCTTGGCCTTGGCCGCGATAGCCGCCCGTGTTGCCACGGTCGCCGAAGCCGCGTTGTTCGCCGCGATCACCGAAACCACGGTTTTCGCCGCCGCCGAAGCTGCGTTGCTCGCCGCCACGGTCGCCGAAGCCACGGCTTTCGCCGCCGAACTTGCGGTCGCCGAAGCTACGCTCGCCGCTGCCGGAGTTGCCACGATAGCCGCCGCCGTTGCTGTTGCCACGATAGCCACCACCGCTGCCACCGCCATTGCCGCGGTAGCCGTCACGGCCGCCCGGCTTGCCGCCGAAGTTCGAACGGGGCTTCGGCGTGCGACGCGGTTCGTGACCTTCGATCACGGAGGCGTCAACGCGGTTGTTCGTGAAGCGCTCGATACGCTTCCACTGGAACATGTCGTTGTGGTTCACGAGGTTGATTGCCACGCCCGAGCGACCGGCACGACCGGTACGGCCGATACGGTGCACGTAGTCTTCCGCTTGCTTGGGCAAGTCGAAGTTCACCACGTGGGTGATGTCGGGCACGTCGATACCACGTGCGGCCACGTCGGTGGCCACGAGCACGCGCAGGTTGCCACGGCGCAGGGCCGTCAGCGTGCGGTTACGCGCGCCCTGGGTCATGTCGCCGTGCAGGGCACCAGCCGAGAAACCGGTATCCGACAGGCGCTCGGCCAGCGAATCGGCATCGCGCTTGGTAGCCGTGAACACGATGGCTTGCTTCAGCGATGCGTCGCGCAGCAGATGGTCGAGCAGGCGTTCCTTGTGCGACATGTCGTCGGTGAAGTGCAGGCGCTGTTCGATGTGGCTCTGGTCGGCGCGTGCGGCAGCGATCTCGATGCGTTGCGGATCCTTCAGCTGGCGCGAGGCCAGTTGTGCGATACGTGCGTCCAGCGTGGCCGAGAACATCAGCGTCTGGCGCGAAGCCGGCGTGGCGGCCACGATGGCGTCGATGTCATCGGCAAAACCCATGTCCAGCATGCGGTCGGCTTCGTCGAACACCAGCATGTCCAGCGCGGACAGGTCGATGCGGCCGGCTTCGATATGGTCGAGCAGGCGGCCCGGCGTGGCCACGAGGATGTCCGGCATGCGCGAGAGCATGGCCAACTGCTTCGGGTAGGGCATGCCGCCCAGGATGCTGGCGCACACGATGCGGCGCAGATGGCGGCCGTACTTGGCGGCGGCTTCCGTTACCTGCAGGGCCAGTTCGCGTGTCGGCGTCAGCACCAGCAGCGACGGCTGCGCGGGCGACGGACGGGGACGCTTGCCCTTCATGCGCTTGGCGGGTTCGGTCGGGCGATTCGTGAGCGGCTTCTCGCTGATGCGCTGGATAGCGGGCAGCATGAACGCGGCAGTCTTGCCCGAGCCGGTCTGGCTCGAAACCAGCAGGTCCTTGCCGGCCAGGAATGCGGGAATGGCCTGTGCCTGAACAGGCGTCGGGTCGTTGTAGTTGGCTTCAGCCAGGGCGCGCAGGATGGCGGCGTCGAGGCCGAGTTTGGCGAAGCCGCTTTCCGGCACATCGGCGGCTACGATCCGGGCTGCGTCGGTGTTGAGCAGGGCGTCGAGCTTGTCGAGCGGGCTCACGGCAGCGGCGGGCGTAGCGGATGCGTCGGTGGCGGAGGCAAAAGGTTGCTCCGCACGGAAATCTTCGTGCTGGGTCATGTCGTACGTACGTATTAAATATGCATGGCACCCCGGGGCAAATGTGATGCTCGAGGGTGGGCGCAAGTGCAAAGTCTTAAAAAAGGCTTCGGCGCCAATCGGTAGGCCGTTCGACAGACTCAGCTGGCAACACGGCGGCAGGCAGGGTGGGCAACTGGCTGATTCATATTCAACCGGTCGATTATCCCTGGCAGGCAAACAGCGCAATGGACTACAGGCTGTTCATCAGGATCGGAGACGAGGCGACGTCAGGTGAGCGGTGCGTTCTGGCCAGGCACCTGTCTGAACTTCGTGTGATGACAGAGGCAGGGAGCAGATATTGGGAGGGCAGCGGATACGCCATGGGCTGATGATGCCGGGCGTGGTGCGGAACTCACAGTGCGAAACTCACGGCGCGAAGTATAGCAGAACACTTATTTTTTTGCTGCACCGCGAAATGGTCAAACACGTGCGCAATCGTAATCAAACGTAAGCAGGCATGTGAATTGTGCGATTCAAGCGCAGCCCGCGTCGCTTGAATGTCGGAGACCGCTGCCTATACTCCAGTGCGCGGGCCACGCCCGCAATGGGGCGGACGGATTCACGTCCCGATGATCCTGCCTTTGGCAAGGTTGGCTTGCCGCTCGGCTCGGGCATTGCGGTCATTGATGCCATCGCCACGTTTCCTCCGACTGTCCGGGTGGTCCGGATGGGCGTCCGCGTCATGGGCGGAATCCATGGGAAACATGCCTGGCACAGGAATGACCGGAATCGCCGGTGACGCAGACCCAGGAGGTCCGGGCCCGTCCGCAACCAAAGCCCGCCAATTGCTTGGCGGGCTTTTCTTTTCTCCCTCGCTTTTTCGCTTGTTTCTTTATCGTGCCGGGGATCTTTCGCGCACTCACTTCACTTGCGCGGCGTCCCGGTCTCCCGTTCCTCCCCTGCATCCTGCGGCGTGCCCGGAAAACCCTGCGGATACTGGATCAATCGCGTCAGCGATGGTCGTCGATGCGATTGCCAGCGATAGCTGCCGGCCAATCGGGCGCCGCCGATGATGGCGGTCATGGCCTCGCGGTCGAGGTCCATGTTTTCCGACAAATCCTTGATGACGATGACTGCCATGGCGTTCTCCAGCTTGCGGACCTTGCCTCGGCCGGCCGGAACGGCGCCGGTCGGGCGGCGCCAGGGCAGGCGCGGGCCCGATTCAGTATAGGCAAGTGCAGTGGCCGCAGTGGTGCCCGCAATGCGTGGCACCACTGCGGCACGCTGGCCGGGCTCAGACTGCAGCCCAGTTGCCGCCCCATTGCGAGGGCTTCACGTTCAGCGCGATGTTGCCCAGGTCCACGCCGACGATCTTGTTGTTGTTGAACGCGGCGACGTTCACCTGCTGCAACTGCTGAACGTTCTGGTTGATGTTGATATTGACGTTGGCCAGCGGACCCATGTTGCCGGCCTGGCTGAGCCAGCTGTTGCCGCCACGGATGGCGGTAAGCGACTTGCGATCGAGTTCCTTGCTGGCGGCAAGGTCGCGGACGATGATCGATGACATGGTGAACTCCTTCAGGTGCGTGTTGCGGTGGCGCGCGGGGCTGCCGCGCGCCGGTGCGTGTCGATGACGATGTCTTAGCGCCAGACGTTGTTGGTGGCGTTCTGGTTCGTGTCCACCGTGTTGCGCATATGTTCCTGGAACGCCGAGCCGTTGGCGAAGGCGTTGTTCACGCTCTGCATCTGCTGGTTCTGCTGGTCGATCTTCAGGCTGGAGTCGAACGACAGCTTCACGGGGGCGTAGACGCTGGTCCACGGGGCGAAACCGAGGCCGCCGCGTACGGACTTCATGCCGGTGGTGTCGAGGGTGGCGGTGCTGGACAGGTCGAGGATGGTCAGGGTGCTCATGGCAGTCTCCAAATACTCAGGTGCGATGTGGTGTGCGAATTGCGTGGGGTGCGAGTGCGTGCGATGCCGGATCAGACGGCGCCGTAGACGTTGTTCTCGGCGTGCTGGTTCGTCGTCACGTTGTTGTGCATGTTGGCCTGGAACGCCGAGCCGTTGCCGAAGTAGCTCGTCACGTCCTGCATTTGCTGGTTCGACTGGTTAATCTTCACGTCCTTGTCGAAGGACAGCTTGAACGGGCTGTAGACAGTGGTGATGGGGGCGAAGGCAAAGCCACCGCGTACGGCATGCAGTGCGCGGGCGTCGAGGGTTTCGGTCGAGGACAGGTCCTTGATGGTCAGCTTGGTCATGATGGTCTCCAGAAACAGGTAGGTGAGGCTTCGGTGTGATGAGCATCGGGTTGGTGTCGCGCTCGGACCAGATATCGCAGGGAGCGTGCCAGCGCGTGCCACCTGCGCGAATAAATTTTCGAAAGGGTTGTGGCACAAGGCTTTGCGGGCGATGCACGCGCGCTGGCATCACTGTGCGAGCGTGGCGGGGAGGGGGAGTGTGATGGCCGCGCGCCAACAGAAAGGTGTTGGGTGTTGGCGCGCCAGCGACGGCTGTGGGCGCCGCGCATCAGTGCGGCATTGCGAATGGCCGGAGTGCGCACTAGTATCCATCGAAGGCCCTGTGCCGTGATGCGACGGATTCGCGGCATGCGCGAGGCCGCAATATAGTCGGCAAGTAGTCAGCAACCCAGTCGGCAACCACTCGTCGGGATGCATCGGATGCCCAGCCTGACCGAACTCATCAGGAACTTTCAGCGCGGCAGCCTCTCGCGCGACGACTTCCTTGCATCGGTAGATCTGGCCCTCAAGGACGATCAAACCGACTCCACCCAGTTTGCCCGCGTGCTCACTGAGGAGCACACGCGCTTTCCCCTGCCTCCGGCGGTCTATGCCGAAGTGATGCACCGCATCGACTCCCATGTGGCCACGCAGTTCGATCCCGTCGACCGTGTCCAGGACATGCATGCTGGCAGTGCAGGCGAAGAGACACGCATCGAACCGGATCATGCGGATCGCAGCGCGCCGGCCACGGGACATCCCTATCAGACGGGCAGCAATACGGGAAGTCAAAGCGGCCACTTCACCGGCGGCCAGATTCCATCGGGTCCCACCAAGGGTGTGGGCGACACGCTCAATGGTCGCTTCGTATTGGAAGAGTGCCTGGGCGTGGGCGGCATGGGCACGGTCTACAAGGCGTTGGACCTGCGCAAGCTCGAAGCGTCGGATCGCAAGCCCTACATTGCGATCAAGGTGCTGAACCTGCAGTTCAGCGGGCATCCCAAATCGCTGATTGCGTTGCAGCGTGAAGCGCGCAAGGCGCAGCAACTGGCGCACCGGAACATCGTCACCGTCTACGACTTCGATCGCGATGGTCCGACTGTTTTCCTTACCATGGAGTATCTGCAGGGCAAGTCTCTCAATCGTGTGTTGCGCGCGCCCGAGTTCACGGGGCTGCCCTATATCAAGGCGATGCCGATCATCGTGGGCATGGGCAGTGCGTTGGCCTATGCGCACGAACGCGGCTTCGTGCATTGCGATTTCAAACCGGCCAATGTGTTTCTCACGGATCGCGGTGAAGTGAAGGTGATCGACTTCGGCATTGCGCGCGGCTTCCAGCAGCCTGCGGACGATGCCGACCAGACCGTCTTCGATCCGGGTTCACTCGGCGGCATGACTCCGGCGTACGCCAGCCCCGAGATGTTCGAGCATCGCGAGCCCGATCCACGCGACGATATCTACGCGCTGGCCTGCGTCAGCTATGAACTGCTGACGGGCAAGCATCCGTACGACCGGGTGTCAGCCACCGAGGCACGCGCACGCAACGTGAAACCCGCGCAGCCCAAGACGTTGTCGCGTACGCAATGGAAGGCGCTGCGCCAGGCGCTGTCGCTCGATCGCGCTACGCGCACGCCAACCGTGACGCGCTTTCTGGCGGGACTCGGCGGACAGCCGGAAAAGGCCAGCCCCGTGGTGCCACTGCTCGTGGGCGCGGCGATAGCGGGTGTTGCCATCGCCACGGGCGTTGGGTATTACCTGTGGCGGGGCGATGTCAAGGACGGTGGGCAACCAGCGCCTCCGGTGGCGTCCACGCCGGCTACGCAACCTCCGCCTGCACCATCCATCGCCGAACAGGAAGCGCCCAAGCCGCCGACAGCGGTGCCGCTCAAGCCAGAAGCCGTGGCCGCCGTGCTCGCTGCCACGCCATGCGCGCTGCTCAATGCCGATATCAAGGGCAATGTGCTGCAGGTGGATGGCTATGTGGCGGAGTCGGCTATCGGCGGATTACGTGACAAGCTCGGCAAGCTGGGCGGCGTGAAGACGCTGAAGCTCGACGCGCAGCCGCTGACAGCGGACAAGTGCGATGTGGTACGCATGATCGCGCCGTACTGGTCAGGCAACCGCAAAGCGGGAGAGAAGGGGGGCGTCGCCTTGCTCCATACGCGCGGCGGCACGCAGTTGACCGAAGGCACACCGCTGGTGCTCGACCTGAAAACGCCGCCGCATGAAAGCTACGTCTATGTGGATTACTTCGTGGCCGATGGCAAGGTGGCGCATCTGGTACCAAGCGCACGCGTGCAAGGGCATCAGGCACCGGCCAGCTACAGCGCGACGATTGGTGATAGCGGCGACTGGGTGATATCGAAACCGTTCGGCACGGAACTGGTGGTGTTGCTGACCACGCCCGAGCCGCTGTTCAAGTCGCGGCGTCCCGATTTCGAGACGCGCCAGGAATATCTGCGCGCACTGGAGAAGCCGCTCGCGCAGATGGCGAGCAAGCATGGGCGCGATCAGGTCAGCGTGGATCTTGTGCAGATCGCCACGCGCGCGAAGTAGCGCACGCGGCATCCATCAGACATCAATTTGCATCGCGCGCCACGCGGAAGCCATTCTGCGATTGCCGCACGCTCGTGCTGTATTTGAAGCGTGTGGAAGAGACCATGTAGCTGGCCCCTTCACGCCATGAACCGCCGCGTATCACGCGGGATGTGCACGCGGGCTCTTCCCAGGCGCGCCCATCGACGGGGGCACCCTTGTACGAGCTGTGCCAGCAATCCGCCACCCATTCCCAGACGCTGCCATTCATATCGTGCAGGCCGAAGGGATTGGCGGTGAACGATCCCACGTTGGCAGGCGCGGCATCGCTCCACGGATCGCCGCAGTCCTTGCAGTTGGCGTTGCCCTTGCTCATCTTGTCGCCCCACCAGAATGCGGAACTGGTGCCGCCACGCGCCGCGTATTCCCATTCGGCTTCGGTTGGCAGACGGTAGGGCTTGCCCGTGGTCTTCGATAGCCATCCCACGTATTGCTGCGCGTCATCCCAACTGATGTCGCGCACGGGTGCGTTCTTCGCATCGGCATTGTTGGTGGCGATGCGTGGGCACACGTTCGCATCGGCACACGCGTTCCATTGTTCGATCGTGACTTCGAACTTGCCGATGGCGAATGGCTTGTTCACCACTACGTGATGCGGCGGGCGCTCGGCGGGGTCACTGGTGCTGCTGCCCATCGTGAACGAGCCGGGCCGGATGGTCACCATGACCGGGCACTGCGGACAGTCGCGACTCTCGCCACCGCGTGCTTCGCCGGGTTTGGTTGCAGCAGGTGGTGGAGTCTCCTTGCCTTCGTTCGCCATCGTGACCGTGCCTTGCGAGATCGCGCCGCCCGCGCGCGAACGCGGTTGATTGCTGGCGGCGGGCGGTGTCGATGGCGATGGCGTCGAAGGTGGCGCGGACCGCGCAGCAGGCGGCGGTGTGGGTGCCGGAGCGGGCTTGGCCTCGGCCTTGGGCTCGGGCTTTGCGGCCGGTGCGCTGGGCGCGGCCGATGGCCCTGCCGCGCGGATGCGGTCGAGCCTGGACTTGGCCAGCGCCGCGAACTTGCCGTTCGGATACTGCTTCAGGTAAGCCTCGTAGTCGCCGGCGTAGTTGCTGTTCTTGATCGAATCCCAGAACGAGAGTTCGTACTGCTCGTCGCTGTTCTTGGGCAGGATGCCGGCTTCGGCGGGTGCCACGAGGAAATCGTCGATCCGCATGGCGCCGCCCGCAACGATCGCAACAACGATCGCAGGCAGCGACACCGCTAGTGCTTTCCGCCACATAATCAGCCCCCCTTGAAGCGAATCGGCACGCGGTGTGGAGTTGTCGTGACGTGGTGCCTGCCGTTTCAAGATAGCACAGCGTTTGTGCGGCGAAAGTTCGCTTTTTGCTGGTGGCCGCACTACGCTGAATGACAAATCGAAGCGCGCATCGGAAAGATCGATCAAGAAACCGCTCCCGCGCAACGCATCTCGCGCGGCGTGTGCAGCGGACAGTTCTCCCGGGAGGAGCCGCCATGCCCAGACGATCCCTGTGCCGTGTGCTTGCGGCTGCGCTGCTCGCCACGGGTGCCGCGCTATTTTCCACACTCGCCATTCCGCTGACACCGGCACCCAAGGGTGCCGAGACCTACATCATCTGGCCGGGCGACGGTGCCGTCATCGAGGGCGGCAAACTGTGGGTGCGCATGGGCCTGAAAGGCATGGGCGTGTGTCCCAAGGGCATCGAGCGTCCGAACTGCGGACACCATCACCTGCTGATCGATGTCGAGCTGCCGCCGCTCGACAAGGAAATCCCGAACGACCGCAACCACCTGCACTTTGGCGCGGGGGAGACCGATGCCCGCATCGAACTGCCACCCGGCAAGCACACGTTGCAACTGCTGCTGGGTGACAGCAAGCACGTACCGTTCGATCCGCCGATTTACTCGAAGAAGATCACGATCACCGTGCGCTAGCGCACACGGACTTCAGCGGAGAGCGCCATGACAAAGATCGGACCGAAGCTGTATGGATCACTGGTGATCGCGACGGTGGCGTGGTTCGGTGCCGGCGCCGTCCACGCGGCCGATGCATCGGCACCTGGCGCCTCAGGTGCGCATGCCGGCCATGCGTCCACGCCCGCCGCCAGTAGCGCGAGCGGAACGGGCCCCACGGCGGCACCGAAGAATGCCTATCTCTATATCGGCTACCCCAACAACAACCAGACGATGCCTGCGGGCAAGCCGATCAAGGTGTGGTTCGGCCTGCGCAACATGGGCGTGGCACCCAAGGACGTGAAGTTTCCGAACACAGGTCATCACCACCTGCTGATCGATGTGGACCTGCCGCCGCTGGACAAGGAAATCCCCAACGATCGCAATCACCTGCACTTTGGCGCGGGAGAAACCGAGACCACCATCGAACTGCCGCCGGGCAAGCACACCCTGCAATTGTTGATGGGCGACGAGAAACATATCCCGACCAACCCGCCCATCTACTCGAAGAAGATCACCATCTACGTCAAATGACCCGGAGCGATAGAGGCGGGGCGGTCCGCCTGTCTCCGGCGCGGCGCACAGCGATGTGCGCCGTTTTTTTTTGTGAGCGTGCCGATGCGCTTTCTATCCCGATTGTTTTCTCCCCTCTCCCGCAACGCGGGAGAGGGGAGAAAACCAGAGGGGAGCAAAAAATGTGGGAAGTAAAACGACACCCCCAACACCACCTGTCTCTCCACACCAAACACCCTGCCGCTCGGCAAACCACCCCCATCACCCGCAATCCCTTACCCCACAACGATTTCCACTTTTTTCAAAGACCTGGCACGCTCCCTGCGATATATGGTCCGAGCGCGACACCAACCCGATGCTCATCACACTGAAGCAACTTTCCTCTCTAGGAGACCATCATGACCACGCTGACCATCAAAGACCTGTCCTCGACCGAAACCCTGAGCGCCTCGTCGCTGCAAGCCGTTCGCGGCGGCACGCTGTTTGCCCCGCGTACGTCGATCTTCACGCCGGTGAGCATTTCGTTCGACAAGGACATCAAGATCAACCAGTCGAATCAACAAATGCAGGACGTGACGAGCTACTTCGGCAACGGCTCGGCCTTCCAGGAACACCTCAGCAATACGGTGCGCACGAACCAGAACGCACACAACAACGTGTACTGATTTGCAGAATGCGCGCGGCACCGGCGTCAAAGTCCGCAAGACGCCGCAAGCCGCACGGGGAGCTTACGCCGGGGAGATTCCTCCACCCCGGCGATTTTTTTGCCCATGCATTGCGTGACGATGCATGCGGGGGTTGCGCTCCGCCAGCGCCGCACCACAATACAGATCGAACGCCAGGACGCACTGCCACGGTCCACTGGCGCTCGGAGCAGGATGCCATCGTGATCGATTTCGCCTTTGCCTCGCGCCGCCCGTTGCCGCATATCGCGGCATCCCTGACCGTGGTGCTGTCCGTGATCGGGATGTCCGGCTGTGCCGACTTCCGTCCTCCCGAATACAAGCGTCCCGATGTGCCCGGCAAGGCCGCGTGGTCACCGAGTGAGTCCGTGACCGTATCGCCTGCCGAGACCATCGTGCCCGACTGGTGGAAGGGTTTTGGCGATCCCTACCTCGACCAACTCGTGGCCCGCGCGTTGAGCGGCAACTACGACATCAAGGTGCTGGCCGCTCGTATCCGCGTGGCCAATACGCAGATTGCCGAAGCTCGCGCGGGTGCGCTGCCGGTATTCGACATCGGCGCGGGTCTCGATGTGAGCAAGACCACCGGCCAGGCTGTCTCGAAGACGTACAACCTGGGCGGCACCGTGAACTGGGACATCGATGTATGGGGCAAGGTGGAGAAGGGCGTGCAGGCGCAGACCGCCGAGTTCCGCGCCACCGAGGCCGACTGGCGTGCGGGATATCTGGCGCTGGCCTCCGATGTATCCATTACGTACTTCACCATCCTGCTGCTCGACGAACAGGTGGAGCAGCAGCGCCGCACGCTGGGCCGCAACAGCGACATCCTCGGCACCTACAAGGCGATGCTGGCCAATGGCCTGCTACCGCAGATCCGCGTGATGCAGCAGCAGGCGGAAATCAATCGGCTGACCAAGGACCTGATCGAGCTGCAGCGTTCGCGCAATGTGGCCGAGAATGCGCTGGCCACGCTGGTGGGCACGCCGGCTGGCGAATTGAAAGTACCACCGGGGCGCTTGCAGGACCGCGTGAAGTTGCCTGCCGTACCGGCTGGCCTGCCGTCGCAATTGCTGGCGCGCCGCCCGGACATCATCGCGGCCGAGTACCGCGTGCTGGCCGCGTACAACCTCGTCGGGCAGGCCAGGCTGGCGCAACTGCCGAGCATCAGCCTGACCGCGCGCGGCGGCACGGCCAGCTTTGCGTTATCGGATCTCATGAAATCCTTCACGTTCGGCTTCATGCCGAGCATCAACTTGCCGATGCTCGACCCCAGTGTGAGGGCCCGCGTGAAGACCACCGAGGCCAATGTCGGCGTGGTGGAGAACGAGTACGGCCGCACTGTGATGACCGCGTTCGAGGAAGTGGAAAGCTCGCTCGTGAACGTGGATGCCCACAAGAAGCAGCGCATCGAGTTGCAGCAGCAGGTTGACCAGTTGCGCGTGGTCGGTACGCAGATCGAGGCACAGGCGCGCGAGGGCATTGTTTCGCAACTCGAAGTGTTCGAGTCGGAGCGTTCGCTGCTGAGCGCGCAGCAATCGTTGTTGGCCGTCCACCAACAAATCCTGGCCGATACCGTCACGCTCTACAAGGCGCTCGGCGGCGGATGGTCGGACGTCAATGTTCGCAATGCGCCGCCTGCTGATGCTGCAAGCTCGACGGCTGGCCCGGCGACACCCGCCGCCGTCCGGGCGCCGAACGCGGCGCGTTAGCCGCAACACCGCACAAACCGTTTCATCCTTGAAACCCGCACCGTGCGTGCGTTTGCGCAACGCTGCGGCGCAGCGCATTGACTCCCTTCAGGCGTGGCCTACTATGTTCTTACCCGTGACCTGCCGCCTTCGTTCGATGTCTGCCACTGCGCGTGGCGGTGTCGCGTTGCGGATGCGCGCCACGGGCTCCACTGTTGGTTCCGCTGAGACATGACGCGCGACGAAGCACCCTTCCTCGATGTGCCGGTGATGGCGCCGAAAGCGGGTCAGGTGTTCGACGTCCTGCTGATGCCGGTATCGCGCCCCGAGCTCGGCGAGATCCGCATCGACGAGGACCTCTTCGCGATTGGTCGCGGCGAGGCGCCGTTCGCGGCGTATCCCACCGAAGCGGTCTCGGTGCTGTCGCGCCGCCATGCACGCATCTTCTCCGAGGATGGCGCGGTCTATGTGGCTGATCTCGGCAGCAAGAACGGCACGCACGTCAATGGCGATGCCGTGGCGCAGCAGCCCGCCGTGCTGCGTGATGGCGACGAGGTCAGCTTTGGTGCTGGCCTCGCCTATCGCGTGCGCCTATACCCACGGCCCGCAGAACCGGAACCGCCTCGCGTGGCGGTTACCCTGGCGCCGATGCGCGAGGATCTCGGGCTGCAGCCGGTGATCGTGACGGGCTTTCCGTTCATGGTCAGCAAGGCCGATGACACCTTTGCGCGCTATCGCGACGACTATCCGCATCAGGTGAACTACCTGTCGCGCCGCCATGCGCACCTGTTCCTGAAACAAGGCGTGCCGTGGATCGAAGATCTCGGCAGTACCAATGGCACCTTCGTCAATGGTGTGCGGTTGCGCGAGCAGTCGATCCGCCTGGAGCCCGGCGACGTGCTGGCCTTCGGCGGCAGCCATTTCGTCTACCGCGTGCAGATCGAGTACGAAGCGGACGCCGATGCCACGGCCACGAAGACGTCGCTGTTCGTCGCGCCGGTCGCATCGCCCGAGGCGCCCCAGTCGACAGGCGCGGCGGCGCTGCCGGTCGACGTCGATCCCGACAAGACCACGTTCGTGGGTGCGGCGGATTCGTTCCTCGATATTTTCTGCGTGGATTACCGCGCCGCGCAGGAAGACGAGATCAATCCCGAGTCGCCGCCCGATACCTCGGCCGATGCGGCACATCGTCCCGCCCCGCGCGGCAAGGTGACGATGATGCTCGTCGAGGCGATGCGCAGCTTCGGCATTCGGGATCGCCATCAACTGGAACGCGCCGCGCGCGTGGCGATCCTCGTCGTGGCGGTGGTTGCCATCGGTGGCGCTTACATCTGGTGGCGTGGCGCACCGGATCGCTCGCTGCAGGAACTCGTCGATCAGGGCAAGTACGTGCGTGCGGCCGAAGTGGCGGACAAGGTACTGTCCCGCCACCCCGACAACGCGCAGTACCAGACGCTCGGCGCCGAAGCGTTGATGCGGGGCTATGTGCCGCAATGGTCGGCACGCCTGCAAGCCAATGATTTCGACGGCGCCGCAACCGTTGCCGGCGAGATGCGTGCGCGCAGCCAGAACAATCGCGATGGCCAGGCGTTGATCGCGCAACTCGCATGGGTGGCCGATCTGGAGCGCTATATCGCGGCGCGTGGGGGTGTGGAAGGGCCGGTGAAGATGTACGCCGATGCATCGAAGATTCGGGAACTCGTGCGTTGGTGGGATGAGGACACCGCATCGCATCAGCGCCTGCTTGGCCGCATCGCTAACGATGTGCCCGCCTTCCGAGATGTCTATGCGCGCGCCTTGAGCGATCTGCGCCGGCTGCGCAATGACGATTCGGTGTATCTGGCAGCAATCGATCGACTCGATGCTGCGGTGGCGACCGAACTTGGTCGCGACCAGCCCGAGGCATTGCAGCCGATGCTGGCCGAATACAAGGACAAGTATCCGCGCCTGTCCGGTCTGGATCGCGTGGAATCGGATCTGAAGCAATACACGGGTCTGGTGCAGTCGCTGCGCGCCCGCGCGCCCGGTGCACTCGTGGCGCAGATGCAGAAGCTGAACCTGACCACACCGCCGTTCCAGGCGCAGTACCAGAAGCTCAAGTCGAAGCTGCCCGCCGACGATGTGCAGCGGCAGTACGCGCTGGCGAACAAGGCGTGGGAGCAGGGCGACAGCACGCAGGCCATCACGGCGTTGAAGGCCATCGGTAGCGGGCCATGGGCGGACGATGTGGCGAAGGATGCCGCGCACAAGGAACAAGTTGCCACGCAGTTCGCCGCCGTGAAAGCGGCAAAGGGTACGCCCGGCTACGAGGAGCAGTTGTTGGGCTTCTATGCATCGCTAGATCCCGAAGCCGATGCGTATTACGTGAAGACCATCGACGCCGATGTGCAGGCGATTCGCGATGTGGCGCTGCGGCGCGCCAACCAGTTGCTGAATCGCGCAGCCACAAGCTGGCGCCAGTATCGCAATAACGGATTGATTGCCGGCGAGCAGCGGCTGGATGCAGGTATCTCCGCAAAATTCCGCAGCCAGGCGAAGTTGCTGGCCGATGCGCAGGCCGATGCGCGGCAGGGGCTACGCATCTACGCGCAACTGAAGATCGAGGATTCCACGCAGTGGGACACGATTCGTGACGACATCCAGTCCGAGATCGATTCGCAGCGGCGCTCGCTCAATGATTTGCGCATGGTGCTCGATCCGGCGGTGCTCAAGACCAAGCTGTCATTGGTGGGCGAGGGCAGCAAGGGCGATGGCACCGAGAGCAAGGATGCCAGCAAGGAAGTCAATGTAGGGGCGGGAGGCAAGCCATGAAGGACGACAACCGCGACAGCCAGCTTCGCCCCTTGACCGAGGCACTCGAAGATCACAGTGCAGAAGGCATCGCATTGCTCAGTGCAGAACCGCGCCGGCTCACGCTGCTGACGGTGGTCGCCACCGCCGGGTTGCTGCTCTGCGCATTGATCTGGTCGTTCTTTGGGCATGCCGATGTCATCGTCACTGCGCAGGGAACGCTGGCACCGGAATCCGAGGTGCGGCGCTTCTATGCACCCGTCGATGGCGAGCTGGCCGATCTCTATGTGGCCGAGGGACAGCCAGTATCGAAAGACGATGTGGTGGCGCGGCTCAACGCGCGCGGTGCCATCGAAGCGGCGGCCAACGCGTTGCAGGCGCAACTGAAACTCGAAGATGCCGAGCGCGAATGGAAGCAGTTTCCCGAGCGCAAGGCATTGCTGGAGCGTCGCGCGCTGGCGCTGAAGCAACAGATCGAACTGGGCACGCGTCAACACGAGAACCGTTTGGCCGAGGGCACGACGCGGCTCGCGGAGCAGCAGCGCGCGCAACTGGCCGAAGCGCGCAGCAATCTCGACAATGCACGACGCGCGCGCGATTTCGCGCGTCAGGAGCAGGATCGCTACGCACGGTTGTTCGCCCTGCCGGCAGGCGGTGGGGTGTCGCAGTCGCAGGTGGAAGCCAAACGCGCCACCACGCAGCAAGCCGAGAACGATCTACGTGTGGCGCAATCGCGGTTGAGCGAACTCGACGCACGGCTGGCGCAGCAATACACGCAGGCCAGTGCGCAGTTGGAAGGCAGCGGACAGGAGCTGGCTAGCCTGCGCGTGCAATACGATGCGGCCGCTCGCGAGATCAGCACCACCGAAGACAAGCTGCGGCTGCAGGTACAGACCGCACGGCTGGTGGCCGAAGCCGCGGCGCGCATCAAGTTCGAGAACATCGACAAGGACAACTTCCTGCTGATCCTGGCGCCGGTGTCGGGCGTGATCACCGATGTCACATCGACGCAGCGTGGCGACAAGATCCAGGCGAATGCGCCGCTCGGTGGTATCGCGCCCAAGGATGCGCGGCCAATGTTGCGTATCGAGATCGCCGAGCGCGACCGCGCGTTTCTGCGCGAGGGTTTGCCAGTGAAGCTCAAGTTCAGCGCGTTTCCATACCAGCGCTATGGACTGATCGCGGGCACGCTCGAATATATCTCGCCCGCCACCAAGCCATCGGGGCCGGACAAGCAGCCCGTGTACGAGGGCCGTGTGCGGCTCGCGCAGGACTTCTACAGCGTGGGCAGCAGCAAGTATCCGCTGCGCTACGGCATGACGGCCACGGCGGAAGTCGTCGTGCGCGAGAGACGCTTGATCGATCTGGGACTGGACCCGTTCCGCCAGGTGGCTGGCTGAAAAACATCCGAGACATAGCGACAGAAAAAGGAAGAGGAGCGAGCCATGACCGCCATCGTCCGTATCGACGAAGAAGTGATCGGCGTCGATGAATTCGTGAGAGTGCTGAAGCTGACGGGGCAGTTCGAGCCGCTGGTGGAGCAACTGGTGCGAGACAAGCTGACCGCGCACGCGGCGCGGCGCCATGGCATCCAGCTCGCGCCCGAGGATGTGCAGGAGCGCGCCGACCAGTTCCGCCGCGTACACGGCCTGCATCGTGCTACCGACATGAATCACTATCTCGACGCGCTGAACATCACGCTCGATGAATTCGAAACCTTCATCACGGACAGCCTGTATCAGGAGAAGATGCTGGATCAGGTGGGCACCGACGCCGCCGTGGAAACGTACTTCCAGTTGAATTCTCCGAAGTTCGACAGCATCGAGGTCAGCCACATCGTGGTGGATACCGAAGGCAAGGCGCGCGAGCTGGTGTCGTACCTGCAGGATGATCCCGAGAGCTTTGACGAGATGGCACGCGAACATTCGATTGCCGATACGCGCGAGCAGGGTGGCGATATCGGCAAGGTGCTGCGCGGCTCCCTCAAGGGCGATATCGAGGCCAAGGTCTTCAACGCCGAGCCGGGCGATCTGCTCGGGCCGTTCCCCGCACCGGATCGCTCGTTCTTCGAAGTCTTTCTGGTGCGCGCGAAACATCCCGCAAGGCTCGATGCCGATGTGGCCGTGGAGATCAAACGGCTATTGCGTGAGGAATGGCTAATGGCGAGGGCGCAGGAACATGTCATCGAAGCCCGCTAGCGAGCCGGTCAGCCCGGCATCGTCGGTTGCCGCGCTGCCGTTGGCCGACTTCCTCGCGACGGTGGAGATCCTGACGCCACTGACGCGTGACGAGATCGAGCGGCTGGCCGCCAGTGCGCGCACGCTGACGTTTGGCTTCGGTGACACGGTGTGCAATGCGGGCGAACCGGCCGATGGCATCTTCATCGTGCGCAGCGGCTCCGTGCGCGTGTTCAACGAGGAGCACGGCAAGGAAATCAGCATGGGTGTTCGCAAGACCGGCGAGGTGTTCGCCGACATTGCGCTGCTGCGCGAGTATCGGCACGAATCGTCGGTGCGTGCGTCGGGCAAGACTGAACTGATCATGATTCCGCGCGCGGTCTCCGAGCCCGTGGTCGGCGGCAATCCGGCGGCGCTCGCATTTATCACCAGCTATGTGGCCATCAGTTCGGCAGGTGGCTTCGTGGCGCGGTTGTTCGACCTGCGCGGCAAGCTCGACAAGACCGAGCTGGAAGATGCCGTGCGCAGCGTCGGTGTGAAACGCGTGACGGCGGGCAAGCCGATTCTTCAGCAGGATGGCCGCGACGATCGGCGGCTCTATGTGGTGCGGCAGGGCACAGTGCGCATCGAACGCGAAGAAGATGGCGACACGTTCGCACTGGCCACGCTGGGGCAGGGCGATATCTTCGGTGAGCGCGCATGCGTGATGCGGCAGGAGCAGATCGCATCGGCCATCGCCGAGACCGATGTGCGGCTGCTGGTGATCCCGGAGAAGACCGTGCAGTTGATCCTCGAACGCAACGCGCGGTTGCGCGAGGTGCTCGAAGACCGCATCCGCGTGGTGGATCGCGAACTGCATCGGCAGAAGAAACTTGCGGAACGGCGCAAGCGGCCTGTGCTGCTCGACCTGCATTCCAAGCCCGAGATGGGCGAACGGTTGATCCGCCGCTTCGCACTGGTGGAGCAGGCCGAGGAAATGGATTGCGGTGCCGCGTGCTTGGCGATGATCTGTCGCCACTACGGCATTCCGATGACGCTCGGCAAGCTGCGCGAACTGGCGAACGTGACCACCGCGGGCGCCACACTCGACAGCCTGGCGCGTGCAGGCGAATCGCTTGGCTTTACTGCGCGCGGTGTGCAATGCACGCGTGATGCACTCGAAGGATTCGAGCTGCCGTTCATCATCCACTGGGAGGGTTACCACTACGTGGTGGTCTATGGTGTGTCGAAGCGCCATGTCTGGGTGGCCGATCCGGCCATCGGCTTCCGCAAGATGAGCGCCGAGGAATTCGAGCGCGGCTGGAGCGGCACATGCCTGCTGTTCTCACCTGGTGCGCAGATGACCGAGCTGGCGGTGTCGCGCTCGCCGTGGCTGCGCTTCATCAGCTATCTGGCACCGTACAAGCGCATTCTCGCGCATCTGTTCCTCGCCACGTTTGTGATTCAGCTACTGGGCGTGGTGCCGCCGCTGATCATCCAGAACATTCTCGATGGCGTAGTGGTGCATCAGAACGTGGGGCTGCTGCACCTGCTGATACTGGGGCTGATCATCTCGAACCTGTTCACGCAGTTGATGGTGACCATACGTGCGTACCTGGCCAACTTCATGGTGCGCAATATGGATTTCGCGATGATGTCGCACTTCTTCAAGCACACGTTGTCGCTGCCGCTGTCGTTCTTCGCCAAGCGCAAGACCGGCGACATCTTCGCGCGTTTCCAGGAGAACCAGACGATCCGCGCCTTCCTCACGGAATCGACGGTGACCACCGCGCTGAACCTGCTGATGGTGTTCATCTACTTCAGCATCATGTTTCTCTACAACGTGAAGCTGACGCTGCTGCTGATTGCGTTCGTGATCCCCATCGCGCTGCTGACCGTGCTGGTGACACCGAAGATCAAGAGCTATGCGCGCGAGGTGTTTGCCGCGTCAACCGATGCCAAGTCGTATCTGATGGAGACGCTTGGCGGTGCGGAGACCGTGAAGGGCATTGGCATCGAGCGGCCCGTGCGGCTGCGCTGGGAACGCAAGTACGCCAAGGCGCTCGACAAGCAGTATCAGGCGCAATCGTTCCACATCCTCGTGGGGCTGGCGAGCCAGTTGCTCAATGCCGCTACGACGATCACGATCCTGTGGGTTGGGGCAACGCTGGTGTTGGAGCGGGAACTGACCATCGGGCAGTTGATCGCATTCAACGCCTTCATGGGCAGCGTACTCGCCCCGCTGATGGGATTGGTAGCGCTGTGGGGCCAATTGAACGACGCGGGCGTGGCAATGGAACGGCTGGGTGACGTGCTCGATCTCGAACCCGAGCAGAAGCCGCAGGATGTGATGTCGCGTGTCTCGCTGCCTGACCTGCAAGGCGAGATCCGCTTCGATGGCGTGTACTTCCGCTATGGCGGCGATGACACCGCGTACGTGCTGGAGAACATCAGCTTCCATATGCGGCCGGGCGAGATGGTGGCGATCGTCGGACGCAGTGGATCGGGCAAGACCACGCTCGCCAAGCTGCTCGTGGGCTTCTACAAGCCGAGTGAAGGAACGATGACGGTGGACGGCTACGACATGAACGTGATCGACACCGAGTTCTTCCGTGCGCAAGTGGGCTATGTGATGCAGAGCAACCTGCTGTTCTCGGGCACGGTGGCGGAGAACATTGCATGCGGCGATGACAGCCCCGACCGGCGACGCATCGAGGAAGTGGCGAAGATGGCCGATGCGCACGCGTTCATCTCCAAGCTGCCGCTGGGCTACGAGCAGATGGTGGGCGAGCGCGGCATCGGACTCTCCGGTGGGCAGATTCAGCGGCTATGCATCGCCCGCGCGCTGTATCACGATCCGCGCCTGCTGGTGTTCGACGAGGCCACGTCGGCGCTCGACACGCAATCGGAGAGCAACATCCTGGCGAACATGCAGGACATCCTGCGCGGCCGCACGGCGGTGATCATCGCGCACCGCCTCAGCACGATCATGCAGGCCGACAAGATCCTGGTGCTGTACGAAGGCGCCATCGTGGAGCAGGGTCGGCACGAGGAACTGATCGAGCGCCGGGGCATGTACTACCAGCTGGTGCAGAAGCAATTGAGCGGGGCGTGACGGGATGACACCATGAAGCTCTATAACCCCACCTCGTCTACATCGCCCGTCACGTCCTCCGTCACGTTCGCGGGACTGATCGAGAAGATCGAGATATTGCGCTCGACGCTGCGCTGGTCGTCGCGGCTCGAACGTCCCGAGATCGAGAAGCTGCTCAAGCAGGCCACCACGCTGCGCGACGAGGTGATGGGCCTCTCGCACAAGGAACGTTTCGTAGCGGCGGCCTCTGCCACGGGGGAAGCCGAAGTAGCCGAGGTGGAACCTGTGGAGATGTCGTCGCGCGAACGACGCCAGGCGCTGATGGAACGCAGCTTCATCTTCGAGGGCACCTTCGGCGACAACCCCAAGTTGCTGGAGGCACTGGAAATCGCAGAGAAGGCATCGCCTACCGACTTGCCCGTGTTGATCGACGGAGAAAGCGGCACCGGCAAGGAACTGATGGCGAAGGTGATTCACGCCAATGGCTCGCGCACCGACAAGCCGTTTATCTCGGTCAACTGCGGCGCCATTCCCGACAGCCTGCTCGAATCCGAGCTGTTCGGCCACAAGAAGGGCGCGTTCACGGGCGCCGCCAACGACCGTCGCGGCAAGTTCGAAAGCGCACATACGGGCACCATCTTCCTCGACGAAATCGGCGAGTTGCCGCTGACCGGGCAGGTGAAGTTGCTGCGCGTGCTGGAGGCGCACGAAATACAACGCGTGGGCTCCGACGAAGTGATCGCTGTCGATACGCGTATCGTCGCCGCCACGAACAAGGACCTGCGCAAGATGAGCGAGGAAGGCACGTTCCGCGAAGACCTGTTCTATCGACTCAGCGTAATCCACGTCACACTGCCCGCCCTGCGCGAACGCCGCGACGAAATCCCGCTACTGGTCTCCTACTTCGGCGACGAAGCGGCAGGCATGCTCAAGCGCCGCCCCATCAAACTCACACCACGCCTGCGCGACTTCCTGCTGCACTACGGCTACCCCGGCAACATCCGCGAACTGCGCAACCTGATGTACCGGCTCTCATGCCTGGCCGGAGACACTGCGGATTTCGTCCACCTGCCACAAGACATCCGCCCAAAGCCCGCCGGACTGCAAGCCGCCACAGGTGGCACAGCCCTCCCCGGCAAGGCGATCGTGACCGACATTGGCACCGCTCCATCGCTAAGCGAAGCCAAACGCGCCGCCAGCGACGAAGCCGAACGTGCGTTTCTCGAACGTGGTCTACAGGAAGTCGGCGGCACCGTAGCGGAACTCGCAAGGCGCTTCGACATGAATCGGTCGCATGTGCAGATGTTGCTGAAAAAGCACGGGATTCATTCGAAGGATTTCAGGAACAATAGTCGGCAGGTTGAGGGGAAGTAGGTCAGGCGATTAGTTCCATAGTCCGCTCAGGCCAGCATCTGCGCCATGCCATTCGCCACTCTCTGGGGGGCTGCTTTCCTTTACCCATTCAAGGAAGGCGACAATTGCCTCTGCTTGTTCAACGCTCAGGCTCGTGCGGAAGGCTTTCCATTCGGCGCGAGGTTCGTTCTTCGGGTTCGTGGGAAGCAGGGCGTCGAGTGCCATGTGCAAATAATCATCGCTTTGCATTACCGCGACCAGCAACGACGGCAGATAGTAGTTGAAGAATTCGCTGCTCGTCGCGAAACGAATGAACGATGGCGACACACAGCGATACCAGTGCTCAATCGATATCTCCGTCCACATCCGTCCATGGAATTTTTGAACGTCGTCATCGACTTCGTAGTCGGAGATGCCATCAGGTCGTCGATGCCCTTGAGGGATTGGAAAGATAGGGAAAGCAGAGCGAATGATTGATGCAACCTGAGCGGCTTGGCGATCGGGATCTGAGCGGTTCATGACAATGAGAAGAACGGGCCAGAAAGGTCGTCAGAATTCATGAGGTGTTCCGGTGTATGGGAACTCGGGGCTCAGGTTAGAAGTAACCCGAGCCTGCAGGTCAATCGTTCGGCGTCTCGGAAGCTAGGATTTCTTCGGAGGCACAGTCCCGTCCTCAGACCACAGATAGTCCTTGAACATTTCATGATAAACAGGGTATTGCAACAGAACCTTCTCACCAATGAAGACAGCGGCTTGCTCGAATGTCATTTGGCTAAGCGTCTCATTTTTAATGGCGTTCGAAGGCGTCGAAAGCCTGTCAGGAAATCGGATAAGAAGGGCTTCCTGTTCCGGGTCGTAAGCGAATTCGATTCTTTTCAGATGGTTCATGGCTATAGCGGAGTATCAAATCCGGCCAAAGGTGTTGTAATACCTGCAGGACCTTTACGGAGACATTCTCCGTATCGCAGGGCTGCAGACGCCAAGCATATTTTGACTCCCGCGATCATGTAGCGAGCTTTCACGACACCTTGGCAGTTGCCGACATCGATATCGTACCGCCTGTCGCAGTCGCCTCCGTCACCGCCATCATCACAGACATTTAGCTTGGAGGCTCCATAGAATGTCCCTCCTATATGCCGGATCGTAGCGAGGACTGCGTCCCCGGCCCTGTTCGCGACTGAATCGATGTAGGACAGCAACGGGTCGTGCTTTGCGGCGTTGCCCTGCTCTAGTACGTCGGCAGGCGCTGGCCTGGGAGCCATACCGGGTCCCGATTGCCCACCCCCACGGTTAACCGGGTTTCTAACAAGAGGGGAACCAGCCTGCGCATTAGCGTCCGCAAACAACGACCCCAACCATGTCTTGAAGATATTCCAGATCGACCTAAGCCAACCAGCTTTTTGCTTCGACTGAGGTGCATTGGAGGGCGCGGCAGCGGCGCGGCCAAACGGATTGTCAGATATAGCGGAAAAGACCTCCGGCGTCACATCTGCAGGCAACCAATACGCTGCCACACGGTGTGCATCGTCGTACTCCAGCTCAAATCGAAACGTACCGGGCCCTGATACTGTCGTTAGGAATCCGACTTGGTTGTAAGCGTAGACGACCACATCGGTACCTCGTTGGTACCGTGTCATGTTGCCCCGGCTGTTGTACTGGATTTCAATCTGCCTGCCGGCCGTATCAATCGCAGTAAGGAGTCTTCCAGCGCCGTCGTAGCTGAGAGCCCTGCCGGTCTGCCCTCGGGGGTTCGTTAAGGTTGCCAGATTTCCTGCTGCGTCATATGTGTACGTCCATCGCGCAGTCTCCGCGTTGTCAACTGTATCCAGTGCTGTCACAGCAAGTCCGCTAGCGTCATACTCCCGGCGCATACCAGTGCGCTGGCCGATTTGGGCTGCACTGAACCCGGCAGCGCCGCTCTGATCGTTCGTCGCATTGGTGGAATAGCTGAGAGTTTGGCCCGAGGAATCGTAGGTGAAGAAGTCCATCCGCCCTGGTGAAGCAATCTTCAGCGGCAGATTCCATGTCGGATGCCACTCGGTGGTTGTGGTCTTAGCCGCCGCAGTCCCATACCCCTCGATGCGTTGTGTCTCACGACCCTGTGCGTCGTGGCTGTATCGGGTCTCATTGCCGTCGAAGCCAACTGTGCCGGAGATGTTGCCTGCGGCATCGTATGCAATGGATTTTGCGCCGCCTTCCTCGGGCACTGGACCTTCGATGGAAGAGGGTAGCAAGCGATTGCCGACGCGTGTCTGCTTGTAGAGCGTAGCGGGTGTGCCACGAGGATATGTGCGCGCGGTGGTGAGTTCATTGCTGTAGACCAGCGTGCGGTTGTTTACCCCTCCGGCCAGTTCTGTGCTGGTTACGCGGCCGTCTCCATCGTAGGTATAGGTCGAGAACCGGACGCCGGCTTCGTCGGTGATCCCTGTCAGGTATTTCGCATTCGTTGTCGAATAGCGCGACATTTCATAGTGATACGTCCGTCGTGTTCCGTCCGGGTGTGTCACGAACTCCAGCATGCCCCACTGGTTGTAGGCGTACTGGGTGGTCTGCTCCGTGGGATCGGTGATTGAGGTAATACGTCCTGCACCGTCGTACTGGAAGCGATAGCGCCGTCCGAAATGACTGACCACCTCTATCAGCTTTCCGCCCGGGTCGTAGCGCAGGTTGGTTGTCTGTCCATTTCGAGCGCTGATCGACAGTAGGCGGCCACGAGCGTCATAGATCTCGATGGAATCATCGTCGGCATGAAAGTATCGCCAGCCGATGGCACCGTTTGTCTGGGGCTCAGGTGTGATGGTGTCGCGCCCGGAGGTTGAAGCCCAGCCCGTCGCAGATTTTCGGAATGTTCTGGCCGAGCCGTCAGGGCGTAGCGCAGCAATGGTTTCGCTAGATGGAGTCGGAACCTGTATCTGCCTGTTCCATGGGTGTACCCAGTTGGGTCCGAAGGAATCTGAGGCGGCGAAGCGCACGTTTGACTGGTAGGAACGCTGAAGTGGCGCGACGCTTTCCGTTCCGGGGATATCGATTTCTGTCTGGGCCTTTGCGCCAGTGCCAACAGATACTGGATTGCCGATCTTGCAGCTGTCGTCCTCGATTTCCCTGACCGGAGTGTTGACAGACCAGAAAAATGGTCCGCCACATCGTTCGTCTTTCCTGGCGGTGCTGCGTGGCTCCGAGCCGTCGGGTGCGCAACGTGGCGAGGTGAGAACGAGCGTCCACCGGTCTCCGTCCCAGCATCGACGAGCGCTTTCTAAATACCTCCATTGTCGGTTGGTAAAGTTGGTGCGATTCAGATAGTCGCAAGTCTCTTCGGGCGTCTCGAAGAAGGCCCAAGGTACTGGGCCAAAAGCGTAGAAGTGTTCGACCGGCGCATAGGCAAAGGACACGCACGGCAACACCATGACGGCGCAGGCGAACAGACGGGCCATGCGCCGAAGCAGACCAACAAGCGGATGCATAAGGCAGAGGATCGCAGCAAGTTTCGGAAACGATGCTGCGCTTGTCCTGCCAGCGGACGGCAACACCACCGTCCGCTATTTCTGCTCAATCCAATATTGCTCGCAAGGAAAGACTCGCGTCGAGTCGCTGCATTTCGCAACGGCTTGCGTTCCATCAAACGCAGCCCCTCAAACCTCCGGATTCAACAACGTCATATCCGATCCCCCACCCATATCCTCGGCGCGGATGACGACGACCGATACGTTGTCGCGTCCGCCATGGGCTAACGCGCTTTTGAGTAACGCATCGGCCGTGGTGACGGGTTCGTGGCCGAGGTCGAGTAGTTCGGCTATTTGCGCGTCTTCTACCTCGTTGCTCAGGCCATCGCTGCAGAGCAGGAACACATCGCCATCCCCGATTTCCAATGTCAGCAACTCCAAATCGAGCTTAGGGGCCGCGCCGACGGCGCGTGTGATGGTGTTGTGCGCGGGATGATGGCGGGCTTCCTCGGCCGTGATCAGCCCGCGTGCCTTGAGGCGCTCCACCTGGCTGTGGTCGCGCGTGAGTTGCTTGAGGTGGCCGTCGCGGAACAGGTAGAGGCGGCTGTCGCCAGCCCATAGACAACTGCAGCGGCGCTCGCAGGCCATCAGCATGACCACGGTGCTGCCGATCACGCGCACCTTCATGCGCTGCGCTTCGTCGATCAGCAACTGGTTCACGGTCTGAATGGCGATGCGCGCGTGCTCCACGGCGGCGTCGAGGTTCTCGGCCGCAGGCAGCGCCGTGAGCGCCTGGACGATCGCGCGGCTGGCGAATTCGCCGACGGCGTGGCCGCCCATGCCATCGGCGACGGCCCAGATGCCGCGCTCGGGGGCGTCGAGGCAGGCGTCCTCGTTGCGTTCACGCACCAGTCCGACGTCGGTGGACGCGGCGGAGATCCAGCGGAATTGCGATACGCAGGTCACGGTGTGCTCCGGCGCGGACCCATGAGTCGCCGCGCGAATGGCGCCCCCCGGGGCGGCCGTCAGGTGTTGGGGGTACCGCGAAGGTCCTGCTGTTTCATGCAGGACTCAGACCAATCGTCCCTTGTTCCGGGCGTCCATCGCAGCGTCGACTGTGATGGTCGAATTCGGCGCGTTGTTCTGGACGTTGACGTTCTGGAACTGATTGTTCATCTGATCAGCATAGAAGCTGTAATTGATCTCGTAAAAGTTCACGACGGGCAACGTGCTCGGACGCGCCGCGACGTAGGGCTGAATCCAGCCGAATACCCACGGCGCACCGCCGCCCCGGACAGCCGACATGGCGCGGAAATCGAGTGAGCGATGGGCAGCAAGATCGCGGATGGTGAGCGTGGCCATAATGGTCTCCTGAGGGGTTCTGGCGCGGGTATCCACTTAGTGCAAGCGCTGTGCCATGCGGTGCGGTGATGTTCTCGTTGCTTAATCTGGGCTTTGGGGATCAGGCGGCGCATAAACGGTTGGTCAGCGACCAACACCGTGCCAGTCGAAGGTGGATGGCAACCACCACCCCGTTGCAAAGGCGTATTCCATTGCGAGCTGCTGCGGTTTTCACCGCGGCTGGCGCAGGGAAACCAACACAATCGCCCATCATCTGTCGGCGCAATGCCGACGCTCCGCATGGTTCAAATCCGGGCAATCTCCCGCAAAGCCTTGTCCTGCCGTGATTTCCCCTCCCTGGCACGCTTGATGCGGTTGGTGTGGCAACAACGCAGCGCTGGCTGCCAGCCACAGACACCGAACCGAGAACTGCCATGAACACCCAAAACCAACAACAAGCCGAAAGCCAGGACCTCTATCTGGTGGGTGCCCATCTCGTGACGGAACGCAACGGTTACGCCCACCACGGCATCTACATCGGCAGCGGCCGGGTCATCCACTACGCCGGCTTCTGCCACACCCTGCACGCTGCCCCCGTCGAGGAAACCTCGATCGAGCAGTTCGCCGACGGCCACACGGTGGCGGTCAAGCTCGAACCCTGCGCCCGGTTCGTCGGCACCGAAGCCGTGTCCCGCGCCCGCAGCCGCCTCGGTGAAGACCACTACCACCTGCTGACCAACAACTGTGAGCACTTCTGCACGTGGTGCCTGCTCGGACAAGCCCGCAGCGAACAGGTGGAAACCTGCCTGCGTCACCCGCGCACCGCCGCCATCACCGTGCTGCACATGGTCCGCGCCCTGCTGACCGGCCGTCATGGCGGTGGCATGCAGGCCGCCTGAATCCATCCACATCGAAGAACGAAACCAGGGAGACCATCATGCCAGGACTGATCGATTGGGAAAGCTGCAACGCTCGCCGCGGCCGCGCCTGCCACCGCCTCAGCGCACCGGGCACCCGCAACGCCGCCAGCACCCGTCACGCAGCCGGTGCCGGCACCTCCCGCCGTGGCGGCAGGGTGGTCGAGTTTGCTATACTGCGCCCCGTCTCACCACAAGCCCGCCACCGCGCGGCCACCGTGGCATGCAGACGGTCCGCTCGCCGTAGTTCAATGGATAGAACGAGCGCCTCCTAAGCGCTAGATACAGGTTCGATTCCTGTCGGCGGGACCATTCCTAAGTCTGCAGCAGTTCTTCAGTTTTCCCCACCCCTGAGATTTCAGGGGTTGCGGGCCGGCCTTCAGCCAAGTCAGCGATAAACCGTTGGAATCTTCCTGAGTGCTTCGGATACTCCTGATAATCCGAAGACGGGTGCTCCTACGTAAGGCTTCCTACGCCCAGTTTGGCGCGTTGCAATTGCAGCGAAGCAATCCGGTTCATGAACAGTACGATGGCGATAATCACCACGCTCAGATAGATGCTGTTGTAAGTCAGCAGGCTGATCATGAACGAACTGTAGAAATACCCTACCGAGTGGATAAAGATCGAGGCCGACATGGCTGGGTAGCGCGCCACGAGGAACATCCAGTAGGACAGGTGCATCGCCACGCCGAACAGCACCATGAAGAGCAACGATCCCCACATCCCGAAATCGATGATCAGTCCCCGGAACATCGTGTAGATGTTGGTCTGGAATAGTGCATCGTAGGTGAAGTATTCGTCGTACGTTCCCGGAGGCAGTGCGGTGGTGTCGCCCAGAAGACGTGCAATCGGTGTAAAGGTATATAGCGCGCTACTGTTGTGGAGGTCGAAGTAGTACTGCGTGAAGCTGGCGTCGGTGGTGAAGCTGAACCAGTCCGAGAAGCCGTAGAGGTGCGCGGTCACGTAGGAGGCGAACAGGCGTTGCAGACCCTCAAGAATATCTGCTCCGGCATT
Source organism: Cupriavidus sp. 2SB (assembly GCF_005503625.1). Classification (GTDB taxonomy): domain Bacteria; phylum Pseudomonadota; class Gammaproteobacteria; order Burkholderiales; family Burkholderiaceae; genus Cupriavidus. Next base: position 125,516 of record NZ_SCMX01000002.1, on the reverse strand, counting down.
GCCGATGAAGCGGGAGAGCAGCGAGACCGTGACAAGTCCGACGACTAGCGCACCGTACGGCAGTAGCTTCCGGATCTCCTCCCTGGAGAGGATGCGCAGGTCTCCGCGCTGGATCTTGCAGACGAGCGTGCCACCCCAGTAGAAGGCAAAGGCCTGGAACAGCGTGCCTTTTGCGCCCAGCAGGATCATGCCGAGGATCGATGGCAGAAAGGTAAGAACCAGGATTCTGGCTCTCTTGGCGCCAGCCGGGCGCGTTACATAGATGAAGCCTCCGATAATGGCGGCCGGGTACTGTGTGGCAAAGCTCAGCTTCGAGAAAATGTTGGGCACCAGCGATTCGGAATACCGCATATCGATCATGCGGGCCGCAACCTGCATGGGGCTGAAGATGGCATCCCATATCGTCACACCCTGAATCCACAGGTCGATCAACAAGCTGAAGATCGCCACCAGGCTGATCACATAGAACGCATTCAGCATGAACGCGCTGCCGTAGTCGACGGTCATGGGATTTTCGCGGCGCAGGCGGAAGACACGCCGCCAACTGAACGGCAAGGCCGTCAGCGAGAACAGGCAACTGGCGACTAGCAGATACAGCACGGCATCGGGATTGACCGGTACGTTCCACAGTGCGACCAGGGGTACGAACGTGAACATGAACCAGAACAGGCCCCAGAGGCAGGCCGGCGCAATCCATGTTCCGATGTAGGCACGCAATGCTGCTGCCTGCCCCAGGATCATGAGGCTGTAGATGACGGCAAGGGATTTATCAAGCATGGCCGTAGCCGCGAGCCCGGTTGATGGCCTGACGGAACTCGGCACTGGCTATGCCGAGATATGCAACGTAGAAGAAAACGCCCATAAGAACGCCCGTCAGGACACCCCACCAGCGGTTGGGACCATAGCGTCGATCGGTCACGACAACCGGGCCAATTTCGGCGGTCTCGAATGTGCGCGTGGGATCGAGCTGTTCTTCCAGCATCTCGCGTTGCTTGATCAGGCGGCGGCTGTCCACGTCGATGATCTGGATTTTGTCGGCCACGGTGACCCCTTTTGTGATTTCCTTTTTCGGTCCCTGGGCGTTGGCCAGCGCCATTAACTGCTTGCGCTGTGTTTCATAAGTCGCAACGGACTCATTGAGGCTGTCGATCTGGGCGCGCATGCGTGTCTCGTAGGCAGCAATGGCGGGCTTGTGCTCGGCAACCAGGATAGAGACTGCGGACGCGATGACGCGCTTGGCCGTTGCAGGGTCGGGCCCGCGCACGCTGATTTCGATCATGCGTCCATCGTTATTCGGTCCCTTTGCCACAATCCCGAAGGAGTCTGCCGCGATCTGGGCGGTCATGTTTGTCTGGGGGTCATCCGGCAAGCCGGCGCCTTTCAATGCCTCCAGCACGAAGCCGCGATACTGTATGCGCTGGCGCACGGCTTGTGGGTCCAGCAAGGAACTGCGGGCATCGCCGGCCTGGCCGATGCGGATCAAGGCAGATGCAAACCAGGTCTGGAGTGGCGCAGGCATGAGGTAGGCGCCGGCAGCACCGCACAGGATCAGGAACACCATGAGTCGCAGCACATGCCGGCCAAATACGACTTTGGAGACAAAACGGACAAGATCGTCGGCGGAACTGTCAGATATTGTTGGCATTCCAGTAGAGGCGTTCGAATCATAGGCAGGGCGGCAATTGTACTCCCCGGACCGATCGCGATTTGAAACCCGATGTTACCGAGACCACCGTACCTTCAGGGTCAGACATGTCATCCAGCTTCAACAAATAATCCGAAATAGCCTTGTCTGTAACTGAGTTTGAGGTCCCTTTTTCTGAGTTGTGGCGGGGCGCTTTCACGGCAATTGCTATTTTTCTCGGCCGAATTAAACAAACCGCTATGATGTAGCCCGCACGCCGCAGCGGCGGTGCTGCCTGATTCATATCTGTCCAATCCATGCCCATTTCCCGGACTTCTCGGGTGCCGCGGAGGCTTTTCCGCTGGTTGCCTGCGCTTGCGTTGTTGGCTGCCGCCCCGGTCATGGCGTTGCAGGCCGCGTCCGATCCGGCGTTGGCGGACACGTCGGGCTGTTCGGCGCTGATCGATATCGTGCAGGAAAGCCTGCGTGGCGAGATCGAGGTGGCGTGTCCGAAGGAAGGCGGGGAAGTTTGCGAAGCGAAGAACGGGCAGGTTCGCGCCTTGCTCGACATCATCGAGCAGCGGCGGCGCCAGAAGGTGGACGAGTGCGACACGCTCGCACATGTCAACCGGTTGTTGCGGACGCTGCCGCCGAAGGGCTGAGCGCCGCGCCCCTCAACGCCCTCAGTGGCTCATTTTCGAGAACAGCTGGATCACGGCCACGCCGGCGATGATCAGGCCGATGCCCAGCCAGGCGGCAAGGTCAGGAATCTGACGGTAGAGGATCGACGCGATCAGGGTGACCAACACGATGCCGGCGCCGGACCAGATGGCGTAGGCCACCCCAACCGGCACGGTCTTCATGACCTGCATCAGCAGCCAGAACGCTGCGACATACCCCGACACGACCAGCACGCTAGGCCAGAACCGCGTGAAATTCTCGGCGGCCTTGAGGCTGCTGGTGGCAATGACTTCGGCAATGATGGCAAGGGTGAGGAGTACGTATCCGTTCATGGAATGCGGGGCGAGAGGGCGAAACGAAGGGAGGCACCGTAAAAAGCGACGCGCGGGCCGCTTGAAAGAGGACATTATCCGATGCCTTGCTGCGTGGGGCCTGCAAACGCCGCGTCGGAACCGCGCTAACCCAAGCGGGGTAAAGGTTTCCGGCGGATGGATTACCCCTCTTTGCGGTGGTTGCGGTAGTCGCGCAAGCGGGCTTGAATGATGGGACACACATTAAAACAAAGGCCGCTCGTAATAGTTGGTCGAGACGGCGACAATGCGTCGCGGTGATTTACAGGCCGTGGCCTGACCATGCCGGCATCAAAAAATCGCCGGTGGCGGGTTGTGGTGCAGACGGGTTAGGGGAGCATCATGAATAACGAACCGGACGCGGTCACGCAGTGGCCCGTCACGCGGCTAGCTGGCGTCGAGGGAACGCCGGATGTCCGCGAGGAGCCCCGAGACGGCGTTTGGCAGAACACGATTGCCGCCGCCGATCACGCGCTCGAAGAGGCGTCGCGCATCCAGCGCGGCGTCCAGCAGAACCTCAAGCTGATACAGGAAGTGCGCAGCGTGCGCGAGGAGTTGCGGCGCGCCCATGCCGAGATCGACCGCTACCGGGGAATGCATGCCCGCGTGGTGGTCAGCATGCGCCAGCTCGAAGAGGACCACAGCACGGAGATGGCCCAACTCCACGCCGAGAACGAGATGCTGCTCGTCCGCCATCGGGTCTACAAGCTGCTGGCTGAGCACTACGCCGTGTATGCGCTGCGCTTCGATCCACAAGTGTTTGCCGAACAGCGCGACCGCGTGCTGGAACATGTGCTGTTCCAGCGTCGGCGCGGCGTGCCCGTGTCGCAGATCCCGGCGTCCGAGATCGCCTTCCTGCTGCTGTAGGTTGCCGTTGCAGGGACGGTTCAGCTTGCTCGTTGCTCGCGCGGCTTGAGAATCAGCAGCGCGAGCATTCCGCCCACCACACCCCAGAAAGCCGAGCCGACTCCGGCCAGCGTCATGCCCGATGCCGTGATCATGAACGTCAGCAGCGCCGATTCCCGTTCGGCTGGCGTCTGCATGGCAACAGTCAGGCCATTGGCGATCGATCCCAGCAGCGCGAACGCTGCCACGCCCACCACCAGTGCCTTCGGAAACGCCGCGAATAGCGCTGCGATGCTCGCGGCCATCACGCCCATCACCAGATAGCCGATACCACAGACCACCGCCGCCATATAGCGGCGGCGCGGGTCGGCATCCGCTTGCGGACCGGTGCAGATGGCGGCGGTAATCGCTGCGAGGTTGATGCCATGCGAGCCAAACGGCGCGAGGATGGCCGATGCAACGCCCGTCACCGTAATCAGCGGGCTGGCCGGCACGTGGTAGCCATCGGCGCGCAACACGGCCAGCCCTGGAATATTCTGCGATGCCAGCGCCACGATAAACAGCGGCACGGCGATGCTGATGAATGCCGACAGCGAGAACGCCGGCGTGGTCCAAACCGGCAGCGCGGCGGCGAAGTGAAATTGCTCGAAGTGCAACTGGCCCAGCGCGCCAGCCAGCGCCACGCCAATGGCCAGCACCACCGGCACGGCGTAACGTGGCCACAGGCGGCGGCCCAGCAGGTAGGCGGCGAACATCACGAGCAGCAGCACGGTCTGGTGCTGTGCCTGGATAAAGACATCAACGCTGATCCGGAACAGGATGCCAGCGAGCAGCGCCGACGCGATGCTCGCCGGAAGCGCCTTCATGAGCCGGTCGAACCAGCCGGTCAGGCCAGCCGCCGTCATCAACAGTGCAGCCATCAAGAAGGCGCCGATGGCCTCGGGGTAGGGCACCCCGGGCAAGCTGGCGATCAACAGCGCCGCGCCGGGCGTGGACCATGCCACGACCACCGGCACGCGCATCGCCAGCGACAATCCAAGTGTGGTCACGCCCATTCCCACCGACAATGCCCAGATCCATGAGGCAATCTGTGCATCGCTGAGGTGGGCTGCCTGCCCGGCCTGGATCATCAGCACCAGTGAACTGGTGTAGCCGGTCAGCATGGCGATCAGGCCAGCAACTGCCGTGGAAACAGACAAGTCAGACAGTTTGATGGATGAGGCGGCAGTCATCGTGATCGTGCGAAAGGAGGGCGGAATGCGAGAGTTTGGCCGCTAGTTTCGCATGCCGGCCATCCCGGCCATCCCGGCCGGACCTTGAGGCAGTTTCAGTCTGCCACCTTGTCGCTGGGGAACTTGAACGAATCGCGCAGCAGGTAGCTCATGGGAATATCGAGCGTGATGCCATTGGGCGGAATCGGCTGCTGGAACCACTTGCGGTAGAGCTTCTGCGTTTCCTGATCGTAGATCGCGGCGATCATTGCGCGGTCCACGATCTTCTTGAACTCGGCATCGTTTTTCGAAAGCATGATGGCGTACGGCTCGATGGTGAGCAGGTCGCCCGTCACTGTCAGGGCCGTCGGGTTCTTGGCGTTAGCGCGCAGGCCGTACAGCAGCACGTCATCCATGACGAAGGCGTCGGCCTTGCCCGCTTCCACCATGGCAAACGCCTCGGCGTGGTCCTTGGCTTCCACCACCTTCCATCCCATCGCGCCCGTTTCGTCCATCTTGCGGAGCATGGCCAGCGGCGTGGTGCCCGTGGTCGAAACCACGGTCTTGCCGCGCAGGTCGTTCCATTTGCGGATACCGGAATCGGACTTCACGATCATGCGGCTGCCTGCAATGTAGTGCGGGATGGTGAAGGCCACCTGGTCGCGCCGTTCGCGGTTATTGGTGGTCGATCCGCATTCAAGATCGGCCTTGCCGTCGACGATGGCGGGAATCCGGGAAGCCGGTGTCACCGGCACCCACTCCACCCGCAGTTGCGGCAGCTTGAGCTGGGAGCGCAGGGCATCGGCCACCTTGAGGCAGAGGTCCACGGCATAGCCCATCGGCTTGCCGTCGGCCACGAACGAGAATGGCACCGAGCTTTCGCGGTGGGCAATGCGGATGACACCGCTTTGCTGGATGCGCAGCACCACGGAGTTGGGCGTGGCGGCCTGCACCCGCGGCGAGGCGGGCAGGCAGAGCAGCGCGGCAAAGGAAACTACGACAGACGCCAGACCTCGGATTGAGGCACGGCGCGGCAGGCCCGAATTGGTCATGAAAATACCCGTCGAAAAATTGTCAGGAAATAACCCAGGCGGCATGTTTGCCGCCGATGGCCGGATGGTTCCGGCTCTGATGCTGCTTTCGTACTGGTGCGGCCGTTGCGCGGTCGGAGAAACCGATGGCGCCGATTGTTCCACGGGCCACGTGCAAGGCACAACAGCATCAGCTAGTGGCGATCTTCAACGTTCCCGGCGCGCAACGCTTTGCGCCATCGCAGGTTGACGGGGACTTTCCCTTAAGGATTTGTCCGACTTCTGGCGCAGCGTGCGGCTGGCTATCCTTCAGACGTGCCTTGCGAGCAGGGCACCGAGGAGAGACTCTTGGGGCCCGTTCAACCGAACGGGCCTTTTCTTTTTCGTGGCCGCCACTGCGTAACCAGAGGCGCCCTTCGGTCTGATGCCGCAGCCGCCCACCACAGTCGTCTACAATTCGGGCCTGCCTTTCGCGCGTCCGCACCCTGTGCCGGCGCTCCCCGCGCCGCACCCAGGCATCGCGCTCACCCGTCTCCTTCTCACCATGGCCCTGTTTTCCATTACCGATGCCCAACTGGCCTTTGGCCACGTGGCATTGCTTGACCACACCGATTTCTCGCTCGAAGCCGGCGAGCGGGTCGGCCTGATTGGCCGCAACGGCAGCGGCAAGTCCTCGCTGCTGCGGATCATTTCCGGGGCGTCGGCGCCGGATGACGGCCTGATTTCCCGCCAGAGCGGCGTCACCTCGGCCTATGTGGCGCAGGAACCACAGTTCGCGCCGGGCCTGACCGTGTTCGATGCGGTCAGCCTGGGCATGGGCGAGGCACATGACCTGCTACTGCGCTACGACGCCGCGCTGGCCAAGCTCGACACCCATCACGACGAGGCCACGCTGGCCGAGTTGCATGATGTGCAGGCCGAACTCGATGCGGCCAACGCCTGGCACCTGCGCACGCGTGTGGAAACCACGCTGGCCCGGCTCAACCTCGATCCGCATGTGCGGGTAGACGCGCTCTCGGGCGGCCTGCAGAAGCGCGTGGCGCTGGCGCAGGGTCTCGTGGCCGAACCGGACATCCTGCTGCTGGACGAGCCGACCAACCACCTGGACGTCGAGGCAATCGGCTGGCTCGAAGACCTGCTGCTGAACTTCCGCGGCAGCGTGCTGCTGATTACCCACGATCGCGCCTTCCTGGACCGCGTGGCCACGCGCATCGTCGAACTGGATCGTGGCAAGCTGCTGTCGTTCCCGGGCAATTTCGAGGCATACCAGGTGCGCAAGGCCGAACTGCTGGCCAACGAGGCCGTGGAACAGGCCAAGTTCGACAAGCTGCTGGCGCAGGAAGAAGTCTGGATCCGCAAGGGTGTGGAAGCGCGCCGCACGCGCAGCGTGGCCCGCATCCAGCGGCTGGTGACGATGCGCAGCGAGCGTGCCGCGCGCCGTGACGTGCAGGGCAACGTCAAGCTGGAAGTCTCGCAGGCGGACCGCTCGGGCAAGATCGTGGCCGAACTGACCGATGTGTCGAAGTCGTACGGCGAGAAGGTCGTGGTGCGCGACTTCACGGCCACGATCATGCGCGGCGACAAGGTGGGTTTGATCGGTCCCAACGGCGTGGGCAAGACCACGCTGCTGCGCCTGATCCTGGGCGAATTGGCGCCGGATTCCGGCACCGTGCGCAACGGCAGCAACCTGCAGGTGGCGTACTTCGACCAGATGCGTGCGTCGCTGGACCTGGAGAAATCGCTGGCGGATACCATCAGCCCGGGTAGTGACTGGGTGGAAGTCAACGGCCAGCGCAAACACGTGATGAGCTACCTCGGCGATTTCCTGTTCGCGCCGGAACGCGCGCGTTCACCGGTGAAGTCGCTCTCCGGCGGCGAACGCAACCGCCTGCTGCTGGCGCGGCTGTTTGCGCGGCCGGCCAATGTGCTGGTGCTGGACGAACCGACCAACGACCTCGACATCGACACACTGGAACTGCTTGAGGAACTGCTGGAGGAATACAGCGGTACGGTCTTCCTGGTATCCCACGATCGGGCGTTCCTGGACAACGTGGTGACATCGACTATTGCCGCCGAAGGCGGCGGGAATTGGCGCGAGTCCGTGGGCGGCTATTCGGACTGGCTGGAGCAGACGGCGCGCGCCAAGGCGCTCCAGGCCAAGCAGGCGAAGCAGGCCGAGCAGAAGCCCGTCGAATCGGCGGCCAGCAACCGCGATAACCGCAGCGGTGGCCGGACCGTCAAGCTCTCGTACAAGGAACAGCGCGAACTGGACAGCCTGCCTGAGCGTATCGCCGCGCTGGAGACCGAGCAGAAGACGCTCTCCACGCAGTTGGCGGACGGCAGCCTATACGCTTCGGACCCCGCCCGCGCCGCCGAACTGGCCACGCGGCATGACGGCATCGAGATGGAATTGCTCGAAGCGCTGGAGCGGTGGGAAGTGCTGGAGAAGAAGACGAAGGGGGAGTGACCTACCTTTTGTTCGGTTTTCTCCCCTCTCCCGCATGGCGGGAGAGGGGAGAAAACTACCCACACCAGGCCAGCACCATATTCGTCAGATCCACCATGAAACCCGGCCGCAGGTACGCCAGGAATCCCAGCGTCAGCACCACCGCCAGCGCCAGATAGCCCAACCCACGTGCCCAGGCCATGTCAGACCGCCACCGGTTGCGGACGCACCAGCGCCTGTTCGCGGATCGGCAGGTTGACCAGTGCGGCCACCACACCCAGCGCGATAGCGATCAGCCAGACCGTGTTGTACGTGCCGGTGCGGTCGTACAGGAAGCCACCCAGCCACGCGCCCAGGAAGCTGCCGATCTGGTGCGAGAAGAACACCACGCCGGACAGCATCGACAGGTACTTCACGCCAAACACCTGGGCGATGATGCCGTTGGTCAGCGGCACCGTGGACAGCCACAGCAGGCCCATCAGCGCGGCGAAGATCCATGTGCTCCACGCGGTCAGCGGCAGCAGCAGGTAGCCGGCGATGACCACCGACCGCGCAATGTAGATCGAGGAGAGCAGATAGCGCTTGGGCATGCGTTGACCCAGCGCGCCAGCGGTGTACGTGCCGAAGACGTTGAACAGGCCGATCAGCGCCAGCGCCACGGTGGCGACCTTGATGTCCACCAGCCCGCGATCCTTCAGGTACGGCGCCAGGTGCACGCCGATAAACACCACCTGGAACCCGCAGACGAAGTAGCCCAGCGTCAGCAACTGGAAGTTGCGATTGCCGAACGCCTCGCGGGCGGCTTCGCCAATGCTCTGCTGGGGGCCTGTGCTCGGCGCCATCTTCGGCTCGCGCAGCGTCAGGGCCAGCGGCAGCATGAAGCAGGCGAGGAAGGCCAGGATCAGCAGCGCGTTCTGCCACTCGACCGTGGAAATCAGCGTCTGCTCCACCGGAATCATCAGGAACTGGCCGAACGACCCGGCTGCGGCGGCGATCCCCATCGCCCAGACCCGTTTCTCGGCACTGGCCACGCGGCCGATCACGCCATAGACCACACTGTACGTCGTGCCCGACTGCGCGATGCCAATCAGCACGCCGGCACCGGTGGCAAAGCCGGTGCCGCTCGTAGCCATGGCCATGACGATCAGGCCGGCCACGTACAGGGCGATGCCGATCAGCATGATACGCATGGCGCCGAACTTGTCGGCCAGCGCGCCGGCGATGGGCTGGCTGGCGCCCCACATCAGGTTCTGCAGCGCCAATGCGAAGGCGAAGGTTTCACGGTTCCAGCCATGCGCCTGGGTGATCGGCATGTTGAACAGGCCGAAACCATGCCGGATGCCCATGGACAACGTGACGAGAAGACCGCCGCATACAAGTACGGTGGTCAGGGAGAGTTTGCGGTCGGTCATGTCGAGGGCTCGTTATTGTCTTGATATTGTCTCTGTAATGTCTCTATCCGCTCGACGTGGGCACGGTGGGGAGGGGGAGCGTCACGGCGGCTGGCCGACGAGTTTACCCCCGGCCCCGGATTTGTGCCTGACTCCATTCCGCCCCGGCGGGAGCGGTGAACGCCCGGCAACGTCGATCCATTACAATGCAGCGCAAACCGGCTGGCCCCTGGCCGCCAGACCTTCTATCCGCCTTACATCCGCATCGACTCCATGGCGAGCAAAACCAGTCAGTACAGCGAATCCTCCATCCGGGTCCTCAAGGGCCTGGAGCCGGTCAAGCAGCGCCCCGGCATGTACACCCGCACCGACAATCCCCTGCATATCGTGCAGGAGGTGATCGATAACGCCTCGGACGAAGCGCTGGGCGGCTATGGCACCGAGATCCTCGTCACGTTGCACCGTGACGGCAGCATCAGCGTGGAAGACGACGGCCGCGGCATTCCGGTGGGTATCCACCCCGAGGAAGGTGTGCCCGTGGTGGAAATCGTCTTCACCCGGCTGCACGCGGGCGGCAAGTTCGACAAGGGCAAGGGCGGCGCCTATGCCTTCTCCGGCGGCCTGCACGGCGTGGGCGTGTCCGTCACCAATGCGCTGGCTACCCGCCTCGACGTCACGGTGTGGCGCGATGGCTCGCAGTCCACGCTGACCTTCGAGCACGGGGGCGAAGTCACCAAGCCGCTGCAAAGCCGCAAGCTCGAACGCGGCGAGAAGAAGAACGGCACGCGCGTGCAGGCGTGGCCCGATCCCAAGTATTTCGATTCGGCCACGATTCCGATGGCCGAACTCCAGCGCCTGCTGCGCTCCAAGGCCGTGCTGCTGCCGGGCGTCAAGGTGACGCTCGTGATCGAGAAGACCGGCGAGCAACTGGTGTGGCAGTACGAGCAGGGCCTCAAGGGCTATCTGGTCGAGGCGCTGGCGCAAGGCAGCGGCGCAGAACTCGTCATTCCGATGTTCGAAGGCGAGCACTATGCCGATCCGGACAAGGTTGTCGGCGAGGAAGGGTTTGCGGAGGGCGAGGGCGCATCGTGGGTGGTGGCCTGGACCGAAGACGGCGCCCCGGTGCGCGAATCGTATGTGAACCTGATTCCCACGCCCGCTGGCGGCACGCACGAGTCCGGTCTGCGCGAAGGTCTGTTCCTGGCCGTGAAGAGCTTCATCGAGATGCACTCGCTGCAGCCCAAGGGCGTGAAGCTGATGAGCGAAGACGTGTTCGCGCGCGCCTCGTTCGTGCTCTCGGCCAAGGTGCTCGATCCGCAGTTCCAGGGCCAGATCAAGGAACGGCTGAACAGCCGCGACGCCGTGCGTCTGGTTTCCACGTTCAGCCGTCCGGCGCTCGAACTGTGGTTGAACCACCACGTCGATTTTGGCAAGAAGCTGGCCGAACTGGTGATCCGCCAGGCGCAGGCCCGTACGCGTGCCGCACAGAAGGTGGAGAAGAAGAAGGGCTCCGGCGTGGCCGTGCTGCCCGGCAAGCTGACCGATTGCGAATCCACTGACATCACACGCAACGAGATCTTCCTGGTGGAAGGTGACTCGGCGGGCGGTTCGGCCAAGATGGGTCGCGATAAGGAATTCCAGGCCATCCTGCCGCTGCGCGGCAAGGTGCTCAATACGTGGGAAACCGAGCGCGACCGCCTGTTCGCGAACAACGAAGTGCACGACATGGCCGTTGCCATCGGCGTGGACCCGCACGGTGCGGACGATGAGCCGGACCTGTCGAACCTGCGCTACGGCAAGATCTGTATCCTGTCCGACGCGGACGTGGACGGCGCGCACATCCAGGTTTTGCTGCTGACGCTGTTCTTCCGTCACTTCCCGAAACTCATTGACCTCGGACATGTCTATGTCGCACGGCCACCGTTGTTCCGGGTGGACGCTCCGGCACGTGGCAAGAAGCCGGCACAGAAACTCTACGCGCTGGACGAAGGCGAACTCGAGGCCATCCAGGACAAGTTGATGAAGGATGGCGTCAAGGAAGGTGCGTGGCAGATCTCACGTTTCAAGGGCCTGGGCGAAATGAACGCCGAGCAGCTCTGGGAAACGACGATGAACCCCGATACGCGCCGTCTGCTGCCAGTGCAGCTAGGCGAATATGACCTGCCCCAAACCATCAGCATGATGAACATGCTGATGGGCAAGGGCGAGGCGTCACAGCGGCGTAGCTGGCTCGAAGAGAAGGGCAACGAGGTCGAGGCCGACATCTGATCGGTCTCGGCACTATCTGGAGAATTGGACGATGCAGGCACGAACAGGGCAATCGCGGTGGAAAGGACAGGCAAGGCGCCTGGCCTGCATGCTGGCCGCGCTCGGTTCGTTCTGCATCGCCATGCCGGCGCACGCCGAGTTGTGGGGCTATATCGACAAGGATGGCGTGGCGCACTTTGCGGATGCCAGGCTCGATGAGCGCTACAAGCTCTTCATGAAGGACGGCGGCCAGTTCGATTCGACGAACCTGGGTCATCGCGGCGCGGTGTCGCTGGAAGGCAAGTCCACGCCGGAGCGCGACAAGCTGTTCCGCACCATGCTCAACCACCCGAACCTGCGGCGCGTCGATCCGATCATCGAACGCGTGGCCGGGGCGCACGATGTGGACCCGGCGCTGGTCCGGGCAGTGATGGCCGTGGAAAGCGGCTTCAACGCTGGCGCGGTGTCGCCCAAGGGCGCCATCGGCCTGATGCAGGTCATTCCGGACACCGGCGCGCGGTTTGGCGTGGCGGCGGACAAGCGTGGCTCGATCGAGCAGAAGCTGGCCGATCCCAAGCTCAATATCGCCGCTGGCGTGCGCTACCTGCGCTTCCTCATGCAGATGTTCCCGGGCAACCTTGAGCTCGCGTTGGCCGCGTACAACGCGGGCGAAGGGCGGTGCAGCGCTACAACAACCAGATTCCGCCTTACGCCGAGACCCGCCAGTACGTGAAGACCGTGCTGGAGTTCTACCGCCTGTACCAGCCGGCAGGCGCCGATGGTCCGCGCGTGCTGCGCACCGGCGTGGCCGCCGAGCGCGTCCAGATGGTGATCGGCGGACGCCGGCCGATGCCTTGAGGCGAGGCGCGCCACAAAGGACGATGCTATTTGCGGCGGCATCGTCATCCACATCCATTAGAATCCCACGCTGATTGCAACAGCCGGTGGACGGTGCCCTGAGTTTTCCGGGAGCTGGCCGCCGCACCCTTGCCCACCATGGATCAAGCAGATACTACGTTTCAGCCCGAAGAGCCGGCGGATTCGCTGACGCTCGCGCGGTACGCCGAGCGCGCCTACCTCGACTACGCCGTGAGCGTGGTGAAGGGCCGCGCGCTGCCCGAAGTGGCCGACGGCCAGAAGCCCGTGCAGCGCCGCATCCTGTTCGCCATGCAGGCGATGGGGCTGCGCGCCGATGCCAAGCCCGTGAAGTCGGCGCGTGTGGTCGGTGAGGTGCTCGGTAAATTCCACCCGCACGGCGACCAATCCGCGTATGACGCGATGGTGCGCCTGGCGCAGAACTTCTCGCTGCGCTACCCGCTGATCGACGGCCAGGGCAACTTTGGCTCGCGCGACGGCGACGGCGCGGCGGCCATGCGCTACACCGAAGCGCGCCTCACGCCGATCTCGCGGCTGCTGCTCGACGAGATCGACATGGGCACGGTGGATTTCCTGCCCAACTACGACGGCTCGGAAGAAGAGCCCAAGCTGCTGCCCGCGCGTCTGCCGTTCGTGCTGCTCAACGGCGCGTCCGGTATCGCGGTGGGCATGGCCACGGAAATCCCGCCGCACAACCTGCGTGAAGTCGCAGGTGCCGCAGTGGCGATGATCCGCAATCCGAATATCTCGCTGGCCGAACTGCTGGCGATCATGCCGGGACCGGACTATCCGGGCGGTGGCCAGATCATCTCGCCCGCTTCGGAAATCGCGCAGATCTACGAGAACGGCCGTGGCAGCCTGAAGGTGCGCGCGCGCTGGACCATCGAGGAAATGGCGCGCGGCCAGTGGCAGATGGTGGTGACCGAACTGCCGCCGGGTACGTCGTCGCAGAAGGTGCTCGAGGAAATCGAGGAAATCACCAATCCGAAGATCCGCACCGGCAAGAAGGCGCTGACCCCGGAACAGACCCAGCTCAAGACCACGTTGCTGGGCGTGCTCGATGCCGTGCGCGACGAGTCCGGCAAGGACGCGCCGGTGCGCCTGGTGTTCGAACCCAAGAGCAAGAACACGGACCAGCAGGACTTTATCCAGACGTTGCTGGCGCATACCAGCCTGGAGTCCGGTGCGCCGATCAACCTGGTGATGATCGGCACCGATGGCCGGCCGCGCCAGAAGGGTTTGCAAGACATCCTGCGCGAGTGGATCGCGTTCCGTTTCGAGACGGTGACCCGGCGTTCGCGCTTCCAGCTGAACAAGGTTGAGGACCGTATCCACATCCTCGAAGGCCGGATGCTGGTGCTGCTGAACATCGACGAGGTGATCCGCATCATCCGCGAAAGCGACGATCCCAAGCCCGCGCTGATCGAGGCGTTCCGCCTCAGCGACCGGCAAGCCGAAGACATCCTGGAAATCCGCCTGCGCCAACTGGCGCGATTGGAAGCCATCAAGATCGAACAGGAACTGGCGAAGCTGCGCGACGAGCAGGCCGAGCTGGACGTGCTGCTGAAGTCCGAAACCATGATGCGTCGCAAGATCATCAAGGAGATCGAACAGGACGCCAAGCAGTACAGCCCGGAGGACAAGGACCCGCGCCGCACGATGATCCAGGAAGCGAGCCGCGCGACTGCCGAAGTGAAGGTGGTGGACGAGCCAGTGACCGTGATCGTCTCGGGCAAGGGTTGGGTGCGTACGCGCCAGGGCCACGACCACGATCCGTCGCAGTTCACGTTCAAGGCCGGTGACAACCTGTATGGCACGTTTGAATGCCGCACCGTCGATACGCTGCTGGCGTTCGGCAGCAATGGCCGGGTCTATTCGGTGGCCGTCTCCGGCCTGCCGGGCGGGCGCGGTGATGGCGTGCCCGTGACCACACTGATCGATCTGGCTGCGGGTTCGCAGATCGCCCATACGTTCGCGGGCAGCGCGGAGCAGCGCATGCTGATCGCCACGGCGGGCGGCAACGGTTTCGTGACCAAGGTCGGCGACATGATCGGCCGCCAGAAGGCCGGCAAGGCGTTCGTGACGCTCGACGATGGCGACGCGATCCTGCAGCCGGCGCCCGTAGGCGAAGATGCCACGCATGTGGCGTGCTTCTCGGCCAATGGGCGTCTGCTGCTGGTGGGTCTCGATGAGGTGAAGGTGCTGTCTGCCGGCGGCCGTGGCGTGATCCTGATGGAACTCGAATCCAAGGAGACGCTGGAACAGGCGGTAGCCGTGGGCGCACCGGGGCTGATCATTTCCGGTACAGGCATGCGAGGCGGGAAGCTGCCTCCGCAGAAGCTCGCCGGCAAGACGCTGCTGCCCTACGTGGGCAAGCGCGCCCGCAAGGGCAAGGCGATCGAACCGAGGCTGAAGGAAGTGAAGCTGGAACCGGTGAAGGCCGGGTAAGTCCCGCCTCCCGCACCGGTTTATTCCCCTCTCCCGCATACGGGAGAGGGGAGTCCGAACACCGTTACTGCAACGGCAACACCAGAATACTCAACGCCGCGGGCCTGGCCCGCATCGCCGCCAGCCATCGCTCCAGATTCGGGCGCGGCAAATGCTTCACCGGCGAACCCATCCAGCGGTGCGCCGCGCAGGCCAGTGCGATATCGGCCATCGTGAAGCGGTCGCCGCCGATGAATTCCCGATCTGCCAACGCCTCGTCGAGCATCTTTGCCAGTGGCTCCGTGCGGGCGCAAGACTGGGCGATGATGGCCTCGTCGCGCTGATCGGCGGGACCGCGCACCGTCTGCAGGAACGCCTGTACCATGGCCGGGCTGAACGCCGTAGTCTGCCAGTCCATCCAGCGATCGGCCGAGGCACGCGCCTTGACGTCGGCAGGCCAGAGCGTGCCTTCACCATAGCGTGCGCACAGGTAGCGCACGATGGCATTGGACTCCCACAACACGAATGGCTCGCCGGCCACGTCGGTGTCACGAAAATCCTCGATGACCGGGATCATCCGGTTCGGATTCAGCCGGATATAGGCTTCGGTATCCAGCTCGCCTTTCTGATGGCCGATGTCGATGCGCTCGTGGTCCAGGTGCAGCTCTCGCGCGCACCAGACCACTTTCTGCACATTGATCGACGACAGCCGGCCCCAGATGCGCAGCAGGCTTTGCGGCTCGTACGGTTCCAGGGTCGGCATCGGCTTTCCTCAGGCGGCGTGCGGTTGCGGCGATGCCTTGGCGATGGCTTCGCGGAACAGTTCGCCCAGCACCGTCATGCCTTGTTCGATCCGCTCCGGCGGCACCGTCACAAAGGCCAGGCGCAGCGTGTTCATGCGCGGGTTGCCAGCGTAGAACGGCGCACCCGGCACGTAGGCCACATTGCGGCGCACGGCTTCCTCGAGGATCGTCATGCTGTTCAGGCCCTCGGGCAACTCCACCCAGATGAACATGCCGCCTTCTGGCACATTCCACGTTACGCCTTCCGGCATATGGCGCTTCAGGGCGTCGAGCATGTAGGCGCACTGCTTGCCGTAGAGCTCGCGGATGGTGGGGATGTGCGTGTCGAGCAGGCCGTCCTTGATGGTCTCGTACGCAATGCGCTGCGTGAAGGTCGGCGTGTGCAGGTCAGATGCCTGCTTGGCCTGGCACAGCTTGAAGTGCAGGTCGGGCGGGGCGATCACAAAGCCCAGGCGCATGCCGGGGGCCAGGATCTTCGAGAACGAACCCATGTAGATCACGCCGTCCGGATTCATCGACAGCAGCGTCGGCAGCGTGTTGCCGGTGTAGCTCAGTTCGCCGTAGGGATCGTCCTCGACCAGCAGCAGGTTCAGGTCCTTCGCGCGTTGCACCAGTGCCTGGCGGCGCTCCAGAGGCAGGCGGCAGCCCGTGGGGTTCTGGAAGTTCGGCAGCGCGTACAGGAAGCGCGCGCCAGCGGTCAGTTCGGGTGTCAGCGCTTCGGGGATCAGGCCGCGCTCGTCGGTCGGCACCGAGACAAACTCGGGTTCGAACAGCGAGAACGCCTGCAGCGCGCCCAGATAGCTCGGCGTTTCCACCAGCACGGGGCTGCCCGGATCGATCATGACCTTGGCGATCAGGTCCAGCGCCTGTTGCGAACCCGTAGTGATCAGCACGCGCTCGACGCCGACGTTGTAGCGCTTTGCCACGAACTCGCGCAGCGGCAGGTAACCCTCGGTGGCCGCGTATTGCAGCGCGCCCTGCGGGTTATCGGCGAATACACGGGCCACCGCCGCTTCCATGGCCGCTACCGGGAACGACGCCGGGGAGGGCAGGCCGCCGGCGAAGGAAATGACTTCCGGACGCTCGGTGACTTTCAGGATTTCGCGGATGGCCGAGCTGGTGAGTTGCTGTGCCCGGCGGGAGATGGCCCATTTCATGATTGGTTCTCTTGGGTGGGGTAAATCGCGTTTCATATGCGCCGGGCCTTGGGGCGTTGACTGGCAGGCCGGCCCGGCGTTTGTCTCTGTACTGAGTATCTTCGTATCAGGCGATCAAGCCATCAAGCGATCAGGCAATCTCGACGATCATCTCGATCTCGACGCAGGCGCCCAGCGGAATCTGCGCCACGCCGAACGCGCTGCGCGAGTGCTTGCCTTTCTCGCCAAAGACTTCGGCCAGGAACTCGGAGCAGCCATTGGTCACCAGGTGCTGCTCGGTGAATTCCTGCGTGGAGTTCACCAGGCTCATGACCTTGACGATGCGCGTGACGCGGTTCAGGTCGCCGATATGGCCGTGCAGCGTGGCCAGCAGATCGATGGCGATGCCGCGTGCCGCCTGTTGGCCGGTCGCGGTATCGATATCCTTGCCGAGCTTGCCAGCCCACGGCTTGCCGTCGCGGCGGGCGATGTGGCCCGACAGGAATACGGTGTTGCCGGTGGTGGCGGCCATGACATAGGCGGCAGCCGGGGCGCCGGCGGTGGGCAGTTCCACGCCGAGGCGGGCAAGGGTGTCGTAGACGGACATGCGTGACTCCTGTCAGTGAATGCGTCCTGGAAGAATAGGGGGCGTTTCTCCAGCGGGGGCTGGTGCGGAGGCGGGTGCGGTGTTGCGCACGGCGGCGCGTCGTCCCAGGGCTACTACGGCAATCACCGCCACGGCAAAAGCGACGGTGGCGGCATCGAGCGGCTCGGCCAGGATCAGGGCGCCGCCCGCCAGCGTGAGGAACGGCTGCAGCAATTGTATCTGTCCTACGCGGGCCACGCCGCCCTTTGCGAGCCCGGCGTACCAGAACAGGAAGCCGATAAACATCGAGAAGACCGACACATAGGCCATGCCGAGCCACGCACGTGGCGATGCGGCAGCGATTTCTGGCGCGTGCGCCATGGCTAGCCAAGCCACTACGGGCAGCAAAAGTGGCAGCGAAACCACCAACGCCCAACTGATCGTTTCCAGTCCGCCCAACTCGCGCGACAGCTTGCCGCCTTCGGCATAGCCCAGCGCACCCAGCACCACGGCCAGGAACAGGAACCAGTCCGCGTGCTGCAGGCCACCCGCGCCCTGCCAGAAGGCAAAAGCCACCACCAGCGCGCTACCGGCGAGTGCCGACAGCCAGAACGCCAGCGACGGGCGCTCCCCGCCGAACCACGCCGCGAACACGGCTGTTGCCAGCGGCAACAGGCCGATCACGATAGCGCCGTGCCCGGCTGGCACCTCGCGCATGGCCAGCGAAGAAAATAGCGGGAAACCCACCACCACACCCAGCGCGGTCACGGCCAGCCGCAGCCACTGACGGCCACGCGGGCGCCGCTCCGATGCCAGCGCGCCGCGCGCGGCCAGCAGTGCCACGGCCAGCACGGCGGCGATCACGGCACGCGCCAGCGCCACAAACGTGGCGTCGAGTTCGGCCACGGCCATGCGCGTGAACGGCAGCGTCTGGCTGAAGATCGCCACGCCGATGAAACCGAGCAGCATGCCGCCGGAGGGAGCAGGGGAACGTGTGGTCATGACGTATGGGGTGCGCCGGCGATGGCGATCCAGACTGCCGTGAGTGCCAGCGCCAACCCCATCGCCCCATTGAACCAGCGCACGCGGTTGCCGTGCATCAGCCATTGCCGCAACGATGCGCCGAGCACGCCATAGGCACCGTTGCTGAAGAAGCCGAACGTGGCGAACAGCACGCTGACCAGCAGCACGCGCTGCGCCAGCGACGGCGCGCCTTCGGTGTACGAAGCCGCCACGGCCAGCGCCAGCATCCACGCCTTGATGTTGGCGTACTGCATCAGTACCGACTGCCACACGTTCATCGGCTTGAGCACGCTTTTCTCGGCCAGCGATGCACTGCGCGCAATGCGCCAGGCCAGCCACAGCAGATAGAGCACGCCTGCCACGCGGATGATCGCAGCCAGCGTCGGGCTCGCCATCACCAGCGCGCCGATGCCGCTGGCACACAGCGCGATCACGCTGGCGAAGCCCACCGCCACACCCACGCAGTGCGGCAGCGTGGCGCGAAAGCCGAAGTTGGCGCCGGTGACCGCTGCCACCGTGGTGTTGGGGCCAGGCGTGAACGCGCCCACCGCAAGCAGCGTGACCAACGCCAGGAACTGGGCCATCGACAGGCCGGTGAGCCACGCTTCCATGCCGGTCACGCGAAGTTGACGACCACGCGCCGGTTGGTACGACTCTTCTTCTCGATTTTGGTGACCACCATGGCGCCGATCTCGCTTGTGTTGGCCACGTGCGTGCCGCCGCAGGGTTGTCGGTCAACGCCCGGAATCTCGATGATGCGGATAGTCGACGTACCGGCTGGCGGCGCCGCGCCCACCGTGCGCACCAGATCCGGCTGGGCGGCCAGTTGCTCGGGCGTGATGCGGTCGATGCCCACCGGGGTTTTCGCCTCGATCAGCGCGTTGAGCTGTTCGGTCAGCACCGCCTTGTCGAGCGTGGATTCGGGCAGATCGAAATCAATGCGCGCAGAGTCAGGCGAGATGCTGCAGCCCGTAACCGGTACGGGAATCAAGGAGCCGAGCAGATGGAGGCAAGTATGCAGGCGCATCAGCCGATGGCGGCGGGCCCAGTGGATGTTCACTGTCACGCGGTCGCCCGGCTGCAGCGCTGGCATGTCGGCTGCCGGCACGTGCAGGATGCGCGTGCGGTCTTCGGCGTAGACCGTATCGGCCAACGTGATTTCGCGGCCATCGGGTGTGGTCAGCGTGCCCGTGTCGCCTGCCTGACCGCCGCTGCGGGCGTAGCAGACGGTCTGGTCCAGTTCGATGCCCGCCTCGCTGACTGCCACGACTGTGGCCTCGCAGTGATCGAGGTAAGCGTCGTCGTCGAAGCGCTTCAGCGTGGTGGCGGACATCGGTGGGGGCTCCTTGGGTGTCGTTTCGGGTCAGCGCAGGGTCTTGAGCCCTGTCGGGGTTTCGATCTCGGCCAGCAGGGCGGGCGGGCCGTCAGTCTGTTCGATGTCGATCAGCGACGCGGCGCCGATCCATGCCAGCCCCTGGCGCAGCAATTCGGCATGCGGATGCTGGCCACGCAGGCGGCGCAATGCCAGATCCTGTCGAGGCAGGCTGATACCGGGGTGATTCTGCACGTCCCACTGGATCAGCGTCGGAAACAGGCCCTCGCCAGCGCTGGCGGCCTCGCCTTGCCAAGCGGGCAGGCTGCCATCGTCAGGCACCGTCAGGCGCCAGTGCAGCGTGCCGCGATCCATCGGAATGGCCGGGGCGATCCTGTCCGGGTACTGCGCCTGCCAGCGCGACAGGTCGGCCGGACGTTCGACACGGGCTGCCCAGTGTGCGAGGAAGGGGCCATCGCGCAGACGCTCGCGCACGGCCTCGCTGTCGAGGCCGAACCAGCGCGCCCGCTCGGGTGCAGACGCGGCGGGGTCGATGGCAATCACTTCCAGATACATCCCGCCAAACATCCCCAGCACGCGGTTATGCGTGCCCATGCGTGGATGGGCGCCGCCGGCCTGCGGCGCAATGCCGAGCACGCTGGCGACATGTTCGCTACCCGCGTCAAGGTCGGGTGCGGCGATCACGAGATGGTCAATGGCGAGATTCATGGATGGTTGATGGTAGTCAAGGTAGTCGGTACAGTACCGATACAGTTGAGCAAATCGTCTTCAGTACAGTTGCGGGAGCGCCACATGGACGGCAGCGAGAAGCATAGCGGGAATTCAGAAAGTGCCGTAAGCGGCACGAGACCTTTGCGTCTTGTGATGCCATCGAGCGGACAAGCACGTCTGCCGGACCCGATCCCCTCGGCCCAGATGACGTTGGTCGAACAGCTCACCGAATGGGCGCGGTTGCGCATCGACGAGCGCGTGTTCCGGGCCGGCATGCGCATGCCGTCGATCCGCCAGCTCGCGTCGGAGAAAGGGATTTCGCGCTTTACTGTGGTGGAGGCGTATGAGCGGCTCGTGGCGCTGGGCTATCTCGAATCGCGCCGGGGCTCGGGGTTCTACGTGCGGGATCGTCTGCCGCATCCATCGGTGGTGGTGCCGCCCACGTCGCCGGCCATCCGCAATGTGGATGTCACCTGGCTGCTGCGCAGCATGTTCCACTCCGCCGAGAGCCACAAGGCGCCGGGCTGGGGATTCCTGCCCAATGAATGGCTCGATGGCGAACTGTTGTCGGGCGCGATGCGCAGCCTGGGCCGGCAGCCGGGCGGGCATTTCCTGTCGAGTGGCACGCCGCTTGGGTTCCTGCCGCTGCGCCAGCAACTGCGTACCCGTCTGGAGGAACTGGAGATCGGCGTCACGCCCGACCAGATCGTCATGACCTCGGGCATCACGCAGGCATTCGACCTGATCGCGCGGCAATTCCTGCAACCCGGCGATACGGTGGTGGTGGGCGACCCCGCGTGGTTCGTGATGTTCGCGCGCTTTGCCACGCAGGGTGCCAACGTGATCGGTGTGCCTTATACCGCCGACGGCCCGGACCTGGAGGCGCTGGAGCGCATCGCCCAGGCGCACCGTCCCAAGCTGATCGTCGTCAATTCGGTGCTGCACAATCCCACCGGGACCTCGCTATCCGCCGCGCGCGCGTTCCGGTTGCTGCAACTGGCCGAGCAGTACAACTTCACCATCGTCGAGGACGATATCTATTGCGACCTCTGCCCGCCGGGGCACGCCGCCACGCGGCTGGCCAGCCTGGATCAGTTGAAGCGCGTGATCTATCTGGGAAGTTTCTCAAAGACATTGGCGGCCAACCTGCGCGTGGGCTTTATCGCCGCCAGCCCGGACCTGGCTGTTTCGCTGACCGACAGCAAGCTCGTCACCGGCATGGCCACACCGGAAATCAACGAGCGCGTGGTCTACAAGGTGCTGACCGAGGGGCACTACCGCAAGCACACCGAGCGTGTGCGGGTGCGGCTGGAGCGCGCCCGCGACGAGACCCGCGCGCGGCTTGAGCGTCTAGGCGTTCGGATTTTTCCGGGGCAGGTGGCCGGCATGTACATGTGGGCCGATACGGGCGTGGACACCAATGTGATTGCTACGGCTGGGCACGAGGAAGGCTACCTGTTCGCGCCCGGCAGCCTGTTCTCGCCCTCGCAGATGCCGTCCACGTGGACGCGCTTCAACGTCGCCAGCAGTGCCGATCCGGGCATGTTGCGCTTCCTGGCGGACCAGATGGAACGGCTTTCCGGGCTGCCGGCGGGCTCCGGTACCACCGGCCCTTGAAATAAGCCGCTTTCGACCCTATTTCCTGCGCCAACGATCCCGCTCCGGAACCACGGGGCGGGACACCTTTGCGCAGACCCGTTTTTCGATATTCAAGAGGAGAACCATGACCGCACCGCACGAAACGATGAGCTTCCAGGCGGAAGTGAAGCAGTTGCTGCACCTGATGATCCACTCGCTGTACAGCAACAAGGAAATTTTCCTGCGCGAGCTGGTTTCGAATGCTTCCGACGCCACCGACAAGCTTCGCTTCGAAGCGATTGCGAATCCGGCCCTGCTTGAGAACGACGCCGACCTCGCCATCAAGATCGAGATCGACCCGGCCGCCCGCACGCTGAAGATCACCGACAACGGCATCGGCATGAGCCGTGACGAGGCGATCCGCAACCTGGGCACCATCGCGCGCTCGGGCACCAAGGAGTTCTTCCAGCAACTGTCCGGCGACCAGCAGAAGGACGCCGCGCTGATCGGCCAGTTCGGCGTGGGCTTTTACTCGGCGTTTATCGTCGCGGACAAGGTCACTGTGGATACGCGCCGCGCGGGTCTGGCAGCGAGCGAGGCCGTGCGCTGGGAAAGCACTGGCGATGGCGAATTCACGATCGATGCGATCGACCGCGCCGAGCGCGGCACCACGATCACGCTGCACCTGCGCGAAGGCGAGGACGATTTCCTGTCGTCGTACCGCGTGCAACACATCATCCGCAAGTACTCGGACCATATCTCGCTGCCGATCCGCATGCCCAAGGAAGAGTGGGATGCCGAGGCGCAGACGCAGAAGCAGACCGGCGAATGGGAAAGCGTGAACCAGGCCAGCGCGCTCTGGACGCGCAGCAAGTCCGATATCACCGACGAGCAATACCAGGCGTTCTACCAGCACATCGCGCATGACCAGGAAGCCCCGCTGGCGTGGACACACAATCGTGTGGAAGGCCGCAGCGAATACACGCAACTGCTGTACATCCCGGCGCGTGCACCGTTCGACCTGTGGGATCGCAATCACAAGGCGGGCCTGAAGCTGTATGTGAAGCGCGTATTCATCATGGACGACGCCGAGCAGCTGCTGCCGTCGTACCTGCGCTGGGTCAAGGGCGTGGTGGATTCGGCGGACCTGCCGTTGAACGTCTCGCGCGAACTGCTGCAGGAAAGCCGCGACGTGAAGGCGATCCGTGAAGGCTCCACCAAGCGCGTGCTGTCGATGCTCGAATCGATGGCCGAGAGCGAGGACGAAGCCGAACGCGCCAAGTACAAGACGTTCTGGGAGCAGTTCGGCCAGGTGCTCAAGGAAGGCATGGGCGAGGACAACGCCAATGCCGAACGCATCGCCAAGCTGCTGCGCTTTGCCTCCACGCACAACGACACGGCCGAGCAATCGGTATCGCTGGCTGACTACGTGGGCCGCATGAAGGAAGGGCAGGACAAGATCTACTACGTAACTGCCGATACGTGGTCCGCCGCCAAGTCGAGCCCGCACCTCGAAGTCTTCCGCAAGAAGGGCATCGAAGTCATCCTGCTGACCGAGCGCGTGGATGAGTGGATGCTGTCGTACCTGCGCGATTTCGACGGCAAGGAACTGGTGTCCGTGGCGCGTGGCGATC
Source organism: Cupriavidus sp. 2SB (assembly GCF_005503625.1). GTDB lineage: Bacteria > Pseudomonadota > Gammaproteobacteria > Burkholderiales > Burkholderiaceae > Cupriavidus. The sequence continues at coordinate 101,582 of NZ_SCMX01000002.1, read as the reverse complement.
TGGACCTCGGCGCGCTGGCCGACGAAGCCGAGAAGGCCGAACAGGAGAAGGCGACCACCGAATGGAAGGACGTGGTCGACCGCGCGACCGCCGTGCTGGAAGGCAAGGCCAAGGAAGTTCGCGTGACCCTGCGCCTGACCGATTCGGCATCGTGCCTGGTCTCCGACGAAGGCGACATGAGCGGCTACCTGCAGCGCCTGCTGAAGCAAGCCGGCCAGAAAGCGCCGGACGCCCAGCCGATCCTCGAACTGAACCCCGAGCACGCACTGGTGAAGAAGTTGCGCGACGTGGCAGACGACGCTGCATTCGGCGACCGCATCCGCGTACTCTTCGACCAGGCCCTGCTGGCCGAAGGCGGCATGCTGGAAGATCCGGCCGCCTACGTGCAGCGCGTGAACCGGTTGCTGGCTTGACGTACTGCGGGATGTCTAGTCATCCCGCCCGTTCTCTCCCCTCTCCCGCTCGCGGGAGAGGGGCAGGGGGTGAGGGCAAACCTCTCCGCCACCGCTATCGCAAATCCAATCGATGACCACCAAACGCTGCTTCCCCCCGGTCGTCGACCCCCACACCCGCATCCTCATCCTGGGCAGCCTGCCCGGCGAAGTGTCCCTCGCGCAATCGCAGTACTACGCGCATAAGCAGAACCGCTTCTGGCACCTGATGAGCGACGTCCTTCAAGTGGATCTCGTCAATCTCGCCTATGAAAACCGCCTCGCCACGCTACGCCAACACCGCGTCGGCCTCTGGGACGTCGTGGCCGAAGCCCGCCGCGACGGCAGCCTCGACAGCAATATCAAGGATCACCAGGGCAACGACCTCATCGGCCTGATCGCCACGTTGCCCGAACTCAAGGCCATCGCATTCAACGGCGGCACGGCGGCAAAGATCGGCATCAAAGCCCTGGGCGAGCATGCCGACCGGCATACCATCGTGAACCTGCCGTCGAGCAGCCCGGCTTATACGTTGGCGTATGCGGAGAAGTTGGTGAGGTGGCTGGGGTTGCGGGAGTGGCTGATGTAGGAGGTGAGCGTGCGCGCCGCCGGCAGCAAATGCCGGCGGAGCAGGCTTCCCTTCCAGAATCCGGCCGTTCAGGCCGTCGTATGGACGATGTTGCCCGTGCTGGAGCCTGACTGTTCCTGATAGGCAGCGGCCAGCTTGGACATGGCGGCGGACAGTGCGGCCTGCGTGGACGTCACGCCGGCTTGCAGGGTGGCGACGGTAGTAGCCTTGGTCCGGTCGTCGGTGGGCGCGTCCTGTGCGGCCTGGAGTTGCGCAGTCTGCGCGGCCAGTTGTTTCTGGAGCGCTTCGATCTGTTCCTTCAGCGTCTGGATGACCACCGATTCGCTGTCATCCGAACTGCTTTCGGCGCCGCCGGCACCACCGCCCTTTCCCACGCCGGCTGGGCCCTCGATGCGGCTCTTGTCGCTAGTTTCGGTACTGGACGATACAGCCGAGGTGGCCTGGTCTTCCGTGGTCTGGGTTGTCGTTTCGTCCGCTGTCTGGGTGAAGCGATGCGTGTTGGTGACCGTCGCGTCACTGGCAACGGCGATACGCGGGGCAATGCTGTTGATTGATGTCATTCTTCTTTTTCCAATCGAAGGGCGATGAAGGGAGAGCCCTCATCTTCATCGGCCGGTCGTGCGAAAACTTAAGGGGCGTACCGGGGTCTTACCGGATTCCCGGCCGCATCTGTCACAATCGCGGCCATGTCTGACCTTTACTGCAACCTCGAAGGGCTTCACTGAATATGTTGAATCTCGGGAATCTTGGAATTGGCGGCATCGGCCTGCACGTCATCGTGGCGATCTTTTTCGCCGTGCATGCTGTCCGTACCCACCAGAACATGTACTGGCTGCTGTTGCTGTTTATCTTCCCGGGACTGGGCAGCATCGTCTATTTCTTCGCCATCTACCTGCCCAGCCTGCGCCAGACGCGCGGCGCGCGAGCGGCCTCTCGGGCGATCAAGCAGATCGTCGATCCGAACCGGGCCGTGCGGGAAGCGCGCGATGCGTTCGACCGCGCGCCGACTGTCGATCACCGTATGCGCCTGGGTGCCGCGCTACTTGATGCCGGTAATGCGCCCGAGGCGCTGGAGCACTATCAGGCGGCGGCCAATGGGCCATTCGCTTCCGATCCGGCGCTGCTGGAAGGGCTGGCGCGCGCGCAACTGGCCACGAACCGTCCTGCCGATGCTCAGGCCACGCTGGAGCGGTTGTTCGCGGCCAATCCGCAGGCTGCGAACCAGTCCGATCCGTCGCTGATGTATGCCCGCGCGCTAGCTGCCGTGGGCGCGCCGGGTACGCGCGACGCGTTCGAGCGGGCGCTCACTAACGCCAGCGACGTGGCGGCACGTTGCCTGTTTGCGGACTGGCTGGCGCAGCAGCCCGATGCGGCGGATCGCGAGCGCGCCAAGGCGCTCTATACCGAAATCGTCCACGACGCGCGCCACTGGCCGCGTCATGCCCGCGAACACAATCGCGAATGGCTGCAGCGCGCCCAGGTCGCGCTGGGCCAATGATCCGCGCCATTGGCGCACTCTTTTGTTCTATGACGCTTCTGAAACGCAAATCGATCGAGGCCGTGGCCTCGCGCCGCCCCGCGCGCGGCGAACGCAAATCCTCCCGCCCCCATCGTGCTGATCGTGCGAACGATTTCCATGAGGAATCCGATCCCACGGACCGCACTGACGAGCGCCGCATGACGCCGCGCTTCGCTCCCGTGACCTTCTCGGAAATGGATGGCGTGCGCTATCTCCATTTCGGGACCGAGTGGGTGCAGGGCGCCATGCGTCTGCGCAAGCCCGACGCCATCGAACTCGAATACGCACAGCAGATGATGGCGTGGCTGCTGTTCCTGTCGCCCGCAACCGAAGGCTTCCACGTGGCGCAGCTCGGCCTCGGCGCCGCTGCACTGACCAAGTTCTGCTATCGGCATTTCGCGAAAGCGAAAGTCACGGCAGTGGAACTGAACCCGGCAGTGATCGTCGCCGGACGCAGCATGTTCGGCCTGCGCGACGACGACGCACGATTGACCGTGCGCGAGCAGGATGCGTGGGACTACGTCATGGATGGCGCGCAGACCGCCGCGCTGGATGCGCTGCAGGTGGATCTTTACGACGCCACGGCACGCGGCCCCGTGCTCGACACCACGGCGTTCTACCGCGCCTGCCGCCGTGTGCTGAAAGCACCGGGCGTGATGACGATCAACCTGTTCGGTGACCACGACAGCTTCCCGAAAAACATCGAGCGCATCTGCGATGCCTTCGACAATCGTGTGCTGGTGTTTCCGGAAGTGCACGACGGCAACGTCATCGCGCTGGCCTTCAACGGTCCGGCCATCGACGTGTCATGGGAAACGCTGGAAGCGCGCGCGGAAATCGTCGAGACGGCGACGAAGCTGCCGGCGAAAGACTGGGTGAAGAAACTGCGTGCGGCGAATGCTCGGCAGGAGGAGAGGTTGGTGATTTGAGGTCACCGCTGGCTTGTTTTGACTTGCTCCCCTCTCCCGCGAAGTGGGAGAGGGGCGGGGGTGAGGGCAGGCGGTGCAATCCGTGACGGATCGCAATTTGAACCGCTGGCCCTCACCCCTAACCCCTCTCCCGCCTTGCGGGAGAGGGGAACAAACAAGCGGGGAGCGTCAGGCCCTCGACTCACTCTTTCCCAAAAAACTGCGCCAACGACCATTCATCCGTTCGCGCCTCATACTTGATGCCCTTGCGCATCGCCCACATCGCCAGCTGGCTGTGCGACGGAATGATCGCGTGGTCATCCAGTGCGAACTTCGCGGCCACGCGGGCGTTCTGCTCGCGGTCTTTCTCGCTCGATACCGTCGTCAGCGATTTCTCGATCAGCGGATCGAGCTTCGGATTGCTGTACTTGCCCCAGTTCCACGTGCCATAGCCGGTCTTCGGGTTCGGCGTGCCAGTGATCGAACGCAGTGCCACGTCGGCGGCAGCCGAGCCCCAGCCGAGCATTTCGAATGCGAAATCGCCTTGCCGTGCACGCGTGAAGTACGCGGCCACGGGCAGCGTTTCCACCTTGGTCTGGATGCCGATGCGCGTCAGCATGCCCGCCGTGGCCTGGGCCACCTGTGCATCGTTCAGGTAGCGATTGTTGGTGGCGTGCAGCGTGAGTCCGAAACCATCCGGATAGCCGGCCTGGGCCAGCAACTTCTTGGCGCCTTCGGGGTCGTAGGCATCCGGCTTGGTGCCCGGGTGGCCGAAGATCGGCGGCGAGACAATCGACGAGGCCGGTACGGCCAGCCCTTCCATGATGCGGCTGACAATGGCGTCACGGTTGATCGCTTTGCTGATGGCGGCACGCACGCGAGCATCCGTGAACGGATTCTTGCCGAGCGGCTTGCCGGACTTGTCGGTGACGAACGGCGGGTTGTCGCGCGACTGGTCCATCTGCCAGAAGATGGTGCGCCATGACACGGTCTGCTCGATCTTGAATTTCGGATTCTGCTTGAGCTTCGCCACGTCCGCAGCCGGGATGGTCTCGATCACGTCCACGTCGCCAGCCAGCAGTGCCGCAGTACGCGCACCGTTATCGGTCAGGATGCGGAAGATGGCGCGGTCGAATACGGGCTTCGGTCCCCAGTAGTCGGGGTTCTTCGTCATCACGATTTCCTGGCCGCGCGCGAATCGGACGAACTTGTACGGGCCTGTGCCGATCATTGCCTTGCCCGAATCGAAATCGGCCTGCGTTAGCGTGGCCGCGATCTTCTTCGGCATGATCGGTACGCTGTTCAGGTCGTTGGCGAGGTTGGCGTAGTTCGGCACGCTCATGGTCAGCCGCACGGTCAGCGCGTCGGGCGTGTCGATGCGGGCGATCGGCTTGGTGTAGCTCGTGAACGAGCCCGGTGCGTTGGTCAGTTTTTCGGGACGTTCGAGCGATGCCTTGACGTCCTCGCTCGTGAACGGCGTACCGTCATGCCATTTCACATTGGGACGCAGCTTGATTTCCCACGTAATGGCATTGATGGGCTTCCACGAGAGCGCCAGGCCGGGGATGTAGCGCGCGTTCTTGTCCATGAACACGAGCGATTCAAAAACGTGCAGCGCGATGGCGTTGTTCGGGCCCGCGTTGTTCCAGTGCGGGTCCATCGAAGTCACGTCGGCGGCCAGACCGATACGCAGGTCTTCAGCATGAGCAACGTTGGCGGGCAGCAGCGTCAACGCGCTGGCGCCGAGCACGAGGGATAGCGAGGCTTTCAGCAGCGTGCGGCGGATGCGTTGGATCATGGACGGGACTCCTCGTACGTTGGTGGGCGCGGATTGGCCGTTATTGTGCCGCCAAATGACCTTCCATGTCCGATACATGCTGGGGCATGCCGGTACAATCGCGCCCATGTTCGCCAATTCCCGCACTGTCCTGTCGGCCCAGACCGGCATCCACGATCATCTCGCCACGCTGCTGCAGCGTCACCTGGATGAGCCGTTCCGCAAGCCGATCGGCTTTCCGACCCAACGCGCGTTCGATATCGCCATCGACGCCTGGCAGCGCGCTGGCGGCCAGCCGCTGATCATCGATGCGGGATGTGGAGTGGGAGAGAGTACGCTGCGATTGGCGACCACGTTTCCTGATCACTATGTGATCGGGATCGACCAGTCGGAAAAGCGTCTGACCGCCGGCAAGGATTGGTGGGAAGCGGAGATGCCCGGCAATTTCCACTGGGCGCGCGCCGATCTCGTTGATTTCTGGCGCTTGCTGCAGGATGGCAAGGTGCCCGTGAAGCGCCACTATGTGCTGTATCCGAACCCTTGGCCCAAGATCGGCCACCTGTCGCGGCGTTGGCAGGGCCATGCCGTGTTTCCGGCGCTGGCAGCGTGCGGCGACTATCTCGAATGTCGGAGCAACTGGAAGATTTACATCGACGAATTCGCCGCGGCGTTGTCGATGGTGGGACGTCCGACGCAGACGGCGGTGTGGCAGCCGGAAACACCGATGACGCCGTTCGAACGCAAGTACGGGGCGTCAGGGCATGAGCTGTGGAGATGTGTGAGCGTGCGGGAGTAGCTTGATTTCCCGCTAGACGTTCCCCTCTCCCGCGTTGCGGGAGAGGGGAGCAAAACAAAGAGGCGAGCGTGCCTCAATGAAACAGCGGCTGCTGCGTCGGCGCGTCTTCCGGCAACTCGGCATGCACAATCTCGCCCGAGCGGTCTGCGTAGAGCGGCGTACCGCAATCCTCGCAATACTCGGGATCGAACAGCGCGGCGTGGCGGAAGATGTCTTCCACACCCGCGTTGCGCAGTTCCTCGCAGATCTGCTCGACGGGGTTACCCTTTTCCTCGGCATCGACCTCGCCGGACTCGCGGCCATAGACTGGCCAGACGATGCCGTAGATCACATCCTTCTCGCCGCGCATGGTGAAACCGACGCGGTATTCCTCGACCACTTCCTCGCCGAAACCTGCCACCACGGCGGAAAGCTGGCCAGCCGGAACGTCGAGCGTGCCGCAGAGGTAGTTCACTGCGGCGCGCACCGTCAGCGGACGGATGCTCTTGTCCGATTCGCGGCATGACAGGAAGAAGGCATCGGGCAGCAGCAGTTCGAATTCGCAGCCCGGCAGCAGCACGGCCACGGTGGGCTGTACCTGCTGGCGCCATTGTTCAAGGCAGACCGAGCGCTCGGCGTGATGTTCCTTGGCATCTTCCTGCCAGCGGAACAGCGCGCCTTCATGCGGCGCCACCACCACGGCCAGCAGGTAACGCGGATCGGCCAGGATCGGTGCCGTTTCGGGCAGGTCCTTCAGATCGACCTTGGGTACGACGCCGGCCATGGCCGCCGAGGCCAGCTTGTGCGTGAGCGCAAACGTGTCGCTATGGCTGCGCGGCAGTTGGTCGATGCTGTAGAGATAGGGGGACAGCGCCACCTGCGTGTCCTTGGCCAGGACGTGCGCCTGCAGGTGAACAGCCAGCGTCTGCGCCAGTTCGGGCTTCAATGCACCCGAAGGAATGGCGTAGCGCGTGTGAGCCAGGATCGGCGCGGCGATCAGCAGGGCATCGTGCTTGACGCCATCGATCTCGACCGTGGCGGATTCCGCCAGCGTCTCGGCCTGTTCGGCAAGCACGTCGGACGCATCGGCGTTGTGCTTGAACAGGTGTTCGAGAGCCGCGTCGAGCGCGGTCTGGCTGCCGTTTTTCAGCAGGCGGTGAAGCCGCTGCGACAGCCGCCGCTCCCAGTACCCATCCTCCATGCGGCTGCCCGATGCATCCAGGGCGAGCGCGTCGGCCACGAGCCGCTCGGCATCGGGCGAGAGTCGGGAAGAAGACTTGGGGCGAAAACCTGCCATAGGTGAAGACGTCCGTTTTTACGTAAAACGGTATTCTACTCGCTGCGTTGACAGGCGCAGTGCTGGCGAACCCTTGCCTTGTGGATTACTTCTGTGCAGCCGGGGCGGCCGGGGCGTGGGATTCAGTGGTGTGCGATTCGCCCGCCATCGATACCTCGCCGCCGCCCTTGGTGAGCAGGTACAGGCATGCGCCAGCTACAACGATGAAAGCGATCAGGATCTTGACCATGATTTGTCTCCAAACTGTGATTCTGTAGGTATAGGTAACGCTGCAAAGCGTGGAGACGAGTCTGGCAGGGCAGGCTTGCGCAGAACTTACGGGGGAGGGTGGGGATTACCCGGAAGGGTTTTGTGAGGGTGCTGCGGGTTTGCTCCCCTCTCCCGCACGCGGGAGAGGGGAGAACAACCAAACATCAAGCCACCAGCAACTGCCGCAGCACAAACGGCAGAATCCCGCCATGGTTGTAGTAGTCGACCTCGATCGGCGTATCGATGCGCAGCAGCACCGGCACGCGCTGCGTGTCGCCATTGCTGCGGTGGATCACGAGCACCACGTCCTGCTGGGGCTTCAGTTCGCCCTCGATACCTTCCACGTCGAAGGTTTCGTTGCCGATGATGCCAAGCGACTGCACGCTGTCGCTGCCCTTGAACTGCAGCGGCAACACGCCCATGCCCACGAGGTTCGAGCGGTGAATACGTTCGAAGCTGCGCGCGATCACGGCCTTCACGCCGAGCAGTTGCGTGCCCTTGGCTGCCCAGTCACGCGACGAACCCGTGCCGTACTCCTCGCCGCCGAACACCACAGTCGCCGTGCCTTCGGCCACGTACTTCATCGCGGCATCGTAGATCGACATCTGATCGCCCGTGGGCTGGTGCAGCGTGATGCCGCCTTCCACGCGCGAGCCATCGGCCTTCGGCGGGATCATCAGGTTCTTGATCCGCACGTTGGCAAACGTGCCGCGCATCATGACCTCGTGGTTGCCGCGGCGCGAACCATAGCTGTTGAAGTCAGCCTTGAGCACGCCATGATCCAGCAGGTATTTGCCTGCGGGCGAGGTGTCCTTGATCGAACCGGCCGGCGAGATGTGGTCGGTCGTGACCGAATCGCCAAACACGCCAAGTGCACGCGCGCCACGTACCGTCACGGCCTCGTTGCTGGGCTCGATCGTGAAGTCCTGGAAGAACGGCGGCTCGGCGATGTAGGTCGAGGTCGGCCAATCGTAGACCTGGCCCTTCGTCCCCTTGATATTCGCCCACAGCTTGCTCGGTTTCTTGACCTGTTCGTAGTTGCCCTTGAACACCTGCGCGTCGAGCGCGAACTTGAGCAGTGCCTGGATTTCTTCGGAAGTCGGCCAGATGTCGCCGAGCCAGATGTCCTTGCCGCCACGGCCCTTGCCAACCGGTTCGGTCATCAGGTCGCGCGTGACATTGCCGGCGATGGCGTAGGCCACGACCAGCGGCGGCGAAGCCAGGAAGTTGGCGCGAATGTTCGGGTGGATGCGGGCCTCGAAGTTGCGATTGCCCGAGAGCACGGCGGCAGCCACGATGTCGTTGTCGACGATGGATTCGTTCAGCGCCGGCGTCAGGTCACCGGCATTGCCGATGCACGTCGTGCAGCCATAGGCGGTCACGCCGAAGCCGAGCTTCTCAAGGTAGGGCAGCAGGCCCGTGGCCGTCAGGTACTCGGTCACCACGCGGCTGCCCGGGGCCAGCGACGTCTTGATATGCGGCGCCACGTTCAGGCCGGCTTCCACGGCCTTCTTCGCCAGCAGGCCGGCGGCCAGCAGCACGCTCGGGTTCGATGTGTTCGTGCACGACGTGATGGCGGCGATCAGGATGTCGCCGTTATGCACCTTCACGCCGTCGGCGTTGACGTATTCCTTGTTCAGATCGGCCGGGTCCTTGTTGAAGCCGTTCTCGGCCACCGGCTTGCTGAACAGCGACGCAAACGTGCTCTTCACGTGTCCGATCTCGATACGGTCCTGCGGACGCTTCGGACCCGCCAGAGACGGCGCCACGGTGCCCAGGTCCAGCGTCAGCGTCGTGGAGTAGTCGATGTCGCCTGCCCTCGGCACGCCAAACATCTGCTGCGCGCGGAAGTAACCTTCGAATGCAGCGATTTCCTCGTCGGTACGACCCGTGCCGCGGAAGTAGTCGATGGTCTTCTCGTCCACCGGGAAGAAGCCCATCGTCGCGCCGTATTCCGGTGCCATGTTGCCGATGGTGGCGCGGTCCGGCGTGGTCAGGCTGGCCGTGCCTTCGCCGAAGAACTCGACGAACTTGCCCACGACCTTCTCGCGGCGCAGCATCTCGGTGATTGTCAGCACGAGGTCGGTGGCGGTCACGCCCTCGCGCAGGCGGCCCTTCAGTTCCACACCCACCACATCGGGCGTCAGGAAATAGACCGGTTGGCCCAGCATGCCGGCTTCTGCCTCGATGCCGCCTACACCCCAGCCCACCACACCGATACCGTTGATCATCGTGGTGTGCGAATCGGTGCCGACGAGCGTGTCCGGATAGTAGACGCCATCCCGGTTATGCACGCCACGCGCCAGATATTCGAGGTTCACCTGGTGAACGATGCCGAAGCCCGGCTGCACCACGCCGAACGTGTCGAACGCCTGCATGCCCCACTTCATGAACTGGTAGCGCTCGTTGTTGCGCTGGAATTCCAGCTGCATGTTCAGGTCGAGCGCCTTCTTCTCGCGGAAATGGTCGATCTGCACCGAGTGGTCCACCACGAGATCCACCGGCACGAGCGGCTCGATCTTCTTGGGGTTCTTGCCCATCTTCTCGGCCACGTTGCGCATGGCGGCCAGGTCGGCCAGCAGCGGCACGCCGGTGAAGTCCTGCAGCACCACGCGTGCCACGACAAACGGAATCTCGTCGACGCGCTCGGCATTGGGCTTCCAGCTGGCAAGCTGGCGGATATGTTCCTCGGTGACTTTCTTGCCGTCGCAATTGCGCAGCACCGACTCCAGGACCAGACGAATCGATACAGGCAGGCGCTCGATCTTGATGCCCAGGGCCTTTCCGAGCTGTGGCAGCGAGTAGTACTGGCCGGAGCCGCCCGTGGCGAGCTTGAATTCTTTGAGAGTGTTATTGAGATTGTGGGGCATTACCTGACTCCAATCGAGGGATGACGCGGGAGATGCTCTTATTCTTCAGACCCCGGTACGCGATAGGGTTCCGCCGCAAACCTCGCGGCGCGCCAGACCGACCTGAAACGCGCACCGTACAGCAACGTGATGACTGCCGTGTGTGAGGGCAATCGTGCAAGGCAATTCGATGCTGGCGATCTTCTGACGGCCAGCATCGAATTACCCCGTGCGCCAAATATCGACGCACGCGGGCAAGATGAGACTTTACTGCTTCGGCGCGGCTTGTGCAGCAGGGGCCGGCTCGGCAGGGGCCGGTTGGGCGGCGGGCGCCATCAGCAGTGGCGTGGACACCGGGGCGCGCAGTGCGCCGGCCTGGGTCGGGGCAGAGCCGCCTGCGAGCATGTCGGCGCTCTGGCATTCGTCGGCCAGGCGCTGGCCCAGGTTCTTGTTGAACAGCATGGCCTTGCTCGGGATCACGACCAGGTCCAGGCCCGATTGCGCATCGTAGTAGCGGTCAGCGCCGGTCACGGTGGACTGGCGCGGCAGACGGTAGTCCTTGCCCGACCAGTGCACGGTCAGCACCTCATCGCGCAGCATGTTGCCGTTGATGTAGATGACATTGCCCAGTTCGCACTGCCACTTTTCGCCCGAAGGCACGACGGCCGGCGCGGCGGCGGCAGCCTTGGTGGACTTGGAGCTCTTCTTGGCGGGCGCCTTCTTGGTGGCAGCCGGCTTCTTGGCGGGTTCCTGGGCCAGCGCAGCGCCAGCGGAGGTCAGGGTCAAAGCGCCAATGCAGGCCGCCAGCACGAGTTTGTTCATTTGTGATTCCTTCCGGATTACGTGGATAGTCAAAAAGGTGGGGGCTTCGTTGTGTCGAACAGTCCGGGGCGCTTGCCATGACATGGCGCTCCGGCAACTTTCCGCCGCTATTCTCTACGATTTGTCCAAAGCGGCGAAGTCAGTCCGATATTCGTTACATAATCAGGCGCAACCGGTTTGCCATCGGCCACTTGGCGAGAAAAATGAGCAGTTTTCGCTTGATTGCGGCTAGTCAAAGAAAAGATCGGTAGCAGGGGCCGGAATCGCCGTGCCGGTGGCATGTGCACGCTGCAGCAGCGACCAGTAGTAGCGATAGCTGGCCCGGTCGTGCAGCTGGCCGTCGTGGCGGATCGGCGCCCAGTTGTTCTCATGCGCCGCCAGCAGGATCTGCGTTGCCGTGCCGATTTCGGTATCGCTGGGCCGAAAGGCCGCCACGATGGGCTCGATCTGGCCCGGATGGATGCTCCACTTGCGCAGGTAGCCGAACTCCGCGCGTGCGCGACTGGCGTCGTGACCGGCCTGGTCCGGGTGCTGCACATCAGTACTGACATTGTGCGACGGCACCTTGCCATGACGATGGCAGGCCGCCGAAATCTCCAGCATCGCGCGCCGGACGAGTGGATGCTCGAACTGGCCGGGCGAGCGCATCGCGTCGGCCGGAATGGCGCCGTGGTGGGCCGACACAAAATCCATCAGCCCGAAGCTGAGGCATTCCACCTGCACCAGCGAGGCAATTTCGAAGACCTGCTCAAGTGCCGAATGTGTTTCGATCAGCACGTGAACAGGAATGTGCCGCGCAATGCCGGCGGCCCGCGCCACGTGGTTCACATGGTCGGTCATGCGGGCGACCTCGACTACATCGGTGACTTTCGGCAGCACCACATAGGCCAGCCGTGCCCCGGCGGTGGAGACCAGCACGTCCACGTCGTCGCGCCAGCTCGGATGCGCGGGGTCGTGAATGCGCACGCCAACGCGGTTGTGGGCGTTATCCGCGCTGTTGACCAGTTGCGCGCAGAGCTCCGCGTGTTGACGCTCAAGGCCAACGGCGGCGCCGTCCTCGCAATCGAAGGTGATGTCGAACACGGGCCCGAGCGACTGCTGCAGGGCCAGCGATTTGCGCATGAGCTTCTCGCTGCCCGCGTAGTGGTCGCAGACCGGCAGCTGGACGGGAATGGCTTCTCCCTGGAACAGGACCTCGGATGGATGCACGTTGGTTTGCGTAAGACGTATGAAGCAGGGGGTTAATGAGAAGACAAGGCGAGCGCCCAAAGAAAAACCGGGGTCCGCGCCGATTCTGCAATCGATGCGGACCCCGGTTTCATGAGTGGGTAGCTCCTGGTACTAGAGATCAGCCCAGCAGGTGTTGCACGCCGGCACGCTCTTCTTCCAGTTCCTTCAGCGTGATGTTGATCTTTTCCTGGCTGTAGGCGTCGATCTCGAGACCTTGCACGATTTCGTACTTGCCGTTGGCCGTAGTCACCGGGTAGCCGAACATGACGTCCTTCGGAATGCCGTATTCGCCGTTCGACGGGATGCCCATCGTGACGACCTTGCCGTTCGAGCCCAGGACCCAGTCACGCACGTGGTCGATGGCGGCGTTGGCAGCCGAAGCGGCCGACGACAGGCCACGTGCCTCGATGATGGCGGCGCCGCGCTTGCCGACGGTCGGCAGGAACACGTCGTTGTTCCAGACCTGGTCGTTGATCAGGTCCTTGACGCTCTTGCCGTCGACGGTGGCGTAGCGGTAGTCGGCGTACATCGTCGGGCTGTGATTGCCCCAGACGAACAGCTTCTCGACCGACGACACCGGCTTGCCGGTCTTGGCGGCGATCTGCGACAGCGCACGGTTGTGGTCCAGGCGCAGCATGGCCGTGAAGTTCTCGCGCTTCAGGCTCGGCGCGGACTTCATGGCGATGTAGGCGTTGGTGTTGGCCGGGTTGCCCACGACCAGTACCTTGACGTCGCGGCTTGCCACTTCGTCCAGGGCCTTGCCCTGCACCGTGAAGATCTGGGCGTTGGCTTCGAGCAGGTCCTTGCGTTCCATGCCCTTGCTACGCGGACGGGCACCCACCAGCAGGGCAACGTCGGCGTCCTTGAAGGCAACCTTGGGGTCGTCGGTGATGACCACGCCAGCCAGCAGCGGGAACGCGCAGTCTTCCAGTTCCATCACCACGCCCTTGACGGCGGTCTGGGCTTGCGGGAGGTCGAGCAGTTGGAGGATGACCGGCTGGTCTTTGCCGAGCATGTCGCCGTTGGCGATGCGGAACAGCAGGGAATAGCCGATCTGGCCAGCGGCGCCGGTGACTGCGACGCGCATTGGGGCTTTAGCCATGAGTAAGTCTCCAAACGAAAAGAGGGGGTAACCGTTCGATGGCGGCTGGCCGTCCAGGGGTTGGAGCAGGCCGGCGCGTCACCGGGTGCTGGTCTCGTGTCGCCACGGGGCAGGCGGGCATCCGCCGGCAGCCCGCAATACAAGGCCCGGGGGCCGCAACGAGGAGCGCGCGGGCCATGGGCATGCGTCGAGGGCGACAAGGCGTAAGTCTACTACTGCTATGTGGTGCGCCGCATCCGCTAAGTGCTCGGGCCTTGGGGCGGGACAGCCCCATGCGGGAGCCTGGGCGAGGGCGGCGGCACGGACTGCGCGAGTTTAGGGTGCGCCCCGATTGATGTCAATTCATATGTCTTATATAAGACATAAGACATTTCATAGCGTGCTGGACGCGATTCCGGAATTTGTGGTTGAATCCGGGCTATGTCATCCCTGCCTACGTCCCCGTCCGCCACGGCTGCCAACGGTTCGCCGGAATCGGTCGCCCCCCGGAGCGCCGGGACGCAGCCGTCCGCTACGCCGCAGGGCGCCAGTCCGGCGCCTGCAACGCCCGCCGCCGCGCCTGCCTCCGTCCCATCCCCCACGTTCAGTCCGCTGTACCAGCAGATCAAGGCTTTGATCATGCAGAGCCTGCAGACGGGCGAATGGAAGCCGGGTGAGATGATTCCGAGCGAAATGGACCTGGCCGCCCGCTACAAGGTTAGCCAGGGTACGGTGCGCAAGGCCATCGACGAACTGGCTGCCGACAATCTTGTGGCGCGGCGCCAGGGCAAAGGCACCTTTGTGACCACCCACCATGAGGACGTGGTCAAGTTCCGCTTCCTGCGGCTGGTGCCCGACGAGGGCGAACCCCATTACGGCGCCAGCCGCGTGCTCGAATGCAAGCGCCTGCGCGCACCGGCCGAGATCGCGCGACTGCTCGATATCCGCACCGGTGACAGCGTGGTGCAGATCCGTCGCGTGCTGAATTTCTCGAACGAAGCCACGGTGCTGGACGAAATCTGGCTGCTTGGCGCCAACTTCAAGGGCCTGACGGCCGAGAAGCTCAACGAGTGGAAGGGCCCGATGTACGCGCTCTTCGAAGCCGAGTTCGGCACCCGGATGATCCGCGCAACAGAAAAGATTCGCGCAGTTGCTGCCGATAACACGGCGGCGGAGTTGCTTTCCGTGGAGCCCGGTACGCCGCTGTTGTCGGTGGAGCGGGTCTCATTTACATATGGCGACCGCCCGGTGGAAGTCCGTCGTGGTCTTTATGTCACGACCCGGCACTATTATCAAAACGACTTGAGCTGATGCGCGATGGCGATGGAAGGACTGTCCTGGAAGCCGATTATTGCGGCATGCGCATGGGGCCGTCCGCCAGCATTGTCGCGCGTGGCAGGAATCGTCCGATATATCGCGTCCGGAGTGGTGCGCGCATTGTCGCGTGCGATTGTCGCGCACGCCGCGTTGGTGCGTGATAGTCGAAAATTATTGGTGCGCTGCGCAACAAAGGCGCTAAAATCACGCCGATTTGCTCCTGCATTCATTTGCATCCAGCGCCCCCACACGTTCGATGCAGGGTTAGACGCAATCCGGTGCATCCACGGTAACCGCTGTGGCAAGCCGATGCAATGGGGAGTAATGGCAGTGTCGTTCTTTTGCAGTTTTCTTTTCACAGCAAATGGGGTCTCGCATGGCTGAAGCCGCCAAACAAGCCAGGCCGGAGTTCCGGAATATCGGTATCGCGCAAATCTCGCGCTACCGGTTGCCCTGGGCCGGCAAGGTATCCATCCTGCATCGCGTCAGCGGTGCCTTGATGTTCCTCCTCCTTCCGTTCGTTCTGTATCTCTTCGAGCAGAGCGTCACCTCCGAACTGAGCTACGCGAAGTTCTCGGCCCTGCTGTCCAACGGCTTCGTCAAGCTGGTGATCCTGGCCCTGATCTGGGGCTATCTGCATCACTTCTGCGCCGGTATCCGTTTCCTGCTGCTCGACGTGCACGTCGGCGTGACCAAGCCCGCCTCCGCCACCTCGGCCAAGATCGTGCTGGTCGTAAGCCTGCTGCTCACCGTGGTGTTCGGGCTCAAGCTGTTTGGCCTGTTCTGAGGAGAGTGAAGGTGGCAAACAATAATATCGGTCCCAAGCGTCTTGTCGTCGGTGCGCACTACGGTCTCAAGGACTGGCTCGCGCAACGCGTTACCGCAGTCATCATGGTGGTGTTCACCGTGGTGCTCGCCGGGGTGTATCTCGCCTTCGGCAATCCTTCGTACGAAGGCTGGTCGGGTCTCTTCGCCAACCAATGGATGAAGCTCCTGACGTTCCTGACGGTTCTGTCCCTGCTGTTCCACGCGTGGATCGGCATTCGCGACATCTGGATGGACTACGTGAAGCCGATGGCCGTGCGCCTCGTGCTGCAAGTTCTTACGATTCTGTGGCTCGTTGGTTGTGCGGGCTACGCTGCTCAGATTCTCTGGAGGGTGTAATAAATGGTCGCAGTCAAGACTGGATTGCCGCGTCGCAAATTTGACGTGGTCATCGTCGGGGCGGGCGGCGCCGGGATGCGCGCATCCCTCCAGCTCGCGGAAGCCGGCCTGAACGTGGCCGTGCTGTCGAAGGTTTTCCCGACCCGCTCGCACACCGTTGCGGCGCAGGGCGGTATCGGTGCCTCGCTCGGCAACATGAGCGAGGACAACTGGCACTATCACTTCTACGACACCATCAAGGGTTCCGATTGGCTGGGTGACCAGGACGCCATCGAATTCATGTGCCGTGAAGCCCCGAAGGTCGTGTACGAGCTCGAACACTTCGGCATGCCGTTCGACCGCAACGCCGACGGCACGATCTACCAGCGCCCGTTCGGTGGTCACACCGCCAACTACGGTGAAAAGCCCGTGCAGCGTGCCTGCGCTGCGGCTGACCGTACCGGCCACGCACTGCTGCACACGCTGTACCAGCGCAACGTCCGCGCCAAGACCCACTTCTTCGTGGAGTGGATGGCGCTGGACCTGATCCGCGACGAAGAAGGCGACGTGCTGGGCGTGACCGCACTGGAAATGGAAACCGGGGAAGTCTATATCCTCGAAGCCAAGACCACGCTGTTCGCCACGGGCGGTGCCGGCCGTATCTATGCCGCGTCCACCAACGCCTTCATCAACACCGGTGACGGCCTGGGCATGGCAGCGCGCGCAGGCGTGCCGCTGGAAGACATGGAGTTCTGGCAGTTCCACCCGACCGGCGTGGCCGGCGCGGGCGTGCTGATCACGGAAGGCGTGCGCGGCGAAGGCGGCATCCTGCGTAACAAGGATGGCGAGCGCTTCATGGAGCGCTATGCCCCGACGCTGAAGGATCTGGCGCCGCGTGACTTCGTGTCGCGCTCGATGGACCAGGAAATCAAGGAAGGCCGCGGTTGTGGCCCGAACGGCGACTACGTGCTGCTCGACCTGACTCACGTCGGTGCCGAGACCATCATGAAGCGCCTGCCGTCGATCCGCGAAATCGGCATGAAGTTTGCCAACGTGGACGCCATCAAGGAACCGATCCCGGTCGTGCCGACCATCCACTACCAGATGGGTGGCATTCCGACGAACTTCCACGGTCAGGTCGTGGTGCCGAAGAACGGCAACCCGAACGAAGTGGTCAACGGTTTCTACGCCATCGGCGAATGCTCCTGCGTGTCGGTGCACGGCGCCAACCGCCTGGGCACGAACTCGCTGCTGGACCTCGTGGTGTTCGGCCGTGCCGCCGGCAACCACATCGTCGCCAACGCGTCGAAGCAGAAGGAACACAAGCCGCTGCCGGCAGACGCCGCCGACCGCGCCATGGCGCGCCTGGCCAAGCTGCAGGGCACGACCTCGGGTGAGTACACCCAGGACGTGGCCAACGACATCCGCCGCAACATGCAGTCGCATGCTGGCGTGTTCCGTACGCAGAAGCTGATGGACGAAGGCGTCGAGCGCATTCTGGAAGTGGCAGAGCGTGCCGACAACATCCACCTGAAGGACAAGTCCAAGGTCTTCAACACCGCACTGGTGGAAGCCCTGGAAGTGGCCAACCTGGTGGAAGTGGCCAAGGCCACGATGATCTCGGCCGCTGCCCGCAAGGAATCGCGCGGTGCGCACGCGCACAGCGACTTCCCGAATCGCGACGACGACAACTGGCTGAAGCACTCGCTGTTCTACAGCGAAGGCAACCGCCTCGACTACAAGCCGGTGAAGATGCAACCGCTGACGGTGGAATCGGTTCCGCCCAAGGCCCGTACGTTCTAAACGGCGCATCGTAGAGAAAACAGGACCCACAGAAATGAAGCGTATTTTCGAAGTCTACCGCTACGATCCGGACAAGGACGCCGCACCCCGCATGCAGACCTACGAGGTGGAACTCGACGGTCACGAGCGCATGCTGCTGGACGCACTGGTCAAGCTGAAGAAGCTCGACGAGACGATCTCGTTCCGTCGTTCGTGCCGCGAAGGCGTGTGCGGCTCGGACGCGATGAACATCAACGGCAAGAACGGCCTGGCCTGCCTGACGAACATGCGCGAGCTGCCGGACCGCATCGTGCTGCGTCCGCTGCCCGGCCTGCCGGTGGTGCGCGACCTGATCGTCGACATGACGAACTTCTTCAAGCAGTACAACTCGATCAAGCCGTTCCTGATCAACGACGAGCCGCCGCCCGAGAAGGAGCGTCTGCAGTCGCCGCAAGAGCGTGACGAGCTGGACGGCCTGTACGAGTGCATTCTTTGCGCAAGCTGCTCCACGTCGTGCCCGTCGTTCTGGTGGAATCCGGACAAGTTCGTCGGCCCCGCCGGCCTGCTGCAAGCCTACCGCTTCATCGCCGACAGCCGCGACCAGGCTACCGGCGAGCGTCTGGACAACCTGAACGACCCGTACCGCCTGTTCCGCTGCCACAGCATCATGAACTGCGTCGACGTGTGCCCGAAGGGTCTCAATCCGACGAAGGCGATTGGCAAGATCAAGGAATTGATGGTTCGCCGCGCTGTTTAATCGGCGGGTATAAACTGCCTGATGCGTCCGAGTCTTACGCGGCGCATCAGGCAGTCTGCAACTGATCGAAGTTGATTTAGCAGTTGATGTAAGCGACGTGTCAGCCCGGTGCAGTATCCAGTCGGGTGGCCGCCGTTCAAAGAAGGCTGACCATGAGTCAATCCACCACATTCTCCCATCAGGCTGATCCGCACAAGCGTGCCCGGCTTCGCTGGCGCGCCCGCCGCGGCCTCCTGGAGAACGACATCATCGTCGAACGTTTCTTCAATCGTTACGAGGAGAGCCTGTCTGATGAAGACGTGGCTTCGCTGGGTGAGCTGTTCGAGCTCAGCGACAACGATTTGATGGACCTGCTGCTGGTCCGCAAGGAACTGGACGGTGAGCTCGATACGCCCCCGATGCAACGGGTACTCAGCCTGCTGCGTTCGGTCTGAGTTTGGTCAACAACATTATTCACAGTATTTGAAGGAATCGACATGACGCCGTCCGATGTGAAAGCCACGCTATCGTTTTCCGATGGTTCCCCCAGCGTTGAGCTGCCGATCTACCAGGGTACCGTTGGCCCGGACGTGATCGACATTCGCAAGCTGTACGGACAGACCGGCAAGTTCACCTATGACCCGGGGTTCATGTCGACTGCTTCGTGCAACTCCAAGATCACCTACATCGACGGTGACAAGGGTGAACTGCTGTATCGCGGTTACCCGATCGAGCAACTGGCGCAGAAGTGCGACCACCTCGAGACCTGCTACCTGCTGCTGAAGGGTGAACTGCCCAACGCCAAGCAGAAGGAAGAATTCGTTGGCTCGGTGATGAACCACACGATGGTTCACGAGCAACTGCAATTCTTCATGCGCGGTTTCCGCCGCGACGCCCACCCGATGGCTGTCCTGACGGGCCTGGTGGGTGCCATGAGCGCGTTCTACCACGACGCCATGGATATCGACGATCCGCACCAGCGCGAGATCTCGGCCATTCGCCTGATCGCCAAGATGCCGACCCTGGTCGCCATGGCGTACAAGTACAACATCGGCCAGCCGTACATCTACCCGCAGAACGACCTGTCCTACTCGGGCAACTTCATGCGCATGATGTTTGGTACGCCGTGCGCACCGTACACCGTGAACCCGGTGCTGGAGCGCGCACTGGATCGCATCTTCATCCTGCACGCCGACCACGAGCAGAATGCATCGACCTCGACCGTCCGCCTGGCCGGTTCGTCGGGCACGAACCCGTTCGCAGCCATCGCCGCCGGCGTGGCCTGCCTGTGGGGTCCGGCCCACGGCGGCGCGAACGAAGCCGCGTTGAAGATGCTGGAAGAAATCGGCAGCGTCGATCACATCAACGAGTTCATCAAGCAGGTGAAGGACAAGAACTCGGGCGTGCGCCTGATGGGCTTCGGTCACCGCGTGTACAAGAACTACGATCCGCGCGCCAAGCTCATGCGCGAAACCTGCCATGAAGTGCTGAACGAACTGGGCCTGCACAACGACCCGCTGTTCAAGCTCGCCATGGAACTGGAAAAGATCGCGCTGGAAGACGAATACTTCGTCAGCCGCAAGCTGTACCCGAACGTGGACTTCTACTCGGGTATCGTGCAGCGCGCACTGGGCATCCCGACCTCGCTGTTCACCTGCATCTTCGCCCTGGCGCGTACGCCGGGCTGGATCTCGCAGTGGGAAGAGATGATCACCGATCCGGAATACAAGATCGGCCGCCCGCGCCAGTTGTTCAACGGCTCCGCCGCTCGCGACGTGCCGGACATGGCCAAGCGCTGATCCGTCTGCTGTGCCGCTGTAGAGAAGACGCCCTGGGAAACCGGGGCGTTTTTTTTGCGAGCAACCCTGCACGCACTAGTGTTGTGAAACGGCTTTTCCACGACGCTTCCTGCTCATGTGCGGTTGCAACAAGCTGCATAAGTTGTCAGATTTCCGCCAAATATGGATAACTTCGCTCTGTCGGGTTGCAACTTTCGCCCTATAATGCCCGCTGCTTTGCCGACCGGCAGCCGGGCCACCCTTCCGGCATGTCGGGTTCGGAAAAGCGGGGCAGGCGAAGCGCTTGCGCAATAGAGAACGCATCAACGTTGTCTTTCCGAACTTACGGCGTACGCCGCTTCCCTGAGGGAAATGCGCGCGCGCCGGCACATGCCGGGCCCCGCATCGCTTTACGTCGTCACCGCTGGCCCGACTTCCGCTTTGGGCCGTCTGCCGTTCGCCGTCTGCCATATTCCCGCGGGTGCTGTTCGATTGCGCCGGTCATGCCGACTCTGCCCGGAATGACCCATACATAAATCGAGGAGCTCCTGATGACGTTTTCCCGTCTCTCGTCCACTGCCATGGCCGCCGTGCTCGCCACTGCCGGCCTCGCTGCCTTCACTTCGGCCAACGCCGAAACCGTCAAGATCGCCATCGCCGGCCCCATGAGCGGCTCCGTCGCCCAGTACGGCGACATGGTCAAGGCCGGTGCGCTGACCGCCATCGAGCAGATCAATGCTGCTGGCGGCGCCAATGGCAACAAGCTCGAAGCTGTGCTGCTGGACGATGCCTGCGAACCGAAGCAAGCCGTGGCCGTCGCCAACAAGGTCGTCAGCCAGGGCATCCACTACGTGATTGGTCACGTGTGCTCGGGTTCGACGATTCCGGCATCGGACATCTACGAGAACGAAGGTATCGTGATGGTTACGCCGTCGGCCACCGCGCCGCAGCTGACCGAGACGAAGAAGCGCAACTTCATCTTCCGCACGATTGGCCGTGATGACCAGCAAGGTCCGGCGGCTGCCCAGTACATCATCAACAAGGTCAAGCCGAAGAAGGTTGCCGTGCTGCACGACAAGCAGTCGTACGGCCAGGGCATTGCCAGCTCGGTGAAGAAGGACCTGGAAGCGGCCAAGATTCCCGTAGCCGTGTTCGAAGGCATCAACGCTGGCGATTCCGACTATTCGGCCGTGATCACCAAGCTGAAGTCGCAAGGCGTGGACTTCGTCTACTTCGGCGGCTATCACCCGGAAATGGGCCTGCTGCTGCGCCAGGCGCGCGAGCAGGGCGTGAAGGCCACGTTCATGGGTCCGGAAGGCGTGGGCAACAAGGACGTGACGGCCATCGCCGGCCCGGCTTCGGAAGGCATGCTCGTGACGCTGCCGGCCGACTTCTCGGCCGATCCGGCCAACGCGGCGCTGGTGAAGGCTTTCGCGGACAAGAAGCGTGATGCCAACGGCCCGTTCCAGATGCCTGCCTACGCGGCCGTGAAGATCATCGGCGACGCTATCGCCGGCGCCAAGAGCACGGACCCGACGAAGGTGGCCGCTTACATGCACAAGAACGCGTTCACCACGCCGATCGGCAAGGTCGAGTACGACGCCAAGGGCGACCTGAAGTCGTTCAAGTTTGTCGTCTACACGTGGCACAAGGACGCCACCAAGACCGCCGCCAACTAAACCCGGCGCCATCCTGGCGAAACGCCCCGCGGCCAACCGGCTCGCGGGGCGTTTTGGTATCGGTTCGATGTCGATAATGCGCCACATAAGGGCGAGCGGCATCGCGCATCGGACTTCCCGATCCACAAGGTCCCCCGCATGAACGAATTCCTTCCACAATTCACCCAGCAGCTGGTCAATGGCCTGACGCTGGGTGCGATCTATGCGCTGATCGCCATCGGCTACACGATGGTCTACGGCATCATCGGCATGATCAACTTTGCCCACGGCGAGATCTACATGATCGGCGCCTACGTGGGTCTCGTGACGCTGACCGCCATTGGCGCGCAAGCTGGCTATCCCCTGCCGCTCGTGTTGGGCGCGGCGTTGATCGTCTCCGTGGCCGTGACAGGCTGCTACGGCTATGCCGTGGAGCGCGTGGCCTATCGACCCCTGCGTGGCGGTCCGCGGCTGGTGCCGCTGATCTCCGCCATCGGGATGTCGATTTTTCTGCAGAACTATGTCCAGATCGGGCAGGGCGCACGTGATGTGTCCGTGCCGCTGCTGATCTCGGGTGCCATCGAATTCCAGATGGGCAGTGACTTCACGGTGACCGTGCCGTACTCGCGCCTGCTGATCGTGGGCGTGACGCTGGTGCTGATGATTGCGCTGACGCTGTTCATCGGGCATTCGCGCATGGGTCGCGCGTGCCGTGCCTGCGCGGAAGACATGCGCATGGCCAACCTGCTTGGCATCGATACGAATCGCGTGATCTCGTTCACGTTCGTGCTCGGCGCGATGCTGGCCGCCGTGGGCGGCGTGCTGATCGGACTGACCATCGGCAAGCTCAATCCGTTCATCGGCTTCATCGCCGGCATCAAGGCATTCACGGCCGCGGTGCTGGGCGGCATCGGCAGCATTCCGGGCGCGATGCTCGGTGGCGTGCTGCTGGGCCTGGCCGAGACATTCGCCGCCGGCTACATGCCGGCCGAGTACAAGGACGTGGTGGCCTTCGGCCTGCTGATTTTGGTGCTGCTGTTCCGTCCCACCGGGCTGCTTGGCAAGCCTGATGTGGAAAAGGTGTAAGGGGGCCCCATGACGCAATCGATTTCGCAAACGCAGCCAGGCGCCAACCTGAAGAACGCGGTGACGGCCGCCGTGATGACGGCCATCCTGACGATCCCGGTCCTGGGCCTGCAACTCAAGCTCGACGGCTACAAGGTCGTGCTCGAACCGCACTGGCGCCCGGTCTGGATCGCCGTGGCACTCGTCTTCCTGTTCCAGTTGTTCAAGCCGATGCTGACGCGTGCGCGCAGCGCGGTGAAGTTGCCGACGGTGCCCGCCATGGGCGCGAAACAGCAGCGCGTGGCGGTGTGGGTGCTGCTGGCCGTGGGCCTGGTGTTCCCGTTCTTCGGTACGCGTGGCGCCGTGGACGTGGCCACGCTGGCGCTGATCTACGTGATCCTTGGCCTGGGCCTGAATATCGTGGTCGGCTATGCCGGCCTGCTCGACCTGGGCTACGTCGGTTTCTATGCGGTAGGCGGCTATACCTACGCACTGCTGAACCAGTATTTCGGCCTGACGTTCTGGGAATGCCTGCCGCTGTCGGCTGGCTTCGCGGCGCTGTTCGGCTTCGTGCTCGGCTTCCCGGTGCTGCGGCTGCGCGGTGACTACCTCGCCATCGTGACGCTGGGCTTCGGGGAAATCATTCGCCTGCTGCTCAACAACCTGACTAGCCTGACCGGTGGTCCGGATGGCGTGTCGGGCATTCCGAAGCCGACCGTGTTCGGTATCGAGATGGCGCGCAGTGCAAGCGTGGAAGGTGCAAAGACCTTCCACGACCTGATCGGCATCCCGTACACCGGCCAGCACATGGTGATCTTCCTGTACCTGCTGGCGCTGCTGCTGGTGGGTTTCACGCTGTTCGTGACGAGCCGCCTGATCCGCATGCCGATGGGGCGTGCGTGGGAAGCGCTGCGCGAGGACGAGATCGCCTGCCGCTCGCTGGGGCTGAACCCCACGCGCATCAAGCTCTCGGCGTTCACCCTGGGCGCTTCGTTCGCCGGCCTGGCCGGTGCATTCTTCGCGGCGCGCCAGGGCCTGGTCAATCCGGAGTCGTTCACGTTCATCGAATCGGCGCTGATCCTGGCCGTGGTGGTGCTGGGTGGCATGGGCTCGCAACTGGGCGTGATCCTCGCGGCCATCCTGCTGACGATCCTGCCCGAAGTGGCGCGTGATTTTGCCGAGTACCGCATGCTGATTTTCGGCCTGGTGATGGTGCTGATGATGATGTGGCGTCCGCAGGGCCTGCTGCCCGCGAGCCGTCCCCACGTGGAGTTGCCGCGATGAGCGCTGAAATGCTGAAAGTATCCGGCCTGCAGATGCGCTTCGGCGGCCTGCTGGCCGTCGACGGCATCGAGTTCGATGTGCGTCGCGACGAGGTCTTTGCCATCATCGGCCCGAACGGCGCCGGCAAGACCACCGTGTTCAATTGCGTGGGCGGCTTCTACAAGCCTACGGCTGGCGAGGTGATGCTCGACGGCCATTCGATCGCACGCCAGCCCAGCCACGTGGTGGCGCGCCATGGTCTGGTCCGCACGTTCCAGAACATCCGCCTGTTCCGTCAGCTGACCGTCGTGGAGAACCTGATGGTCGCGCAGCATCGGCAGGTGAAGGCCGGACTGCTGCACGGCCTGCTGGCCACGCCGGCCTATCGCCGCGCCGAGCGCGAGGCGCTGGGTCGTGCAGCTGAATGGCTCGAACGGATGGGACTGACCGGCGTGGCCAACCGGGAGGCGGGTACGCTGTCGTATGGCCACCAGCGCCGGCTGGAAATCGCGCGCTGCATGATCACCAAGCCGCGCCTGCTGATGCTCGACGAACCCGCGGCGGGTCTGAATCCGCAGGAAAAGGTCGAACTGCAGCAACTGATCGACAGCCTGCGTCGCGAGTTCAATATCTCGGTGCTGCTGATCGAGCACGACATGAGCCTGGTAATGGGTGTGTCAGACCGCATCCTGGTGATGGAGCACGGCAAGCCCATCATGATCGGCAAGCCCGACGAAGTGCGCAACGACCCGCGCGTGATCAAAGCCTATCTGGGAGAGGACTGATGCTGAAGCTGGAAAACGTCCACACCCACTATGGTGCCGTGGAGGCGCTGTCGGGCGTGTCGATCGAAGTGAACCAGGGCGAGATTGTCACGCTGATCGGCAGCAACGGCGCGGGCAAGACCACGCTCATGATGACCGTGTGCGGCACGCCGCGCGCTTCGTCCGGCCGCGTGCTGTTCGAAGGACAGGACATCACGGCGCGGAACACGCACGAGATCATGCGCATGGGCATGGCCATCTCGCCGGAAGGCCGCCGCGTCTTCCCGAGCCTGACCGTGCTGGAGAACCTCAAGATGGGCGGTTTCTTCTCCAGCCGCCAGGAGATCGAGGCAGGCATCGAGCACGTGTTCAAGCTGTTCCCGAGGCTCAACCAGCGCGCCAGCCAGCGCGCCGGCACGATGAGCGGCGGCGAACAACAGATGTTGGCCATCGGCCGCGCGCTGATGAGCAAGCCCCGCCTGCTGCTGCTGGACGAGCCCACGCTCGGCCTGGCCCCGCTGATCATCGCGCAGATCTTCGACATCATCCGCACCATCCGCGAGGAAGGCGTGACCGTTTTCCTCGTAGAACAGAACGCCAACAAGGCGCTCCAGGTGGCTGATCGTGGGTATGTGCTGGAGACCGGCAAGGTGGTGCTGGCCGATACGGGCGCGAACCTGCTGGCGAATGACCGGATTCGGGCGGCCTATCTGGGCGGTTGAGTTTTACTCCCCTCTCCCACTGGGAGAGGGGCTGGGGGAGAGGGCTAGCGGTTCTGCTTGCCGACTGATCGCAGTTTGAGCCTCTGGCCCTCTCCCCCGACCCCTCTCCCGCCCTGCGGGAGAGGGGAGCAAGACCCGGCATCAGTAACCCCCTTCGCCATCCACGAAATCCCCCTTTCGCCAATGACCGCCGCCCGGGTGGTCTGGCCGGCCCGTCGGCGGCTGGCGCACATGGCATAATCGCTTGCGATGTCAAGCAATTACCGGTCCCGTCGGAAAAGCAGCAAAATAGCTGCCGGACCCGAGACGGCGCGACGGCATCCGGATAACAAACTCCCCTGCAAACCAACGCGCGGACACGGCTGGCTCCTGTGAGTCGGACGTTCTGCCCCCCGCATCATGGCCAAGACGCTTTACGACAAACTCTGGGATGACCACACCGTCCACGTCGAGGAAGACGGCACCACGCTGCTCTACATCGACCGCCACCTGCTGCACGAAGTCACGAGCCCGCAGGCGTTCGAGGGACTGAAGATGGCGGAGCGTCCGGTATGGCGCATCAGCGCGAACCTGGCTGTCTCGGACCACAACGTGCCGACCACCGACCGCACGCATGGTATTGCCGATCCTATCTCGAAGCTGCAGGTCGATACGCTCGACACCAACTGCGACGCCTTTGGCATCACCCAGTTCAAGATGAACGATCACCGCCAGGGCATCGTGCACGTGATCGGGCCGGAGCAGGGCGCCACGCTGCCGGGCATGACCGTGGTCTGCGGCGATTCGCACACCAGCACGCACGGCGCGTTCGGCGCGCTGGCGCATGGCATCGGCACCTCCGAAGTGGAGCACGTGCTGGCTACCCAGACGCTGCTGGGCAAAAAAGCCAAGAACATGCTGATCAAGGTGGAAGGCAAGCTGCCGCGCGGCTGCACCGCCAAGGACATCGTGCTGGCCATCATCGGCAAGATCGGCACCGCTGGCGGTACGGGCTACACAATGGAGTTTGCCGGCTCGGCCATTCGCGACCTGACTATGGAAGGCCGCATGACGGTTTGCAACATGGCGATCGAGGCCGGCGCGCGTGCGGGTCTGGTAGCTGTGGACGATGTCACGCTCGAATACGTGAAGAACCGTCCGTACGCGCCCACGGGCGTGGAGTGGGAGCAGGCCGTGGCCTACTGGCGCACACTGCATACCGATGCCGGTGCCCACTTCGACAAGGTGGTGGAGCTGCGCGCCGAGGAGATTCAACCGCAGGTCACCTGGGGCACGTCACCCGAGATGGTGGTGAGCATCCAGGACCGTGTGCCCGATCCCGAGAAGGAAAAGGACTCGAACAAGCGCAACGCCATGGAGCGCGCGCTGGAGTACATGAATCTCCAGCCGAACGTGCCGATGGAATCGATCAGCATCGACAAGGTGTTCATCGGCTCCTGCACCAACAGCCGCATCGAGGACATGCGCGCCGCCGCGTGGGTGGTGCAGAAGCTGGGCCGCAAGGTAGCTGGCAACGTGAAGCTGGCCATGGTGGTGCCGGGTTCCGGGCTGGTCAAGGAACAGGCCGAGCGCGAAGGGCTGGACAAGGTCTTCAAGGCTGCCGGATTTGAATGGCGCGAGCCGGGCTGCTCGATGTGCCTGGCGATGAACGCGGACCGCCTGGAGCCGGGCGAGCGCTGTGCATCCACCTCGAACCGCAACTTCGAAGGTCGTCAGGGCGCCGGTGGCCGTACGCACCTGGTGAGCCCGGCCATGGCCGCCGCCGCTGCCATCGAAGGACATTTCGTCGACATCCGCAAGCTCGGCTGAGGCTTCGGCCAACGCGGAGCAGGGTCAGGTTGTATCGTTCAACACATCTTTTCGAATAGAGAAAACATGAAAAAGATCGTGATCACGCTGCTGGCATGCCTGGGCATGCTGCAACTGGCTGGCTGCAATACGGTGGCCGGATTGGGCAAGGACACGCAGGCTGCCGGGCAGGCACTCGAGAACGCCGCCCGGAAGTAAGGAAATCATCATGGATAAGTTCACCGTACACAGCGGCCTCGCAGCGCCGCTCGACCGTGAGAACGTCGATACCGACGCGATCATCCCGAAGCAGTTCTTGAAGTCGATCAAGCGCACGGGCTTTGGCCCGAACCTGTTCGACGAATGGCGCTACAAGGATGTAGGTCAACCGGGCCAGGACAACAGCAACCGTCCGCTGAACCCGGACTTCGTGCTGAACCAGCCGCGCTACCAGGGCGCGTCGATCCTGCTGGCGCGCAACAACTTCGGCTGCGGCAGCTCTCGCGAGCACGCGCCGTGGGCACTCACGCAATACGGCTTCCGCGCCGTGATCGCGCCGAGCTTTGCCGATATCTTCTTCAACAACTGCTACAAGAACGGCCTGCTGCCGGTAGCGCTGACCGAGCAACAGGTGGACCACCTGTTCAACGAGACCAACGCGTTTCCGGGCTACCAGCTGACGATCGATCTCGACAAGCAGGTCGTGACCACGCCGGGCGGCACCAGCTATCCGTTCGACATCGCTCCGTTCCGCAAGTACTGCATGCTGAATGGCTTCGACGATATCGCCCTGACGCTGCGCCACAACGACAAGATCAAGGCGTACGAAGCCGAACGCCTGACGAAGATGCCGTGGCTCGGCAATCGTCTGGTCGGCTGATCCAGCAAGCACAGGTAAACAAGGGAAACACGAGATGAAGATTGCAGTCCTGCCGGGCGATGGCATCGGCCCCGAGATCGTTGCCGAAGCTGTCAAGGTGCTCAACGCCCTCGACGAGAAGTTCGAGATGGAAACCGCGCCGGTGGGCGGCGCCGGCTACGAGGCCGAAGGCCATCCGCTGCCGGATAACACGCTGAAGCTGGCACAGGAGGCTGACGCCATCCTGTTCGGCGCCGTGGGCGACTGGAAGTACGACAGCCTGGAGCGCCCGCTGCGCCCGGAGCAGGCCATCCTGGGCCTGCGCAAGCACCTGCAGCTGTTCGCCAACTTCCGCCCGGCAATCTGCTATCCCGAGCTGACTGGCGCATCGAGCCTGAAGCCCGAACTCGTGGCCGGCCTCGACATCCTGATCGTGCGCGAACTGAACGGCGACATCTACTTCGGCCAGCCGCGCGGCGTGCGCGAGGCGCCGGACGGCTTGTTCAAGGGCGCCCGTGAAGGCTTCGACACGATGCGTTACAGCGAGCCTGAAATCCGCCGCATCGCCCACGTGGCCTTCCAAGCCGCCGCCAAGCGTGGCAAGAAGCTGTGCAGCGTGGACAAGGCCAACGTGCTCGAGACCTTCCAGTTCTGGAAGGACATCGTGATCGAGGTCAGCAAGGAGTATCCGGATGTCGAGCTGTCGCACATGTACGTGGATAACGCCGCGATGCAACTGGTGAAGGCGCCCAAGAGCTTCGACGTGATCGTCACGGGCAACATGTTCGGCGACATCCTGTCGGATGAAGCCGCCATGCTGACGGGTTCCATCGGCATGCTGCCGTCGGCCTCGCTGGATGCGAACAACAAGGGTCTGTACGAGCCGTCGCACGGCTCGGCACCGGACATCGCCGGCAAGGGCGTGGCCAATCCGCTGGCCACGATCCTGTCCGCCGCCATGATGCTACGCTACTCGCTGAATCGTGCCGAACAGGCCGACCGCATCGAGAATGCCGTCAAGAAGGTGCTGGCCCAGGGCTACCGCACCGGCGACATCCTGACGCCGGGCTGCAAGCAGGTGGGCACGAAGGAAATGGGCGAGGCTGTGCTGGCGGCGCTGTAAGCACCGCGGTTTCCTGCCCGTCGGTTTGCTCCCCTCTCCCGCATGCGGGAGAGGGGAGTAAGGTAGCGAAACGCTACAAAACGCCGCAATTCCGCCCGCGGCATCACCGCAAATTCGTGTAGACTCTCCCGTCATGGCCCGAATCCCCCAGTCCTATCTGACTGTTTCCGCTGCAGCCGCCACTATCATTACAGTGCGTGGCGCGATCGGCATGGGTTCGCACAGCCTGGCGGTTACCGCCACGACGATTAAAACCATCACCAAAACGATCCCCTAAGATCGTTCGTCGTGCCTGCCCGTCTTCCCCGCGCAGCCACGCCGGGCGAGGAAAATGGCGGGGAAGTTCACATCACATCCGAGGTAAGTCATGATTGTAGGTCTCGTCGGTTGGCGAGGAATGGTCGGCAGCGTCCTGATGCAGCGCATGCAGGAAGAGGGCGATTTCGACCATATCGAGCCCATTTTCTTCAGCACGTCCAACGCAGGCGGCAAGGCCCCGGCGATGGCGAAGAATGAAACCACGCTGAAAGATGCGAACGACATCGAGGCACTGAAGAAGTGCGACGTGGTGCTCACCGCCCAGGGTGGCGACTACACGAACGATGTGTTTCCGCGCCTGCGCGCCGCTGGCTGGAACGGCTACTGGATTGATGCGGCTTCGTCGCTGCGCATGAAGGACGATGCGATCATCGTGCTGGACCCGGTCAACCTTGGTGTGATCAAGGATGCGCTGTCGAAGGGCGTCAAGAACTTCATCGGCGGCAACTGCACGGTCAGCTGCATGATGATGGGTCTGGGCGGTCTGTTCGAAGCCGACCTGATCGAGTGGATGACCTCGATGACGTACCAGGCCGCCTCGGGCGGCGGTGCCCAGCACATGCGCGAGCTGCTGACGCAGTTCGGCACGCTGAACAACGCGGTCAAGCCGCTGCTGGACAACCCGGCGTCGGCCATCCTCGAGATTGACCGTCAGATCCTGGCTACCCAGCACGGCCTGTCCGCCGATGAAACGAAGCAGTTTGGCGTGCCCCTGGCTGGCAACCTGATTCCGTGGATCGACAAGGACCTGGGCAACGGCGTTTCCAAGGAAGAATGGAAGGGCGGTGCCGAGACCAACAAGATCCTGGGCCGCGGCGAAGGCTTCGTGGGCGCCACTGGCGCGGCCCCGATTGCCGTGGACGGCCTGTGCGTGCGGATTGGCGCAATGCGCTGCCACTCGCAAGCGCTGACCATCAAGCTGCGGAAGGATGTGCCGCTGGACGAGATCGAAGGCATGCTGGCCGCCAACAACCAGTGGGCCAAGGTCGTGCCGAACACGCGCGAAGCCAGCATGAAGGATCTGACGCCGGCCGCCGTGACGGGCACGCTGACGATTCCGGTCGGTCGCTTGCGCAAGATGCAGATGGGTGGCGAGTACCTGTCGGCCTTCACCGTGGGCGACCAGCTCCTGTGGGGCGCTGCCGAACCCCTGCGTCGCATGCTGCGCATTCTGATCGAGGGTTGACCCTGAGAGTGACCTCTCCGCATCGTTGCGGGGAGGCAACAGAATCTGTCGCTTTGCCAGCAACGCCGCGCCCCAGCGCGGCGTTGTCGCATCTGGAGACCTTTTTTCGGCAGGCTTGGTTCACAATACAGCCGGCATGCGCTTGGCTACGGGGTCGTCGTCACCCTGCGTCCGGAGAGGTTTCCGGTTGCGCCGGGAGGCGGTATGGACGAGAGGCAGGGCAGGGACGAAGTCCGACAAAATATCGGAACTCCGTGCTGCACCGGCATCCGTCTGCCAGCCAGCCATTTTGGGGTCGGGTTACTTTATCGCTACTAAAAAATAATGGAGCACAAGGTGAGTGTGAGCCTACATCGCCGGAAAGATGCGCCTACTGTCCGTCAGCGCTGGTCAACGCTGGCCGTCACGGCATTCGGTTTGCTGCTTGCGCAGCCTGCCGCCTATGCTGCGGGGTTCGGGCAATTGCGGGTCCAATCCAATCTGGGTCAGCCGCTCCAGGCTGAAATCGATATCACCGGCGTCACGGCCGAGGAAGCCGACGGCCTGGCCGTCAAGCTGGCCCCGCCGTCCGCCTATACGCGTGCGGGGCTGACGTACCTGCCGGCGATCTCGGGTGTGAAGCTCGACATCCAGCGGCGTGCGAACGGCACCTACGTTGCCACCGTCCGCTCCAGCCAGCCACTCAGCGAGCCGTTTGTCGACATCCTTGTCGACATGACATGGTCCAGCGGTAAGGTCACGCGAGCCTACACGTTCTTGCTCGACCCGGCTGGCGCCAAGCCTTCCAACCAGGCCTTCGCGCCCACCACGGTCGTCCAGGCTGCCACGCCTGATGCATCGCCGGCCGCCGCGCCGACGCAGGCGCCGGCACCTGTTGCCGCTGCACCCACACCCGCCCCGTCCGCACAGATCCAGCGTCCGACGCCGACCCGCCAGCCGAACCGCGCCGCTGCGCCGGCTGCCGAAGGCACCACGGCCAGCACTGCCAACGGCCAGTACACCGTCCAGCGCGGTGACACGCTCTACACGATCGCCGGCGATGCCGCGCAAGGCCAGGATGCCGTGTCGCTAGAGCAGATGCTGCTCGCGCTGTATCGCAACAATCCCAATGCCTTCATCGGCGGCAATATCAACCGGATCAAGTCCGGTGCCGTGCTGAAGGTGCCGAGCACCCAGCAGGCGCAGTCGGTCAGCCCCAGGGAGGCCCGCCGCGAAGTGGTCGCTCGCACGCAGGGCTTCGACAGCTATCGCAGCCGCCTGGCCGCTGCTGCCGCCGCCAAGTCGGTGGATGCCGGTTCGGGCCGCCAGCAATCGGGCAATGTCACGGCACGCGTGCAGGACACGACGGTGCCCGACGCCGGACAGCGCGATGAGCTGAAGCTGTCGAAGGCCGACAAGGGCGCCCAGGCCAAGGCGCAAGCCCAGGCCGAGGCCGACGTGGCAACGCAGCGCAAGCTGAAGGAAGCCGAGTCGCGCGTGACGGAGCTGGAGAAGAATATCTCCGACATGCAGCGCTTGATGGAGCTGAAGAATGCGGAGATCGCCAAGCTGAACCAGGCGAACCAGGCCGCGAAGGCAGCTACTCCGGCAACTCCGGCCGCCGCGCCGAAGGTTGCCGAGACCGCCGCCGCCCCGGCGCCGACCGTCGTAGCACCGGAACCGGCCAAGCCGGCCGAGGCCACCAGCACGGCCACGCCGGAGCCGGCGCCTGCTGCTACCGCTGCGGTTGCCGCGGCATCTGCTCCGCAAGCGACTGCCGCTTCCGTTCCGCAGGCTGCAACTGCTTCGGCGCCGCAAGCCGCAGTCCCGGCTTCGGCACCTGTCGCAGCCAAGAAGAAGCCGCCTGTTATCCAGCCCGTGCCGGAGCCTTCGTTCGTCGACGAACTGCTCGCCAACCCGATGCTGCTGCCCGGCGCAGGTGTGCTGGTTGCGTTGCTTGGCGGATATGCGTACTATCGCCGCCGCCAGAAGCAGAAGGCGGGCGAGAATACGGGTTTTGGCGACAGCATCCTGTCCCAGGAAAGCACGGTCATGGCCGGCGGGCATTCGCTGTTCGGCACGGCCGGTGGCCAGAGCGTCGATACCTCGCAGCACAGTGTGTTCGGTGCCGACTTCCGCATTGGCAATAATTCGCACGAGGCAACGGAAGTGGATCCGATTGCCGAGGCCGAGGTGTATATCGCCTACGGACGCGACGTGCAGGCCGAAGAGATCCTGCGCGAAGCGTTGCAACAAAGTCCGGAGCGTCAGGCCATTCGCCTGAAGCTGCTGGAGATCTATAACACTCGCCAGGATGTGGAAGGTTTTCGGGTGATTGCAGAAGAAATGTTCACCCAGACGGGCGGGCAAGGTGCGGACTGGCTCCAGGCCGCGGAAATGGGGCGCAAGCTCGATCCCAACACGGCGCTGTATTTGTCTGTCGCGCCTGACACGATCGTGGAAGCCGATACGACCACGCCGGTCGCGGACCAGTGGCGCACGCAGGATCCGGCACAGGCGCAGGGCATGGTTACCGGCGGCATGCCGGATCTGGCGCTGCCGCTCGACGCGTTCCCCGCGCCAGCGGCTGGCGAACCCATCGTGGCGCCGGAATCGGCCGCGCTGGTGTTCGGCCATGATGCGTCGCAACCGGTAGCACGTCTCGACGACATCCTGGATGCGTCCCTGGACGATGCCGATGCGCACGCCGGTGTGCCGCCGCTCGACGCTCCGACGCGCTCGCGTCCGCTCGAGTTCGACATGTCGAGCTTGTCGCTGGACCTGAATCCGGCGAAGTCCGATATGCCGGCCACTCCGGAAGCGGCGTCGATCGGGTTCGATGTGCCGTCGTTGACGGAATCGACGCTGCCGCTGCCCGCGACCACGATGCTCCAGAACGGCCGGCTCGCCGAGCCGATCGACCTGAGCCGTGTGACGTCGGAAGGTCTTGGCGATTCCACGCATGGTGTGTCGGCGAGCACGTTGTCGGCCACTGGCATGGACGGCGGCCGCGACATGCAGATCAAGCTCGATCTGGCGCGCGCCTACATCGAGATCGGCGACAAGGAAGGTGCCCGCGAACTGCTGCAGGAAGTGGTGGACCAGTCGCAGGATCCGCTGCAAACCGAAGCCCGCACGTTGCTGCGCGAGGTAGCCTGAAAGCAGGGTAGGGACGCTGGGCGGCCTGAGGTCAGATCGAAGGATCTGATCCAAAGGTCGGTATGATGCAGGGTTTGCGGCGTGCCGGAGTCATGGCCCGCCTCGGCCCGAAGCGATGCGCCGGAAGCGTCCCTTCCGGCGCATTTTGTTTTTGGGCATCCGATATTCATGAACCGTATCGCCATCGGCCTCCAGTACGACGGATCGGCTTTCTCGGGCTGGCAGTCCCAGCCCCACCGCAATACCGTGCAGGATCATCTGGAAGACGCCATAGAGCGTTTCGCTGGCGTGCGCCTGCTGACCACGGTGGCGGGGCGGACCGACACGGGTGTCCATGCGCTCGGTCAGGTGATCCATCTCGACACCGAACTGAACCGCGACAAGTTCTCGTGGGTGCGCGGGGTCAATGCCTTCTTGCCGCAGTCCATTGCGCTGCAATGGGCGGAGCCGGTCGACGATGGTTTTCACGCGCGTTTCCTGGCCTACGAGCGCATGTATTACTACGCGCTCTACACGGGACCGCACCGGGTGCCGATGATCCACGGCCGGGCGGGCTACCAGATGCTGCCGCCGGGGCAGCGGCTGGACGTGGCGGCGATGCGCGCTGCCGCTGGCTGCCTGATCGGCGAGCACGATTTCTCGGCATTCCGGGCTGCCGAATGCCAGGCCAGGTCGCCGGTCAAGACGATGTACGACGTCACGATCGAGGCCGACGGCAACTGGGTATTTCTGCGCTTTCGAGCCAGTGCCTTCCTGCATCACATGGTGCGCAACCTGATGGGTTGCCTCGTAGCCGTGGGGCGCGGACGTTATCCGGCGGAATGGATGGCTGAGGTGCTGGCAGGCCGCAACCGTCAGAAGGCCGCGCCGACCTTCATGCCGGACGGCCTCTATCTGGTGGACGTCAAGTATCCTGAGCCGTACCAGCTGCCCCGCGCGGACCGCTCGGCCAGCTTCTTCCACGGCGTGTTTCCCGACAATTCCCAAGGACCCGATCATGGCGCCTGATTCCGACCGCGTACCTGCCCGTACGCGCATCAAGATCTGCGGACTGACGCGCGCCGAAGACGTGCGCGCCGCCGTTGACGCGGGCGCCGATGCGATTGGCCTGGTCTTCTACGACAAGAGTCCTCGCCATGTGGATGTGGCGCGCGCGGCGGCGCTGGCCGAGCAGGTGTCCCCATTCGTGACCGTGACCGGCCTGTTCGTCAATGCCGATGCCGAGGAAGTGGCCCATGTGACCGAGCGTGTGCCGTTGACGTTGCTTCAGTTCCACGGCGATGAGACGCCGGAGCAATGCGCCGCCATTGCCCGGCGCTGTCGGCTGCCTTTCGTGCGAGCGGCCCGTGTTCGGCAGGGCCTCGATTTGGTAGAATTCGCCGATCTGTACCGTGACGCTGCCGGCCTGTTGCTCGACGCCTTCGTCGAAGGCTATGGCGGTGGCGGCCACGTCTTCGACTGGACCCTGATTCCTGCTCAATGGCTTCCGCCCGATCCTGCTATCCCACCCGCCAGCGACGCTCCTCGCATCGTTTTGAGTGGTGGGTTGAACGCGCAAAACGTCGCTGGCGCGATTGAACGCGTGTGCCCCTATGCCGTGGATGTCAGCAGCGGCGTGGAGGCGTCCAAGGGTGTGAAGGACCACGCCCGCATTGCCGCATTCGTGCGCGCCGTGCGACTGGCGGATGCAGGGCAGGCCGGTAGCTGATTCGCTTGCCGATTGGCTGCCTCCCTCCCTTCGCCACACCGGCCGCCCGATTCCCGTTTTCCGCACTCCGCCGCCAAGACCGCGCGGAGCGCCACCTGAGAGCCTGGACATGTACGACCTGCCCGATCAACGCGGCCACTTCGGCCCCTATGGCGGTACCTTTGTTTCCGAAACGCTGGTCCACGCACTGGACGAACTGCGCGATGCCTATGCGCACTTCCAGAAGGACCCGGAGTTCGATGCCGAATACCGGCGCGAACTGAAGCACTTTGTTGGCCGGCCTTCGCCGATCTATCACGCACAACGCTGGAGCGAGACGCTCGGCGGCGCGCAGATCTACTTCAAGCGCGAAGACCTGAATCACACCGGCGCGCACAAGATCAACAACGTGATCGGCCAGGCGCTGCTGGCCAAGCGCATGGGCAAGAAGCGCGTGATTGCCGAAACCGGCGCCGGCCAGCACGGCGTGGCCACGGCCACGATTGCCGCGCGATTCGGCATGGAGTGCGTGGTGTACATGGGCTCCGAGGATGTACGTCGCCAGGCGGCCAACGTCTACCGCATGAAGCTGCTCGGCGCCACCGTGGTACCCGTCGAGAGCGGCTCGAAGACGCTCAAGGACGCCCTCAACGAAGCCATGCGCGACTGGGTGACCAACGTGGAAACCACGTTCTACATCATTGGCACCGTGGCGGGTCCGCACCCGTACCCGATGATGGTCCGCGACTTCCAGTGCGTGATCGGCGAAGAGTCCAAAGTCCAGATGCCCGAGCTGACCGGCCGTCAGCCCGACGCCGTGATCGCGTGCGTGGGCGGCGGCTCGAATGCGATGGGGATTTTCTACCCGTATATCGATCACAAGGACGTGGAACTGATCGGCGTGGAAGCGGCCGGCGATGGCCTGGAGACGGGTCGCCATGCGGCGTCGCTCACTGGCGGCTCGCCGGGCGTGCTGCACGGTAACCGCACCTACCTGCTGCAGGACGAGAACGGCCAGATCATCGAGACGCATTCGGTCTCGGCCGGCCTGGACTATCCAGGCGTAGGTCCCGAGCACGCATGGCTCAAGGACCTGGGCCGCGCGCAGTATGTGCCGATCACCGATGAAGAGGCGCTGCGCGCCTTCCACGATTGCTGCCGCATCGAAGGCATCATCCCGGCGCTGGAATCGAGCCATGCCATCGCCTATGCCTGCAAGCTGGCGCCGACGTTGCCGAAGGACAAGCTGCTGCTCGTGAACCTCTCCGGTCGGGGCGACAAGGACATGCATACCGTGGCCGAACGTGGAGGCTTGAAGCTGTAATGCGCGCGCTGCCCCCTGACTCGACTGCATCCCAGGCAGAAACGGGCGGCGCCGCGGCGCCGTTCGATATTCTCGATACCGAGGCCGTGCGTCTCTATCAGGAAGACGCGCTCGACGGCATCCAGCGGATCGCCGACGGCTCGGTGGACCTGATCGTCGCCGATCCGCCCTATGGACTGGGCAAGGACTACGGCAACGACTCGGACCTGCTGTCTGGTGATGCCTACCTGGAATGGTCCGAGCGCTGGATGGACGCGATCATTCCGAAGCTGGCCCCGCGCGGCACGCTGTACCTGTTCTGCACCTGGCAATACTCGCCTGAACTGTTCGTGATGCTCAAGAAGCGTCTGACGATGATCAACGAGATCATCTGGGATCGCCGCGTGCCGAGCATGGGCGGCACCACGCGCAAGTTTTCGTCGGTGCACGACAACATTGGTTTCTTCGCTCGCCAGCGCGACTATTACTTCGATCTCGATCCGGTGCGTATTCCTTACGATGCCGAGACCAAGAAGGCGCGCAGCCGTCCGCGCTTCGAAGGCAAGAAGTGGCTGGAAGTGGGCTACAACCCCAAGGATCTCTGGAGCGTGCCGCGTATCCACCGGCAGGACCCCGAGCGCGCCGATCACCCCACGCAGAAGCCGTTAGAGATTGTCGAGCGCATGGTGCTGTCGAGCTGCCCGCCCGGTGGTGTTGTGCTGGACCCGTTCACGGGTAGCGGCACCACGGCCGTGGCGTGTGTGCGCCATGGCCGGCGTTTTGTCGGTTTCGAGATGAATCCGCAATATGCCGGGCTGGTGCGTGACCGCGTGACGGCCGCGCAGCCTGTGTATGCGCAGATTCGCCCCGATAGCGAAGCTGCCGCATCCGCCGAAACTTCCGACCTGACCCCGGACGCTGCCAACGACGAAGCCGATGCTTCGCCGGTGCAGCGCCTCATCTGACGCCGATGGCCACAGACATGTCCCGTATCCAGACGACTTTCGCGGCACTGGCCGCGCAGAACAAGAAGGGCCTGATTCCGTTTATCACGGCGGGCGACCCCGAACCCGGCCTGACCGTAGCGCTGATGCACGCGCTGGTGGAAGGTGGCGCCGATGTGATCGAACTCGGCGTACCGTTCTCGGACCCGATGGCCGACGGTCCTGTGATCCAGCGTGCGTCGGAACGCGCGCTGGCACAGGGCGTGTCGCTCAAGCACGTGCTGGAGTGGGTAGCCGAGTTCCGCAAGACCGACAATGCCACGCCCGTGGTCCTGATGGGCTATGCCAACCCGATCGAACGCATGGGCGAGGAGACCTTTGCCCGCGCCGCTGCCGCAGCGGGTGTGGACGGTGTGCTCGTGGTGGACTATCCCCCCGAGGAGTGCGAGTCGTTCGCCGGACTGATGCGCGAGCACAGCATGGACCCGATTTTCCTGCTTGCGCCAACCTCTACCGACGATCGCATCGCTGCCGTGGCGAAGGTGGCCAGCGGCTATCTTTACTATGTGTCGCTGAAGGGCGTGACCGGTTCGGCCACGCTCGACCTCGACAGCGTGGCAGCGCGTCTGCCGCTGATCAAGCAGCACGCCAACCTGCCGGTCGGTGTCGGTTTCGGCATTCGCGATGCGCAGACCGCTCGCGCTATCGGCAGCGTGGCAGACGCCGTAGTGATCGGTAGTCGCCTGGTTCAACTGCTCGAAGATGCACCGCGCGATCAGGCCGTAGCGGCGCTGCGTACGTTCATCGGCGGCATCCGCGAGGCACTGGACGCCTGAAAACGTGTCCAACACCCCATGAATCGGTGAAAAATCACGCTCCAATTGTGTCTTTCAATGCACAATTGGCGCGTTTTGCTTCGATCCGACTGTCCGGGCATGGTAAATTCGCGGCCTGATTCCCTGCCGCCGCAGTGTGACAAGCGTGCGGCAGCTATCCGAAAGGAGCTTTCATGAGCTGGTTGGATAAACTCCTCCCTCCCAAGATTCAACAGACCGACCCCTCCACCCGCAAGGGCATTCCGGAAGGGCTGTGGGTCAAGTGCCCGTCGTGCGAGTCCACGCTGTACCGCACGGACGTCGAGGCCAATCTGCACGTCTGCCCGAAGTGCGACCACCATATGCGCATCCGCTCGCGCGAGCGGCTGGACAAGCTGCTGGACGCCGAGGGCCGCTATGAAATCGGCCAGGAAATCGTGCCGGTCGACGCGCTGAAGTTCAAGGACACGAAGAAGTACCCGGACCGCATCAAGGCCGCCATGGAAGACACTGGCGAGACCGATGCGATGGTGGTCATGGGTGGTGCGATCCACACGATTCCCGTGGTCGTGAGCTGCTTCGAATTCGAATTCATGGGCGGTTCGATGGGTTCGGTAGTGGGCGAACGCTTCGCGCGCGGCGCTCAGGCGGCGCTCGAGCAGAAGGTGCCGTTCATCTGCATTACCGCCACGGGCGGTGCGCGTATGCAGGAGAGCCTGCTGTCGCTGATGCAGATGGCCAAGACCACGGCCATGCTGAATCAGCTGTCGAACGCCAAGCTGCCGTTCATCAGCGTGCTGACCGATCCGACGATGGGTGGCGTGTCCGCCTCGTTCGCCTTCCTGGGCGATGTGGTGATTGCCGAACCGAAGGCGCTGATCGGCTTTGCCGGCCCGCGCGTGATCGAGCAGACCGTGCGCGAGAAGCTGCCGGAAGGCTTCCAGCGCGCCGAGTTCCTGCTGCAGAAGGGCGCCATCGACATGATTGTCGACCGCCGCCGCCTGCGCGCGGAACTGGCGCAACTGCTGGCACTGCTGCAGAAGCAGCCGGCCGACGCGGTAGCCTGACGCGGTAGCGTGATTTGCAGGACAATGGCGCGGGTGCCATCACCCGCGCCATTTTCTTTTTGTGTGTCGTCCATCAGCAATGCCCATCTTCCACACTCTCCCCGACTGGCTGCAACACCTCGAAACCGCCCATCCTGTGGGCATCGACATGGGTTTGACGCGGATTTCGCGCGTCAAGGAGGCGCTGGGCCTGCGCATCGACGCCGTGGTCTTCACGGTGGGCGGCACCAACGGCAAGGGTTCGACCTGCGCGATGCTCGAACGCATCCTGCTGGAAGCCGGCTACAAGGTGGGCCTGCATACGTCGCCGCACCTGATTTCGTTCAACGAGCGTGCGCGCCTGAATGGCGAGCAGGCCACCGATGCACAACTGCTGCCGCACTTCGAGGCCGTGGAACGCGCCCGGACGAGCTTTGCCGATCCGGTCAGCCTGACGTATTTCGAATTCACGACGCTTGCGATCATCCACATGTTCGCCAACGCTGGCCTCGACGCCATCGTCCTTGAAGTGGGGCTGGGCGGCCGGCTGGATGCCACGAACGTGATCGATACGGATTGCGCGGTGATTACCAGCGTCGACATCGATCACACCGAGTACCTGGGCGACACCCGCGAGAAGATTGGCTACGAGAAGGCGGGCATTTTCCGCCCGAATGTGCCGGCGATCTGTGGCGACCCCGTGCCGCCCCAGTCGATGATCGACCACGCGGAAGCGATCGGCGCCGATCTCTGGCTGGTAGGGCGCGACTTCCGCCATCAGGCCGCGCCGGGGCAGGAGCGCCAGCAGTGGGACTGGACTGGCCGCGAGCGCAAGCTCAATGGTCTCGGCTATCCGGCCTTGCGCGGCGCGAACCAGTTGCTGAATGCGTCGGCGGCGCTGGCAGCGCTGCAGGCCATGCGCCCGCACCTGCCGGTGAGCGCGCAGGAAGTGCGCAATGGCCTGGCATTCGTCGAACTGCCGGGACGATTCCAGGTGATGCCGGGTCGTCCGGCTGTCATCCTCGATGTGGCACATAATCCGCATGCCTCGGCCACGCTGGGCCAGAATCTCGACAACATGGGATTCTTCCGCTACACGTACGCGGTGTTCGGCGCGATGGCGGACAAGGACATTGCCGGGGTATTGCAGCAGGTGGCCGACAAGGTGGATCACTGGTGCATGTGCGACCTGCCCACGCCGCGTGCCGCGAGCGGCGCCGACCTGCGGGCTGCGCTCGACACCACCGGCTTCCACGAAGGTCCCGACAACACGGTAGCGTTGTTCCCTAGCCCGGAATTGGCCTATCGCGATGCCATCGGGAGAGCCACCGAGAATGATAGAATCCTGGTCTTCGGGTCGTTCTACACCGTAGCGGGCGTGCTGGCCTACCGTGCCACGCAGGCCAACTAATTCGCTGACGGCGCTGCCACCCCATCGGCAGCCTGAATGACATCGCACCGAACACCAACATTGGGCATCTATGGGCCTGCTTTCGCTGTTTTCGTCCCGCAAGGGCAATGACCCGGCTCCCGAACGCGGTCGCCGCACACGGGCAGATTCCGGCTCCGGCATCGGTGCATCGCGCCGTACGGCGGACGACTACGCCGACCGGGCCGACGACAGCCTCGACCCCGACTTCCCGCAAAAGCAACGCGCCCGCCGCCGTTTGATCGGCGCCGTGGTGCTGCTGGCCGCGGCGGTCATCGTGCTGCCGATCGTGTTCGAGCACAAGCCGCGCCCGGTCTCCGAAGACGTGGCCGTCAAGGTTGCCAACGGGCAGGGCGGCACGCAGAAGCCGAAGGTCGAGGCGCGCAAGGCTGACCCGCTGCCGCCCCAGGCATCCAGCGGCCGTAACGATGCGGCGCTCGATGCCGGCGAGGAAATCGTCAATGCACCTGCACCTGCCGCTGACAAGGGCAAGGCCGATGCCAAGGTTGCAGAGGCCAAGCCGACGGACAAACCTGCTGCCAGCGCCAATGCCAACACCAAGTACCTGATTTTGATCGGCGCGTTCTCGTCGGAAGAGCGTGCGCGCGGCTGGTTGGC
Organism: Cupriavidus sp. 2SB; assembly: GCF_005503625.1. Classification (GTDB taxonomy): domain Bacteria; phylum Pseudomonadota; class Gammaproteobacteria; order Burkholderiales; family Burkholderiaceae; genus Cupriavidus. The sequence goes on along the minus strand of NZ_SCMX01000002.1, from coordinate 59,573 downwards.
CAAGCTCAAGGAGAGCAAGGTGCCGGCCTACGTGGAAAAGAAGACCCTCTCCGATGGGGATCGCATCCTGCTGCGTGCCGGCCCGTTCAATAGCCGCGATGCCGTGGATGCAGCTGACAAGAAAGTACGTGCCATCGGGCTGACCTCGAAAGTGGTCGAGCAATAACACGGTGGAGCGGAGCGATTTGCGAAGCCTTGCCGTTGCAGGGCCGCGGACCGCCCCCATCTGACAGGGATCGAAGTCCGACGCATGGCATTTACTTTTTTCGACTATGGGGTGGCTTTTATCCTCGTGGCATCGGCATTGATTGGCGTGTTGCGGGGCCTCGTACGCGAGGTGCTGGCGCTGGTGGGCTGGGTAGTGGCCTTCGTGCTGGCCTACCATTTCGGTGGAATGGCCGCGCAATGGATGCCGGAATCGTTGCCGGGTGGCGCGCTGACGCGCAGTGCGCTGGGATTTCTGGCGGTGTTTTTCGGCACGTGGATCGTGGCGGCATTGGCAGGGGCCATCCTGGGCCAGTTACTGGAGACCACAGGCCTGAAACCTGCGGATCGCGGCTTGGGGTTTGTGTTTGGATTGGCGCGCGGCGCGCTGATCGTCATGCTTGTGGTCGTGGTCGCCGGACTGACGAAGCTGCCCGAGGAGCCGTTCTGGCGCGATGCGCTATCTCGGCCCTACGTCGTGCAGGCCATGAACGAGTTGCGGCAATGGCTGCCGCCCGACCTGGCGAAGTATGTGAAGACCTGAGATTGAAGGTCGGAAGTTGAAAACCTGATCAAGACGCGGGCGCCCGGACTTCGGCGCGCGCGCGGTGTAGTACCAACGCAGTTCCGTCGCGTACATGACGGAATCGCGCCCCTGAATTATTTGCCTTTCCTGGGAGTTCGGCATGTGCGGTATCGTCGGCGTGGTTTCCACCAGCCCTGTCAACCAATTGATCTATGACAGCCTGCTGCTGTTGCAACACCGCGGACAGGATGCAGCCGGCATCGCCACGGCCAATGGCAGCACCTTCCACATGCACAAGGCCAACGGCCTCGTGCGCGATGTGTTCCGCACGCGCAATATGCGCGGCCTGCCGGGCACTTCGGGCATCGGGCAGGTTCGCTACCCGACCGCCGGCTCCTCCAGCGAGGAAGAAGCCCAGCCGTTCTACGTGAATGCGCCGTACGGCATCATGCTGGCCCACAACGGCAACCTGACCAATTCGGAACAGCTTCGCGAGGAAATGTTCCGCCGCGACCGTCGCCACATCAACACGCATTCGGACTCCGAAGTGCTGCTGAACGTGCTGGCCGACGAGCTGCAACGGGCCAGCGGCGGCAAGGCGCTGGACCCGGAGATGATCTTCACGGCTGTGGCCGGTCTGCACCGCCGCGTGAAGGGCGCCTATGCGATCACGGCACAGATCTCGGGTTACGGCTTGCTGGCCGTGCGCGACCCCTTCGGCATCCGTCCGCTGTGCATCGGCAGCATGGATACCCCGACGGGCAAGGAATACCTGGTGGTGTCGGAGTCGGTAGCCCTGGAAGGCATGGGCTACACGATGGACCGTGATGTGGCCCCGGGCGAGGCGCTGTTCATCGACCTCGACGGCAAGCTGCACAGCAAGCAATGCGCCGAGAATCCGCAGTTGACGCCTTGCATCTTCGAATATGTCTACCTGGCCCGTCCGGATTCGTGCATCGACGGCGTGCCCGTCTACGATGCGCGCATGCGCATGGGTGACTATCTGGCCGAGAAGATCCGCCGCGAAGTGCCGGCAGGCGACATCGATGTGGTCATGCCGATTCCCGATTCGAGCCGTCCGGCCGCCATGCAGGTAGCCAATGCACTGGGCGTGCCGTACCGCGAGGGTTTCTTCAAGAATCGCTACGTTGGCCGTACCTTCATCATGCCGGGGCAAGCGGTGCGCAAGAAGTCGGTGCGCCAGAAGCTCAACGCGATGGGCGTGGAGTTCAAGGGCAAGAACGTGCTGATCGTCGATGACTCGATCGTGCGCGGTACGACGTCGTTCGAGATCGTGCAGATGGCACGCGACGCCGGCGCCAAGAAGGTGATCTTTGCCTCGGCTGCGCCGCCGGTGAAGTTCCCGAACGTGTATGGCATCGACATGCCGACGCGCAGCGAGCTGGTGGCCCATGGCCGCACCGACGAGGAAGTGGCCAAGATGATCGGCGCCGACCAGCTTGTCTATCAGGATGTGGAAGCGCTGAAGCAGGCTCTGCGCGATATCAACCCGAACCTGCGTGACTTCGATGCCTCGTGCTTCGATGGCAAGTACGTGACGGGGGATATCGACGAGGCTTACCTCGATCGCCTGGAGGCTTCGCGCACGACGGCAGACCGTGAAGGCCCGAGCGGTGAAACCGAGCGTTCGCAGCTTCACCTGCAGCGTTCGAGCAACAACGAATAACAACCAGAACAACCAACATTGGGTAGTGATTGCAGCATGAGCGAACCGTTCCAACCCGAGTCCTACGGCATCGACACCCTCGGCGTGCGCGCCGGCACCCTGCGTTCCAGCGATTTCATGGAGCATTCCGAGGCGATGTACCTGACCTCGAGCTTCTGTTTCGACAACGCCGCCCAGGCGGCCGAGCGGTTCGCGAACTCGGAAGAGGCGTACACGTATTCGCGCTTCACGAATCCGACGGTGTCGATGTTCCAGTCGCGGCTGGCCGCGCTGGAAGGCGCCGAGGCTTGCATGGCCACGGCATCGGGCATGAGCGCAATCCTGTCGGTGGCGCTGGCGTCGTTGCAGTCGGGTGACCATCTGGTCAGTTCACGATCGATCTTCGGATCGACGATGACGCTGTTCAACACGATCCTCGCCAAGTTCGGCGTGGAGACGACCTATGTGGACAGCAGTGACCTGTCCGCATGGCGTGCGGCAGTCAAGCCCAATACCAAGCTGTTCTTCCTGGAAACGCCGTCGAACCCGCTGACGGAAGTGTCCGATATCGCCGCCATTGGCGATATCGCGCACAACGCCGGCGCGCTGTTCGTGGTGGATAACTGCTTCTGCTCGCCAGCGCTGCAACAGCCGATCAAGTTCGGTGCGGACGTGGTGGTGCATTCGGCCACCAAGCATATCGACGGGCAGGGTCGCGTACTTGGCGGCGCCGTGGTGGGCAAGCACGACTACATCATGGGCAAGGTCTTCCCGTTCGTACGGACGGCGGGCCCGACGATGTCAGCGTTCAATGCGTGGGTCATGCTCAAGGGCATGGAGACGCTGGCCATCCGCATGGAGCGCCATTCGCAGAGCGCGCTGGAGATTGCCAGTTTCCTTGAGTCGCATCCGGCCGTGAACCGCGTGTTCCATCCGGCGCTGAAGTCGCACCCGCAGTACGAGATCGCCCAACGCCAGCAGAGCGGCGGTGGCGCGATTGTTTCATTCGAACTGAAGGGCGATACGCCGGAGCAGATGCGCGCGAATGCCTGGCGAGTGATCGACAGCACGAAGCTGTGCTCGATCACCGGCAACCTGGGCGACACGCGCACGACGATCACGCATCCGTACACCACCACGCATGGTCGCGTGGCACCCGAGGTCAAGGCTGCCGCGGGGATCAGCGAAGGGCTGATCCGTCTGGCGGTGGGGCTGGAGACGGTGGGTGATCTGAAGGCGGATCTGCTGCGGGGGCTGGGGCAGTAACAGCGCTCCCCCTGCCACGGGTTTTCTCCCCTCTCCCTATGGGAGAGGGGCGGGGGAGAGGGCTGGAGGTTCTGCTTGCCGAAATCGTCGCAACTTGAACCGCTGACCCTCACCCCCAACCCCTCTCCCGCTGCGCGGGAGAGGGGAGCCGGCTTCCGGCAAGTATCAAACACTCACCGCAACATCCTCCTCCGTAGCAGCACCAGCGCCGCCACCAGCGCCACCACCGCATAGATCGCCAGCACCACGACGTGCAGCGCGGCGTTTTCCACGGGCCTTCCCAGCATCAACGGACGAATCAGTGCCACGGCATGTGCGAGCGGCAGGACTTGTGTCGCCTTCTGCGCGCCTTCTGGCAGTTGCTCCAGTGGGAAGAACACGCCGGAGAGCAGCAGCATCGGCGTCATGACCAGCGTCTGGTAGAACATGAAGAAGTCGTAGCTCGGGGCAAGGGCCGTCACAATCATCGCCAGGCTCGCGAACGTGATGCCGGCCAGGACGATGACCGGCAGGGCCGCCAGTGCGCTCGGGAACTGCGCGTAGCCCAGCACGCCTGCCACCAGCATGATGGCCGATCCTGATAACACCGCCTTGCTCGCCGCCCAGAGTATTTCGCCCAGGACCACGTCACCGAGCGTCAGGGGCGCATGCATGATGGCTTCCCAGGTGCGCTGGACATGCATGCGCGAAAATGCCGAATACATCGACTCGAAGCTCGCGGACATCATCACGCTCGATGCCGTGGTGCCGGCCGCCAGGAAGGCAATATACGAGACCCCGTTGACCTGCCCGACCAGCAGCCCAAGGCCCAGCCCCAGTCCGAACAGGTAGATCATTGGGTCGGCCAGGTTGCCGATCATCGACGGGATGGCCAGCTTTTTCCAGACCATGTAGTTGCGATACCAGACCATCATCCAGTTGCGCATATTGCGCGGCAGCAGGGGCTGGGGATAGTGTTGGCGAGCAGGTACAGAAGGGGTGCCACCCAGGGCGACGCCGGGACTATGTGGATCGTGTTCGCTCATCTCAATCTCTCGTCGGTCGCATCAACGTTCGCATTAGTCGCGCATTTCCCGGCCGGTCAGCTTAAGGAACACATCCTCGAGGTTGGCTGGCCGATGCAGGTAGCGCACGCCGCCCTTGCCATGGAGCGCGGCCAGAAGCGGATCGGGTTCCCGCACATAGCAGAAGAGTGTCTCGCCGCGCATCTCGGTGCGTTCGGATAGTGGCGTCAGCGTGTGGCGTAGCGGCTCCAACTCGTCGCCGTAGATTTCCACGACATCGCACCCGATTTCTCGGTCGATCAGCTCGTGCGGCTTGCCTTCGGCAATCTTGCGCCCGGCGTCGATCACGCAAAGGTGGTCGCAGAGCCTCTCCGCCTCTTCCATGAAGTGCGTGGTCAGAAGGATCGTCTTTCCCGCTGCCAGCAGGGAACGAAGCCGCTCCCAGATCAGGTGCCGGGCCTGCGGGTCCAGGCCGGTGGTGGGTTCGTCCATGACGAGCAGGTCAGGGTCGTTGATCAGCGCACGCGCCACCGTCAGGCGCCTTCGCATGCCGCCGGACAACTCGCGGACCTGGGCATTGGCTTTGCTTTCGAGTCGCGCGAACTCCAGCAGCTTCGGCACGCGCGCAGCAATCTCGGCAGACGAGAGGCCGAAGTAGCGGCCAAAGATCCGCAGGTTCTCGATCACGGAGAAGTCCGGGTCGAGGTTGTCGAACTGCGGCACCACGCCCACGCGCATGCGCGCTTGTGGTGCGCGCTGAGGAATCGGCTCGCCGCAGAGTGTCAGGGTGCCCGAGGCGGGTGTGGTGAGCCCCAGCAGCATGCGCAGCGTGGTGGTCTTGCCGGCGCCGTTGGGGCCAAGCAGTCCGAAGCACTGCCCGGGATGGACCTCGAGGTCGAGGTCGTTGACGACAACGGTGTCGCCGTAGAGTTTGCGCACATTGCGCATCTGCAGAATGGCAGTCAAGGCTAGGGTTCCCCGAAAGCGGTGTTCCGCCATTATGCCGGCCAACGTGTGCCCGATTGTTGGCGCTTCGCATTCACTCCATTCCATCCGGTGGCGGGGCGTGGAGTCTGGGCGAAAAAAAACCGCCAGGTGAACTGGCGGTTTTTTAGGGCAGTGCGCGAATCAGTAGAGCTTCTTCGGCAGCATTTGCATGCGCAGACGCTTGCGCAGGCGAGCCTCGGCAGCCTTCTTCTTGCGCTTGCGCTCGGTCGTCGGCTTTTCGTAGGCGGTGCGGCTCTTCAGTTCCACGATCAGGCCAGTCTGCAGAATGGCGCGACGGAAACGACGCATTGCAACTTCAACGGGCTCGCCCGGTTTCAGAACGATCTTAGTCAATTCAGTCCTTCAGGATGACCGCCACAGGGGCGGGTAGGTTCATAGAGGGGAAACGGTGCCACATCGGGCTCCGGAGCCTTCTGCGACGGTGGTAATCGCACGCGCCGGCTGATGCCGGGGTGCGCCCCCTAGAACAACCTGCCTGTGGACCGAGATCCGTACTGCCAGTGTCAGGGGTGACGGGCCAAATTTTCCTAGCTAGGTAAAAACTTGGTGGACTACCTGTTTCCGTGAATATTGCGCAAGAAATACGCCGGTAACCTTTTACAGGTATACCGGAGGTCAGTCAAGTACATCAGGGCAATCGAGCATTTTACCGCAGAATGCGCGGCAAGGGGGCGGCGTGGGGGGGGGTGTGCGGAGCCTGGTGTGGTTCGACGGCGAACCACAAAGGAAAAAGGCCGATACTTTCGTATCGGCCTTCACCTTGAATTTTTTGGCTCCCCGACCTGGGCTCGAACCAGGGACCTACGGATTAACAGTCCGGCGCTCTACCAACTGAGCTATCGGGGAACAGATGAGAAAGAAATTATAACCAGCTTCTCTTCGTTTCGTCAACAACTTTTTAACGTTTTGTTTTCGTCAGAAGGTTGTCGCTAAAACTCTGGTTTGCTCTGGAACTGGCCTGCAGCAAGCGTTTCCGCCCTTTGCTGCGTTGCCGTGTTCAACAGCGAGGCCGCATTATAGCCAGCTTTTTGATTTGTGCAAACAAAAAAATCGCCCGGAGGCGACTTTTTTGCGATCGACCAAAAACGATCAGTCGAAGACCGGCGATTCCACGCCCAGCACCTTGTGCAGCTTCGGCGAGGTGGTGGTGTATTGCATGTGGATCTTCTTGTCCGGGAAGATGTACGGCGCGGCGCCGAACGCTGCCAGGGCGGCTTCGTGGAAGCCCGACAGGATCAGCTTCTTCTTGCCCGGGTACGTGTTGATGTCGCCCACGGCAAAGATGCCCGGGATGTTCGTTTCGAACTTCTCGGTATCCACCTTGATCTGCTTGCGTTCGAGTTCCAGGCCCCATTCGGCGATCGGACCCAGCTTCGGCGACAAGCCAAAGAAGACCAGCACGTCGTCCACGGGCAGGCGGCGCGTCACGCCGTCACCGCCGGTCACCTTCACTTCGGTGAGAACGCCGTCCTTCTCTTCATAGCCGCCAATCTGGCCGACCAGGAACTGCATTTCCATCTGTTCGCACAGCTCGCGCATCTTGGCCACCGATGCCGGCGCGGCACGGAAACCATCGCGGCGGTGGATCATCACCACCGACTCGGCCTTGCCAACGAGGTCCAGCGTCCAGTCCAGCGCCGAATCGCCACCGCCCACGACAACGAGGTTGCGGCCGTGGAAGCGGCTCGGATCCTTCACGCGGTAGAACAGTTGCTTGCCATCGAACTTGTCGATGCCTTCCACCTTGAGCGTACGCGGCTGGAACGACCCCACGCCGGCAGCGATGAAGATGGTTTTGGTGATGAAGCGCGTGCCGGTCGACGTTTCCACGAAGAAGCGGCCGTCTTCACGGCGCTCCACCACGGCCACTTCCTGGCCCAGGTGGAATGTCGGCGAGAACGGTTCGATCTGCTTGAGCAGGTTGTCGGTCAGTTCCTGGCCGGTGCAGATGGGCACGGCCGGGATGTCGTAGATGGGCTTGTCCGGATACAGCTCCACGCACTGGCCGCCCACTACCTTGAGCGAGTCGATCACGTGGGCCTTGATTTCGAGCAGGCCCAGTTCAAACACCTGGAACAGCCCGACCGGGCCTGCGCCAACGATCAGCGCATCGATTTCCAGCGGCTGGCCACCGGTGTTGCCGCCAGCCTGCTGCGTTGCGTCGGCCACGGGATTAGGAATGCTCAAGTCCATATTCGTCCTGATACGTTTGGGGGCAATGGCGTGCCCGGTATTACGGGAAAGCGCGTGGGGACGGGCTTTCTTTGACGCTGGCCAGCCGCTCAGGCTGAATCCGCCGGAGTCTATGCTGGCGCGTCGGTCTTCTCTTATCGCTGCAGGTACTGCAGCTTGTCGGTCGCGTCCTTCCATTCCTCGGCCTCGGCCAGCGGGGCCTTGGTCTTGGTGATGGACGGCCAGCTGCGCGACAGTTCGGCGTTCAGCTCGATGTATGCCTGCTGATCGCCGGGGACGTCTTCCTCGGCGTAGATCGCGTTCACCGGGCATTCGGCCACACATACGGCGCAATCGATGCACTCGTCGGGATCGATGGCCAGGAAGTTCGGGCCTTCGCGGAAACAATCGACCGGACACACATCAACGCAGTCGGTGTAACGGCAACGGATGCAGGCTTCGGTGACAACGTGAGTCATTTCGGTTCCAGAAAAACGGATCGGTCTTCGATGGGGATTTGTCCAGGGCCGCTTCTTGCCGCCGCTCTTGCGAAGTTGCCCGCTACGCGTCGAACGACGTGTATGTCAATCGGGGTAACTTGGGGCGAACGGGGGCCGTGGCCTTTCAAAGACCGATATTGTAGCTGAGCCACTCCGCAAGGATAGCGAGTCTATATAGCCGGGTAAGATAGTTTTCTTATTTCTTTATGTACTTTCCATCCCCTTCGGTGCCGAAATCGGCCCGCCATGCGGTTTTCGGGCGGTTGACTGGTCGCGGAGCCCGGACGGAAAGACTACTATTCCCACGTCTCATGCGTGGCTATCTGGAGAGTGAAACGTGACCGGACGAGCGAAGTTGGCCATGGCGGCGCATACCGTGCTGGGCGTGCTTTGTGGCGTAGGCATCATGTCGGCCAGTTTGGTCACTGTGCCGGCGATGGCGCAGTCGCCGCAGGCAGCGGTGCCTCGGGGCGACATGGCAGGCAGCGTCGTCTCGCGACTGGTGGCCTCGCGTGCACAGTCGGACCAGCCCGTGGCGCTGGCGTCCCTGACAACGTTCGAATGGGACAGCTTCAGCGTGGAACGTACACCGGCCGGTGTCGCGATGGCCAACTGCAACCGCGACGGGCTGGTGCCTTGCGAAAAAGATCTCCAGCCGTCGCCCGATACCTTGATCCAGGTCCTTCGCTTCGATCAGGCGGGCAAGGCGGTTTATCAGGAGCGGATCATCGTGGCATCGGGCAACTTTGCCGAACCGCTGCCCGCCGCAGTGCCGCGCGGCCAGGCCATGCTTGTCACGTGCGCGGACGGGCGGGGCGGGCAGCTCTGGTGCCTGCAATCCGCGCCGCGTGCGCCATTGCGACTCATGGGACTCGATGGCGCGTGACTTTCGGTTAGCATGAGGGCCTGTCATCGGCACGCCGTGCGCCCCGCCCCCCGCTATGATCATTCGCTCCCTGCTCGACACCGACCTGTACAAATTCACGATGATGCAGGTGGTGCTGCACCATTTCCCGCAGGCCCAGGTCGAGTACCGTTTCAAGTGCCGCAACGTGGGCGTGGACCTTACGCCCTATGTCGATGAGATCAGGGCCGAGCTTGCCAGCCTTTGCGAGTTGCGTTTCAGCGACGACGAGCTGGAGTACCTGCGCGGCATGCGCTTCATCAAGAGCGATTTCGTCGATTTCCTGGCGCTGTTTCACCTGAACGAGAAGTACGTGATGGTGCAGCCATCGCCGTCGGGCAACGGCGAGATCGACATCGAGATCCGTGGTCCGTGGCTGCATACCATCCTGTTCGAGATCCCGCTCCTGGCCATCGTCAACGAGGTGTATTTCCGTCGGACGCAGCCGCAGCCCGATCTGCAGGAAGGGCGCCGCCGGCTAGAAGAGAAGCTGGACCTGCTCAAGGTGCCGCAATACACAGACTGCGTGATTGCCGACTACGGCACGCGCCGCCGCTTCTCACGAGACTGGCAGGAGGAGGTTCTCCTGTCGATGCGATCGATCCTTGGCCCGCAACTGGCGGGCACCAGCAACGTCCATTTCGCGCGGCTGCACAACATGACGCCGCTCGGCACGATGGCGCACGAGTACCTGCAGGCGTGCCAGGCGCTGGGGCCGCGACTGCGCGATTCGCAGGTCTACGCGCTGGAGAACTGGGCGCGCGAGTACCGTGGCGATTTGGGCATCGCGCTTTCAGACACCTATGGGTTCGATGCCTTCCTGCGTGATTTCGATTTGTTCTTTTGCAAGCTGTTCGATGGCGTACGCCACGATTCCGGCGATCCGTTCGAATGGGGCGAGCGCATGCTGGCTCACTACGCGGCCAACCGCGTGGATCCCCGCAGCAAGACGCTCATCTTCAGCGACGCATTGCATATCCCGAAGGTGATCGAGCTCTACGAGCGGTTCCGGCACCGCTGCAAGCTCGCATTCGGCGTAGGAACCAACCTGACCAACGACCTGGGCTACACGCCGTTGCAGATCGTCATCAAGATGGTCCGCTGTAACGGCCAGCCCGTTGCCAAGCTTTCGGATACCCCGGAGAAGACCATGTGCGACGACCCCGGCTACCTGTCTTATCTGCGGCAGGTATTCGAGGTCAGCGCGGGTCGCTGATCGATTCATCGTACAAGCCGTTATCTCTACACATCGACATGGAAACCAACGACGCCCGTGACCGCATCTTTGCCCGCATCCGTGCCGCCCAGGGCAGGGGCGCGAAGGTGACCGATGGCGAGCGCCAGGCGGTGGCCGACTATCTCGAGCGTCATCCGCAAGGACCGCAACCCGCCATCGATGGCGATCTGGCTGAAGCATTCAGCCTGCAGGCGCAGAAGATGGCGTCGACCGTGGACCGCGTTGCCACGCTGGCCGATGTGCCGGGTGCCGTGTCGCGCTATCTCGATGGCCTGAAACTCGTGCGCCGCGCGGTGGTGTGGGCCGCTCTGGAAAACCTGCCATGGGCCGAGTCGGGACTGACGGTGGAATGCCGTCCGCCGCTGCGCGATCCGCAGGGAGATCGGGATCATGGCGATCTCGTTGGCATCACAGGGTGCTTCGTGGCGATTGCCGAGACCGGCTCGCTGATGCTGCTGTCGGGGCCCGACACCTTTGCTTCGGCAGCGCTGCTGCCCGAGACGCACATCGCGGTGGTGCCGGCCTCCCGCATCGTCCCGAATCTGGAAGCGGCCTTTGCACGCATGCGCGCCGAGCACGGCCAGTTGCCGCGCGCCACCAACATCATCAGCGGTCCCTCCCGCACCGGGGATATCGAACAGACGATCGTACTGGGTGCGCATGGCCCGTATCGGGTCCACGTGGTGCTGGTGGAGCAGGATGCCGTGTGAAGGGCGACATGACCCAATACCGCAGCCGGACACATTGAGACCTTTCTCAAAGGGCTTTGCTTTACACTGACCGCTTCGTTGCGCGCTGACGTTCCACGCCCTGGTGAAAATCCGGACGCGCGCGCGTTTCGTCATCCAGTTCATCGCCGGCAACGCCTGGGAAGTCCCAGGTCCGCTGCGTTTCACGCACGACGGGCCGCGCGAGTGGTTCAAAAAAAGGGAGTCCTCATCCGATGCGTCGTGTTGTCACGCTGCTTCCTCAGATTCTGTTTGCCTCGACATTGCTGTTTCCTGCGTGGGCGCAGGCGGCGGATCTCGACGGCGCCACGCTTTCCGCAGTCTGGGGCGTGCCCTTCGCCGGCACTCTCCTTTCGATTGCCCTGTTCCCGCTGATCGCGCCGAAGTTCTGGCATCACCATTACGGCAAGGTCGCGATGGCCTGGGGCGCACTGTTCCTGGTCCCGTTCGCCATGCAGTTCGGCCTGCACACGGCTGTGGCCAACACCGTCCACGCGCTGCTGGGCGAATACATCCCGTTCATCGTGCTGCTGACCGCGCTCTATGTGGTGGCGGGCGGCATCTGCGTGCGCGGCAACCTGCATGGCACGCCGAAACTGAATACGACCATCCTGGCGTTGGGCACGGTACTGGCCAGCCTCATGGGCACCACGGGCGCGGCCATGTTGCTGATCCGCCCGCTGCTTCGCGCGAACGATAACCGCAAGCATGTGGCACATGTAGTGGTGTTCTTCATCTTCCTCGTAGCCAACGCCGGCGGTGCGCTGACGCCGCTGGGCGATCCGCCGCTGTTCCTGGGCTTCCTCAAGGGTGTGGAATTCACCTGGACGCTGCGCAACCTTCTGCCGGAGACGTTGTTCATCTGGGTTGTGCTGCTGAGTCTGTTTTACTTCGTTGACCGGCATTACTTTCTGAATCGCGAGGAGGAGTTGCCGCGTGGGCAGGACCCCACGCCGGACTCGGCGGGCATCCGCATCGATGGCAAGATCAATTTCCTGCTGCTCGTGGCGGTGGTTGGTCTCGTGCTGATGAGCGGACTCTGGAAGCCCGGTGTCGCCGTCGACGTGATGGGCACGGAGGTGCCGCTGCCGGCGCTGGTGCGCGATGTGTTGCTGGTGATCGTGACGATCCTGTCGTTGATCTTGACGCCGGCGTCGGCGCGCAGTGGCAATGAGTTCAACTGGGAGCCGATGCTCGAAGTGGGCAAGCTCTTTGCCGGCATTTTCCTGACCATCATCCCTGTGATCGCGATGCTCAAGGCCGGTACGGACGGCGCATTCTCCGGTGTGATCCGTACGGTCAGCGACAGCAATGGGCAGCCCATCGACAGCATGTATTTCTGGGCCACCGGCATCCTGTCGTCGTTCCTCGATAATGCGCCGACCTATCTTGTATTCTTCAACACGGCCGGCGGCGACGCCGCTACGCTGATGACGCGCGATGCCTCTACCCTGGCGGCGATTTCGGCCGGCGCCGTGTTCATGGGCGCGAATACCTATATCGGCAACGCGCCCAACCTGATGGTGAAAGCGATTGCGGAGAGCCGCGGCGTGCGCATGCCGAGTTTCTTCGGCTACATGGCGTACTCGTGCGCCGTGCTGGTGCCGCTGTTCCTGCTGATGACGTTCCTATTCTTCCGAGTCTGACTACCATGAAGCCCTCCGTCCTGGTGACCCGTGCCATCTTCCCCGATGTCATCGAACGTCTTTCGCAGTATTTCGATGTCGATGACAACCAGCAGGATCTGGTGCTGGATGCCGCGGCGCTACGCACGCGGCTGGCCGGCAAGGCTGGCGTGCTGGCCAATGCCGCCGATCGGATCGATGGAAATGTGGTTGGCGCGCTGCCGCAGTTGCGTGCGGTCTGCAACATGGCGGTGGGCTACAACAATCTCGACCTGCCGGCGTTGACGGCGGCGGGCATTGTCGCGACCAATACGCCCGATGTGCTGACGGAAACCACGGCCGATTTCGGATGGGCGCTGCTGATGGCCACGGCGCGGCGGGTGACCGAGGGCGAGCATTATCTACGGGCCGGCAAGTGGGAGCGGTGGAGCTACGACATGCTGGTCGGCATGGATCTTCATGGCAGCACGCTCGGCATTCTCGGCATGGGACGCATCGGGCAGGGCCTGGCGCGCCGTGCGTCAGGCTTCGACATGCAGGTGCTGTATCACAACCGCAGTCAGTTGCCCGCCGAGATCGAGCAGTCGCTCAACGCACGCTATGTCAGCAAGGCCGAGCTACTGCAGCAGTCGGATCACCTCATCCTGGTGTTGCCGTACAGTGCGGAGAGTCACCACACCATCGGCGCGACGGAACTCTCGCAAATGAAACCAACGGCCACGCTGGTGAATCTGGCGCGCGGCGGTATCGTCGATGATGCGGCACTGGCAGCAGCGTTGCGCGCGCGCACGATTTTCGCGGCAGGGCTGGATGTGTTCGAAGGCGAGCCGAGCGTGCATCCCGACCTGCTGACGGTGCCGAACGTCGTGCTGACGCCGCATATCGCAAGCGCCTCGGAGAAGACGCGACGCGCAATGGCCAATCTGGCGGCGGATAACCTGATTGCAGCGCTCGATCTGGGCCCGCAGGCGGGCAAGCCGCCGACCGTCATCAATCCCGACGTCATGGTTCGTCGCCGCTGAAAGCTTGTCGTTGATACCTCGTCGCTGACATCACCCGCTCTTCCTCTCCATGTCCTTGATTTCGTGGCTCACGCTCGCAGCCGCCATCGTCTCGGTGGTACTGCTGGCGATCCTCCTTGTGCGCATGCCCCGCAAGGGGTCTGCCGACCTGTCACCGCAGCTTGGCGAACTGCGAGACGACGTGCGCGAAGACACGTCGCGCGGTCTTGAGCGGCTGGAGCGCGAGTTGCGTCTGGAGTTGGCAGAGATGGCACGGGGCAATCGCGGTGAGGCGGGCCAGCAGATGCTGCGTTTCCAGCAGCAACTGTCGGCGCAGTTGACAAGCATCGCCACGGTGCAACAGCAGCAACTGGCGCAGATGTCCGAGTCCAACGAGCGACGGCTGGCCGATGTGCGCGCCACGCTCGAGCAGAAGCTGCGCGATATCGAGGCCAACAATGCGGCCAAGCTCGAAGAGATGCGACGCACGGTGGACGAGAAGCTGCATGCCACGCTGGAACAGCGGCTGGGCGAATCGTTCAAGCTTGTCTCGGATCGGCTGGAACAGGTGCACCGCGGGTTGGGCGAGATGCAGGTGCTGGCGCAGGGCGTGGGCGATCTCAAGCGGGTGCTGACCAATGTGAAGTCGCGCGGAACCTGGGGCGAAGTGCAGCTCGACATGCTGCTTGAGCAGGTGCTGACACCGGAGCAGTACGGCAAGAATGTGGAAACCGTGCGCAACTCGGGCGCACGCGTGGAGTTCGCGATCCGGCTGCCGGGCCGCGATGCCGGTGCGGCGCCGGTCTGGCTGCCGATCGACGCCAAGTTCCCGAAGGAGCAGTACGAGCGATTGATTGACGCGCAGGAACGCGGGGATGCCGAGACCGCCCAGGCAGCCAGCCGTGAGCTGGAAGTGGCCGTGCGGCGCGAGGCTCAGCGCATCGCCGAGAAGTATCTGTCGCCACCGGCTACCACTGATTTTGCAATCCTGTTTCTGCCGACCGAGGGACTGTATGCCGAAGTACTGCGCCGCCCCGGATTGACCGATCAGTTGCAGCGCGATTTCCGTGTGACCGTGGCGGGTCCGACAACACTGACGGCCCTGCTCAACAGCCTGCAGATGGGATTCCGCACGCTGGCGCTGGAAAAGCGGTCAAGCGAGGTCTGGGAGGTGCTGGGCGCCGTAAAGACGGAGTTCGGCAAATTCGGTGAAGTACTCGCCAAAACGCGCGATACGCTGGTGCGCGCCGCGCGCAATATCGAGCAGGCGGAAGTCCGTACGCGGCAAATGGAGCGCAAGCTGCGCACCGTGGAGGCATTGCCGGGAGAGTTGGCGGAGCAGTTGCTGGGCACGTCCGGACCGGTGGCGCCGGACGAACCCGGTCAGATGGTAGGAGCAGCTAGTTCGCAGGAAGCCGTGCAGGAGAGCGGGGAAGGGCAGGAAGACCGCCTGGTCTGATCCGATGGCGGTCCGTCTGTGCTGCGGAGGCGACGGCGCGGGATGACTTGCGCGCGACTACTGCCGATCTTCGGGGGTGAGTTCGCGGATGTGAACTTCGATGCCGCCGAATCGGGCAGCCACCCAGTTATAGGCGCGACAGCCGAGCCACAGCAGGCCAAAGCCGATCAACGCGTTCAGGATCAGGGCCGTGAAGACCGCGATGCCGGGCAGATCACCGTAGCGTACAAACGCCACAAACAGGCCCATGGCGACGATTGGTACCGAGAAGCACAGATACACAAGCACCAGCGCACGAGCTGTCTTGACGGGGTGGAGATAGGCGATCTCCTGGTTCATGACGACAGACACAATGTTGGGGGAAATCGGTTTTTCGTGGTGCAAGTGTAGCGACTGCAAAGTACGTCGCATAGTCTGCCTGACTGGCAGAGCAGGCATTTTAGGAATCGGTGTGTGCTTTCCGCGCAGAGTGCGGCACAAATACGACACCGCACACGGGAACCGAAAGCGCGGTATTGCTTAGGCCGCGCGTTGGTCGTTCCGCCAAGCGGCCAGACACTGCCGGTCAGACCAGCCCGTCGAACAGCATTACGCTGACCAGGTCGCCAGCCGCCACCGATGTTTGATCGTGATCAAGCACGATAAAGCCGTTGGCCTCGCTCATCGAGCGCAGCACCCCCGAACCCTGTTCGCCTGTGACGCGGACTTCCAGTTCGCCGTCCGGACCGGGTGCCACAATGCCGCGTTGGTATTCGGTACGGCCCGGGCGTTTCCGAATCGGCGTAGCGCTGCGTACGCGGATGCGCGGCAACGGCGCCACATCGGCCCCCATCAGTCGGTGCAGCGCGCCGCGCACGAAATTGTAGAAGGTGACCATCACGGCTACCGGGTTGCCTGGCAATCCGAACAGCACGGCTTCATGGCCGCCCGAGGCAATCCGGCCAAAGGCCATGGGCCGGCCGGGCCGCATGGCAATCTTCCAGAAACTGACGTCTCCGAGACGGGCCATGATCTGCTTCGTATAGTCTGCATCGCCTACCGATACACCCCCGGAAGTGATGACGGCATCGGCAACTTCGCAGGCGGTGCGGAATGCAGCTTCCATGATTTCCGGATCGTCGCGCACCACGCCCATATCGATCAGTTCGACATTGAGTCGTTGCAGCATGCCATGCAGGGTGTAGCGGTTCGAATCGTAAACGCAGCCAGGGTCCAGCGTTTCGCCAATCGAGCGCAGCTCGTCACCCGTGGAGAAAAACGCGACGCGCAGGCGCCGGCGTACCTTGACCTCGACCACGCCGAGAGAAGCCATCAGGCCCAGGTCTGCCGGGGTCAGGATGCGGCCGGCCCGCAAGGCGGCTTGTCCACGCGCCAGATCCTCGCCTTGACGACGGCGGTTGTCGCCAGCACGAACCGCGTCCGGGCGAAATCGAACTTGATTGCCACCGGCCTGGATCTCGACGAATTCCTGTGGAATGACGGTGTCGCAGCCCGCCGGCATGACCGCGCCAGTCATGATGCGCACGGCCTGTCCCGCTTTTGCTTCGCCATCGAATGCATTGCCCGCATACGCGGTGCCGCTGACTTCCAGGACGACATCGCCATCGCCTTGATTCAGCATCGCGCCGGCAAACGCGTAGCCGTCCATGGCCGAGTTGTCGTGTGCGGGCACGTCGATCGACGAGATCACGTCGTTGGCCAGCACACGCGACAACGCCGAGCGGATCGGCAATTGCTCGATGCCGCGCACGGGCTCGATCACATCCGCAATGATGGCGTTGGCCTGGGTGACGGGTAGCGCCGTGGGGTCGTAGTCAGACTGGCAAGAGATGACGGATTGCAGGGAAGGCATGGTGGATGGCGTAGATTTGCGCCGCGGCTCAGGGCCGGGGCGCCGGCTCGCGAGGGCGGCTTGAGGTTTCGTGCGCGCGCAGTTCGTCGAGTGTGTTGATGTTCGCGAACGCAGATGCGTCCTCGAACGGCACCTGCGCCAGATGCTGCGCGGTCAACCACGTTTCTATCTTGCGATGTCCCGCATCGACATAGGTGCGCAGACTGGCGGCGGCGCTCACTGGCATCAGGCAGAACACAGGCTGCAGACGGTGGCGGCCATCGGCTTCCTTGACCAAGGGGATCGCCATGTCGGCGCCTTCCATGTCAATGGCACGGGCCAGGCGCTCGACCAGATCAAGCGGCAGGAACGGGGTATCGCACGGTGCGGTGACCATCCAGCCCGTCTTGCATTGGGCCAGGGCGGCGAGCATGCCGGCCAGCGGCCCGGGAAAATCCGGGATGTCGTCTTGGATCACCGGAATGCCGAACGTCGCATAGATCTCGGCATTGCGGTTCGCGCTGATCAATTGCGCACCTGTTTGCGGCGCCAGCCGTGCGATCGTGTGCCGGACCATCGGTCGGCCGAGGAATGGCTGCAGTCCCTTGTCCGTGCCGCCCATGCGGCTGCCGCGCCCACCGGCGAGGATCAGGCCCGTGATGTCATCCCGCTCGATCATCCGCCGACTCATCCACCGATGTACGACATTTCAATCTTCCGCTCGGCCCGCGCAGCACGTACTGCGGGGTTGCTGCGTTGTTCTGAATAGTTGTCGGTGCGCCCCTGCCAGACCTGGGCGATGGCGTTGCCGATTTCGAGGTCGCTGTGTCCGCCGCGCAGCAACGCGCGCAGGTCATAGCCCTCGGTCGCAAACAGGCAGAGATACAGCCGGCCTTCGGTGGACAAGCGAATGCGGCTGCAATCGCCGCAAAACGCATGTGTAACGCTCGAAATCACGCCGATCTCGCCGCCGCCATCGCGATAGCGCCAGCGCTCGGCCGTCTCGCCCGAGTAGTTGGCCGTCAGGGCTTCAAGCGGAAAGACCTCGTCGATCCGGCGCACGATCTCGGCGGAGGGCAGGACCTCGTCCATCTGCCAGTGATTGCTGGCGCCTACATCCATGAATTCGATGAATCGGACGATGATGCCGCTGTTTCGGAAATGGCGCGCAATTGGCACGATCTCCTGATCGTTGGTGCCGCGCTTGACCACCATGTTGACCTTGATCGGCGCGAGTCCAACGGACTGCGCCACCTCGATGCCGTGCAACACATCGCGCACGGCGAAGTCCACATCGTTCATCTTGCGGAACGTGGTGTCGTCGATGGCGTCAAGGCTGACCGTGACACGGCTCAGGCCCGCGTCTCGCAACGACTGCGCCTTGCGCGCGAGCAGCGAGGCATTGGTGGTCAGCGTCAGGTCCAGCGGCTTGCCGGAGGGCGTCTCGATGCGCGCGAGCATCTCCACAAGACGCTCGATGTTCTTGCGCAGCAGCGGCTCGCCGCCAGTCAGCCGGATCTTCTCGACACCCTGGGCGACAAACAGCCGTGCGGCGCGCTCGATTTCCTCGAAGCTCAGTAGTTCGGAATGCGGCAGGAAGGTGTAGTCCTTGTCGAACACTTCCTTCGGCATACAGTAGACGCAACGAAAATTGCAGCGATCTGTCACCGAGATACGCAGGTCATGCAGTGGCCGGCCACGCGTATCCGCGACGAGCCCGGTCGGTGCAGACAGGCGCGAAGGGATGCTCGGCACCATCGACTTGTATCGGTGGTCGCGCATGTCGAAAATCGGAATGACAGTGTCGGTCATGGCTGGTCTGGCCGCTGCCGTCAGGGAGTGGGGACCCGGCTGGTTGCGGTGCGGCGTCTGCCGCCATTCTAGCCGCAAGCCGAAGGACGACGCGCGCGCGCTTGTCTCATCTGCAATACAGTTTGCAGGTGGGCATGGGGATACAGCGCCGGGATGCCGCCCATCACCTGGGTCACCAACGAAAAAGGGGACGGCATTGCCGTCCCCTCGTCACAACGTGCGCCGCAGCTTATTGCTGTTGCTGCTGTTGTTGCTGCGCCGTATCGCGTTGCTGGCCGCCGGTTTCCACCAGGACCATCGGACCTTCCGGCAGCGGCGGCAGCGGCTTGCGCTCGCGCACCACCCGTGCAGCCGGGGCGACGCGTGCGGCGGCTTCCTGCGCTGCAGCATGTTTGCTGGAGTCCGTTTCGACCCACTGCAGGCCTGCAGCCTCAAGCATCGGCTCCAGTGCGACATCCGTCTTCGGCGTTGCCTGAACTGCTGCAGGTGCTGCAGCGGCCACCACGGCGGCTTCCACAGCCGGAACCGGGGCAGGCGCCACATCAGCCGTCACGATGACTTGCTCAGGGACGACCGGTGCCGTAGCAACCGCCGGAGCCTCGACTGCCGGAGCCGCTACCGGTGCGGGTGCAACATACGCCGGCGCAGGCGGCACCACGGCTTCCGCCTGGGGCGTTGCAACGGCTGCGAACACGGGCTCGGCAACCGGCGCCTGGACAACTGGCTCGGCGCGAGCCACGGGAGCGGACTCTACGTGCTGGGTCGGCGAGGCAACCTGAGGTGCCGGGGCTGCCGCCGATGCCGGCGTTGTCACCGGCTCCGAATCGGACTCCGATTCCGTCACGCCGCTGCTGACTTCCGCCAGATTGGCCTCATTGACTTCAAGGTTCTGCGCGCCATCTTCGCGTTCGCGACGATAACGATTGCGACCACGACGGTTACGGCGACGACGTTCTTCGCCTTCTGTACCTTCCGCACCTTCGAATGCTGCCTCGGTGCCCTCGGCACCTGCCGGGATGTCGGTTGCAGCGCTGTCGGTATTGACGGCGTAGGCCGGCGCAGCCTGGGCGGCTTCGAACGCGGTCTGCTGTGCAGCCTGGCCTTCGGTCAGCGTTTCGTCGGTCTCGCGACCTTCGGCCCGTTCACGCTGGCGTTCGCGCTGGCGCTCGCGGCGTTCCTGGTTGCGTTCGCGACGACCTTCCTGACGGCCTTCGGTGCGCTCGCCCTGAACCACGGCCGGAGTGGCCTGGCCTTCACGCGGTGCGCGCGGCTGGCGTTCGCCACGCGGTTCGCGCGGTTCACGGGCCTCGCGCGGCTCACGTGCTTCACGCGGTTCGCGTTGTTCACGTGACTCGCGTTGCTCGCGCTGTTCACCGCGCTGCTGATCGGAGCGCTCGCCACGCTGGCCGCGACCCTGGCGTTCGCCACGTTCGCCTCGGTCACCGCGCTCGCCGCGCTGTTCACCACCGCGCTCACCACGGGCCTGGCGGCCTTCGCCGCGCTCACCACGCTGGCCACGGCCTTGACGGCCTTCGCCGCGTGCCGGCGATTCAACTGCCGGTTTGACCGGCTCTGCCACGGGAGCAGGTGCCGGCGTTGCGCCGAACAGACTCTTGAGCCAGCCGATGATGCCCCCGCCCGTGACGGGCTGCGTAGCCGGCGTCGGGCGTGCTGCTGCATCGGGCTTCGGCGCACGTTCCGCGCGCGGTACCGAGACCGGGGCCGGAGCGTCAGGCGTGATGCCCTTGACGGCCGCTTCCTGGCGTGGACGTGCATCTTCCTTCTTGCGGCTGCTGTAGCTCGTGTCGGCTTCGAGTTCCTTCGCAGCCGCTTCCGCCATGCGATAGCTGGCGGTGGAGTCTTCCAGGCGCGGATCGTCGTGGCGCAGGCGTTCGAGCTTGTAGTGCGGCGTTTCCAGATGCTTGTTCGGGATCAGCAGCACATTGACCTTGAAGCGCAGTTCGATCAGGTTGATGTCCTGACGCTTCTCGTTCAACAGGAAAGCGGCCACTTCCACCGGCACCTGGCAGTGAATGGCGGCCGTGTTTTCCTTCATCGCCTCTTCCTGGATGATGCGCAGCACCTGCAGGGCGGACGATTCGGTATCGCGGATGTGACCTGTTCCATTGCAGCGCGGGCAGGTGATGTGCGAGCCTTCCGACAGCGAAGGACGCAGGCGCTGGCGCGACAGTTCCATCAGACCGAAGCGGCTGATCTTGCCCATCTGCACGCGGGCGCGGTCGTGGCGCAGGGCGTCCTTCAGACGCGTTTCCACGTCCTTCTGGGCCTTGCCGGACTCCATGTCGATGAAGTCGATCACGATCAGGCCGCCCAGGTCGCGCAGGCGCAGCTGGCGGGCAATCTCGTCGGCGGCTTCCAGGTTCGTGCGCAGCGCGGTTTCCTCGATGTCCGCACCCTTGGTGGCGCGGGCCGAGTTCACGTCAACCGACACGAGGGCTTCGGTATGGTCGATCACGATGGCACCGCCAGAGGGCAGCATCACCATGCGCGAGTACGCCGATTCGATCTGGTGCTCGATCTGGAAACGCGAGAAGAGGGGCACGTCGTCCCGGTACTTCTTCACGCGGTTCATGTTGTCGGGCATCACCACGCTCATGAACGCGCGGGCCTGCTCGTGGATTTCGTCGGTGTCGATCAGGATTTCGCCAATGTCGGGCTGGAAGTAATCCCGGATGGCGCGGATGACAAGGCTGGACTCCAGATAGATCAGCAGCGGCGCCTTGTTGTCACCGGCGGCGCCGTCGATGGCCTTCCACAGTTGCAGCAGGTAGTTCAGATCCCATTGCAGCTCTTCGGCGGCACGGCCGATACCGGCGGTGCGCGCGATGATGCTCATGCCTTCCGGCACCTGGAGTTGCGCCATGGTCTCGCGCAGTTCCTGGCGATCCTCGCCCTCGATGCGGCGCGATACGCCGCCGCCACGCGGGTTGTTCGGCATCAGCACCAGGTAGCGGCCGGCGAGCGAGATGAACGTCGTCAGGGCAGCGCCCTTGTTGCCGCGTTCTTCCTTCTCCACCTGGACGATCAGTTCCTGGCCTTCGTGCAGCGCATCCTGGATGCGCGCATTGCGCACGTCCACGCCGTCCTTGAAGAAGGCACGAGCCACTTCCTTGAACGGCAGGAAGCCGTGGCGCTCTTCGCCGTAGTTGACGAAGCACGCCTCGAGCGACGGCTCGATGCGGGTGATGACACCCTTGTAGATGTTGCCCTTGCGCTGTTCGCGCCCGGCAGTCTCGATGTCGATGTCGATCAGTTTCTGACCATCGACGATGGCGACGCGCAGTTCTTCCTGTTGCGTCGCGTTGAACAGCATGCGTTTCATCGCAATACCTCGCTCCAGTGTCGCGGGAGATCGATGGGTCATGAGGGGATCATGCCCGCGACGGTCCAGGGAGCACGCGAGGAAAGAGAGCGAGGTCGGGAGAATTGCCGGAATTGCCGGCGCGCAATGCACGCGGCCGGCTGGGCGCGGGTGAAAGGAGAGGCTGTGGGCGTTCTGGCTCCCGCAAACGATGCGGGCGGTCCGCCGGGTCGGGAGAGGGCAAATGGGCCTGCTCCTGATGCAACGGCTTCTGGCGGATGCCGGCGGGGCGGGCGACGGGAAGGTGTCCGTGCCAGTGGCACAGGTCTACGCTACCAATCGCTGCCGGGCCGGGATGGCCAGGACGCGTCAAAGAGCAACTTATCCGGACGCGGCAAGGCTTGCCGAGTCAATCCGACCTGTACCGCGTTCGGGCGCGCCGCTGCTTCTTGGCGTTCTGCGTCCGGGCGCCAGTGCCGCCTTGCCGGATGACGGCAAAGGGAGGCAAGTCGCGGCCGATACTTCAGGTCGGGTGACAGGGTTACCTGCCGGGGCCGGCACCGATTCCCGGTGCGGGCGGTCTTCTCTCACCGTTGCGGATGCCATGCTGCGGCATCCGCATTGAATTCTTTTCTGCCTGAACACTCTGTTTCCACGTGTCGGCCGGCTTTTGCCGAAGGCGCCTCTGGGCGACTTCCTGCGCGCCAGCGCAACGCGTGCGTGCTGCTGTTTGCCACCATTTGCCCGTCTGGCGCCTTGCGGGGTACGCAACATGCGGGAGACGGGCCGGGTCGATGGCAACCCGAAGTGTAAAATGCGGAATCTTGCGCGGATACTGGTGAGACTACCCAAGACAAGGCTTGGTGTTTCTCGCACATTCCGTACCGGCCTGCCGCAAACCTGGCAGGTACATACGATCCGGATTCGCGCCAAACATCGCTTACACAAAGTCGCGCGTTGCCGGTCCTTGGCCAGCAACAGCCGGGAAATTATATTGAAAATGAATGAGTTACGCCATCAAATTGAAACGGAGCCGCAATCGCGTCCCGCCGCGCTCCAGGTGGCGTATGTCACGATCGATGAAAGCGCCGATGGGCAGCGCATCGACAACTTCCTGCTGAAGATCGCCAAGGGGGTACCGAAGAGCCACATCTATCGGGTGCTGCGCTCCGGCGAGGTACGGGTCAACAAGGGGCGCATAGATGCAACCTATCGGTTGCAGATTGGCGATGTGGTGCGGATTCCACCGATGCGCGTGGCGGAGAAGGCCGCAGACACGGGCCAGCACGTGCCGGCTGGCGAGTTTCCGGTGTTGTTCGAAGATACCCACCTTTTGGTCATTGACAAGCCGGCTGGCGTGGCGGTGCATGGCGGATCGGGCGTGGCGTTCGGTGTTATCGAGCAGTTGCGCCGGGCGCGACCCGAAGCGAAGTTCCTCGAACTGGTTCATCGGCTGGATCGCGAGACATCTGGCGTGCTGGTGCTCGCCAAGAAGCGGTCAGCGCTGGTGAACCTGCACGAGCAGATCCGTGGCAACGGCATGGACAAAAGGTACTTCGCCTGCGTTGCCGGCGAATTCCAGAACGCACGGCAACATGTAAAACTCCCTCTATATAAATACAGCACTGCGGACGGAGAGCGTCGGGTCAGGGTGCAGGCCGATGGCTTGGTGTCACACACGGTGTTCAACCGGGTGAAGTCGTTCGAGGGTTACACGCTGTTGGAAGCAGAGCTGAAGACCGGCCGAACGCACCAGATTCGTGTCCATCTGCAGTCCATCGGCTTTCCGATCGTTGGCGACGACAAGTACGGTGACTTTGCGCTGAACAAGGCACTTTCACGCAGCGGTGTTCGTCCCGGCATCAAGCGAATGTTCCTGCACGCCCACCGCCTGACGCTTACGCATCCGAGTACGGGCGAGCCAATGACCGTCTCGGCGCCGTTGCCCGCCGAATGTGTTGATTTTCTGCAACAATTGAAGCAGATCGACGGCGCGGCCTGACGGCTGGGGCGCACCGTCCAACATCCTTCTGCACACTTTCCGCATCGACCAAGGACCGCAATGGCCAGGCAGCGCTACGACCTGATCGTTTTCGACTGGGATGGAACCCTGATGGATTCCACGCCCACCATCACCAAGTGCATTCAGTTGGCCAGCCGTGACCTGGGGCTGCCAGTGCCCGACGACAGCGCGGCCAGCCATGTGATCGGACTCGGTCTCAAGGACGCGCTGTCGTACGCAGTGCCATCGCTCGATCCCACCGACTATCCGCGTCTGGCCGAACGCTATCGCTTTCACTTCCTGACCCGCGACGCCGAACTCGTGCTGTTTCCAGGCGTACGGGAAATGCTCGAAGCGTTGCACGCGGAGCACTATTTCCTCGGTGTGGCCACCGGCAAGACGCGCGTGGGCCTGGAGCGCGCGCTGGCCAGCACCGGCCTGGGCAAGCTGTTCGATGCCACGCGCTGTGCCGATGAAACATTCTCGAAGCCGCACCCGGCGATGTTGCACGAGCTGACCCGAGAACTGGGCCAGGACATCGAGCGCA
Source organism: Cupriavidus sp. 2SB (assembly GCF_005503625.1). Classification (GTDB taxonomy): domain Bacteria; phylum Pseudomonadota; class Gammaproteobacteria; order Burkholderiales; family Burkholderiaceae; genus Cupriavidus. The sequence continues at coordinate 34,759 of NZ_SCMX01000002.1, read as the reverse complement.
CGGTCATGATCGGCGATACGACACACGATCTGCAGATGGCCGCCAATGCTGGCGCGCAAGGGCTTGGCGTCTGCTATGGTGCGCATCCCGCCGATTCGCTGCGTGCGATGTCGCCGGTGCATTGCGCTACGTCAATTGCCGATTTGCACGATTGGTTGCTCGCGAATGCCTGAAGGACTGTTTGCGCCTCGCCGGCTGTGCGCGGCGAAAGCCCTGGCCGAAGGCGGTGTGGGCGTGCGCTTCACGGTGCGGCTCAACGCGCGTGAGGTCGGTGCGTTTGTGGTGCGCTACGACGGCGTTGCCCATGGCTACCTGAACCAGTGTGCCCATGTTCCCATGGAGCTGGACTGGCAGGAGGGACAGTTTTTCGACAGTGCGGGCATATACTTGATGTGCGCGACACATGGCGCGACCTACGCGCCAGACACCGGCCTTTGCGTAGGCGGCCCTTGCCGGGGCGCCGCGCTGGCCAAGCTTCATATCGAGGAACGCGAGGGTGCAGTCTACTGGCACCCCGAGGCTCCCTTTCTGCCGCCCGACGCCAGTTGAAGCCGGGCGGTTTTCCGTCAGACGCCTGAGTCTATTTGCATGACAGAACAGCAAAAACCGCCATCATCCGATTCCTCCGATCTTTCGGGTCAACCATCGGGTCAAGCCGGGCAACATCCCGAGGGATCTCCCGCCAGCGAAAGACTGGAGACCGTACGCCGCGCCGACTATCCGCTGGAGCAGGAACTGCAGGACAGCGAGGCAGCGGCCCGGCGCGAGGCCGACGATCGGCGCGCGCGCATGGCAGGCAAGGGCGGTGTTCCGGTGGGTTCCGGCAGTGGCGGGGGTTGGGAGCGCGATGTGCTCGAAAAAGTGTTGATGGCCACGCTGCGCGAGCAGCGCGCGGCCCGTCGCTGGAAGATTTTCTTCCGGCTGGTGACTCTGGCCATCCTCGCGGTGATCGTCTTCGCCGTCTTCGATTTCAAGGGCGATGGGCTGGCCAGCACCTCGGGCCGGCACACGGCGATGGTCACGCTGGAGGGTGAAATCGCGGCCGGCACCCCTGCCAGCGCGGAGTCCATCAATGCATCGCTGCAGGCGGCGTTCGCCGATACCAACGCGGCAGGCGTCATCCTCAAGATCAATTCGCCGGGCGGTTCGCCGGTGCAGGCCGGCATCATCAACGACGAGATTGCTCGCCTGCGCAAGACCTATCCGGACAAGCCGTTCTACGTGGTTGTCGAGGAGATCTGCGCGTCGGGTGGCTATTACGTGGCAGCGGCGGCTGACAAGATCTATGTCGACAAGGCCAGCATCGTTGGCTCCATCGGCGTGCTGATGGATGGGTTCGGTTTCACCGGTCTCATGGACAAGCTCGGCGTGGAGCGCCGGCTGTACACGGCAGGTTCAAACAAGGGCATGCTCGATCCGTTCTCGCCGCAGGTGCCGCGTCAGAAAGCCTATGCGGAGTCGATGCTCAAGGAAATTCACCAACAGTTCATCAACGTGGTGAAGGAAGGGCGCGGCGATCGGCTCAAGGACGATCCGGAACTGTTTTCGGGATTGTTCTGGTCCGGCGAACGGGCCGTCGAACTGGGCTTGGCCGATGGTCTGGGTAGCGCGGACTACGTAGCGCGCGATGTGCTCAAAGCCGAGGACATCGTTGACTACACGGTCAAGGAAAACGTTGCAGAACGTGTGGCCAAGCGGTTTGGTGCGGCAATGGGTTCGGCAGCGATGAAGGTGATGCTCCTGAATTCGTCCGCGCCGTCGGTACGGTAAGTGGGCAAGCCCTCCCCGGCAATTGGGGAGGGCGGTGAGAGTGCGGACTTACTGCGCCAGCAGCGAGAAGATCGCGGGCCGTTTGTGCAGCGACAGGCGCTCGGGTCGCCAGGCCGAGATCGGCAGCGTGACGATGGCTTCCGTTGGCAAGGTCAGGTCCACGGCGATCGACAGCAATGTCGTGCCCGCGCAATGCTGGCGCAGCGCATCGAGTAGCGCGCCGTTCCGGTAGGGCGTTTCGATCCACACCTGTGTCTGACGTGCCTTGCGCGAGTGATGTTCGAGTTCGCGCAGCTTCTTGATGCGCTCGCCAGCGTCCACCGGCAGATAGCCGTTGAATGCGAAGCTCTGGCCATTGAGTCCGGAGGCCATGACTGCGAGCAATATCGAGCTTGGCCCAACCAGGGGCCGCACCGTGACGCCAACCGTGTGGGCCAGCCGGACGAGGTCCGCACCGGGATCGGCCACGGCCGGCACGCCCGCTTCGGACAGCAGGCCGCCATCGCGGCCGTCTGCAATCGGATCGAGCAACGCGGCCAGTTCCTTTGCCTTCGTATTGACGTTGAGTTCGCGAATCTCGATCTGCTGGATTGGATGCGTCAGCGGGCTGGTCTCGCCCAGTTTCTTCAGGAACGCGCGCGCGGTTTTGGCATTTTCTGCGACAAGGTAGTCCAGCCGTGTGGCGACTTGCTGGACGCCCACCGGAATGACATCGGCCAGGGGGTCGGCTTCGTCGCGCTTGCCCAGCGTATTGGGAATCAGATATAGCGTGCCGGCCATTGCTCAGGCTCCAAAGAAGGGGTATCGGGTCTGGCGCAGCATGCCGGTCAGCGCGATCAGCGGCAGGCCAATCAACGCCGTGGGGTCATCGGATTCCACGCGGGACAGCAACGCGATGCCTAGCCCTTCGGCCTTGGCGCTACCGGCGCAATCGTAGGGCGTCTCGATGCGCAGGTAGGCATCGAGTTCGGCGTCGGAGAGATCGCGGAACGTGGCGCGGGTTTGTACATCGGCCAGTTGTGCCACGCCGCTGCGGCTATCCAGCAGGCACAGCGCCGAATGGAACGTCACGGTGCGGCCGCGCATCAGTTGGAGTTGCGCCAGCGCATTCTCATGGTTGCCGGGCTTGCCGATCTGCATGTCGTCGAGCGTGCAGACCTGATCCGAGCCAATGACCAAGGCGCCGGGATGGCGCGCGGCAATGGCCTCGGCTTTCAGTCGTGACAGCCGGAGCGCCGTGGCTTCCGGTCGCTCGCCGGCCAGTGGTGCTTCGTCAATATCGGGCGTGGCGGTCTGAAAAGGTATGCGCAGGCGCGCCAGCAACTCCCGGCGGTATGGGGAACTGGAGCCAAGGATCAGCGTAGGTAAATTGTCGGAGGACATGTCAGGCCAGGCTCAGGTCGGTTTCGTTTTGTATACTTTGACGGGTTGGCTGTTTACGCCGTATAATCGCGCGTTTGGCTGCACAGGCGCATTCGTTATCGAGCATTCTCGATAACCGCTGCCGGCGAGTTGTGGCAAACAAGGCATTTTCCCAATTCCGTCTGTATGAGTCAGCCGACCCAGCCTGCGGCGTCCGCCGCGGCCTTCGATTTGCATGAAACCGATCTCTTCGCCTTTTGCCGCAAGGGTGGCAACGTGGTGGGAGACTTGGCTGTGCGCGATTTGCCGCGCATCTTAGCCGAGACGGCTGCCGATGCGCCAGCGTCGGCCCGGGACGAAACGTTCCGGTACACGCTGACTGGGTTTGCGAAGGATGAGGCGGCAGAGCCGGGCATGGCGGCTACGCAGCGGCTGTACGTCGACGTGACGGTAAGCGGACGTGTGTGGCTGGATTGCCAGCGATGCCTGCAGGTGTACGCCGAACCGGTGGCCACGGACATGCGGTTCGAGGTCGTGTCCACCGAGGAAGCGGCGGAAGAGGCATCGATGGATGATGATGAGGTCGATGTCATTGTCGGCTCGAAGAAATTCTCGGTGCTTGAACTATTGGAAGACGAGGTGCTGCTGGCATTGCCGACAGCCCCCAAGCATGTGACCTGTCCGACCGTTCACGACTCGCTCGTGACCGGCGCGGACGGTGAGGTGGAGCCTGAGGCGCCACCAGAAGAAAAGCGGCCATCGCCCTTTGCGGCGCTGGCTGGCCTGAAGACGAAGCACTGATGCCGCATGGTGCGGCCGGAAGTTCGTTTTCACGGTAGCAGGTCAAGCACCCAGCCGGGCCCCGGCTACGCCTTGCGCAGGGTGCGTGTGTTAATATCGCAAAATTCTCGAAGGAGTCATCATGGCTGTTCAACAGAACAAGAAGTCGCCGTCCAAGCGCGGCATGCATCGTTCGCACGACCACCTGTCGGTCGCACCGCTGGCCGTCGAGCCGACCACCGGCGAAACGCACCTGCGTCACCACGTGAGCCCGAACGGCTACTATCGTGGTCGCAAGGTCATCAAGACCAAGAACGACTGACCAGGTCGTCAGGCGTGACCCTGTGTCTCGCTCGCGCACGTTGTCAGGTGTAAGACAGGAAAGCGGCAAGCTCGTTGCCGCTTTTTTGTTGGGCGCTCGGCGCTCGCACGACGGCGTATCCGCGCGTCCGGCTGCTTGTGTTCCCGACCGATGCGGCGGGTGCCGACGCGCTTTCCGTATCAGGAAACAATGACGATCAAGCTCGCTATCGACTGCATGGGCGGCGATCACGGAGTGTCCGTGACGGTGCCAGCGGCGATCAGTTTTCTATCCAGTCACGACGATGCCGAAATGATCCTGGTCGGCCTGCCCGACGCTATCAGTGCGCAGCTCAAGAAGCTGAACGCTGTGGATCATCCGCGAGTCACCATCGTCCCGGCTACCGAGATCATCACCATGGATGATCCGGTGGAGGTGGCGCTGCGCAAGAAGAGAGACTCTTCGATGCGCGTGGCCGTGACGCAAGTCAAGGAAGGCACCGCAGGCGCCTGCATCTCGGCCGGCAATACCGGCGCGCTGATGGCGGTCTCGCGCTATGTGCTGAAAACGCTCGAAGGCATCGAGCGGCCGGCCATCGCCACCACGATTCCGAACGAACAAGGCTGGGGTACCACGGTGCTGGACCTTGGCGCTAATGCCGATTGCGAGCCGGAGCATTTGCTGCAGTTCGCCCGGATGGCCGAGGCCATGGTGTCCGTGGTGGACCACAAGGACCATCCGACCGTGGGGCTGCTCAATATCGGCGAGGAAGTGATCAAGGGCAACGAGGTGGTCAAGGCTGCCGGCGAACTGCTGCGCGCTTCCGAACTGAATTTCTATGGCAACGTGGAAGGCAACGACATCTTCAAGGGCACGACCGATATCGTGGTCTGCGACGGGTTTGTCGGCAACGTGGCGCTCAAGAGTACCGAGGGCCTGGCCAAGATGATCGGCAGCATGATCAAGGAAGAATTCACGCGGTCGTGGTTCACCAAGTTGCTGGCAGGTGTGGCCATGCCCGTGTTGTCGCGGCTGGCGCGTCGCCTGGATCCCGCCCGCTACAACGGCGCGTCGCTGCTGGGCCTGCGCGGGCTGGTGATCAAGAGCCACGGTTCCGCCGATGCCCATTCTTTTGAGTGGGCTATCAAACGCGGGTATGATGCCGCCAGAAATGGCGTCATCGAACGCATAGCGAAGGCTTTCGCCAACAAGTCCGGTGCCTCAGGCGCCGTGGCGGGCGGGCCAGAGAACGACGCACCGGACCCACATTCCGATACACGCGCCGCTTGAAGCCGATTGGCCGCTGCGGGCAGGCGGCCGGGCACCACGATCCGACACTCTCATGACCAAGTACGCAAAAATCATCGGTACGGGGAGCTATCTGCCCCCGCGGCGTGTGACGAATCACGAGCTGGCTGTGCAGCTGGCTGAAAAGGGTATTGAAACGAGCGACGAGTGGATCGTCTCGCGCAGTGGCATCTCGGCACGCCATTGGGCCGAGACCGACGTTACGTCGAGTGACCTGGCTGTCAAAGCGGCCGAGCAGGCGATTGCCGCGGCCGGTATCGATCGCCAGGACATCGACCTGATCATCGTCGCCACGTCCACACCTGATTTCGTGTTCCCCAGCACCGCCTGTCTCGTGCAGCAGAAACTCGGCATCACGAATCATTGCGCGGCGTTCGACCTGCAGGCTGTTTGCTCGGGCTTTGTCTATGCCATGTCGACGGCGGACAAGTTCATCCGCAGCGGCTCGCACAAGAACGTGCTGGTGATCGGTTCGGAAGTATTCTCGCGCATCCTCGATTTCAACGATCGCACCACCTGCGTGTTGTTCGGTGACGGTGCAGGCGCAGTGGTACTCTCGGCGTCCGACGAACCGGGGATCCTGTCTTCGGCCATGCATTCTGACGGCAGTCATGTGGATATTCTCTGCGTGCCGGGCAATGTGTCGGGTGGCGCGATTGCAGGCAATGCCTTCCTGCACATGGATGGTCAGGCTGTGTTCAAGCTGGCCGTGACGGTGCTGGACAAGGTGGCACGCGAAGCCATCGCGGCCGCCGAGCTGCAAGCCGACGATATCGACTGGCTGGTGCCGCACCAGGCCAATATCCGCATCATGCAGGGCACGGCCAGGAAGCTCGGGCTGCCGGCCGAACGCATGGTGTCCACGGTGCAGGAGCACGGCAACACGTCGGCGGCTTCGATTCCGCTGGCGCTCGATGTGGCTGTCCGCGATGGCCGTATCAAGCCGGGACAGACCGTGCTGCTGGAAGGCGTCGGTGGCGGTTTCACCTGGGGCGCGGTACTGCTGCGCATGTAATATGCGGCCGGCATGATGTTCCAGGTGAACGACGTGCCGCCCCGACAAGATGAATAGCTAGGACTGGATCCCGATGAAATTCGCATTCGTATTCCCCGGCCAGGGTTCGCAGGCAGTTGGCATGCTGAACGCGTTCGCAGACAACGCCGTCGTGCGCGCCACGCTCGAGGAAGCTTCCACCGCGCTGGGCCAGGATATCGGCAAGCTGATCGCCGAAGGTCCGGCCGAAGAACTGAACCTGACGACGAACACACAGCCGGTGATGCTGACCGCCGCCGTGGCCGTGTACCGGGCCTGGCTGGATGCGGGCGGTGCCGTGCCGGCGCTGGTTGCAGGCCACAGCCTGGGTGAATATTCGGCCCTGGTTGCTGCAGGTGTCATTCCGTTTGCAGACGCCGTGCCGCTGGTCCGTTTCCGCGCACAGGCCATGCAAGAAGCCGTGCCGGTGGGCGAGGGCGGCATGGCCGCGATTCTCGGTCTCTCCGACGATGATGTCCGTGCTGCATGCGCAGAAGCTGCAGCCGCAGGTGCCGGCGTAGTGGAAGCCGTGAACTTCAACGCGCCGTCCCAGGTGGTGATCGCCGGGCACAAGGGAGCCGTCGAAAAGGCTTGCGAGATTGCCAAGAGCAAGGGCGCCAAGCGCGCACTGCCACTGCCGGTCTCTGCGCCGTTCCACTCGTCGCTGCTCAAGCCGGCTTCCGATCGCCTTCGCGAACGCATGGCTGGCCTGACATTCGCCACCCCGTCGATCCCGCTCGTGAACAACGTCGATGTTGCCATCGTCAACGATCCGGCACAGATCAAGGATGCGCTGGTCCGCCAGGCGGCCGCGCCGGTGCGCTGGGTCGAGTGCGTGCAGAAGTTCGCTGCCGAAGGTGTGACGCACGTCATCGAATGTGGCCCGGGTAAAGTGCTGGCAGGTATGACCAAGCGCATCGACAGCACCCTGGTTGGTGGTGCAATCTTCGATCCGGCGTCGCTGCAGGAAACGCTGTCGCTGTTGAAGTAAGAACAAGGAACGGACGCAACATGAGCAAGACTCTGGAAAATCAGGTCGCGCTGGTGACCGGTGCATCGCGCGGCATTGGCCGGGCGATCGCGCTCGAACTCGCACGTCAGGGTGCAACGGTGATCGGTACGGCCACGAGTGAATCGGGTGCTACTGCCATTGGCGAATACCTGGCGGCCGATGGCCTGAAAGGCCGTGGCGTGGTGCTGAACGTCAACGACGCCGCGCGTTGTGACGCGGTGATCGAAGAGATCGTGAAGACGCATGGCGGCCTGGCGGTACTGGTGAACAACGCCGGTATTACGCAGGACCAACTGGCCATGCGCATGAAGGACGACGACTGGACGGCGGTCATCGATACGAACCTGACGGCGGTGTTCCGTCTGGCCCGTGCCGTGCTGCGTCCGATGATGAAGGCCCGCGGTGGCCGCATCATCAACATCACGTCGGTGGTGGGCTCGACGGGCAACCCGGGCCAGATGAACTACGCGGCCGCAAAGGCTGGCGTCGAAGGCATGACGCGTGCGCTGGCCGCCGAGATTGGCAGCCGGAATATCACCGTCAATTGCGTGGCGCCTGGTTTCATCGATACCGACATGACCAAGGTATTGTCGGAAGAGCAGCATGCGGCACTGAAAACCCGCATTCCGCTGGGCCGACTTGGACAGCCGGAAGACATCGCGAATGCGGTGGCCTTCCTGGCAGGTCCGCAGGCCGCCTATGTCACGGGCACTACGCTGCACGTGAATGGCGGCATGTATATGAATTGATTGCGGAATCCGGTCCGGTTTCGAGGGAGAAGCCGAAAGAAGCCGGCCAAAGCTGTCGTTTTTCAAACCAATCGGGCGCGAATCTTGCAAAGCTAGTCAGGCAGATTTTTTGCGGTACAAACCTGCTAAAATGCGCCCACTTTTTGTCGAACTTCCCTGGAGGGTTACATGGACAATATCGAACAACGCGTCAAGAAAATCGTGGCTGAACAGCTTGGCGTGGCCGAGGCAGATATCAAGAACGAATCGTCGTTCGTGAATGACCTCGGTGCAGACTCGCTGGACACGGTTGAACTCGTGATGGCGTTGGAAGATGAATTCGGCATGGAAATTCCTGATGAGGAAGCCGAAAAGATCACGACCGTGCAACAAGCTATCGACTACGCTACCGCGCACGTCAAGGCTTAAGCCGTCGTCATCGAATTCCGAGCCACAGAAGGCGCACGGGCGGGGCCGTTACGGTCCTGTCGTGATGTTTTCTGTGGCTTTCGTCTGTTTGAAGAAGTTGAGCTGTAAAAGATCCCGAGCCAGTTGGAGCCGCGCGAGATGCCAGTCATCCTAACGGCAGGTTTGGCCAGATCCTGAGTCATTGCAGTTCCGCTTCACACACTCGTGGGAAAACATAGTGAGCCGTCGTCGCGTCGTCGTCACTGGGCTTGGCCTTGTGTCTCCGGTCGGAAACACGGTTGCCGAAGGCTGGGCTAACCTGGTTGCCGGCAAGTCCGGCATTGCCACCATTACCAAATTCGATCACTCCGCTCTGGCAGTTCATTTTGCCGGCGAAGTGAAGGGCTTTAACGCCGAGGACTATATCCCGGCGAAGGAAGCCCGCCACATGGATACGTTTATCCATTTCGGCATTGCAGCCGGGTCTCAGGCGCTGAAGGATAGCGGCCTGGAGATTACTGAAGAGAATGCGGACCGTATCGGCGTGCTCGTCGGTTCGGGTATCGGCGGCCTGCCGATGATCGAGGAAACACAGATCGAGCTGTCGAACCGTGGTCCGCGCCGTATTTCGCCGTTCTTCGTGCCGGGCTCGATCATCAACATGATTTCGGGCCATCTGTCGATCATCCACGGCATGAAGGGACCGAACCTTGCCGCCGTGACGGCCTGCACGACTGGCCTGCACAGCATCGGACTGGCTGCGCGCCTGATCCAGGCTGGCGACGCCGATGCCATGCTTGCTGGTGGTGCGGAGTCGACCGTGTCGCCGCTCGGTATCGGCGGTTTCGCCGCTGCGCGTGCACTATCGACGCGTAACGACGATCCGGCCACGGCTTCGCGTCCGTGGGACAAGGATCGCGACGGCTTTGTGCTGGGCGAAGGCGCCGGCGTGATGATGCTCGAGGAGTACGAATCGGCCAAGGCACGTGGCGCCCGCATCTACGCTGAACTCGTTGGCTTCGGCATGAGTGGCGATGCGTTCCACATGACGGCGCCGAGCACCGACGGCCCGCGCCGTTGCATGGCAGCTGCCATCAAGAATGCCGCTATCAACGTCGACGAGGTGAACTACCTCAATGCACACGGTACGTCGACGCCGCTGGGCGACAAGAACGAAAGCGAAGCCATCAAGCTCGCCTTTGGCGATCATGCCTACAAGATGGTTGTCAATTCGACCAAGTCGATGACGGGCCACTTGCTGGGTGGCGCTGGTGGGCTGGAGTCGGTCTTCACGGTGCTGGCGATCCACAATCAGGTTTCGCCGCCGACGATCAACATCTTCAATCAGGATCCCGAGTGCGACCTGGACTACGTGGCCAACACGGCGCGTGATATGAAGATCGACGTCGCAGTGAAGAACAACTTCGGCTTCGGCGGCACCAACGGCACGCTCGTGTTCCGCCGCATCTGATCCGTCGCGACGACATTGCCAGAGCACCGGGGCTTTCCGCAGGGATTCGCCCCGGTTTCTCTTTGCGGCGGTGCGATGGCAGCGTTGATCGGGTTGCACGCGGTGCAACCGGGTTGGAATGCGCGGGAACCAATTTGCGTAGTTGCGGTCACAGAATGCGCTCTGCGATACCCGCGCATGGACCGATCGTAGGTAAAATACAACGCTTGTCGTTACGACGAAACCAAGAGATACACTGCAGCAGGTGAACCATTCGTGAGCGAACGCGAAGCCGATCAGCTTCTTGTTGAACGCGTCCAGCAGGGCGACAAACGGGCCTTTGAATTGCTGGTGGTGAAGTACCACCGCAAGATCATTCGCCTGATTTCGCGCCTTGTCCGTGACCCCGCCGAGGTGGAGGATGTGGCGCAGGATGCCTTTATCAAGGCGTACCGCGCCTTGCCCCAGTTCCGGGGGGAATCCGCCTTCTACACATGGCTGTACCGTATCGCGGTCAACACTGCAAAGAACTACCTGGCCACCCAGGGACGACGCCCCGAAGCGTCCAGCGACATCGATGCCGAAGAGGCTGAAACTTTTGCGGACGGTGAGCAACTAAGGGATATCAATACGCCGGAGTCCATGCTCCATACGCGCCAGGTTGCCGATACGGTGAACCGCGCAATGGAAGCGCTGCCGGAAGAATTACGCACTGCCATCACGCTGCGCGAAATCGAAGGTCTCAGCTATGAGGAGATCGCGGAGGCGATGGGGTGCCCGATCGGGACGGTGCGCTCGCGGATTTTCCGGGCGCGCGAAGCGATCGCAGATAAATTGCGGCCCCTGCTGGGAACGGCGGAGGGCAAGCGGTGGTAGTGAGAATGTCGTGCAGCCAGCGTTGCAGCCTATTCCTGCATCGATAAACGACAGCAGTAGTGACGGGATTTATCGGTGTTCAATGGAATTTCTTGGGGTTGGAAATGGGTCAGGCTCATAAGCAGTCGGTTCATGTAGTGGAAGCAGCGGAGCAGGTCTCCGTCCTGATGGATGGCGAACTCGGTGCGCATGAAGTCGATGCGGCGCTGGGCATTGCTAAGGGCGAAGCCGGCATGGCCGACTGGTCAATGTACCAGTTGATCGGTGATACGCTGCGTTCCGAGGATCTGGCGCACGCCGGGTCCACTGGTGACTTTCTCTCGCGTTTCTCCGCCCAGCTCGAAGCCGAGCCGCACGTGTTGGTGCCGGCGGTTGCCGCTGCAGGGCGACACCGCATGCTGGTGCGTCCGTCGTGGGTGCGCCGTGTCGTGCCGGGCACGGCAATCGCCGCGGCTGTGGCGGCCGTCAGCTGGGTTGTCGTACCGCAAATGCGTGGCACGACCGACGGCGGTGCGCCGGATGCCATCGTGGCCCGCGTCGACCAGCAGCCTGGTGCAACCGTGAAGGCGGGCGCACCTGCCGTCAATGCAGGCGGGATCGTCACCGTGTCTGCAGACAGCGCCCAGATGATTCGCGATCCGCGCCTTGATGAGTATCTGCGCGCGCACCGCACGTCCGTGGCAACCGATGCCTTTGTGCCGACCATGCGCACAGTGGCCAACGGTGCCAATTTCTCCCAGGATAATTCGCAGGAATAATGCCGGACATGCAGAAAGGACGGTCGTCCGCCAACGCAGCGGGCGTGCGCGGAAAGAGGGGCCTGAGCAGGTCCTTTTTTCTGGCCCTGTGCCTGACCGCTGCCGCCGCAACGGCGCAGCCGTCTGAAAATACGTTGAACCGGCGCGATGCCACCGCGTGGCTGAACAAGATTCACCGCGCGGCGCAGCGTGAGAATTATGTCGGCACGCTGATCTACCAACGCGGTAGCGTCATGCATGCTTCGCGCATCCAGCATTACAGCGATCTCACGAATAACGAATACGAGCGGCTGGAAACGCTGGATGGCAAGCCGCGCGAGGTGCTGCGACAGAACGATGTCGTACACAGCCTGATTCCCGAGGCCAAGCTGGTAGTCATCGAGAAGCAGGAAGCCAAGGATCGTTTCCCTGCGTTGCTGGCCACGACCAAGAGCGATGTGCTCGATCTCTACGACATGCGCAAGCTCGCGGCCGAGCGTGTGGCTGGCGTTGAGTGCGAAGTGTTCGCGCTGGAGCCGCATGACACGGCGCGTTACGCCGTACGGCTGTGGGCCGACAAGAACTCGGGTCTTCTGATGCGTGCCCAGACGCTGGGCGAGGGTGGCAAGGTGCTCGAGCAGGTTGCCTTCTCGCAGGTGGACATTGGTGTGCCGTCCGACAAGCAGCGGATTCTTGGTGCCATCAAGGGCGCCAGCTCCTGGAATCGCTACGAGGTCACCTACCAGCCGGCCAATATCGCCGACGAGGGGTGGTCGATCAACACCCCACTCAAGGGCTTCCAGAAGATTCGCGAAGTTCGTCGTCCGCTGGGAGAGTTGCGCGCGCCGACGCCGGGCAGCAAGTCCGGTGCGATGTTCGAGGTGTTGCAGGTGGTCTATAGCGACGGCCTCACCGGCCTGTCCGTTTTCATCGAACCCGTTTCGGAGCAGCGTGCGCGTCGTGAAGGCGTGGCGTCGCTGGGTGCCACGCAAGTCGTGGTGCGGCGGGTGAATGATTTCTGGGTAACCGTGGTGGGAGAGGTTCCCGCCGCGACGGTGAAGCAATTCGCGGCCGGCGTGGAGTATCGCCCGCCCAAGGTACACTGACCAGAATCTGGCTTGGCTGCGAAGGGCAACGCACTCTTCGCCGGCCTGCCAGGCAGCAGGGCTCGCAGGCACTTCCGCGTGAAGTCTCCTCGCGACGCAACCGTTTCTCGCTGATTTTCCCGGGAGTTCGTTTCATGATTTCCAGATCCCCAGTTGTGGCGCGGGCCATGGTCATGTGCGCCATGCTTGCGCTCGGACCAGCCATTTCCGAGGTCGGGCACGCGCAGGCGGCAGCCTCGAACTACAACCTGCCTGATTTCACGGACCTGGTGGAAAAGGCGAGTCCCGCCGTGGTCAATATCCGCACGACCGAGCGCGTGCGCTCGCGCGGCGGCAATACCCCGGAAGATGATGAGATGGCGGAGTTCTTCCGCCGCTTCTTTGGCGTACCGATGCCAGGCGCGCCGACGCCGCCGCGTCGTGGTCAGCCGCCCCAGGGGCAGGGCGAAGAGCAAAGCCGTGGCGTGGGGTCCGGGTTTATCACGAGCCAGGATGGCTACGTGATGACCAACGCCCACGTGGTGGCAGACGCCGAGACCATCTACGTCACGCTGCCGGACAAGCGCGAGTTCAAGGCCAAGCTGATCGGTTCCGACAAGCGTACTGACGTTGCCCTGCTGAAGATCGAAGCAACGGGATTGCCGCGACTGACCCTCGGCGACTCCGACAAGATTCGGCCGGGTGAGTGGGTACTCGCCATTGGTTCGCCGTTCGGACTGGATAACAGCGTGACTGCCGGCATCGTGTCGGCCAAGGGCCGCGATACGGGCGACTATCTGCCGTTCATCCAGACCGATGTCGCAGTGAACCCCGGCAACTCGGGCGGTCCGCTGATCAACCTGCGCGGCGAAGTCATCGGCATCAATTCGCAGATCTACAGCCGCAGCGGTGGCTACATGGGCATTTCCTTCGCGATTCCGATCGACGAGGCCCTGCGCGTGACCGAGCAACTCAAGGTCAGTGGCAAGGTGACACGTGGCCGGATCGCCGTGGCGATTGGCGACGTGACCAAGGAAGTGGCAGATTCGCTGGGTCTGGGAAGGGCGCGTGGCGCGCTGGTCGGCAGTGTCGAGCCGGGTGGGCCTGCCGAGAAGGCTGGCATCGAGGCCGGTGACATCATCCTGAAGTTCAACGGCCGCGATATCGAAAAGGCTTCGGATCTCCCGCGCATGGTCGGCGATACCAAGCCCGGGACGCGGGTGCCGCTGCAGGTATGGCGCAAGGGCCAGACGCGCGACGTGCAGATCACGGTGACCGAACTCGAGCCCGATGCCGCGCGAACTGCGGCGCGCAAAGGGGACAAGCGTGGCAATAGCGCCGAGGAGCAGCAGTCGGCAAGGCCGAATGCTCTCGGCTTGATCGTCAATGACATTGCCGAAACCCGTCTGCGCGAGTTGAAGATCAAGGGCGGTGTCGAAGTGGAATCCGCGGACGGTCCTGCTGCCCGTGCCGGAATTCGTCCGGGCGACATCATCTTGCGGCTCGGCGATGCCGATGTAGCGAATACCCGCCAGTTCAACGACATGGTCAAGAACCTGGACAAGAACAAGATGGCGGCGGTGTTCGTACGTCGGGGAGATGCCACCCAGGTGCTGACGTTGCGTCCGAGCCAGACTCGCTGATCGCCTGGACGTTTCCCTCAGTGCCAGGATGCGCCGGACCTCCGTCCGGCGCATCTCGTTCCGATAGGTGCTTCACCCGGCACGTCCACGTTACGGTGGACGCGCGTGGGGTGATCATTTCGTGCGCCGGAAGTCCTTGAAAATACGGTAAAATCGCGGATTGGCGCAATTCCTGCGCTCCACCTTCCTGCCGCGCCCGCCGTCCTCCGTGACACCGCCGGGCACCGCCTGCGTTTCCCAGAAGACTAGATGGACCATATTCGTAATTTCTCGATCATCGCCCACATCGACCACGGCAAATCCACGCTGGCCGATCGGATCATTCAGCGCTGTGGGGGGCTGTCGGATCGGGAGATGGAAGCACAGGTGCTCGACTCGATGGATATCGAGAAGGAGCGCGGCATCACGATCAAGGCACAGACCGCGGCGTTGAGCTACAAGGCGCGCGATGGCAAGGTCTACAACCTGAACCTGATCGACACCCCGGGACACGTGGACTTCAGCTACGAAGTCAGCCGTTCTCTGTCGGCGTGCGAAGGCGCGCTGCTGGTGGTGGACGCGTCGCAGGGCGTGGAAGCCCAGACCGTCGCCAATTGCTACACGGCCATCGAACTGGGCGTGGAAGTGGTGCCCGTGCTCAACAAGATCGACCTGCCGTCGGCGGACCCCGATAACGCGAAGCAGGAAATCGAGGATGTCATCGGCATCGATGCCAGCGAGGCTACGCTGTGCTCGGCCAAGACTGGGCTCGGCGTGGAAGACGTGATCGAGGCGATGATTGCGCAGGTGCCGCCGCCCAAGGGCGATCCGGCTGCACCGCTCCAGGCGTTGATTATCGACTCGTGGTTCGACAACTACGTGGGTGTCGTGATGCTTGTGCGCGTGGTCAACGGCACGCTGCGTCCCAAGGACAAGATCCTGCTGATGGCAACCGGCGCACAACACCTGACCGAACAGGTGGGCGTGTTCTCGCCGAAGTCTGTCCAGCGTGACGAACTGACCGCCGGCCAGGTGGGCTTTGTCATTGCCGGCATCAAGGAACTGAAGGCCGCCAAGGTCGGTGACACGATCACCACGCTGGCACGCCGCGCGGAGGCGCCGCTGCCCGGTTTCAAGGAAGTGAAACCGCAGGTGTTCGCCGGTCTTTATCCGGTGGAAGCGAACCAGTACGAGGCGCTGCGCGAATCGCTGGAAAAGCTGCGATTGAACGATGCCTCGTTGATGTTCGAGCCGGAAGTTTCGCAGGCACTCGGTTTCGGGTTCCGCTGCGGCTTCCTTGGCCTGCTGCACATGGAAATCGTGCAGGAGCGCCTGGAGCGCGAATTCGACATGGACCTGATTACAACCGCGCCAACCGTGGTTTATCAGGTGCAGATGCGCGATGGTTCGGTGGTGACCGTCGAGAATCCGGCCAAGATGCCGGATACGACCCGGATCGACGCCATCCTCGAGCCGATCGTGACGGTGAATCTGTACATGCCACAGGAATATGTGGGCTCTGTGATCACGCTGTGTACGCAGAAGCGTGGCTCGCAGATCAACATGAGCTACCACGGCAAACAGGTGCAACTGACGTACGAAATTCCGATGGCGGAAATCGTGCTCGATTTCTTCGATCGCTTGAAGTCGGTGTCGCGCGGGTATGCGTCGATGGACTACGAGTTCAAGGAATACCGCCCGTCCGACGTGGTCAAGGTGGATATCCTGATCAACGGCGACAAGGTCGATGCGCTGTCCGTGATCGTCCACCGTTCGAATTCGCAATATCGCGGTCGCGAGGTCGCGGCCAAGATGCGAGAGATCATTCCGCGGCAAATGTACGACGTGGCCATTCAGGCGGCCATCGGCGTGAATATCATCGCCCGTGAAAACGTCAAGGCACTGCGCAAGAACGTGCTGGCCAAGTGCTACGGCGGCGATATTTCGCGTAAGAAGAAGCTGCTGGAAAAGCAGAAGGCCGGCAAGAAGCGCATGAAGCAGGTGGGGACTGTGGAAATCCCGCAGGAGGCTTTCCTGGCCATTCTGCAGGTGGACGATAAATAAGCGCGCGTTTCCGGCGAATACAACAACACGACATCACTCCGAGCCGTCATGAATTTTGCACTGATCCTTTTTGTGCTGGTGGTCATTACGGGCATTGCCTGGGTTGCCGACAAGCTGGTATTCGAACGTCAACGCCGCAGCACGGCCCAACTGGCGCTCGCGGAGTTCGATGCGCAGCGGCAGTTGCAGGCGGCAACGGGCAGCCCGGAGATTGATCGGTCGCGCGCCAAGCTTGCCGAAGAGAAGCTGCGGCAGCCGTGGTGGCTCGAATATTCGGCCAGTTTCTTTCCGGTCATCCTGGCAGTGTTCGTGCTGCGCTCGTTCGTGGTGGAGCCGTTCAAGATTCCGTCCGGCTCGATGATTCCCACGCTGTTGATCGGTGACTTCATCCTGGTCAACAAGTACAACTACGGCATTCGTCTGCCCGTGGTGAACAAGAAGGTCATTGACATTGGCGAACCGCAGCGCGGCGACGTGATGGTGTTCCGTTATCCGAAAGATGAGTCGCTCGACTACATCAAGCGTGTGATCGGCGTGCCGGGCGACGTGGTGCGTTACGAGAACAAGAAGCTCACGATCAACGGCAAGCCAGCGGAGTACACGCAGTTGCCCGATTATCTCGACGAGGAGCGGTTGTCATATTCCAGGCACTTCCTCGAGACGCTGCCAGGCGGTGTCCAGCACGGGATTCTTAACGATGCTGACCGGCCCGCGTTTATCGCTGGTGCCGATCCGGATTTTCCGTTCCGCGATAACTGCACTTACAATCAGCTGGGGCTGACCTGCAAGGTGCCGGAAGGCCACTATTTCGTCATGGGGGACAACCGTGACAACAGCCTGGATTCCCGGTATTGGGGATTCGTGCCTGACAAGAACATCGTCGGCCGCGCATTCATGATCTGGATGAATCTGGGCAATTTCGGGCGCGTGGGGTCGTTCAAGTAAGTCCTGGCAGTCTCACGCAGCGCAAAACACTCAAAAACGAGGGCAGCGCAGATGGGTCAAGAAATTTGGTTTCGGGGAAGCCGGGGTTGTGCCCGTGCTGGCGTGACGAAAAAATCACGTGGCTTTTCGATGGGATCGCTGCTGGTGATTCTCCTCCTCCTCATCGCGGTGGCAATCCCCGCGCTGAAGTCGATACCCAGCGTGATGGAATATTTTTCGGTCAAGCGTGCGGTGAATTACGCACGGGACAATTCCAGCAACCGCAAGGAACTGGCCGCGAGCTTCGACAAGCAAGCCTCGATCGACGATATCCGGTCGATCCATGGTGAAGATCTGGATATTACGGAAGACGATACCGGGCGGATTCGCTCGATTGGATTCGAGTACCGGACCGAGGTGAAAATCTACGGTCCATTAAGCTTTTTGATTACCTATTCGGGAACGCAGTAACGACATGACCTTCGACGCCTTGCAGCAACGTCTCGGCTACCGATTCAGCAAGCCCGAATTGCTGCAGCAGGCGCTCACGCATCGCAGCCATAGCGCCAATCACAACGAGCGCCTGGAGTTCCTGGGCGATTCGGTGCTGAATTGCGCCGTGGCCGACATGCTGTACGGCATGTTCGGCAAGTTGGACGAAGGCGATCTGTCGCGCGTGCGGGCCAACTTGGTCAAGCAACAGGCGCTCTACGAGATTGCGCAGATGCTCCAGCTCTCAGAGGTGCTGCGTCTGGGCGAGGGTGAGTTGAAGAGCGGCGGTTTCCGCCGCCCGTCGATTCTCGCCGATGCGCTTGAGGCGATTGTCGGTGCGGTGTTCCTGGACGCGGGATTCGATGCCGCCCGCGCATTGATCCGCAAGTTGTATATCCCGATTCTGGAGCAGGTGGATCCGCGCACACTGGGCAAGGACGCCAAGACGCTGCTCCAGGAGTACCTGCAGGGCCACAAGATCGCCCTGCCGCAGTACAACGTCATCGCCACGCACGGTGCGGCTCACAGCCAGCAATTTGAAGTCGAGTGCATCGTGCCTAAACTGGAGGTGCGCGTGTTTGGCACCGGCGCCTCGCGGCGTGCGGCCGAACAGGCGGCGGCCAAGCTGGCGCTGGACGAAGTCCAGAAGCTCGTGCCCCAGTTGCTCAAGCGCAGCCGCGCCGAGCGTACGGGCAAGACACGCAAGCAGCCGGTGCCCCCGGATCCCCAGTTGTCTCTCAGGTTGAAGGAATGACCGATTCTCTCCCTCCGTCGCAGCAAGCGGCGGACACTTCCGGTGCCCCGGCATTTCGTTGCGGCACCGTGGCCATCGTTGGCCGTCCCAATGTCGGCAAGTCCACGCTGATGAATGCGCTGGTCGGCCAGAAAGTCAGTATCACGTCGCGCAAGGCGCAGACAACGCGCCATCGGATAGTGGGTATCCAGACCACGGACGACGCACAGTTCGTGTTTGTTGATACGCCAGGTTTTCAGACTCGCCATGCCAGCGCGCTGAACCGCACGCTCAATCGTGCTGTTACGTCGACGCTCTCGTCGGTGGATCTGGTGCTGTTCGTTGTGGAAGCCGGGTATTTCGGCGCCGATGATGAAAAGGTGCTGTCGCTGCTGCCGAAGAACACGCCGGTGCTGCTGGTGTGCAACAAGCTCGATCGGATCGGCGAAGGCCGCACCGAAGTGATGATGCCGTTCCTGGAGCAGATGGGGCAGCGCTTCCCGTTCACGGAAGTGGTGCCGATGTCGGCCAAGACACACGATCACATCGAGCGCTTGCTGGCCATCATCCGTCCTTATTTGCTCGAAGGCGAGCCGATGTACGACGTGGATGCCATGACCGACCGGAGCGAGCGCTTCCTGGCATCGGAAATCATCCGCGAGAAGGTGTTCCGCTGGACGGGCGACGAACTCCCTTACACAAGCACGGTGATCATCGACAAGTTCGAGACCGAAGGGCGCCTGCGCCGGATTTTCGCGACGATCCTTGTCGAGCGCGACGCGCACAAGGCCATGATCATCGGTAACAAGGGTGCCAAGCTCAAGCAGATCTCCACCGAGGCACGCCTTGACATGGAAAAGTTGTTCGACGGCAAGGTCTACCTGGAAATGTGGATCAAGGTAAAGAGCGGCTGGGCCGATAACGAAGCCGGGTTGCGGGCCTACGGCTACGAGTGAGCAAGATGCCTGACGTGCGCCGCGCCGCCGTGCCGCGGGCGCGCAGTGCCGATCCCATTGCCGAGGAGGCTGCCGAGGTGCTGGAGTCCGGCGTAGGCGGAGCCTTGAGTCCGGCGGTCGTGGCTGGCCGGGAAATGATGGATCGCGCCATGCGCATCGTGCCGGCCCGCTCGGAATTGCGGGTCAGCAACGAAGCCGGATTTGTGCTGCACGCGTATCCGTATCGCGAGACGAGCCTGATCCTTGATGTGTTCACGCGTGACCATGGACGCATGGCGATGGTGGCCAAGGGCGCCAAGCGTCCGCATTCGGTGTTGCGCCCGGTGCTCCAGCATTTTCATCCAATCTCGATGTCGTGGACCGGGCGCGGCGAGGTCAAGACCCTCACGAAGGCCGAGTACGTGGGCGGCATGTTGCCGCTGGCGGGCGATGCCCTGCTGTCAGGTTTCTATCTCAACGAATTGCTATTGCGATTCTGCCCTCGCGAGGATTCGCATCCCGCACTGTTCAAGCACTACATGATCACGCTGACGCGGCTGGCGCATGGCGAATCGGCCAGCCTCGTGCTGCGCAGCTTCGAGCGTGTGTTGCTGCAGGAAACCGGTTTCGCCGTGGCGTTTGACCAGTGCGTGAAGAGTGGCGAGCGTGTGCAGGCAGGGTTCGACTACGTCTACCAGCCTGAACGGGGCGTGCGGCGTGCGCATGCAAGCGATCCGTCGAGCTGGCCGGTGGTGGCGGGGCAGACATTGCTCGACATGGCGCAGGACGATTACTCGCGCGCGCAGACCGCAGCGCAAAGCCGCGCGCTGATGCGGTTTCTTCTGCATTATTATCTGCAGGGCGAGCCGCTCAAGACGCGCCAGATCCTGATTGATCTGCAATACCTTTGATATTCATTTTTTCGAGCAAGCCGGCATGATCTTCCACGCGAATCCCGGGGTCATCGACCTGGGCATCAATATCGATCACGTTGCCACGCTGCGCAATGCGCGCGGCACGGTCTATCCCGATCCGATCCAGGCTGCGCTGCAAGCCGAAGAAGCTGGCGCGGACCTGATCACGCTGCATCTGCGCGAGGATCGCCGGCATATCCGCGACGCCGATGTGTTCGCGCTGCGCCCGAAGCTGGCCACGCGCATGAACCTGGAGTGCGCCGTCACCTCGGAGATGCTCGACATTGCCTGTCAGGTCAAGCCGCAGGACGTCTGCCTCGTGCCCGAGAAGCGCGAGGAAGTGACCACGGAAGGCGGACTCGATGTGAAGGGCCACTTCGAACAGGTCAGCGCGGCATGTCGCCAACTGGCCGACGCGGGAATCCGCGTTTCGCTGTTCATCGATGCGGACCCGGAGCAGATTGCCGCTGCCGCTGCGTGCAAGGCGCCGGTGATCGAGATTCACACGGGCCGATACGCGGAGGCTCACACGCCCGAAGTGCAGGATGTGGAGTTCCGTCGCGTCGCCGAAGCCGTGAATGCGGGGCAGAAGCATGGCCTGATCGTTAACGCGGGGCATGGTCTGCACTACACCAACGTTCAGCCGATCGCGGCGCTGCCTGGCATCAAGGAGCTGAACATTGGTCATGCAGTGGTTGCCCATGCCGTATTTGTCGGCTGGCAGAATGCCGTGCGCGAGATGAAGGCGATCATGGTGGCTGCTCGCCTGGGTACGCGCTATCCGGTGCCGGGGCAAGCCGCGTGATCTACGGTGTCGGCACCGACATCATTCAGATTGATCGCGTGCAGGGCGTAATGGAGCGCACGCGCGGTCGATTTGCCGAGAAGGTGCTCGGCCCACGCGAACTGAAGGTCTATCACGCACGCAAGGCGCGCTCGGAGAAGCGCGGCCTGGCCTTTTTGGCCACGCGCTTCGCTGCCAAGGAGGCGTTTTCCAAGGCCATCGGCCTCGGTATGCGCTGGCCGATGACGTGGCGCGCGATGGAGCTGCTGAACCTGCCCTCGGGCGAGCCCACGCCGCAATGCACGGGCGAATTGGCCGACTGGGTGCGGGAACGCGGCTTGACCATCCGTGTCAGTGTCAGTGACGAAAAAGACTATGCGGTCGCGTTTGCGATCGCGGAGCAGACCAGCGTGTCCGGTCTGTTGCCTGAAACCGCCTCGAACTGAATCGATATGAACAAGAAAGTGACTGGCAAGCATCCGGGCCCGGTAGTGCTCGACGTGGTGGGAAAGAAGCTCAATGCCGAGGACGCACGGCGCATCGCACACCCGCTGACCGGCGGCGTCATCCTGTTTGCGCGCAATTTCGAATCGCGCGCACAGTTGACTGCGCTGACGCGCGCGATTCGTAACGTCCGGGACGATGTGCTGATCTGTATCGACCATGAAGGTGGTCGCGTGCAACGTGCGAAGACCGATGGATTCACGCACCTCCCGGCCATGGCGAAGCTCGGCCAGCTATGGGACCGCGATGTGCTTCTGGCCACTAAGGCCGCTATCGCCTGCGGGTATGTACTTGCAGCCGAACTGCGCGCCTGCGACATTGACCTGAGCTTCACGCCCGTGCTCGATCTCGATTTTGGCCGTAGTGGCGTGATCGGAGATCGCGCGTTCCATGCGGATCCGCGCGTGGTCACCATGCTGGCCAACCACCTGACGCATGGCCTGCTGCTTGCTGGCATGGCCAACTGCGGCAAGCACTTCCCTGGACACGGTTACGTGGAGGCGGATTCGCATGTGGCTGTGCCGGTCGACGAGCGTCCGCTTGAGGAGATCCTGGCACACGACGCCCGTCCCTATGACTGGATGGGTCCGGCGCTGGCTTCGGTCATGCCGGCGCATGTCATTTATCCGAAGGTCGATCCCAACCCCGCCGGCTTCTCGCGTTTCTGGCTGCAGGACATCCTGCGTGCGCAGCTTGGTTTCGAAGGTGTGATTTTCAGCGACGACCTCAGCATGGAAGGTGCCAGTGTGGCCGGCAGCGTTACGCAGGGCGCGCGCGCCGCGCTAGATGCCGGCTGCGATATGGTGTTGATCTGCAACAACCCCGATAAGGCCGACCAACTGCTGACGGAGTTGGATACGCCGGCCAGCAAGGCATCGCAGCGCCGCATTCGGAAGCTGTTCGGTCGACGCAAGCCGCTGGACTGGAACAAGCTCGAGCAAGAGGGCGAGTACCGGGCGTCCTTGCGGTTGTTGAAGGAGTTGGCGCTGATCGCCTGAGGCACTCAGGCGAAGTTGCGCAGAAGAACAAAAAGGGCAGCCGAAGCTGCCCTTTTTTATCGCGTGGCGCCGTGAAGCTTAGTTGGCGCGGCTGCGGTATTCGCCGGTGCGCGTATCGATTTCGATCTTGTCACCGATGTTGCAGAACAGCGGCACTTGCAGTTCGAAACCGGTATTGATCTTGGCGCCCTTGAGCACCTTGCCCGACGACGTATCGCCCTTGACGGCCGGCTCGGTATAGATGATCTCGCGGACCAGCGTGGTCGGCATTTCCACCGAGATGGCCTTCTCGTTGTAGAAGACGACTTCAACAGCCATGCCGTCTTCGAGGTAGTTCAGCGCGTCACCCATGCTGTCCTTCTCGACTTCGAACTGGTTGTAGTCGGCGTCCATGAAGACGTACATCGGATCCGCGAAGTACGAGTACGTGCATTCGCGGCGGTCGAGCATGACCACTTCAAACTTGTCGTCGGCCTTGAAAACGGACTCGCCCGGGGCTTCCGTCAGCAGGTTCTT
Organism: Cupriavidus sp. 2SB; assembly: GCF_005503625.1. Classification (GTDB taxonomy): domain Bacteria; phylum Pseudomonadota; class Gammaproteobacteria; order Burkholderiales; family Burkholderiaceae; genus Cupriavidus. The sequence continues at coordinate 11,423 of NZ_SCMX01000002.1, read as the reverse complement.
GTACTTCATCTTGACGACGGCGGCGTTACGGCCCGACTTGTTGTATTCGGCCTTCTGAACCACCATCGGGTCGGAACCGATCATGAACACGTTGCCGACGCGGAGTTCCTGTGCGATTTTCATCTGAACTGTCTTCCTGAAAAAATTTGGTCCGGGTTCGATATAAGCCCGGAAAAGCGGTGTGGCGAAGGCGCGCAGCCGGCAGTTTGTTCTTGGCCTTGAAACTTGGGGCCCGCCATCAAAATCAACCGGCTATTTTACCCGATTTTCGCTGAAGTCCACCAGATTCGCAGCCAGATCGCCCAGGTGCTGCAACTGCCGCTGCCAGCGGTCCATCCCGGCGGTCAGCGCCGGCAGTTGTGCATAAAGCGCCGCCCAGTCCGGGGTTCCACCGTAGCCGTTCCATGTGTGCCAGAACTCGCGCAATGCGGCGGAGGCGTCCGGCGCAACACCGGCGCGAGCGAAACGCGTCAGCCAGGCATCGAGCTTGATGTGGTGCGCATCGTCGTCTTGCGGGTAGATGTGCCAGACCAACGGCCGGGCAGCCCAGTGGGCGCGCACGAAGGAATCCTCGCCACGCACGAAGTTGATGTCGCAGGCCCACAGCAATTCGTCGTAGTGTTCCTGGCGCACAAAAGGGATGCCGTGCAGTACAAGGTTGCCGCGACGATGCGAGGTGCCGGGCTGCATCGATGCACCAAGCCACGCTTCGATCTGCGTCGCGGCGAGGCCTTGTGGCACGAAGCAGTCGATGGATAAATCGCCGTGCTGCCATTGGTCGAGCAGCGCAGGGGTGGCAGGATTGGCGTAGGCGAACAGGCTGATTTTCAACGCATCCGGCGTGGGCTTTACGCCCAACCGGTGCCATAGTGCGGCGTGGGCGGCGGGGCTGGTACGAAACGCATCGCGCGAAGCGCCAATCATCGATTCTCGCAGCAAGCCACCGGTGCCGCGGGCAAAGCCTGGAAAGAAGAAATACTTCGTCAGCGGCAGGCGCGGGTGCGGTGACGCCATCGCATGATGCTCCGCCACCCAGTCTTCCGCGCTCATGTATTCAAGGTTCAGCCATACGGGTTTGCGCGGCGCTGCGGCCATGGCTTGCAGGAACGGGGCCGGCAAGTGGCAGGCAAAGGCTTCGATCACGACATCGTGCGGCATGGGGGCGTCAAACGGCGCGTCGGCGCTGGCGGGCTGCCAGGTGCGGATGTCAACGCCCGCCAGCCGTTGCCGTTCGGCCGTCGGGTCGAGTTCAGGAGCCAGTCTCGCGAAGCTGTGGAGGTCATCTACCCAGAGCCTGACGGTATGGCCGTGCTCCTGCGCAAGCTGGCGGGCAAGTCGCCAGCAGACACCAATATCGCCGTAGTTGTCGACGATGGTGCAGAAGATATCCCAGGAACGGATTGGCATGGCGGTGAGGGCGATCCCCTTGGGAAAAGTCTCGGGGAAGAATTGCTCTAAACTTGCGATTCTAGGCCAGCACCGTGGTTTGGCGTCGCATTTTGGCGGCGTGGTCCGGCGCAGCAAGGCACTTATATTCGTCCCACAATCCCGATGCCCGAGCAGGAATCCGCTTCCCCGATTGACCCGGCGCCTTCGCCGACAGACTCTGTTTCGGAGCCGCTGCAGCCACGGCAGGCATCCGAGCCACCGGATGTACCCGAGTTCGATCCACGCCCGATCCTGGCGCGCATGCCCGGATTGCCTGGCGTCTACCGCTATATCGATGCCGACGGTAACGTGCTCTACGTGGGCAAGGCGCGGGACCTGAAGAAGCGCGTATCCAGCTACTTCAACAAGACACAGTTATCGCCGCGCATCGCGATGATGGTGGGCAAGATCGCCCGTATCGAGACGACTGTGGTGCGTACCGAGGCTGAAGCGCTCTTGCTTGAGAACAATCTCATCAAGGCGCTGGCGCCTCGTTACAACATCCTGTTTCGGGACGACAAGTCTTATCCATTCCTGAAGCTGACCGGGCACAAGTTCCCGCGCATGGCCTACTACCGTGGTGCCACCGATCGCAAGCACCAGTACTTCGGCCCGTTCCCGAGCGCCCACGCGGTTCGGGAGAGCATGCAGATCCTGCAGAAGGTATTCCAGTTGCGTACCTGTGAGGATTCGGTGTTCAACAACCGCACGCGCCCGTGCCTCCTGCACCAGATCCATCGCTGCACGGCGCCATGTGTGGACGCAATCAGCGCGGAGGACTACGCACGCGATGTTGGCAATGCCGCGCGGTTCCTGCAGGGCAACGAAACCGAGGTGCTTGAAGCGCTGCAGTCCAAGATGGAATCGCACGCGGTGCAACTGGAATTCGAGCAGGCGGCCGCCGTGCGCGACCAGATCGGTGCGCTCTCCACCGTGCTCAAGCGCCAAGCGGTGGAAGAGGTTGGCCAGGCCCGTGACATTGACATCCTGGCCGTGGCGGTCCAGGGCGGCCGCGCTTGCGTAAACCTGGCGATGGTGCGCGGCGGTCGGCATCTGGGCGACAAGGCCTATTTCCCCGCTCACGCCGACGAAGCGGCGATGATCGTCGAGGAAAGCGACGATGCCGGTGGCGAGGGGGAGGCCGGAGCCATGCCGGGAGATGGTGTGCTCACCGTCGATCGGATTGCCGCGCGTGTGCTGTCGGCCTTCATGATTCAGCATTACCTGGATCAGACCGCGCCGCCCATTGTCGTAGTCAGTCACCTGCCTGCGGATAGTGCCGTCGTGGAGGCCCTTTCGATGCAGGCAGGCCGCAAGGTGGCGCTGGTACGGCAGCCGCAAGGTCAGCGCAGGATCTGGCTCGAAATGGCGATACAGGGTGCCGACCTCGCGCTGGCACGCCGTTTGGCTGAACAAGGCAGTCAGGAGGCGCGCACACGGGCGCTGGCCGAGACCATCAGTCTCGACATGGAGGACCTTTCGATGCTGCGCATCGAGTGCTTCGACATCAGTCACACGGCAGGCGAAGCAACTCAGGCATCGTGCGTGGTGTTCCACCACCATGAGATGCAGAATGGCGAGTACCGTCGCTTCAATATTGTCGATATCACCCCGGGCGATGACTACGCAGCGATGCGGCAGGTGCTGACCCGTCGTTACCAGAAGCTTGTCGAACAGATTCAGGAAGAGGGTGGCGACCCCGGCGACGTAGGGGCCGAAGGGGTACCGAGGATGCCGCGTGTGGTGCTGATCGACGGCGGCAAGGGGCAGGTGGAGGTGGCGCGGCAGGTGTTCGAGGAACTTGGCCTCGACATCGGCCTGCTGGTCGGTGTGGCGAAGGGGGAGGGTCGCAAGGTCGGGCTGGAGACGCTAATCTTTGCCGATGGGCGACCATCGCTGGAACTTGGGCAAGGGAGTGCTGCGCTGATGCTTGTGGCGCAGATCCGCGACGAGGCGCACCGCTTTGCGATCACCGGCATGCGGGCGAAGCGGGCCAAGGCGCGTACGACATCGCGACTCGAGGAAATCGAGGGCATCGGGGCGCGCCGCCGCCAGAAACTGTTGACGCGTTTCGGCGGCTTGCGTGGCGTGATGGCAGCGAGTATCGACGAGCTGGCGAGCGTGGATGGCATCTCGCGCACGCTGGCCGAGGAAATCTATCGGCAGCTTCATTGATCGACGCCGGGTAGGGGTTGCGCCTTGGCAATTGTGCGGCTTCCGCCCAAAATTATCGGGTTTGATCCGAAATAGGCGACAATCGCCCATCCGATATCGGAGGCTCGGCTGATTCGCGCCTCCCAGACCCCCTCGCACATGCCATTGAATATTCCCATCCTGCTGACCTGGCTCCGCGTGGCCATGATTCCGCTTGTCGTCGGGGTCTACTACCTGCCGGAAGCCTGGTTGCCGATGCATACCAAGAACGTGACGGCGGCGTCCTTCTTCATCATCGCGGCGGCGACGGACTGGCTCGACGGCTTCCTGGCCAGGCGCTGGAACCAGACTTCATCCTTCGGCGCCTTCCTGGATCCGGTGGCGGACAAGCTTATGGTCACCGCCGCGCTGCTCTCGCTGCTGGCACTGGGTCGAGTGGCCGATCTGATCGCGCTGGTGATCATCGGCCGTGAGATTACGATTTCGGCGCTGCGTGAATGGATGGCGCAGATTGGCGCGTCCAAGAGCGTCGCCGTCAACTTTTTGGGCAAACTCAAGACCACGGTGCAGATGGTTGCCATTCCCCTGCTACTGTTTAACGATTCGTTGATGGGCATCGACGCGTCAGTGCTCGGCGGCTGGATGATTTACCTGGCTGCGGTGCTCACGCTATGGTCGATGATTTACTACATGAAGCTGGCGTGGCCGCAGATCCGCGAGCGCAGCGATGCACTGACCAGCGCTCGCACGCAAAAATGAAATCCCTGCAAAAAGTTGTTGACGAGCCGGTTCGTCTTTTGCAATAATCTCGTTCTCGCTGCTGACGACGGAAACGAAGGCAGCAAGATAAGCAGGACTTAGTGCGAATTGCCAGCATAAAGCTGCGTAGTTAAAAGAAGTTGCGCGATAGTCTGCTTTTCGGTAGTATGCAGGACCCTGCGGGAGTAGCTCAGTTGGTAGAGCGCAACCTTGCCAAGGTTGAGGTCGCGAGTTCGAGACTCGTCTCCCGCTCCAGGTTAATGGCATCTGGTGATTCGGATTCGTCGGATCGGCAGATTGGCAGCATCGCTGCCACGCAGTAAAAGTTGTATGCGGGAGTAGCTCAGTTGGTAGAGCGCAACCTTGCCAAGGTTGAGGTCGCGAGTTCGAGACTCGTCTCCCGCTCCACATCCCAAAGGGAAGCAGTGCTTCCCTTTTTCTTTCCAGGGATTGTCTCCGCGTTGCACAGGATGTGCGCAGCGAATACGGATACAATTCAGGATCGTCACCTGGCGGGGTGGCAGAGTGGTTATGCAGCGGCCTGCAAAGCCGTGTACGCCGGTTCGATTCCGACCTCCGCCTCCAGTATCAGCAAGACGGCGCCCGATGTGGCGCCGTTTTTGTTTTCCTCGCTTCCCGCATACCTTTTCAACAGTTCACGGTGCCAACGTTGGCGCGGCACCTCGCAAGTATTCGGTGAAAGCGAGCAGACCCTGCGTTGGGAACTTGTCCTGATGGACTACCAATTGCAGCGGTCGAATCACGCGAGGCAGGCCCTGGCGCAGGGCGACTAACAGGCCGCGCTCGATCTCGTCGCGCACAACGTGCAAGGAGAGGCAACTGACGCCAAAGCCGCTCATCACCGCACGCTTGATCGCCTCCGCATTCCCCAGCTCAAGGGCAAATCGAAGGGTGCCTAGCGCTGGCACGAGGCGGGCCTCGATGATCTCCCTGGTCCCCGATCCAGGTTCCCGCACGATCCAGTCAGCCTCTCGCAGCATCTCGTGCAGCGCCTCGGTCTGATGGGCTACCGTTGCCAGCGGATGGCCAGGACCGACGATCACCACCATCTCGTCGTCGCACCAATGCACGCTGCGCAGGTCGCGTTCGTGGCTGGTTCCCTCGATCAGTCCGATATCGGCGTCGAATTGCATCAGCGCATTCAGAACGTCCTGGGTATTTCCAATCCGTAAGTCCAGCGTGCACGGACCAGCCTGCGCATTGCGAAAGCCCGCCAGCAGCGCGGGCAGGATATAGCTGCCGATCGTATTGCTGGCGGCGATACGGAGCTGCACGCCGCTTGCCGAGGCAAAGCGTTCCAGTTCATGCGCCTGATCCAGAAGGGACAGCGCGCGTGGGAAAAATTGCCGCCCCGCCTCGTTAATGGACAGGCGACGCGCCACGCGGTCGAACAATGCGCCGTTTAGTGCGCGCTCTAGTTCGGCGAGCGATGCACTGACGGCGGACTGCGACATCGCTAGCGCGTTGGCTGCGGCCATGGTGCTTCCATGCTGTGCGACGGCGACGAAGACCTGAAGCTGGCGGAGTGTGAGACGAAGTGGACGCTGATCCATGATCTATCGATAAAACTGTTTACGCATAACGATATTACCCGTTTTACGGGTTGATCACGGATGCGTACGCTTCGGTCATTCAACAAGAACGCCGTCGCTGCCATGTCCACGACTCCTGCCCCGCACACAGTAGCCACCTCTCTTGCCCCGTCCGCGATCACGTTGTGGCGCAAGAGACTGCTGACGCTCATTCCCCTCGGGGCAATCGCGTGGTTGGCACAGGTGCTCGCGGATCATCCGGCGATTTCGCAATACGGGCTGTCGGCGCTGACGCTGGCCATGTGTGCGGGCATGGTGGCGGCAAACACCATGCCGAAGCACTGGCTGACGCCGTTGGCGCCCGGCATGCAGGTCGCCCGACATCATTTGTTGCGGCTCGGCGTGGCGCTCTACGGCCTGCGTCTGACGTTTGGCGCGATTGCGGCGCTTGGTGTCGGCGGGGTAGCGGTGCCGCTGATGATGTTGGTCGCGACGCTGCTCTTTGGTACTTGGGTGGGGTCGAGTTTCTTCGGCTTGAGTCGTCGCGAGGCTATTCTGGTCAGTGCGGGAAGTGCCGTGTGTGGTGCGGCGGCTGCGATTGCCGTGGCTTCGGTGGTCCGCACCGACGATCGGCAGACTGCCGTGGCCGTGGCGACAGTCGTTCTGTTTGGCACTGCCGGCATGCTGCTGTACCCGTGGATCCATGAACTGTTGACGCAACACTGGCACGTGGCTGTCAGCGATCGCGCCTTCGGGATCTTCACAGGCGCCACGCTACATGAAGTGGCCCAGGTCATCGCATCGGGGAAGATGATCAATGACGCCACGGCTGATGCGGCGGTGGTCGCCAAGATGGTGCGCGTGCTGGCGCTTGGCCCCTTGTTGCTGATCATGGCCCTGTGGCCGCGTACAAGCTGGTCGCAGGAAGCAGGTGGCCATCGCAATCTGCGCGGGCTGCTGCGCTCGGTACCGTGGTTTGCCGTGGGCTTCGTTGCCGTGATGGCGCTGAACTCGGCTGCCCTGGTGCCGTCAGAGTGGAAGCCTGCGCTGGTGGCCTTCGACAACTGGCTGCTGGCCTGCGCGATGCTCGCGATCGGCCTGCATACTCGCATTAGCGATCTGCTACGCGCTGGACGCAAGCCGCTGGCGCTTGCCGGCCTGTTGTTCGTCTTCCTGATGGGTGCGGGCGCAGTGCTCTGCGCATGGCTGGTGTGACTGGCCGAGGAGAGGGAAGGGGAGGGAAGTGGTGCGGCCGACGGGGGTCGAACCCGTAAGCCCGTAAGAGCGGCAGATTTTAAGTCTGCTGAGTCTACCAATTTCTCCACGGCCGCACGGCAAGCCCGGTATTGTGGTGGCTTCGCCTTTGGGAAGCAAGCCGAAACCTCGCCCAGGCGTCGCGACAAGCTCACTGTTCGATGTGATCTCGCTGTTACTGGCGGTAACAATGTCGATACCTCCGTTTCACCTCAAAGACGGGGGCCTCGTACAATAGCGATATCAGAATCCCTGACAGTAGAGGCACGATCATGAAACGTTGGTTGTTCGCAGCATTCGGTGTAGCCGCCGCGCTGGCGTCGGGCGCTGCAATGGCGCGTGTGAACGTTGACGTCGCGATCGGCGTCCCGGGCGTCGTGGTAGGCGGGCCTGCCTACTACCCGCCAGCACCCGCGTACTATGCGCCTCCGCCCCCGGTGGTTGTTGCACCGGCACCGGTCTACTATGGCCCGCCCCCAGTGGTGGTTCGCCCTGCGCCGGTCTATTACGGTCCGCGTTATTACGGCGGTGGTCCGCGCTACTACGGTCCTCGGCCCTACTACGGTCCTGGCTGGCATGGTCGGGGTCATGGTCACGGCCATGGACATGGACATGGTCATGGCCACGGTCATCGCTAATACAGGTCTGACCGGTTTCGAACCTTTCACACCTCGCTTAGATTTGATGAAAGAGCCCCTGTCGGGGCTTTTTCTATTTCTTTTCTCTGAAAAAGCGCCGCTTCGTGGATTCCTACATGCCGTGTTTGGACGTCTGAGTTGTCAGTTCCCCACTCAATTCGTCGCTCAAAGTTTTTGACGCTACGCGTCAAGGGGACTCAACGTTCTCCGAGGGTTTCTCCCTAATATGGAAGAGATGCCGCCGCCCCCACAGCAGCGATACAAGATACAACTGGCTGATGGCGCGGCGATTGTCCGAAACTCGCAAGAAGGGGAATCATATGACCGTCAAATCTCGCATTGCTACGCTCGCCGTTATCGGCGCACTTTCTGGGTTGTCGGCTTCGGCGTTTGCCGCACCGGTCAAATACGATGTTTACAGCGGTGGCCAGCGCGTTGCGGATTCGCGTGACACCTACACCGACGGTGCGCGTGCCGTCGATAAGCGCGACGTATTCCTGGATGGCGCCCGGGTGAATGACAGGCGCGACGCGTTCTCGGACGGTGCGTGAATTGCCGGCGCCGGACAGTATTCGAAAAGACCCGCAAACGCGGGTCTTTTCATTTGGACGGAAGCAGTCAAGCGGTATGCAGGTGAAGGACTTTCAACTGCCGTGCGAAGTGCTTTCGCATTTTCGCGAGAAGCTCGCGCGATATACTGCGACCTCAACCCTGAACCGATGGAGAGAGGTATGCAGCAAAAAACCGTAATGACGGCAGATGACGTGAAGAAAGTACTGGTTGCTGCGGAGGCAGAAGCCAAGGCCAATAACTGGGCCGTCACGATTGTTGTCGTCGACGACGGTGGTCATCCGCTCGGCATGCAGCGTCTGGACGGCGTGGCACCGATCTCCGCCTACATCGCCACGGAAAAGGCGCGTACGGCGTCGCTGGGTCGCCGCGAGTCGAAGATCTACGAAGACATGATCAATAACGGCCGCTACTCGTTCATGACCGCGCCGGTGTTGCACGGCATGCTGGAAGGCGGCGTGCCTATCGTTGCGAACAATCAGGTGGTGGGCGCAGTGGGTGTCTCCGGCGTGAAGTCCACTGAAGACGCGCAGATCGCACGCGCGGGCATCGCTGCCCTGGGTCTCTGATCTTCCGGCCGTCAGCGGTCATCAGAAGTAAAAAGCCCCCGCAGGCGCAATGCCTGCGGGGCGGTATAAAAAGGTGGCATGGCTGGCATCGGGCGGTGCGGCAAGGGGTTTGGAATCCTGCCGTACCGCTTGAATCCGATCGTCTGGCTACTGCCTAACACCCATCGAAGGGTGGTCCCCACAAAAGTCGTTAGAGCCCGTCCGGCCCTGCTCGTTGCAATCGGGTCGGCGCAGATTACTTGGTCAGAATCAGCTTGCCATAGCGCGTCACGCGCAGTGTGTAGACATCGCCGTTATGCAGGATCGGCAGCGTCGTGGCGCCTTGCATGATGGCTTCCAGCGGCATTGCTGGTGTGTCGGTATTGCTGGCAGGCGCTTGGCGCATCAGGGCCTCAAGGCGTGCGGGCAGCGCAGCGACCACTGACTTGACCGATTCCAGTGCGGAGGGAGCAGCAGATACCTCGCGACGCGCCTGCGGTGCAACTTCCACGCGGCGCAGGGAAAGGCGGCGGCGCGTGACTTCACGCGGTTGCGACAGCGGCAGGCTCAGAGTGCTCATGGTCTTCTCCGTTCGAAGCTTTCAGTGGGTTGGTGGATTCACCGGATCACTGGGTGTCAGGGTTGCGATTCGCCACAGCGGCCGGGCAAATCACGATGGAAATGATCATAAATGAGAATTGTTATCATTACAAGGGGGCGATGCGTGAAGTTTGCATGTCGTTACATCTGTGAGGGCATCGGTACTTCGCGCCCATGAAAAAGGGCACCCGCCAGGGGTGCCCTCTTACAACCGAGCCAAGTGTTGCCGAAAGAATCAGCGCTTCGGTTCGGTGATGAAGCCGATCTTGCCGAGTCCGCCATGCTGGGCGGCGGCCATCACCTCGGCCACCTTCTCGTACTTGACGTCGCGGTCGGCGCGAAGATGCAGCTCGGGTTGCGGCTGGAGCAGCGCGGCTTCTGCAATGCGCTGCTCCAGTTGGGCCGGATCCACTTCTTCCTGATTCCAGAACACCTTGCCCTGCGCATCGACGGAGACGTTGATGTTCACGGGCTTGGTGTCGTTGGGCTGGTTAGTCGCCCGCGGCAGGTCGATCTTGACCGCGTGGTTGATGACGGGAATCGTGATGATAAAGATGATCAGCAGCACCAGCATGACGTCGACCAGCGGCGTCATGTTGATCTCGCTCATCACTTCATCATCGTCACCGTCGAGTGTGCCGAATGCCATGATGCGTTTCCTTCAGCGCGCTGCGCTTAGTTCTTGACCGCCAGCCGCACCGAAGCGTCGTCGGCGGCAGCGCGGGCAGCGGAGGTAGCCGGACGCAGACGCGCGCCGGTCACGAAGTAGGCGTGCAGGTCGTGCGCAAAGCGGTTCAGCTTGCTGATCACGCCCTTGTTGCCACGGCTCAGGGCGTTGTAGCCCAGCACTGCGGGAATTGCCACTGCCAGGCCGAAGGCGGTCATGATCAGCGCTTCGCCCACCGGGCCAGCCACCTTGTCGATGGTCGGAACGCCCGAGGCGCCGATACCGATCAGGGCGTGGTAGATGCCCCAGACCGTACCGAACAGGCCGACGAACGGTGCGGTAGAACCGACCGACGCCAGGATAGCCAGGCCGGATTGCATCCGCGACACGGCTTCGTCGATCGCGCTCTTCAGCGAACGGGTCAGCCAGTCAGACATATCGAGCGCGTCGTGCAGTTGCGGTGCACTGGCGCGATGGTGTTGCGCGGCTTCCTTGCCGGTCAGGGCCAGGGTGCGGAAGGGGTTGGCGTCGCTCGCGCCGAGCGTGTCCAGGGCGTGATCGAAATCGTCCGAGTGCCAGAAGCGCTTCTCGGCGCCGTGCGCCATCTTCTTGAGGCGGACCAGATCCCACGCCTTGGTGAGAATCACGATCCACGACAACAGCGACATCACCAGCAGAATGATGGCGGTCGCGCGCATGACGAAATCGCCTTGCGCCCATACGTGTGAGAGTCCGAGGTCCTGCATGGTGGTTCCTGAAAAAGTCAGTGTTTAGGTATGTCGGAAATTTCCGGGGGAATTAGTTCAGCTCGAACTTGATCGGCTGCTGCGCCGTCACAGCCAGCGCACGGCCGTTTTCTGTGTAGGGCTTGCAGCGGATGTTCTTCGCCGCAGTCACCGCTGCCTCGTCAAGCCGTTCGGAGCCGCTGGACTTCGACACCACGGCCTTGATGACCTTGCCCGCTTCGTCAAAGTTCAGGCGTACCACCGCCGTGCCGGTTTCACCCATGCGCTGCGACTGGCGCGGATACACGGGGCTGGGCTGCGAACAGGCCATTTCGCCGATGCCTACGGCACGCGGGGCAGCATTCGATGGGGCGGCCGGTGCGGGTGGCTCGGGTGCGGGCGGTGCGGGTGGCGCAGGCGCCATGCTTGAGGCTGGCCACGTACTGCGGAATGCGGCGCTGGGCCGCCATGATCAACGCCCACGTGAGTTCGGCGGGTGCCACGGGCGATCCCACGCCTTCCAGCAC